>NZ_CABPSD010000001.1:0-801833 GCF_902459575.1 Pandoraea morbifera
CACGTGACGAGCTCATCGACCTCATCGCGATGGAGAACGGGGGATACGTGGTGGCCGCGAACAACCAGCACTTCGGGCTGGCGTCGAACCTGTTGATGCCGGGTCGCGGGGTGAACATGGGCGATGGATGGGAGACGCGTCGGCGTCGCGAGCCGGGCAACGACTGGGCGATCATTGCGTTGGCGCAGCCGGGCGAGATCGCGAAGATCGAAGTGGACACCGCGCACTTCAAGGGCAACTTCCCGGACCGGTGTTCGATACAGGGGGCGTATGTGACCGGGGGCACCGAGCAGTCGTTGATTACGCAGTCCATGTTCTGGCCGGTGTTGTTGCCCGAGCAGAAATTGGCGATGGACAGCCAGTTTCACTTCGAGGCGCCGGTGCAGAAGCTCGGTGCGATCACGCACATCCGGTTCAACATCATTCCGGACGGGGGCGTGTCGCGTCTGCGTCTGTGGGGGCGGTTGAGCGACAGGAAGGCATAAGACGGCGCGACGGGCGGCGGTGTCGCAAGCGGCACCGGGGCCCATTCGTCGTGCGGGCGTGATGCGCGCGATGGCGCGATGAACGGCGTCGGTCTGGGGGCTGGTGAAGGCAAATGCGTGAAAAAGGGGGGATGTGACATGGCGGGTGCGGCGTTGAAGATTGAGCGGTTGACGCGAGAGGCGTTTGCGGAGTTTGGCGACGTGATCGAGTTGGAGGGGGCGAAGCATTTCGCGATCAACGGGGGGACGACCGAGCGTTATCACGATCTGGCGGCGGTGGATTTGGGGCCGGAGGGTGGGCGACCGTTGGTGAACGTGTTCCGGGGTCAGCCGAGGCAGTTGCCGTACGAGGTGAGGATGTTGGAGCGTCACCCGTTGGGTAGCCAGGCGTTCATCCCGTTGAAGACGACGCCGTATCTGGTGGTGGTGGCGCCGGCGGGCGAGTTGGACGTGAGTCGTATGCGGGCGTTCGTCTCGGATGGGTGGCAGGGCGTGAATTATGCGAGGGGGGTATGGCATCACCCGTTGCTGGCGTTGGAAGAACTGAGTGACTTCGTGGTGGTGGATCGGGGTGGCGAGGGGCACAACTGTGACGAGCAGGATTTGCCGGGTGCGTATGTGCTGACGCAGGCGGCGTTGGATGTGGCGCAGAAGGCGCGAAAGGCTGCATAAGACTGCGTGTGGTTGTGAGGCAGGCGAGTCATGGGAAGGGAGCGGCAAGAGAGAACGCCGGGGAGAGATCCTCGGCGTTTTGCGTTGGTAGCGGGAGATTTTTCACCCGCATGGTGCATGGTCGTCGGCACGAAAGCGGTGCATGGACGGCGTTAGAAGCGATCCGGGGGGGCGCGCGTAGCGGAGCGGAAATGGCGGCCGCACCGAAAAAGCGCACCGGGTCGGCGCGAGAATCGCAGGTTGCCACGACGGGCATGGATATTGCTCGATCTCGACACGGCAATCTGCGGAGAAGCGTATGGTCGAGAGCTACAACGAGATGGCGAGCATCACGGGGGCGACTCGCTCGCACTACCGGCGATTCGACGATTGGCTCAAATGCCAGTCAGACGATGTTCTGCACCACAAGCGCGCCGAGGCCGATCTGGCATTTCGTCGAGTCGGGATCACGTTTGCCGTATATGGGAACGAGGCTGGAACGGAGCGCCTCATTCCGTTCGACCTGATTCCCCGGATCATTCCGGCGCATGAGTGGCAAACCTTGCAGAGCGGCTTGCGCCAGCGGGTCGAGGCGCTGAACAAATTCGTCCACGACGTGTATCACGATCAGGACATCCTGCGCGCGGGCATCATTCCGGCGGAGCAGGTGCTGAAGAACGCGCAATATCGTCCGGAGATGCAGGGGGTCGATGTTCCTGGCGGCATTTACTCGCACATCGCTGGCGTCGACGTGGTGCGGGCCGGTACGGGCGACGACGGCGAGTTCTACGTGCTCGAAGACAATCTGCGTGTTCCGTCCGGTGTGTCGTACATGCTGGAGAACCGCAAGATGATGATGCGGTTGTTCCCCGAGCTGTTCGCGAGAAATCGCATCGCACCGGTCGAGCACTACCCCGACCTGCTGCTCGACAGCCTGCGCGCGGTCGCCCCCACGGGCGTTGACGATCCCACGGTCGTCGTCATGACGCCGGGCATCTACAACTCGGCATATTTCGAGCATGCGTTCCTTGCGCAGCAAATGGGTATCGAGCTCGTCGAGGGGCAGGACCTTTTCGTCGAAGACAATCTCGTCTACATGCGCACGACCAACGGTCCGAGACGTGTGGACGTCATTTACCGGCGCATCGACGACGACTTCCTCGACCCGCTTGCGTTTCGCGCCGACTCCACGCTCGGCGTGCCGGGACTGCTGAGCGTCTACCGGGCCGGGCGCGTCACGTTGGCCAATGCCATCGGCACAGGCGTTGCCGACGACAAATCCATTTACCCGTTCGTGCCGGACATGATCGAGTTCTATCTCGGCGAGAAGCCGATCTTGAACAACGTGCCGACGTACCAGTGCCGGCGCGCCGACGATCTTGCCTATACGCTGGATCATCTGGGCGACCTGGTCGTCAAGGAAGTCCACGGCGCCGGCGGTTACGGCATGCTGGTCGGTCCCGCGGCGACGAAAGCGGAGATCGAGGCGTTTCGCCAGCGGCTCGTCGCCAGGCCCGACGGCTACATCGCCCAGCCCACGCTCGCGCTGTCGGCATGTCCGACTTTTGTCGAGGCGGGTATCGCGCCCAGGCACATCGATCTGCGCCCGTTCGTGCTGTCGTCGGGCAAGGGGGTGACCATGGTGCCTGGTGGGCTCACGTGCGTCGCCCTGACCGAAGGATCGCTCGTCGTCAATTCCTCGCAGGGCGGGGGGACGAAGGACACCTGGGTGCTGGAGAAATGAGCGCGCCTGCCGGCGATCCCTCACAACCCAACGGGAAGAGATCATGCTAAGCCGTACCGCCGACCACCTGTTCTGGATGGCTCGCTACATGGAGCGGGCAGAGAATACCGCGCGCCTGCTCGACGTCAACCTGCAAAACCTGCTACTGCCGCAAGACCTCGGCGATGACGACGACGATGCCGACGTCGCGCACGCGCTCGCGGCCGGCATCGACAACGAGGCGGGATGGCGCGCAACGTTGCGCATCTCTGAGCTGGAGCCTGCGTTCAATCGCAAGCACGCACGCGCGACCCGGGCCAATGTCCTGGATTTCGTGGTGCGCGATCGCGACAACCCGTCGAGCATTGCGTGCTGCCTGGCCGCCGCACGCGAGAACGCTCGCGCCGTGCGGGGCACGCTGACGACCGAGCTTTGGGAGACCGTGAACAGCACCTGGCTCGAGTTCCCGCGCATGCTCGATCTGCTGGAACGAGATCCGGCCCACCTGTTCGAATGGGTCAAGGTTCGCTCGCATCTCTCGCGCGGGGTGAGCTTCGGCACGCTGTTCCAGGACGATGCCTTCTACTTCACGCGCCTGGGCCTGTTCCTCGAGCGCGCGGACAACACCGCCCGGATCCTCGACGTGCGCTTTCACGAGGCTGTGCGGGTCGACAAGGCGGGCCCCGACGCGTCGCATCCGACCGACTTCTACTACTGGTCCGCCGTGTTGCGCAGCGTGTCGGGGTTTGAGATCTACCGGAAGGTGTATCGCGACGTGATCACGCCCGAGCGCGTCGTCGAGTTGCTCATGCTCAATGCCCACATGCCGCGCTCGTTACTCGCGTCGCTCAACGGCGTGTGCGAAAATCTCGCGACACTTGCCAACGCACAGTCCGGCGATGTCGAGCGCTATGCCGGCAAACTCCAGGCGGAGCTCAAGTACACCGACATCCGGCAAATCCAGCAGCAAGGCCTGCACGCCGTCCTGACCGAGTTTCTCGAGCGAGTCTCCGTGCTCGGCAACAAAATCAGCCAGACATTCCTGATCCCGTTGGCGGCCTGACACCATGCGCCTGATCATCCGTCATGAAACCTCCTACCGGTACGACACGCCGGTGCGTTATACCATCCAGCAGCTTCGGCTCACGCCGGGCGCCTCGCAGGCGCAGCGCGTGCTGCAATGGCGCTTGAGCGCACCGGGAAAACTCACGCCGTCTCGAGACGCGTTCGGCAATGACATGCACACCCTGGTGCTGCATCAGGCGCACGACGAGATCCATCTGCTCGCCGAGGGCGAGGTCGACACCACGCCGCTCGTCGACGGCAAGCTGGACGAAACGAGCCACGCCGTGCCGGTGTTATGCTTCGCCAGCGCCACACCGCTGACCGGGCGCAGTGACGCGATCGATGCGCTCGCCGCCGACGCCGCGGTAAGCACGCCCGCGGGGTTGCTCGCGCTCGCGGCGTCCATTTGCGAGCGGGTCGACTATGCGTCCGGGATCACCGCCGTGACCAGCACCGCCGCGCAGGCACTGGCGCTCGGGCGGGGCGTGTGTCAGGATCACGCCCATCTCATGCTTGCCGTGTGCCGGGCGCGTGGCGTGCCGGCGCGCTACGTGAGCGGCTATATCGATCCGGGCGACGTGCCGCACGCCGCCAGTCACGCCTGGGTCGACGTATGGGTGGACGGGGCGGGGTGGGTGAGCATCGACGTGACCCATGCGTGCTTCGCCAGCGGCAACTATTGCCGTCTGGCGGTGGGACGCGACTACGAATCCGCCGCACCCGTAAGAGGCATGCGCAGCGGCGGTGCGAGCGAGGCACTGCACGTGTCGGTCAGTGTCGACACCGTGCCGCCCGATCAACAACAATAGCGTGACATGTGACGAGGCGGCATGCCTCGCACGGCGAGACAGGAACGACATGACGTATTGCGTGGCCATGAAGCTCGATGCCGGGCTGGTCTTTCTCTCCGATACCCGTACCAACGCGGGCGTCGATCACGTGAGCACCTTCCGCAAGATGCTCGTTTTCGAGCGTCCGGCAGAGCGGGTGATCGTGCTGCTCTCGGCGGGAAATCTTGCGCTCACGCAGGCGGTGCGCCAGCAACTCGTCGAAGCGCGCGATACCGAAACGCTATGGACCGCCAAGACCATGGGCGACGTGGCCCGCGTGGTCGGGCAGGCCATCCGCGATGTCTATGCGCGCGACGCCAAATCGCTCGAGGCGTTCGGCGTCGACTTCAATTGCAGCTTCCTGCTGGGCGGACAGATTGCGGGCGCGAAGAGCCGACTTTTCCAGTTGTACTCGGCAGGCAACTTCATCGAGGCGTCGTCCGTCAATCCGTACTTCCAGATCGGCGAATCCAAATACGGCAAGCCGATCATCGATCGGCTCGTCACGCCCGCCACGTCGCTCGACGATGGCGCCAAGTGCGCGCTCATCTCGATGGACTCGACGTTGCGCTCCAACATCTCCGTGGGGCTGCCGCTCGACCTGCTCGTCTACGAGGAAGACAGCCTTCGCGTGACGCGTTTCGCGTCGCTCGATGACGATAACGTCTACTACAAGATGATTCACGACACATGGGGTTCGCGATTGCGTCAGGTCTTCGACGAGTTGCCAGAGCCGCAATGGGCGGCGAGCGACACCGCCAACGTGCCCGCGTCGCTGCCGCCACGCGCCGAGCCTCCCGAGGGCATGCCCGGTGCACAGGAAGCGGGCAGTGTCCAGTCGCTCGCGCAGACCGTGTCGCTTCGCATGCCATCGTGAGCGAGTGGCAGGAAAAGGCGGTCGTGGCAACCCCGCTGACAGGCGCGATATGCCTGTCGAGGCGGGCATGCCGGACATGGTGGCCTACGCCGGCGTCGCACCGTGACGGCGATGCTGCTTGCGATACAGCCACACGCTGAGCGCGAGCGTTACCGCCTCCGTGGCCAGCAACGTGTACCAGATGCCGTCGCCCCCGAGCAGGGCGTCAAGCACCCAGAGGATGCCCAGCAGCAGAATCCAGCTTCGCAGCATGGCGATGACCGCCGACGGTCCCGGCGCTTCAAGCGCTGTCAGATAGCCCGCGACGACCAGGTTGCCCGCCGCAGGCAAAAACGCGAGCGCATACCAGACGACCGCATGCTCCAGGATCGACCATGCCGCACCGCCCGCCGGCAGGAAGAGGAACGTAAGCGGACGTGCCAACGTTGCCATCGCGATCGCGACGATCAGCGAAAATCCCATCACGGCGATCGCCCCCAGCCGGAACGAGGCTCGCAGCGCCTGCGCGTTGCGTGCGCCGCGGTAGAAGCTGATCATCGGTTGCATGCTCTGCACGAGCGCGACCATCGTGACCGTTGCGCCAAGCGTCATGTATTCCAGGATGGCGTAGGCAGCCAGCCCCGGCTCGCCGAAGTGCACGAGAATCACACGGTTGAAGACGAACACTGTCAACGCCGGGGCGATGGCGCCGAGAAATTCCGACGCGCCGTTGTACATGGCGCGCCATACGTGCGTTTGTCCGGCGCCGCCGAATGCACGACGCGCGGGCACGACCCGTTTCGCGAGCACGAGATGGTACGCGAACATGACGCTGCTCGACACCATCATCGACAACCCGGTCGCGAGCGACGCACCATACATGCCCATCTCGCGAACCGCGATGAACCAATAGTCGAGTGCGACGTTGGCCAGCGCACCCAGCACCATCGCGTACAGGCCGAAACGCGCCGCGGGCGCGCCTTCGACACGAAGGAACAACTCCATGGCGTAGAGCCCGTTCGCGAACAGCACAAACCAGCCCCAGCCGGACAGATAGTCGACGACGTGTGGTGTGATGGCGCCGCTCGCACCCAACGCAGCGGCGATGTCGTGCTTGAACGCGAGCACACCCGCGCTCATCGCGACACCCGCGGCAAACATCACCCAAAGGACCTGGGAAAATGCGCGACGGGCTTCCGCGTGCCGCGCCTCGCCGAGCAGGCGCGCGATGAGCGTCGCGCCGCCGACGCCGACCATCACGCTGAGCGCATATGGCACGTAAAGCAGCGGCACCACCAGATTCAGCGCGGCGAGCGCCTGCTCACCGACGTATCGGCCAATGAAGATGCCGTCGATCAGCGTATAGACCGTGTAGACCCAGCCCGAAAGGATGGTCGGCACGGCGAGCGAGGTGAATTCCTTGAGCAGGGACGTCCTTGCGCCCTGCGATGGATGGCAGTGATGGGTTGTATTGGAAAGAGACATGGTCCCCTCGATGACATTGCACCGCGTCGTGTCGGGACGCGGTTCACCGTGGCTTGCCTATCCGGGACATGGAAGACGTCGGAATGGGGGAGGGTTGCCGCTCGCGCGCAAGCGATGGCGTGAGCGCTCCGCCTCGCCGATGCGCGCGTTGGCGCGTTCAGCGAGGCAGGCGGGCGGACGGAGGGAACATCGCCTGGTGCAGATGCACCCAGACGACGCCCTGACGGGAGGCGCAGAAAAGAAGGAAATTCATGATGTTTGTCGATCGCGACCGAGTGACGGGCGCCTCTGACAGACACCAACCTTCATGCCGGAGTTCCCCGGTCCTGCCGCCACAGGATGTGCTGGCCCATTCCCCAGTGAGTTCGCTCTGGCTCCCATGGTGGGAGGCTGCGAAAGGCGAGCGAAAAAAAGGGGCGCCGAAGCGCCCCAACATGGGTCCAGCAAGAAAGACGGTCGGCCGCGTTATTGTTGTGCACCGCCGTTGAACCACGCGGCGATCTTCTGACGTTCGTCGTCGGTCATCTGGGTCACGTTGCCCAGCGGCATCGACTTGAGCGCCACGGCTTGCTGATAGATGCGTTGTGCGTTCTGCGAGATCTCGGCCGGCGTATCGAGCATCACGCCAGCCGGGGCGCTGCCCATCATCGTCGGCTTGGCCGAGTGGCAGGTGGCGCAACGCTGCGTGAGAATCGGCTGGATCTCCGAGAGCTTCACGGCCGGTGCGGCGGCTTCGCCATGTGCCCCGGCAGCCGGCGCCGGCGTGGGGCGCGGTGCGGCGAACACGGCAACGCCGGCGAGCAAGGCGGCGCCCGCCACGGGAAGTGCGTAAAGGTTCTTGCCCGCGTGACGCAGCACGAAGAACTGACGGATCATTGCACCCGCAGCCATGATGATCGTCAGGATCACCCAGTTGTAAGGGTTGCTGTACGTGAACGCGTAGTGGTTGCTGATCATGATGAACACGACCGGCAGCGTGAAATAGGTGTTGTGCACCGACCGCTGCTTGCCCAGCTTGCCCCAGATGGGGTTCGGCACTTCGCCCTTGGCCAGCGCGGCCACGCTCTTGCGCTGCCCCGGAATGATCCAGAAGAACACGTTCGCCGACATCGACGTCGCCATCATCGCGCCAACGATCAGGTAAGCGGCGCGACCGGCAAAAATGTGCGTCGTCGCGTAAGTGGCGGCCACCACGAACAGCGCCACGGCGATGCCCAGCACGCGTTCGTTCTTGCCGAGCATGCGGCACAGGAAATCGTAGACGAACCAGCCGCCGATCAGGAACGCCAGCGCAATCCCCACCGCCTGACCCGGTTGCAGGTCCATGACGTTCTTGTCGATCAGGTACGTCTGCGGCTGCAGCAGGTACAGCACGCAGAACAGCGCGAAGCCCGACAGCCACGTGGTGTACGACTTCCACTTCGACCAATGCAGGTCCTCCGGCATCTGTGGCGGTGAGTTCAGATACTTCTGGGCATGGTAAAAGCCGCCGCCGTGCACCGACCACATCTCGCCGAACACACCTTTCTGCCTGTCCTCGGCGGCCTTGGGCGGCTTCAGCCCATTGTCCAGCATCACGAAATAGAACGACTCGCCAATCCAGGCGATGGCTGCCACCACATGCAACCACCGAAGCAACAGGTTGACCCAGTCGGTAATAAACGCTTCCATCTTATGTTCTCCTCAACTGCCTGACGTTCACGCTCGGGCTTGTCAGCTGCCGCGATACGTGGAAAAGCTCCACGGCGACACCAGAAGCGGCACGTGGTAATGCTGGGACGGCTCGGCGATGCCGAAACGCAGGACAACGCGATCCACGAATCGCGGCGACGGCACTTCCACGCCTTGCAAGGCGAAATAGTCGCCCGCGTGGAACACCAGTTCATATTCGCCCGCGACGAAGTCGTCGCCTTCGAGCAGCGGTTTGTCGCAGCGGCCGTCGCTGTTCGTGTGCACGTCGCGCAGCGAGCGACGCTCGCCGTCCACGCGCCACAGCTCCACACGAATGCCCGAGCCGGGCTTGCCGTGCGATGTATCAAGTACGTGGGTAGTCAGTCGTCCCATGGTGTCTCCTGTGATGGATGGGTGCATTGTAGGGAGATGGCAGCCGGGCAACGCGCGCAATACCAAAGATAAAAACGTGCACATACCATGTCACCCCAGACAAAAAGATGACCGGCATCAAACGCGCGTCGCCATGCGTTCAAGCGTAGGCCGAATGCCTCGCATCGGGGGATTCGGCGACCACTATGGGCTTTTGTTATCGCGTGCATAACGCAAGGCATATGAGGCCATGTCGCGAGGAGAGACGCGTCGCCCGGAAAGCCCAATGGTTGCGTGCATTCTCGGGGAAAACCCGAGAGGCATGATACGCATTCATGCATACGTTCCATGAAAAAAACACTATAGCCCCCGGCGGTCTTGCCGCGAAAGGCGTCGACCTGCACCATTGAGCCACCCCAAAAAATCAATCAAACAGCCCCCCTGGGACGGAGACGCAATGAGTGTGACAACCAAAGCCGTGGATCCGGTCGACGAGCGACTGCCGATCGGAAAATTGTTCATGCTGGGCCTGCAACACGTGCTGGTGATGTATGCGGGTGCGGTAGCCGTACCGCTCATCATCGGCGGCGCCCTTGGATTGCCCAAGGATCAGATTGCCTTTCTCATTTCCGCGGACCTG
The DNA here is from genome assembly GCF_902459575.1 of Pandoraea morbifera. Taxonomy (NCBI): domain Bacteria; kingdom Pseudomonadati; phylum Pseudomonadota; class Betaproteobacteria; order Burkholderiales; family Burkholderiaceae; genus Pandoraea; species Pandoraea morbifera. Next base: position 9,779 of record NZ_CABPSD010000001.1, read on the forward strand.
ATGTGCTGCGGAATCGCCACGCTGCTGCAAAGCGTGGGCGTGGGCCGCTTCGGCATTCGCATGCCGGTCATCATGGCCGTGACCTTCGCGGCCGTGGGCCCCATGCTCGCCATCGGCACCAATCCGTCACTGGGGCTGCCCGGGATCTTCGGCGCAACGATTGCGGCAGGGATCATCGGCACGCTGCTCGCGCCCGTGATCGGCAAACTGCTGCGCTTCTTCCCGCCGATCGTGACGGGCATCGTCATCACGTCCATCGGCCTGACGATCATCGGCGTGGGCATCAACTGGGCCGCCGGCGGCGTGGGCAATCCCGACTACGGCGACCCGGTGTATCTCGGCGTGTCGTTCGCAGTGCTTATCTTCATCCTGCTGATCACGCGCTTCGTGAAAGGCTTTTTCTCGAACATCGCGGTGTTGCTCGGCATTCTGTTCGGATTCGCCATCGCGCTGATGCTCCACAAGGTCAACTTCGACGGACTCGACCAGGTGAAGTGGTTCGACGTCGTGCTGCCGTTCCACTTCGGCATGCCCGTGTTCGATCCGTGGGCCATCGTCACGCTCACCATCGTCATGCTGATCACTTTCATCGAGTCGACCGGCATGTTCCTCGCCCTGGGCGAGATCGTCGGCAAACCCGTCGATGAAAAGGCCCTCGTTGCGGGCCTGCGCGTCGATGGCCTGGGCACCGTCATTGGCGGCGTGTTCAATACGTTCCCCCACACGTCGTTCTCGCAGAACATCGGGCTGGTGGGGGTGACGGGCGTCAAGAGCCGCTGGGTATGCGCGGCGGCCGGGGTCATCCTGCTCGTGTTCGGGCTGATTCCGAAGATGTCCGTCGTTGTCGCGTCGATCCCGCAATTCGTGCTGGGTGGCGCCGGTGTGGTGATGTTCGGCATGGTGCTCGCCACGGGCATCAAGATCCTTGCCAAGGTCGATTACGCGAAAAATCGCTACAACCTGTACATTGTGGCCATCAGCGTCGGCATGGCGATGATTCCGGTCGCATCGAACAAGTTCTTCTCGAAGATGCCCGAACAGCTCGCGCCGCTGCTGCATAGCGGGATTCTGCTCGCCACGCTCTCGGCCGTAATCCTGAACGCCTACTTCAACGGCTTCAAGGCCCCGGAAGCCAACGGCCACGGCGAGACGAACGGCAATGGCATGGGGCTGGAGGCGCATTGATGAAAACGCTGCTCGTCAAGAATGCCGATGTGCTGGTGACGATGGACGCAGGACGCCGCGAAATCGCGCGTGGCGGGCTGTACGTAGAGGACAACCGGATCGTGGCGGTGGGCACGAGCGACGCACTGCCGTCGAGCGCCGACGAAGTGCTCGACCTGACGGGGCATGTTGTCATCCCTGGTCTGGTCAACACGCATCACCACATGTACCAGAGCCTTACGCGTGCGCTGCCCGCCGCGCAGGACGGCGAACTGTTCAACTGGCTCACGAACCTCTATCCCGTGTGGGCCAACCTCACGCCGGAGATGATTCGCGTCTCGACGCAGACCGCCATGGCCGAGCTGCTGCTCTCCGGCTGCACCACGTCGAGCGATCACCTGTATATCTACCCGAACGGCTGCAGGCTCGATCACAGCATCGAAGCCGCCGCCGAGATCGGCATGCGGTTTCATGCCAGCCGCGGCAGCATGAGCGTGGGGCAGAGCCAGGGCGGCCTGCCGCCCGATCGCGTGGTGGAGCGTGAAGACGAGATTCTCAAAGACACTCAGCGACTCATCGAGACTTACCACGATGCCGGCCGTTACGCGATGCTGCGTGTGGTCGTGGCGCCGTGCTCGCCGTTTTCCGTGAGCCGCGACCTGATGCGCGAATCGGCGTCGATGGCGCGCCACTTCGGGGTCTCGCTGCACACGCACCTGGCCGAGAACGTCAACGACATCGCCTATAGCCGGGAAACGTTCGGCATGACCCCCGCCGAGTACGCGCAGGACCTCGGCTGGGTCGGCCACGACGTTTGGCACGCGCACTGCGTGCAACTCGACGACGCGGGCATCGCACTCTTTGCCAGGACCGGCACGGGCGTGGCGCATTGTCCGTGCTCCAACATGCGTCTCGCCTCGGGGATCGCCCCGATTCGCCGCATGCGCGACGCAGGCGTGCCGGTCGGCCTCGGCGTCGACGGCTCCGCGTCGAACGACGCGGGCAACATGATCAACGAAGCGCGTCAGGCGCTGCTGCTGCAGCGCGTCGGGTTCGGCCCGGACGCGATGACGGCGCGCGAGGCGCTGGAGATCGCCACCGTGGGCGGTGCGCGCGTATTGGGACGCGACGACATTGGCAGGCTCGCCCCCGGCATGGCCGCCGACTTCGTGGCGTTCGACACGCGCGGCATCGGCATGGCCGGCGGCCTGCACGATCCCGTGGCGGCGCTCGTCTTCTGTAATCCTGGACAAGCGGCGTACAGCGTGGTGAACGGTCGGGTGGTGGTGCGGGAAGGGCGTTTGGCGACGCTCGACCTGCCGTCGCTCGTCACGCGTCACAACGCGCTGGCGCGGCAACTGGCCGAGGCCTCCCGATAGCGCGTTGCCACGCCGGTGCCATATTCATGGTGTGGGACGCGGCGTGACACCGAGCAAGCGGGAAGTCGGGGTGGGGTTCCCGTGCATGGGGAACGCCGCCGTGCGGTTCGGCGGAGCGGTGGGGGCCGCTCCGCCGGTAAAACCGGCGCGCCAACGACGGCCAATGACGGATCGGGAAAGCTCAGGACGGATCAGGACGGATGGCGGGCTTCGAGCAACGTGCGTGTTGCATCGGAGATCACGCTGCGCAGCCAGCGCACCTCGTCTGAATAGTGCGTGCGCTCATGCCACAACTGGTAATACTGCATCGGCGGGAAATCGATGGGTGCCTCGACCACCGTGAGCGGCAGGAATTCGGCGTAGTGATCGGCGAACAGGCGTGTCGTGGTGAAAATCAGGTCCGACTTGAGTAAAACGTAAGGCGCCAGATTGAAGTACGGGATCGTGACCACGACGTTGCGCTTCAGACGCTCGCGCGCGAGGTGCATATCGATGGCGCCGCGCTGGGCGACCGAGTACGGCGTGGGCGCGAGGTGCGGGCTGCCGAGGTACTGTTCCAGCGTGAGGCCGCGCTTTGCATACGGATGCGTATTGCGCACCAGACACACGATCTGGTCGACGAACAGGTTCGAGAGATGCAACTGCTCGGGGGGTTCCGGCCAGTTGCCGATGACGATGTCGACCTTGCCGTCCTCGAGCGCGTGCTCGTAGTCGAAGGCGGGCCCGAGCGAATGCAATTCGAGTTGCGCGTTAGGGGCCTGTTGGCGGAAACGTTCGACCACCGTGGGCACGAACAGCGTATTCAGATAATCGGGCGAGCCGATGCGAAACGTGCGTACGGTCGTTGCCGGATCGAAGTTCGATTGCTGCACCGTAATGCGTTCGATCTCGCGCAATGCGTTTTGCGTCGGCTCGAGCAACGACTGACCGTATTCCGTAGGCACCATGCCCGATTTACCGCGCACCAGAAGCGGATCGCCGGTAATGTCGCGCAAGCGGCGCAACGCCGCGCTGATCGCCGGTTGCGACTGATTCAGCTTGACGGCCGCCCGCGTCACGCTGCGCTCGATCAACAAAGTGTGAAGAACGCGCAGCAAATAGGTGTCAATCGGTTCGCGGTTTTGGCTCATGAGAAATATAACGATCCGAATATGTCGGACCCGGAATTGCATAAGTAAATCATTATGAGGCACAAGCTGCCGGGGCTCCATAGCGAAAACCCTTATCACCAAAGTCGACGCTTGTCGCGCCCGTCGCGCGGGGCGTTGCCGTCTTATTGATACACGCTCGACATTTCGCCGCGAATTGGGTATTTTCGTCCCCGCCCGAAGCCTGACCTGTCAGGCCGGCCAAGCCAGCAGATCCCGACCGAGACCGCGCCAGTGACATCCCCATTGCAAGCCGCGCAAGCCACGCCACGTCTGGCGCTGACCGGCATCACCAAACGCTATCCGAGCGTGGTGGCCAACGACGACATCGCGCTGTGCGTGTTGCCTGGCGAGATCCACGCCGTGCTGGGCGAGAACGGGGCGGGCAAAAGCACGTTGATGAAGATCATCTACGGCGCCGTGCGCCCCGACGCGGGGGAAATCCACTGGGAAGGACGACCGGTCCGCATCGATAGTCCCGCCGCCGCGCGCAAGCTCGGTATCGGCATGGTGTTCCAGCATTTCTCGCTGTTCGAGACGCTCACCGTCGCAGAGAACATTTCGCTCGCGCTGGACGACGCCGGGCGCGATCTCAAGGCACTCGCGGCCCGCATCCGCGAGGTGTCCGGCCAGTACGGTCTCGAAGTCGACCCCATGCGCCACGTGCACAGCTTGTCCGTGGGGGAGCGCCAGCGCGTGGAAATCGTGCGGTGCCTGTTGCAGAATCCGCGGCTGCTCATCATGGACGAGCCCACCTCGGTGCTCACGCCGCAAGCCGTCCAGAAGTTGTTCGCCACGCTGCGACGGCTGGCCTCGGAGGGCTGCAGCATTGTCTATATCAGCCACAAGCTCGACGAAATCCGCGATCTTTGCGACCGGGCCACGGTGTTGCGCGGCGGACGGGTGTCTGGCCACGCGGTGCCGCGCGAGGAGACGGCCGAGACCCTTGCGCAGCTGATGATCGGGCGCGCCTTGCCGCAGATCGAGCGTCGCCCGCACCAACCAGGCGAGGCACTGCTGTCGCTGCGCTCGCTCAGCATGGCGAGCGACGACCCGTTTGGCACCGACCTCCAGAGCATCGATCTCGACGTTCATGCCGGCGAGATCGTGGGCATTGCCGGTGTCTCCGGCAACGGCCAGGCGGAATTGCTCGCCGCGCTGTCGGGGGAGATCAAGGCGCCGCTGGCCGAGGCGATTCGGCTCAACGGCCGCGCCGTCGGGCGCATGGGGGCAGCCACGAGACGGCGTCTCGGACTGGCCTTCGTGCCGGAGGAGCGCCTCGGGCGCGGGGCCGTGCCCGGCATGTCGCTGACCGACAATGCGTTGCTGGGCGCTTCCGGCACGGCACATCTCGGGTTGTTGCGCGGCGGATGGATCCGTCGCGGCGCGTTGCGCCGGTTCGCTTCGCTGTGCATCGAACGGTTCAACGTGAAGGCCGGGGGGCCCGACGCCGTGGCCCAGAGCCTGTCGGGCGGGAACCTCCAGAAGTTCATCGTCGGGCGTGAGATTCTGCAGGAGCCCCGGGTTCTGGTGGTTGCGCAGCCGACCTGGGGGGTTGACGTCGGGGCGGCCAGCTTCATTCGCCAGCAACTGCTCGATCTGTCGGCGCGCGGTGTGGCTGTGCTGGTGCTGTCCGAAGAGCTGGACGAACTTTTCGAAATTTGTGACCGGATCACGGTGCTGGCGCAGGGGCGCCTGTCGCCGGTGCGCCAGCCCGAGCAGACCGATTCGCGCGAGATCGGCCTGTGGATGGCCGGGATGTTCCCCGGCGGGCCGGGCGAGCGCGCCGCCTGAGACACACGCCATTGCCATACTTGGCGCCGTCGCCGTGATACGGCTGCCACCGACCCAACGTATTTATCGGTTTCCATCGATCACCAGACACCATGTTCGATCTCATGCTTGAGCCGCGGCCAAGTCCCTCCCGCAGCATGCGGCTCGTGACGCCACTCGTCGCCACGCTCATCACGCTCGCCGGCGGGGTGCTCATCTTCAGCTTTCTCGGCAAGAACCCGGCACAGGCCATGGCCGCGTTCTTCCTGGCGCCTATCGCCAGTCTGAACGGCTGGTCGGAACTGTTGCTCAAGGCGTCGCCGTTGTGTCTGATCGCGCTGGGGCTTGCCATCGGGTATCGCGCGAATGTCTGGAACATCGGCGCGGAAGGGCAGTTGCTGCTCGGGGGGATTTTCGCGTCCGGCGTCGCCATCCATTTCGACGGCCACGGCGGGCCCTGGCTGCTGCCGTTGATGATGGTCGCCGGTGCGCTGGGCGGCATGCTTTGGGCGTCGATTCCCGCCCTACTGCGCGTGCGCTTCAATGCGAACGAGATTCTCGTGAGCCTGATGCTGACGTACGTGGCCACGCAATTGCTGATCTACCTGGTCAGCGGTCCGTGGCAGGACCCGCACGGCATGAACTTCCCGCAGTCCATCAACTTCGGCCGCGACGCGCTGTTTCCGCGCTTCTTCGGCGACTGGCACTGGGCGCCGTGGCGCGGCACGCGGTTGAACGCGTCCGTTTTCATGGCCGTGTTGGCGGTTCCCGCGGCGTGGTGCTTCATGCGCAAGAGTTTCGCGGGCTATCGCATGGAGGTGGGGGGGCTCGCGCCGCTGGCCGCCCGCTACGCGGGATATTCGGAACCGCGCGCGGTCTGGCTTGCGTTGCTCATTGGCGGGGCGGCGGCGGGGCTTGCGGGAACGGGCGAGGTCGCCGGGCCGGTCGGTCAGCTCCAGGCGACGTGGGCGCCGGGCTATGGATTCACGGCCATCATCGTGGCGTTCGTCGGCCGTCTGCATCCGGTCGGCATCGTGCTGGCGAGCCTGCTCATGGCACTACTGTACCTTGGCGGCGAAGCCGTGCAGACGTCGCTGCAATTACCCAAGGCCATCAGCGGGGTTTTCCAGGGGTTGTTGCTGTTCAGTCTGCTGGGCTGCGACGTTTTCGTGAATTACCGACTTCGCCGCCGCGCCCGCGCGCAGGCGAGCGAAGCCTGAGGAGCGACGCATGGACGGGATCCATTGGCTCACACCGCTGGCGGCAAGCGCCGTGATCGCGGCAATTCCCTTGATGCTCGCCGCGCTGGGGGAACTGGTCACCGAGAAGTCGGGCGTGCTCAATCTCGGCGTGGAGGGCACCATGCTCATGGGCGCCATCGGCGCTTTTGCCGTTACCGTGCAAACGGGCAGCCTCTGGCTCGGCGTACTCGCGGGCGTGGTGGCCGGCGTTGCGATGTCGGGCGTGTTCGCCTGGCTCACGCTGTCATTGATGGCTAATCAGGTGGCCACGGGACTCGCGCTCACGATCTTCGGCGTCGGTCTGTCGGCCTATGTTGGGCGTCCCTACACCGACGCGACGATCCCGATGCTGCGCGACATGCCGATTCCGGGCCTGTCGTCGATTCCCGTGCTGGGGCCGTCGATCTTCTCGCTCAACCCGCTCGGCTATCTGTCGATCGTGCTGCTCGCGGCGATCGCGGGGTTCCTGTATCGCACGCGCGCCGGCCTGGTGCTGCGCTCGATCGGCGAAGCGCCCGCCGTGGCGCATGCCATCGGCTACCCGGTGGTGCGTATCCGGTACTGCGCGACGCTGTTCGGCGGCGCGATGTCGGGGCTGGCCGGCGCCTATTACTCGGTAGGCTATCTGCGGCTGTGGCAGGAGAGCCTGACGGCCGGGCGTGGCTGGATCGCGCTGGCGCTGGTGGTGTTCGCCACCTGGCGTCCCGGCCGCACGGCGCTGGGGGCACTGCTCTTCGGCGTGGTCATGGCGCTTCAGTTTCAGGCGCAGGCGATGGGCATGCGGATTCCTTCGCAGGTGCTGGCAAGCCTGCCGTATCTCGCCACGATCGTGGTGCTGGTGGTCATCTCGCGCAATCGGCAGACGATTCGCCTTAACGCGCCCGCATCGCTTGGCAAGCCGTTCTTCGCCGGATCCTGATGTCCCGGGCTGGCGGTGCGACCTTTCGATGAGCGACAAAAGAATCAACCCGAAACAATCGATGACGAGGAGAGAATCGATGCGACGTAAAGTCCTGATCACGATGGCCAGCCTGGCGGCGGCCATGCTGGTGAGCGCCTGCGGCAAGCAGGAGAACAACACGGCCAGTGCGCCGGCGGCAGCTTCGGATGCGCAGGCGTCGGCCGCCGCGGCGGGCAAGGGCCCCATGGGCGTGGCATTTGTCTACATTGGCAACCCGGGCGACGCGGGCTGGACCTATGCCCACGAGCAGGGCGCCAAGGCCGTCGAGGCCAAGTTCGGCGACAAGGTGAGCGTGACCCGGGTGGAGAACGTGCCCGAGGGCGCCGACTCCGAGCGCGTGTTCCGCGATCTCGCGAGCAAGGGCAACAAGCTGATTTTCGGCACGTCGTTCGGTTACATGGATTCGATGGTCAAGACCGCGGCTGACTTTCCCGATGTGACGTTCGAGCACGCCACCGGCTTCAAGACCGCGCCGAATCTCGGCACGTACGACGTGCGCACGTATGAAGGCGCGCATCTGGCGGGCGTGGTCGGTGGTCATGTGACCAAGACCAACGTGATCGGCTACGTGGCATCGGTGCCGATTCCCGAGGTGATCCGCAACATCGACGCCTTCACCATCGCCGCGCGCGAAGTCAATCCGAAGGTCAAGGTGAAGGTCGTATGGATCAACAGCTGGTTCGACCCGGGCAAGGAGCGCCAGGCGGCTGAATCGCTCGTGGGTCAGGGCGCCGACGTACTGATGCAGAACGTCGATTCGGCTGTAGTCATGCAAGTGGCCGAAGAGAAGAAGATCCACGCGTTCGGCTGGGACTCGGACATGAGCAAGTTCGGCCCGAACGCGCATCTGGCGTCCGCCGCCATTGACTGGAGCAAGTACTACATCCGCACGGTCGGGGAAGTGATGCAGGGGTCGTGGAAGAACTCGCCGGTCTGGGGCGGCATCAAGGAAGACGAGATCAACCTGGTGGCGATCAACGACAAGGCGGTGCCTGAAGCGGTGCGCAAGGCTGTGACTGCACGCCACGACGCGATCCGCGACGGCAAGTACGACCCGTTCACCGGCCCGATCAAGGGGCAGGACGGCAAGGAAATCGTGCCGGCCGGCAAGACGCTCAACGACGACGAGAAGCACCAGATCAACTGGTTCGTCGAGGGCGTGGAAGGCTCGCTGCCGAAGCAGTGAGCCAGTGGGCCGTCTTGCGACGGCGCAGCGCGATGACGGAAAACCGCCGGTCTTGCCGGCGGTTTTTTTATGGTGCTGAACGCCCCTGCGGCGTGTCGACGCCGCCGATCACTCCTGGGCGGCGCGGGCCGCGTTGGCGGCAGGTGGCACCGGTCGGGCCGGCTGGACCGATGGCGCGCTCGGGGCGGAAGCGTGAGCGGACTTGTCTGCGCCGCTCGCCGGCAACGACAGCGGCTGCTGTTCGGTGCGTGCGTAAAAGACCAGAAGCTCGGCGCCGGCACTGCCTGACCAGCCGCGATGCGCCACATCGACCAGTTCCGTGAGTGTCTGACCGGCGGAGAACGCCTGCTGCTTGCCGTTGTCGGCACGTTCGACCGTCAGGTGACCCGCGGTGACGTATCCGATCGCGGGCATGGGGTGCGTATGCCAGTCCAGCCGGGTGTTCGGCGCCAGGGTGATGCGAACGAGCGTGGGCTGCGGGCGTCCCGGCGAATACGCGGTGTAGCGGGTTCCATCCCAGGCGCTGGTGGATTGGACCAGGGTTTCGGCGCGTACGCCGGCCGAGGCCGGGCTGGCGTACGCACTCGGAGTCAGGCTCAGCAGCGCCGTGGCGCTTGCAGTAAGCGTGAGGGCGCGGCGCAGTGAGCGCGCCAGGCGAGAGCGGCGGGAGGGGCGAGAGGCACTCTGGCGGTGCTCGTGGTGCGCGTGGCGCGAGAGGCGTGAGAGGCGTGAGGGCGACGTCGCGCCTAGCTTGATCATCATGTGAAGGTTCTCTGACAGGGGGGTGTCGCCGGTGCGACAGGGCGGTGGCACCGGGGGATTGAACCGGTCGGGCCTCGTCGGCGGAGCGAGCGAGCCTCGACGGCGCCAGGCAGCGTAAAGCCGGTGGGCGCCTGTGTCCGGGACGCGCGCCAAATTTGGGAGCGTTCACAGGAGACGAGGGGAGCGCAGGGGGCGCACGACACGCATCGGTGTTAAAATATCCGGTTTCGTGGCGCAATTTTGTGCCACCGCACCTCATCTCCCGGATACCGCCTGTGCTGTCTACTGCCAATATCACGATGCAATTCGGCGCCAAGCCGCTCTTCGAGAACATCTCCGTCAAATTTGGCGGAGGTAACCGCTATGGCCTGATCGGCGCCAACGGTTGCGGCAAGTCGACATTCATGAAGATTCTGGGCGGCGACCTGGAACCGAGCAGCGGCAACGTCATGCTCGAACCGAACGTGCGTCTGGGCAAGCTCAAGCAGGACCAGTTCGCGTATGAAGACATGCGCGTGCTCGACGTCGTGATGATGGGCCACACCGAAATGTGGGCCGCCATGAGCGAGCGCGACGCTATCTACGCGAATCCGGAAGCCACGGACGACGACTACATGCACGCCGCCGAGCTCGAGGCGAAGTTCGCCGAGTACGACGGCTACACCGCCGAAGCGCGTGCCGGCGAACTGCTGCTGGGCGTGGGTATCCCGACGGATCAGCACCAAGGGCCGATGAGCAACGTCGCGCCTGGCTGGAAGCTGCGGGTGTTGCTGGCGCAGGCGCTGTTCTCGAATCCGGACGTGCTGTTGCTCGACGAACCGACCAACAACCTGGATATCAACACGATCCGCTGGCTGGAAGACGTGCTCAACGAGCGCAATTCCACCATGATCATCATTTCGCACGATCGCCACTTCCTGAATGCCGTGTGCACGCACATGGCCGACATGGACTACGGCACGCTGACCATCTATCCGGGCAACTACGACGACTACATGCTGGCGTCGGCGCAGGCTCGCGAGCGGCAGATGGCCGCGAACACCAAGGCGAAGGAGCGCATCTCCGACCTTCAGGACTTCGTGCGCCGCTTCTCGGCGAACAAGTCGAAGGCGCGCCAGGCGACGAGCCGTCTCAAGCAGATCGACAAGATCAAGGTCGAGGACGTCAAGCCGTCGTCGCGTCAGAACCCCTTCATCCGCTTCGAGTTCGAGAAAAAACTGCATAACCTGGCGTTCGAATTCGAAGGGATCTCGAAGGCTTACGACCGTCAGATCTTCAAGAACTTCACGGGCGCGGTGCGTGCCGGCGAGCGCGTGGCAATCATCGGCGAGAACGGTGCCGGCAAGACGACGCTGCTGCGTAGCCTGATGGCCGATCTGCCGATTGACGCGGGCAACGTGAAGTGGGCCGAGAATGCCAACATCGGTTACATGCCGCAGGATACGTCCGAGGCGTTCCCGGAAGACGTCACGCTGACCGACTGGATGACGCAGTGGGGCAAGGAAGGCGACGACGACCAGGTGATCCGCGGCTCGCTCGGTCGGCTGCTCTTCGGTGGTGACGACGTGCGCAAGTCGGTTCGCGTGCTCTCCGGCGGTGAGAAAGGGCGCATGATCTGGGGCAAGCTGATGCTGGGCCGTCACAACGTGCTGATGATGGACGAGCCGACCAACCACATGGACATGGAGTCGATCGAGTCGCTGCAGATCGCGCTCGACAAGTATCCCGGTACGCTGGTCTTCGTGTCGCATGACCGTGAATTCGTGTCGGGCCTTGCTACGCGCGTGATCGAAGTGAAGAGCGACGGCACCCTGGTGGATTACCATGGCACGTACGACGAATACCTGGCAAGCCAGGGCGTCGAGGTCTGAGGCTTCTCCGGAATCGGTGCTAGCCGAATCCTGATGGGCGTCGCCTATGCCGGGGCGTCGACCGGGCGCGACAGGTGGGGTCCCCTGACGGGGCGCTTGCATGGCAGGCGCCCCGTTTTTGTTTGCGGGTGGCATCCGTTGCGCATCCGGTCGACGTCGGCTCGCCGCGTGCATGGGGCGCGGGCGCCGGGGCCGATGTCGCGATGGCGCCTTCCGTCCGTCGGCCTCCCGGGAATATCGGAAGTTGCGTATCGGCGTCGGTCGATTTCAGCGCGACGCGGCGAAAGCGAGGGGCGGGCGGACTACAATGGGTGTTCGTTGCGGACCTCCCTTCAGGAGACATTGCATGATGACGTACGACAAGTTTTTCATCGATGGCCAATGGGTCACCCCGATCGGGCGTGGCACGCTGGACGTCTTTCACTCGGCCGATGGCAAGCTCATGGGCCGCATTCCCGAAGGCGATGCGGCCGATGCGGAAGCTGCCATCGCCGCGGCGCGCAAGGCGCGCGATGCGTGGGCGGCAACGACGCCGGCAGAACGCGCGGGTTACCTGCGCAGGATCGCGTCGGGCCTGAAGGCCCGCACCGATGCACTGGCCGAGGCCATGACCGGCGAGACCGGCATGCCGATCAAACTGGTGCGTGCGATTCAGGTCGGCGGGCCGGTGTATCACTGGAACAAGTACGCGGAGTTGGCGCAGACATTCGAATTCGAGGCGCGCGTCGGCAATTCGCTGGTGGTGCGCGAGCCGGTGGGGGTTGTCGGGGCGATCACGCCGTGGAACTACCCGTTGAATCAGATCACGCTCAAGGTCGCCCCCGCGCTGGCCGCCGGCTGCACCGTGGTGCTCAAGCCGTCGGAAGTGGCGCCATTCAGCGCCTTCATTCTTGCCGAGGTGATCGCCGAATCGGGCTTGCCGGCTGGCGTTTTCAACCTGGTCACGGGACTCGGCCCGGTCGTTGGCGAAGTGCTGGCGCGTCATCCGGATGTCGACATGGTGTCCTTTACCGGGTCGACGCGTGCGGGCAAGCGTGTGTCCGAAGTGGCATCGCAGACGGTCAAGCGCGTGGCCCTGGAGTTGGGCGGGAAGTCGGCGTCCGTGGTGCTCGACGACGCCGACTTCGCCGCGGCGGTGAAGGGAACCCTCAACGCGTGCTATCTCAATTCCGGGCAAACCTGCTCGGCGCACACGCGCATGTTGGTGCCGGTGTCGCGCTACGACGAGGTCAAGGCACTGGTGAAGGATGCCGTCGCGCGCTTCACGCTGGGCGACCCGCGTGAGGAAACGACGCGCCTTGGGCCGCTGGCGTCGGCGGCACAACGCGAGCGCGTGCAGCGTTACATTCGCAAGGGATTGGAGGAGGGGGCGGAACTGATCGCCGGCGGCGATGCTGTGCCCGAAGGCTTCGAGGCGGGCTTTTTCGTGCAGCCGACGGTACTGGGGCGTGTCGCGCCGGACGCGACCGTGGCGCAGGAGGAAATTTTCGGCCCGGTATTGTCGATCATCACCTATCAGGACGAGGCCGATGCCGTGCGCATTGCCAACGACTCGATCTATGGATTGGGGGGAGGCGTGTGGTCAGGCGACGAGGCGCGAGCGGTACGGGTGGCGCGTCAGATCCGCACAGGTCAGGTCGACATCAACGGCGGCGAGTTCAACGTTCAGGCACCGTTCGGTGGTTTCAAGCAGTCCGGACATGGCCGTGAGAACGGTGTCTATGGCTTCGAGGAATTCCTCGAATACAAGTCGCTTCAGTTCAAGTCTGCGAAGTCGTAGCGCTGTTGTCGCAGAAACGCATGGCCGTGCCCTCGCGCGAGATGCGTTCCCACACGGCCGCTTTTTCCTCGTCGGTAAAGAACACCCAGTTCGACACTTCGGAGGCGGTGCGGCCGCAACCCTTGCAGACGTCGTCGAAGAGCGTCGAGCAAACGCCAATACAGGGGCTGTCGGGACGGTCGTGCAATTCGGACATAAGGGATATTTCGGATTAGGCTGCGAGCGAGGGTGCCGACGCGCCATTATCTCACCGATGGCGATGCCGGTTTCGATTCCCCTACGTCCGGGGGTGACGGGTGGACATTGCGCACCGATTCGGGGTAGCCGGGGGCGGTTGCCGCATCGGGACGACGTGTCGATGCCGTCCTCGATCGTGCTGGCAACGCGCGGCTCCCGCGGCGGTGACACGCTGTTGCGCGTCGTCTCCCGCCGTGGCGGGCCTACCAGCGGAATACGCTGTACCCGATCCGCACCTGCGACGGCGAATGCCGGTTGTAGTCGAGCATGTCTTCGCCGTAGCCCGTGAAGTAACCGAGCCAGAGATAGCCGCCGGTCCCCGGGATCAGCTTGCCCAGGGGATAGGTCACCTGAACGTCCACGCTGCCGTAGTTGCGTTTCATACCCTTGCGCAACGTTGCGCCGACCTGCCAACCGTTCGGCTTGCCCCACAACACAAGCAGATCCATGTAGCCGCGATAGTTCTGGATGTCGGGGTTGTCATTTTTCTCGACATACGCATAGAGCTTTGGCGCGATCGTCCAGTGATAGTCGGATGGATTGCCGAACTTGAAAATGGGCTTGACGAATACCGTGTTGATGCTTCGGGAATCGGCACCCGCCTTGCCATTGGACTCGTGCTCGAAACCGGCGGCAACGCCCAGCGACGAAAACCAGCCGGCGCGTACGCCGGTATCGGGGACGTAGTAGAACAGGCTCGGCCGGTAGTTCGAATCCCGGAAAGGGGCCGATTCGGCTTCGAGATCCCAGATTGAAAGTTGCGTATAGCCGAAATACAGATTGTCGAGGAAGGCCTTCGACGTCGGATTGTCCGGCTTCAGGATGTGGAACTTGAAGCTCAACTGGAAGCGCGCATTGGCATCGCCGTTCTTGCCAAAGGCAATGTACATCGGCTCATTGGACGAGATGCGTGCGAACTCGGTATCGCTGGTGGGGGCAATCGCGTCGGCGGATGCCGCGGCCACCGCGCCGGAAGTGGCCGCGGCGGTGGAAGCGCCCGGAGATCCCGATGCGCCGGCGGTGGGCGATCCGCCCCCCGTGCCGGAAGCCACCGGTGCCGCTGCCACCATCGGCTCCGCCGGCGCGGCCCGATCCAGCACGATGGTGGTCGTCGATGCATCCCAGTCGACGGGCTCGATACGCACCGAGCCGCGCCATTCGGCGGGCAATACCGCGGAGTACGAAATGCGCTGGAACTGGCCGCCCGAGAGCGTGACTTCGGACGGCGCGAGCGCGGCGCGCTTGAGATGCAGCAGCGTGGGCTTGAAGTCGTCGTTGGAGACGCGCACGACGATCTCGCCTGGCAACTTGATCGTCTTGCGTCCCGGGGCGTCCTGGGTGGCGAGCAGGATAAGCTGGAGCGGTGCTCCGCCGGCTAGCGCACGTGGCGGTTGCAAAAGCGAAAGATCGGCATGGGCCGTCTGGCTCAGGGCCAGGCATAGCGCCGTCGCCCCGCATTGCAGGGCACGCAGCGGCGACGGGGCGAATGTGGCGAAATTCGTCTTGGGCATCGGTCCGGTCTGGGTTGGCGACCCCGGGCCGGTCAGCCCGAGGTCCGTTACGATCCGCCTTGGGTGAGGTCCCGGAGGTCGGATTCACGGGCGCAACGATCGCGTCCGTGAGATTTGGCAAGGTAAAGCGCTGCATCGGCACGTCTGAGCCATGCATTGGCGTCATCGCCAGGGTGCCATTGCGCGACACCGGCGCTGATCGTGAACTGAAGCGTCCGGTCGTCGACGGCAATGCGACTGGTGCGAACGGCTTCGCGCAGCCGCTCGGCGGCTTCGAAGGCTCGGGCCTCCGTGGCGCCACTCAGGATGATAGCGAATTCTTCGCCACCCAAACGACCGCAAATGTCATCTTCGCGTAACGATTCGTGACAGAGGTGGACGAAGTTGGCCAAAACCGTATCGCCGAGCGCATGACCCCATGTGTCGTTGATCTGCTTGAAATGGTCGAGATCCACGAGTATGACGCAGGCGGGCATGTCGGTCGCTTCGGTTCGCGAGACTTCCGAATACAGGCGCTTGAGGAAGTGGCCGCGCGACAGCGCTCCCGTGAGCGCATCGTATTTCACTTCATGCTCGAGCGCGGCATTCTTGGCGAGGGTGTCGGTCAGTTGAAGTTTCTCCCGACGCAGATATCGAACCAGCAGGTACAGTGCGCCAGCGGAGCTCAGCAGCAAGGCAAATACCAGTACCGCGTAGCGGCGGCGTTCGATGGACAGGCTGCCGAGCGTGGGTGCCTCGCTCATGGTGTAGATCACGAGATCGTCGTCGGTCGACACCTCGGCTTCCATCAGGAAGGGCTGATTGTCCGGGCGTATGCGAACGAGACGCGCCGTGCGTTTACCGGTGTCGCCATCGCTCTGATGTCGGAATATCGCCGGCGTGCCGGGCGCAAGGTCGTATGCTTCGATGGGCACTACGGTGAAATCTTCCCGCTTGTACAGATGGCGCCGTTCGTCAGGCGTCATGTCGAAGATCCTGGCGCCGGGCACGGCCAGGCCGGTGAATGTCGGATCGTTGGCGAGCACGATGACGCCGTTGGGATCCGTGACAAACGAAGCGCCGGTGTCCACCCAGTGCGAGAGCCGGCGAATACCCAGCTTGACGACCACCACGCCGACGAGCCGGCCGTCGTGATAGACCGGCGCCGTGAAGTAGATGCCGGGGAGTCCCGTCTTGCGTCCGATGACGTACTGCTGGCCCGTTCCGCCGAGCACGGCCGCGTTGAAGTACGCGCGGTCCCCGAAGTTGTCGCCGACGAGCGGACTCGCCGTGTCGGCGTCGCTGGACGCGATCGTCACGCCGTCGGCCGTGCCCAGCCAGACGAGATCGGCGCCGAAGTATTGTTGCGCGGCGCTCAGCAGCGCGTTCACGGGTTTGAGTTGCGGGTTGGCAAGCAGCGCATGTCTGGCCGCTTTCGGCGACAGGCTCGTCAACGGGTGGTCGGCGACGGCCGCCGCGGCATTCTGAATCTGCCCGATTTGTGCAAGCACGCGGGGAATGCCGCGAATGAGCATCAGGTCCTGATTGACCGTATGGACCGTGCCGTGTGCCAGCCGGCTGGCGATACTGCGCTCTTCGAAGAGCAGGCGCGCCAAACGGCTCGCCACGAGTTGATCGGCGGCGAAGCGGGCGAAGGCCCAGGCGGCAAGCACACCCAGCAGGATGGTCATGCCGCTTACGAGGGCGGAGACAGTGCGGCGGCGATTGAACAAATCGTTGAGCAACGGCAAATGCGGGTGCAGACGCGTTTACAGGCGCCCGTGCCAGTCTCGGATGAATGTCTCGATGTGCCCGGGCGGAAGTGGACGTGTGCAATGATACCCCTGCCACGCATGGCAGCCCATCGAGGCGAGGGCGTCGCGTTGCGCGCTGGTCTCGACACCTTCCGCGACGGTTTCGATTTCCAGCTTGCGGGCGATGGCGATGATCGCACGGATGAGTTCGGTGTCATAGCCGCCGAGCAGCACGCCGGCCACGAACTGGTAATCGATCTTCACGGTACCGAACGGCCAGCGTTTCAGACGCACGAAGCTCGAATATCCGGTGCCGAAATCGTCGAGCGACAGACGCACGCCCATCGCCACGAGTTCGTTCATCAATGTAGCGGCTTCGTCGAGGTGAGAAATCAGCGACGATTCGGTGATTTCGATCTCGAGCTTGTCCGGGGGCACGCGGTGGTGCCGCAGGGCGTAACGTACGGTCTCCAGCGTCTGCACGCGCATCTGCTGCGCGGACAGGTTGACGGCCACGCGGGGGTATTCCTCGCCCGCCTTGTGCCACTGATCGAGTTGCCGGCAGGCCTCCTGGAGGGTCCAGTCACCAATCGGTCCGATCACGTCGCACCGTTCGGCTGCCGGAATGAACTCGCCGGGCATGATCAGCTCGTCGTCTCGCTGCCAGCGGATCAGTGCCTCGAGTCCGGTGAGCCGGTGAGTCCGCATATCGATCTGCGGCTGGTAATGCAGGCGGAATTCCGAATCCGAGAGCGCGCGTCCGATGGCACTGCGCCAATACTGTTCGTTGCCGGCTTCGTCCGGCGGGTTGATGCCCTCGGTCGGCGCGCAAGGGGCTTCCGTAACGAGAAAGCGCGATGCGCTCTCCCGTATGGCCTGATCGGCGACGTCGGAGGTGTGTTCGAGCAGCGTGGCAGGCCACACGGGCACCTGCGGCAAGTGCGTGATGCCCGCGGAAAGGATCGGGTAAAGCAGGCCGTTGCCGCACGGAACAGGCGACTCGCCCGCGCGGATGAAACGGCGCGTGACTTGCACGGCGGCTTCACGGCTGCCGAGGTCGCGAAGGAGGATGGCGATCTGCTGATCGGACACCCGGCCAATGAGATCGCGCCGACGGATGCGCGAGCCGATCCGGAATGCGATGGTCGCGAGCAGATCGGCGTCGGAAATGGCGGATTGGCTTGTCGCCGTGCGCTGGCCTCGCCCGACGTGCAGAACCACCAGCGCACTGTGGCTGTTGGGCGGGCTGGGGGTTCGCAACTCCAGGCTGAGGGCGCGCAGGAGCCGCTGGCGGTCCAGCAGGAGATCGGCGAGAACGACTTGCCGGCGCAGCGCGTTCGTATCGTTCATCTCGGCAGGCGGGCACGCGTTGCCCGCTCGGTTGAACGTTGATCATTGCCGCATGTAAAGCCGCAGGGCATCGCAAGCCCACGCGTCGAACAGGTCGTGCCGCCAGAAAACCCTTGAATCATGTTCTGCATAAGACGCGTAAATGTGTCGGCCATCGAGCGGGGAACCTGGCGTGCGTGAGCGCCGTCGCGCCACCACGTGCCGTCCTCCCGCGCTCCGGCAGACCGCGCGCAAGGCGTGGCCCGACTAGAAGCTCGTGCCCGGTCGCGAAACCGGGTTCTCTCGTTTTTAACGGCACCCTTGGCCGAAAATTGAGTTGGGGTTTCACCTATGGCCGGGGCGGCTTGGCCGTGCCAGCCATTCGCGCCCGCGAAGCATGTAATCCCAATAGACCTTGGGCAGTACGTACTTTTTGAGCATCCAGGCGGCGCGGGTCGCGCGCGTGCCGTCGATCGGGAGCGTGGGCAACAGCTTGCCGCCATAGCCAAACTCGGCGAGCACAATCTTGCCGTGTTCCACCGTGAGCGGGCAAGCGCCGTAACCGTCGTAATGCAAGGGAAGGGGGCGGCCGTCCATGGCGGCGAGCAGATTCTCGGCCACCACGACAGCCTGTTTGCGCGCGGCGGCGGCGGTCTTGGCATTGGGCGCCGAAATGGCGTCTCCGAGCCCGAAGACGTTCGCGTGGCGCGGATGGCGCAGCGTGGCGTGATCGACTTCGCACCAACCCGCCGCATCGGCGAGCGGGCTGGCGCGCAATACGTCGGGTGCGCTTTGCGGCGGCACGACATGCAGCAGGTCGAACGGCTTGTCCACGAACTGCGACTGACCGTCGGCATCGAAAATCTCGAATCGAGCCACACGGCGCTCACCGTCGACCGCGCGAAGATGCGACAGATGGTTGAGCGAAATGCCGTAGCGTTTCACATAGGTCATCAGTGCGGGAACGTACTCCTTCACGCCGAACAGCGCCGGCGCCACCAGATGGAATTCGATCTGGGACTTGTCGAGCACGCCGTGCTGGCGCCAGGTGTCGGCCGACAGATACATCGCCTTCTGCGGCGCCCCGGCGCACTTGATCGGCATGGGCGGTTGCGTGAAGAGCGCGTTGCCGCCCTTGAATTCGCGTACCAGCGACCAGGTATACGGTGCGAGGTCGAAGCGATAGTTGGACGTGACGCCATTGCGGCCCAGCGTATCGGTCAGGCCGTCGATCGCTTCCCAGTTCAGTTGCAGTCCCGGCGCCACGATCAGGTAGCGGTAGGTCAGCGGACGTCCGTTTGAGAGCAGAATCTGCGAACGTTCGGGCGCGAAAGCCGTGATGGCCGCCTGAATCCAGTTAACGCCCTCGGGGATGACGCTTGCCATCGGCCGGGCGGTGCGGGCAGGATCGAATTCACCTGCGCCCACTAGCGTCCATGCCGGCTGATAGTAATGCGTGTCGGCCGGGTCCACGATGGTGATCGTCAGGGATGGACGGCGACGGCGCAGGCTGGCCGCGACGGAAATGCCGGCAGCTCCCCCACCCATGATGACGATGTCGGCGCTGCTTTGCGACGAAGGCACGGGCGTCGCGGTTACATCGCTGGACATAATATCTCCGACAAAGAAGCAAAAATTGGAACGGATTGCGACGTATCCGTGCACATCCTGAGCATCGAACGGCGGCGCCCTGCACGAACGAAGGGCTTGCGTCGCGACGCGTGCGGGACATTGTATAGAAACTGCGGTGTTTTGCCCCTGTTTTCAGGGCGGGCACGGTGAATCGTCACAATCGCCCGGGCGCCGGCGTCGAGGCGCATCGGAACGAGGGGCGCACAGCACGCGGTTCGTCGAGGATGTCGCGCTGGGCGAGCGATGTCTGGTGCCTCGGATATCGCGCGGGCAGCACGGGCGGCGCGCTCGTCCGGGGCATCGACACTCGCGCTGGCGACGTCGACATGTTGCGTGGCAGGGCGTAACTTGCGCGTGGGCGCCGTACGGCGGTGGTCAGGCGCTGAGGTGGCCGCGCGCGTCCGGATTATGCATGCAGAGGACCGTGGTCGCACGCGACGTCGATGGGACCGCCTTCGCTGTGGCAGGCGCAGGCTTCACCGTGAGCCCCTTGCATCAGCGCGCGCAGGATGCCGCAATCGCTCGTCTCGTGTCGGCTCTGGCATTGCGCCTGCAGATGGAGCAACTGCTGCTCGAGCGCCTGCAACTCATGGATGCGGGCATGGACGCGGCCCAGATGCGCCTCGATCAGCTGATTGGCGTCCTCGCAGGTCACGTTCGAATCGTGGGCCAGTTCGCTCAAACGCTTCGCGTCGGCGAGCGGCATGTCGAGCGAGCGGCAATGGCGAATGAAGCGAAGGGCTTCCAGATGGTCTTCGCCGTAGGCGCGGTAACCGCCGTCGGTCCTCGGCGGGGCCGACAGGAGGCCGGCGCGCTCGTAGTAGCGGATCGTTTCGACATCGGTGCCCGCCGCCCGGGCCAGTTCTCCGATTTTCATGCTTGACTCCGTAGTGACTACAGGGTTTTCAATGGAGAGTAACACGAATCAGTCAACCAGGAGTTCACATGTCCAAACCCTCGAATCCCTCGGATGTGGCTCGTCTGGCGGGCGCGAGCGTGACGGATGGCGAGGCGCTGGCGCACTGCGGCGACGTTTCCGGCCACGCGCATGGCCACGACCACGGGCATGCGCATCGGCACGATCATGACGCCCCGCATGACCATGCGCACGGCCACACGCACGATCACGGGCATGATCGTGGCGATGTCTGCGCGTCGGGTGCGGCAAACGGGCATTCCACGGCTTCGTGCTGCGCCACCGGCGCCGAGCTCGCCCCTATGGCACCGACAACAACGCCCGATGCCAACGCGCCGCAGGCGCGCTTCCGTATCGACCAGATGGATTGCCCCACGGAGGAGCGTCTGATTCGCGACCAACTGGAGCGTCGCCCTGGGGTCGATGCCCTGTACTTCAACCTGCTGAAACGTGAACTGACGGTCGTGTTCGATACCCGCAGTTCGGCCGACGACGTCAGGCGCCATGGCGACGAGGTGGCCGACACCTTGCGCAAACTCGGCATGACACCGGTTTCGCTCTCTGGAGGCGATGCCGCGGCGCCGCCGCCGGCCGGACGCAAGTCCGACGTGGCACGTCTTGTCATCGGCGGCGTACTCGCCGCGGCGAGCGAGATTGTCGTCTGGTCCGGCGTGCCGGAGCATAGCCCGTGGGTCGGCGCCATGGTGGTCGCCGCGATTCTCGCGTGCGGCCTGCCCACGCTCAAGAAAGGCTGGATCGCGTTGCGCCACCTCACGCTGAACATCCATTTCCTGATGTCGCTTGCGGTCATCGGCGCGATGGTCATCGGCCAATGGCCGGAAGCGGCGATGGTGATCGTGCTTTTCGCGCTGTCCGAGAAGCTCGAGGCGGCGTCGCTCTCGCGTGCACGCCGCGCCGTGGAGGCGCTCATGCGTCTGGCACCCGATCAGGCGTCGGTCGAGCAGCCTGACGGCAGCTGGCGCGAGGTGCCTGCGGCGTCGCTAACGATCGGCGCGCGTGTGCGCGCTCGTCCGGGGGAGCGCATCGCTATCGACGGCGTCATCGAGCAAGGGAGTTCGGCGCTCAACCAGGCATCGATCACGGGCGAAAGCGTGCCCGTCGACAAGACCGTGGGTGACGACGTCTACGCGGGCAGCATCAACGAGAGCGGGCTGATCGTCTACCGCACCAACGTGGCGCCGGGTGACACCACGCTCGCGCGCATCGTTCGCATCGTCGAGACGGCGCAGCAGCAGCGCTCTCCCACGCAGCGCTTCGTCGACAAGTTCTCGCGCATTTATACGCCGGTCGTCGTGCTCTGCGCATTGCTCGTGGCAATCGTGCCGCCGCTGGCCTTCGGTCTTGCGTGGTCGCCTTGGATCTACAAGGCTCTGGTGATGCTGGTCATCGCGTGTCCCTGCGCGTTGGTGATCTCCACGCCGGTGACCGTGGTGAGCGGTCTGACCGCCGCAGCGCGCGCCGGCATTCTGATCAAGGGCGGCGCTTTCCTCGAGAGTGGCCGTTTGATTCGGGCGGTGGCGCTCGACAAGACGGGCACGCTTACGCGAGGGGAGCCGCACCTCACGGACGTGGTGCCGCTGGGGCGCGCGTCGCACGACGACGTGCTGACGCTCGCCGCCGCCCTCGATGCGCAGAGCACTCACCCGATCGCGCGTGCGGTCGTCGACGGGTTCCGGCAGGCGAACCTGGGAGCGTTGCCGGAAGTGACCGAGGCCGAGGCGCTTGCCGGCATGGGCGTAAAGGGGCGCGTGGGATCGATGCTGTATTACCTTGGCAATCATCGTCTGATCGAGTCGCTGGGCGTGTGCAATGCGACCGTGGAAGCGGAGCTCGCGCGTCTCGAGGCGCAGGCGCGCACGGCAATCGTGCTGGCCAGCGAAACGCAGGCGCTCGCGGTACTGGCCGTGGCGGACACGTTGCGGGAAGAAAGTCGGGAGGCCGTTGCGCGATTGGCAGACATGGGCGTGAGCACCGTCATGCTGACGGGCGACAATCGCGCGACCGCGCAGGTGATCGGCGAGCAGGCCGGCGTGAGCGATGTGCGTGCCGAGATGCTGCCCGAAGACAAGTGGCAGGCGGTGTCGTCGCTGCGCGACAAGTTCGGTCACGTGGGGATGGTCGGAGATGGCATCAACGATGCACCGGCACTGGCTGCCGCCGACGTGGGCTTTGCGATGGGCGTCACGGGGACCGATAGCGCGCTCGAGACGGCTGACGTCACCCTGATGGACGACGATCTGCGCAAGCTGCCGGCGTTCCTGATGTTGTCCCGGCGTTCTGCCACGGTGCTCAAGCAGAACATCGCGGTGGCATTGGCCATCAAGGCCGTGTTCTTCGCCCTGGCCGTTCTTGGCCTGGCGTCGCTGTGGATGGCGGTGTTCGCCGACGTGGGCGCGAGCTTGCTGGTGATTGCCAACGGCATGCGTCTGCTGCGCACGAAAGTGGCATGACGCACGGCGGGCGTGAGAGCTCGCCGACGCCGGCGTCACCCGCGCCCTTGACGCATGCCACGTTCGAGAGTGTGGGCGTCGGGCAGATGACACAGTACATGGGCTGCGCGACTCGTGGTATTCACGATCAGGGTGTCGAGGCGCCCCGCGAGTGTGTCGCGGTGGGCGGCGCTCAGGGGCATGGCTTCGATAAGACGTTGCGCCACGACCGCGTCATTGAGTTGCCCCAATAATTCCTGCGCGGCGTGCAGCGTATCCTGGTAAGGCGAGCGGACCGCCTTGCGCATCCATGGCGCCAACGCTTCGGCGCTGTAGCGTGCCTGTTTGAGTTTCACGCGCAAGGCGTGCAGTTGCTCGGTGTCGAGCATCGCCAGCTGGCGCGCTTCCGGAAACAATGCGATGTATCGAGCGCGCAGCACATTGTGCGCATGTCTTGCCAGCGCACGAGGGCGCTTGCCGGGGGTGCGTGACGGGCGTCGCAGCGCCTTGGCGGCGCGGTGCGCGACACTGCCGTCGTTGCGTACGCCGAACGCGTCGCGCAAACGCGAGTGCAGTGCGCGCTGCCGAGCGCTCGTCAAGGCTTCGGCCGCCATGCTGTTGGCGTCGCCACGCAGTTTCGCGACGTGTGCGTCGACGGTGGGCCAGTCGATATCCGGATACTCGGCGCGCAACGCGGGCAATGTCGACGTGGCCAGCACATCGGTGTCTCGCGTGAGACCGGTGGACTCGCCAAGCCAGCGCAATTCTTCCAACAGCTCGCGGCGCCACCGCGGTTTGATCCACGGCGAGAAGACGTCGATCAGCGTGCGCAGGCGGCGCGCGGTAATTCGCAGGGCATGAAGCGCTTCCGGATCGATGGATTCGACAGGCAGGGATTCGGCGTTTGCCGCCCGCGATGTTGGCCATTGCGTCAGCGCAAACGCAGCGAGGGCAACGAGCAGACGTGCGGCCGATGTGCGCCGCGCCTGCTTGGCGCCGGGTGGGCGCGGCGCTGCCGCTTCGGCGTGGCCGTGAGCGGGCGATCCTCTGGCAGAGGCGGCATTGGCCGCAGTGGTCGCGCGTGTCATGTCACGCAACATAGCATAGAAGGCTTGGGGCAAGCGTGACGAAAAAATGCGATGCACCTCGATGCCGCCGGGCGTGGTCGAGCGCCCGGGCCGACGCGGAGGCGGCGCGTAAAGTGCATGACCCTGCGAAAGGGCAAGACACCGACGGTGGCGCAAAGTCTGGCTCGGTGCATCGCAAACGATGCCGAGGAACGGTACGCGGGGGAGGGGGATGGCGGGCCGCAGGCCCTTGAACTGACGAGGGGGAATTCGTCGCGGGCGCCCGGATTTCCGAGAGTCGGTGCGCAGGACACCCGCGAGGCGCGCAGCGTTACATCAGTCGTGGACCTCGAAAGAGGATGATGCAACGTCTATTGATTGCTGCCATCCGTGAACGGCCGGGCGAGCAAAAAGATAGGCCGGCACGAAGGCCGGCCTGCGCGCAACTGGCTTTACTTCTTGTTCACGGCGTCCTTGAACGCCTTGCCAGCCGTGAACTTCACGGTCTTGGCAGCCGGGATCTTGATCGCTTCGCCGGTCTTCGGGTTGCGGCCGGTACGCGCGGCACGCTTGCCCGAACCGAACGAGCCGAAGCCGATCAACTGAACCGTATCACCCTTGGCGACGGCCTTCTTGATGACCTCGATCAGCGTGTCGATGGTTTCGCCGGTTTGAGCCTTGCTGGCACCCGTAGCGCCGGCGACGGCGTCGATCAGTTCCTGTTTGTTCATGTGTGTTTCCCTTGAGAGGTGGTGAATACCGGCGACAACTCTAACACTTTCGCCATTTGGCGAGTGCCGGTGTTGTATCCGCGCCATAAGGCACGCGGCTCACGCCAGAATGTCGCCTTCGCGGCACGTTACGCGAACTCGATCCGGGGATCGGTTCCGTCACATATCGTGAGGGCGCTGGCACTGGCCGGGCAGCCGCATTATAGAGCCATCGGCGGGCTGTGGGCCAGTCCTGACAACGGTTTGCGGCGATTTTGTTGCGCTATGCCGCGTACTTTCTCGTTCTTGGCGGCAAAACCCCGGTAACTGCGGGCATCTTCGGTCATGGCCGCCCGCAATCCCTTGTCGGGCGGGCTTTGGGAGTTTCCCTAGCTGATCGGGGCTTGCGCCACCGGGCGACTTTTGGTTGGGGCGCGTATGCACGGCATCGGCGACTGTTCGGGCGTCACCGGCGTGTCATCTGCAACGTCTAGCGTGTCGCGGCTCAGTGGACCGCGCGCGAGCGTTCGCGTCCTACACTCGAATGGCGGCGCCATTCGCCACCAAGGAAAGCCTCATGCTCCTCTGCCAGATCACCGATCTTCACGTCACGCGTCCCGGCGCGCTGGCGTGTGGGCGTGTCGACACCGCTCTTGCGCTGCGTCGTGCGATCGCTGCCATCAATCACCTGCAGCCGCGTCCAGACGCGGTGATCGCGACCGGCGATCTCATCGACACGCCGCATCCGTCGGAATACGAAGTACTTCGCGAGTGCCTGGCGGAACTGACGATGCCGTTGTACCTGGTTGTCGGCAATCACGACCATCGTGAGGCATTGCGCGACGCGTTTCCCGATCACGCCTATCTGCGAACCGGTTACGAATTTTTACAATATCGTGTCGACTTGGGGCCGATGACCGTGTTGGCGCTCGACACGCAGGACCCACCGGGCGCGAGCGGCCATCTTTGCGATTCGCGTCTCGCCTGGCTCGACGCGCAATTGCACGCCTGCGCCGGACGCCCGACGATCATCGCGATGCACCATCCGCCGTTCGAGACGGGAATAGCGTTCATGGACGGCTACGGATTGTCCAGCGCCGGGCGCGAGGGTTTCGCGCGCGTGACGTCGCGCCACGGTCATATCGAGCGTGTCATTTGCGGTCACCTGCACCGCAGCATCCAGGCCCAGGTTCCCGGTGCACCCAATGTCATGGCCAGCACGTGCGTGTCCACCGCGCATCAGATCACGCTTGGACTGGCGCCCGGAGCTCCGGAGACGATCTCGCTCGAACCGCCCGGCTTCGCGTTGCACCTCTGGCAAGCCGGGTCCGGCGTGCGTACTCACCAGGCGTTCGTCGGCCCGTACGACGGCCCGTACCGCTTCGACGGTACGTCGGTTTCCTGACGTATTTTGAGCGGCGGACCGGCGAGAAAAATGGGGACGATAGTGGGACCCGCCGTGTGTAAAGTGCATTCCCATCAAACATAAGAGATCAGTTCGGATCAGCAGTCAAAGGCCGTTCCGGAGCGAGCGTTCAGAGAGACGACGCGCGGAACGGGAACGACGGGGCGTGAAGCCGACGTCATGCGGACCGCAAGCGCGGCCGATGTGACCCTTGGCGAGCGCTCTCGATCCGCTGCCCGGGATCCCGGCGAAATCTGCCGGCCTTGGCGCCTTCCGAAAACGGGGAATCATGCGAACCGCCATCGCGCCATGGTCGCGCGAACGCCCGCGCATTGCGCCGGGCCTGTCGATCGCGTGCAAAGACACGCCGCCAAGTGACCGGCATGCAGGCGCCTGGTCCGCTTGGCCAATCCGGGACGTTCGGTCGAAATGCCGCCACGCGAGCCCCCGGTGAGTGCCGCTTCGCCCAACGATGGCGAACCGGCCCGCGACACCATGGCTTCGGCACGGGTGCGCAGCGCCCAGCCTCTGGGCAATCTCGGACGCTGGGGCCGCTGGATCGCGCCTGCCATCGTTCGGCCGTTCGCCATGCTCGAAGTGCCTGGCGGTATGGTGCTCGCGATAGGCGTCGCGTGGCGCCTGCGCCCGGACGATCCGCTCCTCCTCGGCGCGCAATTCCCATGGCTCTGGCTGGTCGCCGTTGTCGCCGCGCTGCGCTATGGCTCGCTCGCCGGCGCGGTCAGCGGCGCGATGCTCGCCGCCGCCTGGTATGTGCTGTGTGCACCGGCGGGCGGCACGTTTCCCGTGGTGCACTTCGCCGGCTGGATGACACTGGTGCTGATCGCGGGCCATTTCTGCGACATCTGGTCACGCCGCACGCATCGCGCGCATGGCATCAATGACTACTACAGCGACCGGCTCGTCGCGATTACCCACAACCATTACCTGCTTCGCGTGTCGCACGAGCGGCTCGAACGCGATCTGCTGGCAAGGCCCATGACATTGCGCGACGCGCTGACGCGTTTGCGCGAGCTGACCCTGCGTCGGGCGGGTGACGTTCATGGGCACGCGGGTGGACTGCCGAATGCTCAACCCATGCTCGAATTCGCGGCGCTCACGTGCCAGATCGAAGTGGCGTCGTTGTTTGCGGTGCGCGGGCAACGCCTTCTGACGACACCGGTCGCGCGTGTCGGCGAAGGTTTCGAGCCGGACATCGATGACCCGCTCGTGCAGCACTGCGTGCGCGACGGCACGCTCGCCCATGTGCGCCCCGATGACGCCGCGAGCGACGCGAGTCCGTATCTCGTCTGCGCGCCGATGTTCGATGGCGATGGCGCGTTGGCGAGCGTGTTGATCGTGCGACGCATGCCGTTCCTGGCGCTCAATCATGACAACCTGCAACTGTTGCTGGTGCTGCTTGCCTACTATGCCGACGGGGTCGCCCACCAGCCGCTGGTGGCGAGCGTGCGCGAATCGGTGCCGCAGGTGCCGTACGACTTCGCGTTGGAACTCGGGCGTCTTGCCCGCCTCAAGCGTGCCAGCGGTATCGAATCGTCGCTTGTCGCGCTGGTGTTCCCGCGAGGGTCGCGCGGCGATTCGCTATTCGAACAGACGGTGCGGCAGCGTCGCGCGCTCGACGCCGTCTGGACCATCGGCACACCGCGCAAGCAGATTGCCGTGGCGCTCATGCCGATCACCGACGAGCATGGCGTGGACGGTTACCTGATGCGGGTGGAGATGCTGCTGCGTGAGCAATATGGCGTGGATTTCCAGAGCGGGCACGTGGCGGTGCATGCATCCCGCGTCGAGGCATCGGCGCCAGGCGAGGGCTTGCGCGATCTTGTGGCCCGGTGCGTCGACCATGACTGAGCATGCAATGCCGCACGAGCGCGCGAGACCCGGTCGCCGGCTTCGTCGCCGAGGTGCCGCCCGCGCGGTGTGGATCCTGCGTGCGGCGCTCACGCTGATTCTGGGCGGGCTGGCTATCGCCGTGCAGTGGCATGTGATGCGTCTCGTGCTGCATGCACCGGCGGGGGCTGCGGCCGACGTTGGCGGGGCGCCGTCGAACGCGCCGTCCGGGGGCGTTGCCCTCACAACGGTGTTGGCGTGGCAGGGTGTTTGCGCACTGCTGGCCGGGGGCTTCGTCATGCGTGTGTTGCCCCAAGGCTACGGCGGACGACGCGACGCGTTCTGGCATGTGGCGTTGATCGCCTTTTTCCTGCCCGTGGCAGGCGTGGCGGTCGTGCTGAGCGTGTTGCTCGTCGGATACGTGTTTCCGCCCCCGCGCGAAGCGCCGGCCGCCATTCGCGTCACCGCGCCAGGGTTCATCGCGCATCTCATTGCGAAGGTTCGGCATGGCACGGGCATGCGATTGCGCGCGCGATTGCGAAACGTCGGTGGGGCACGCGCCGACCGGCTCGACGCGCTGATTTCGGTGCGGGCGCTGCCGTCGCGGGTCACGAGTGAGATTGCGCGTGACTTGCTGGCCGATCCCGTGGAGGAGGTGCGGCTGCTCGCCTACGGCATTCTGGACGGCATGGAGAAGCGCATCTCGCGGCAGATCTTCGCCATGCGCGAGCGTCATGCCGCCGCACAGGACGACGAGTCGCGCGCACACGCCTGCCGCCATCTCGCCCAGTTGTATTGGGAACTGATCTACCAGAATCTGGTGCGCGGCGAAGTCCTGCGATTCACGCTCGAGCGTGTAGAGCAATTCGCGCGCGATACGCTTGCGCTGCACGAGGACGACGCGTCGATGTGGTACCTGCTGGGCCGCTGCGCGTTGCTGCGCCAAACGCCCGATGTGGCCGAGATGTACCTGCGCCATGCGCAGTTCCACAGCTTTCCCACCGAGCGCGTGCTGCCGTGGCTGGCAGAAGCGGCGTTTCAGCAGCGCCGCTACGACCGGGTGTCGCAACTGCTGCGCGGACTGGGAGCGAGTGATGCGGCGGCGAAGGGCGTTGCGGTCTCGCCAACGGTGCAGCCCGCTGTGCAGTTCTGGACACCTTGAGCGCCATGCCGGTATCCCACTCTGAAATTCGTTCCACGCGCGTCGAGGCGTCGCAGGCCGATGTGGCGCTGCTGCTCGAAGGCACGTTTCCCTACGTGCGAGGCGGCGTGTCGTCTTGGGTCGACCAGCTCATCCGGGCATTGCCCGATCTGACGTTCTCGGTGGTGTTCATTGGAAGCCGCCGCGCCGATTATGGCGAGCCGGTCTATGCGATGCCGGACAACGTCGTTCATTTCGAGGCGCACTATCTTTACGCGTCGACCGGAGAGGTCTCCGGCACGCGCCGTTCACCGTCGGGCGCGGATGACGCTGCCGCGTTCATGCAGATTGCCCAATTGCACGATCGCTTCCGGCAGCATGATGCCGCCGGGGCGGCGCGCGTCGCGACGTCGGGACTGGCGTCGAGCCCGGAGGCATGGCAAGAAGCCGCGCCGGAACCCGGTGCGCAGATGCGTGCGGAGGATCTGAGCGCGCTGCTTGCCCGGATCCTGCCAATGCTGAGCGACGACGGCGCGCTGGCCCAATCGGCCTTCCTGCATGGCGAGCGCGCATGGCGCTTCATCACGCAGCGGTACGAGCGGTATTGCCATGATCCATCCTTTACCGATTACTTCTGGTCGATTCGCGCCATGCACAAGCCGATTTGGCAGCTCGCACGCATTGCTCGCGGACTTCCGCCGGCGCGCATGTATCACACGGTGTCGACCGGCTACGCGGGGTTGCTGGGTGCGATGCTGCGCGCGAATACCGCGCGCCCGTTGCTCGTGACGGAGCACGGCAGCTACACCAAGGAGCGACGGCTCGATCTGCTGCAAAGCGAATGGCTGCGTGACAACCGAGGGCCGCTGGAGCGCGACATCGCCCGCGTGGGCTACTTCCAGAATCTTTGGATGCGCTTTTTCGAAGCGATCGGCCGCGTCTGCTACGACGCGGCCGACGAGATTGTGTCGCTCCACGAGGGCGGGCGAGCGCGCCAGATCGCCGACGGTGCCCCGGCTCACAAGACACGCTGTATCGCGAACGGCGTGGAGGTGGCCCGGTTCGGCGCACTGCGGGGAGCGCGCCGTGACGCCGCGGCGCATTCGGCCCACGCGCAGATCGCACCCGTCGTTGCATTGATCGGTCGCGTCGTGCCGGTCAAGGACATCAAGACGTTCCTTCGGGCGATTTTCATCGCTTATCGCGCGCGTCCCGACATCCAGGGATGGATCGTCGGGCCCGAGTCGGAAGACCGGGGCTATGCGGCGGAGTGCCGCGACCTCGCGGCGAGTCTCGGCATGGAGTATCAGGTGCGCTTCATGGGCTTTCAGGCCATCGAGTCGATCCTGCCGAGGATAGGTGTGCTGGCACTGTCGTCCGTGTCCGAAGGCTTGCCGCTGGTGATGCTTGAAGCGTCGGCTGCCGGTGTGCCGGTCGTGGCGACGGATGTCGGCGCGTGTCGTGAACTGATCGAGGGCGGCGACGCCGCCGACCGCGCGCTTGGCCGTGCCGGGCGAATCGTGCCGATTGCCGACCCCGAGGCACTGGCGTCCGCCATCGTTGAAGTGCTCGAGCCGACGCAGTGGCACGCGGCAAGCCGTGCGGGCATGGCGCGAGTCGAGCGTTATTACCGTGCGGATATCATGTGCGCGGCTTACCGGGCGCGCTACGCGCGCTGGATGGGCCGCGTCAACACAGGGCAGGGGCACGGCTGATGGCTGGCATCGGTTTCGAACTGCGGCGCCTGCTGCGCAGCGACACGCTCTCGGGCACGATTGCGGCGTATGGCTATGCGGGCATCATCGGCGCCGGCCCCTTGCTATTGTCGATGCTCGGGGTGGTGCTGGTCGGGTTGATGAGCCTGACTTACCTGCATCCGCGCGAGGTATTGGCGCAGTTTCAAGTGTCGGTGACGTACCTGATCGCGACCAGCGTCATCGCCACCGGGGTGATCCAGCTGGCATTCGCGCGCTACCTGAGCGACCGCCTGTTCGTGGGCGAACCGCAAGCGGTCGTTCCGTCGTTCAACGCCGTCTCCCTCGTGACGACGGTCGTGCTCGGCGCGCTGGGGCTGATTCTGGCCGAAACCTGTTTTGCCCGGCAGCCGCTGGCATATCGCTGGTTGATGTGGATCGGCCTGGTGCTGCTCGGCAATCTCTGGATCGTGGTGCTGTTTCTCACGAGCGTGAAGCAGTACCGGGCGATTCTCGGCGTGTTCTGCGGGGGATGCAGCCTGTGCGTCGTGTGCGCCGTGCTGCTCGGGCGTTTCGGGCTTGCCGGGCTGCTGGGGGGCTTCGTGATCGGGCACACGTTCGTGTTGCTCGGGCTCACGGCAATCGTCGTGCGCCAGTATCGCACCACGACGTGGCTGTCATGGGCGGTGTTCGTGCCGCGCAACGTTCGCTTCTCGCTGATCGGCGTCGGGGTGTGCTTCGCGCTCGGTGTGTGGGTCGACAAGCTGATGTTCTGGGCGTGGCCCACGACCGGCATGGCCGTGATTGGCCCGCTGCGCGCCTCGCCGTTCTACGATCTGCCGGTCTTCCTCTCCTACCTGTGCGTGATTCCTGGCATGGCGGTCTTCCTGCTTCGTATCGAGACCGACTTCGCCGAAGCCTACGCGGGATTTTTCGACGCCGTGCGACATGGCGGCACGTTGCGCCAGATTTCATCGGCGCGGGTGCTCATGGTGCGAGCGGTGCGCGCCGGTCTCTACGAGATCGTCAAAGTGCAGGCAATCGTCACGCTGCTCATATTCGCTTTCGGCGCAGACATCCTCAAACTCGTGGGCGCGCCCGTTGCATGGCAGCCGCTGTTGCGTATCGATGTCGTCGCGGCCGGGCTGCAAGTCTTGCTGCTCGGAGTGCTTAATGTGCTCTTCTATCTCGACCGACGGCGCGACGTGCTGATGCTCACGTCACTGCTCGTGGCGCTCAACACGGGCTTTACGTGGATCAGCCTGCAATACGGGCCGCCGCTTTACGGGGTTGGATTCGCGGCGGCGCTGCTGTGTGTGGTGATGCTCGGCGTCCACCGGCTGGCCCGGCGTCTTGCCGCGCTGGAATACGACACCTACATGGGGCAGCCGGCCTGAGGCCGTCGGGCCGCGGCGCCATCGGCGACCTCACCCGGCCCCCCTGACGGCCCGCACGGACAAATGAAAGCAATTCCCAATTAGGGTAAAATAGTGGGGTTTTCCCGCCCAAAACCGAAAGTGCGTCGACCCGATGCACCAGGCGCTCGGGCATCGGGGCCATCAAGGACGGCCCGTGCACACGCAACGCAGGCATTCCCGGCCGTCAGCGCCGCCGTTTTTGCCGATGTGCCGCGTCGCCCTTTGTCTAACGTCAAGCCAATATGAGTACTCAGAATCAACAGACCGTGCTGGAAGTCCACCACTGGACTGATACGTTGTTCAGCTTCAAGACCACTCGCGACGCTTCGTTCCGTTACGTCAATGGCCAGTTCACGATGATCGGGCTGGAAGTGGAAGGCAAGCCGTTGCTGCGCGCCTACAGCATGGCGAGCGCAAATTACGAGGAAGAGCTGGAGTTCCTGAGCATCAAGGTGCAGGACGGTCCGCTGACCTCGCGTCTGCAACACCTGAAGCCGGGCGACAAGGTCATCGTTGGCCGCAAGCCGACCGGCACGCTCATCAACGACAATCTGCTGCCGGGCAAGAATCTGTACCTGCTCTCGACGGGCACGGGCCTCGCGCCGTTCATGAGCATCATCCGCGATCCGGAAGTCTACGACCGCTACGAGCACATCATTCTGGTCCATGGCTGCCGCTTTGCCAGCGAGCTGGCGTATCGCGATCTGATCACCCAGCACCTGCCGGAACATGAGTACCTGGGCGAGTATGTCCGCGACAAGCTGATCTACTACCCGACCGTCACGCGCGAAGAATTCGAGAACCAGGGTCGTATCACGGAGCTGGTGGAGTCGGGCAAGATGTTCGCCGATATCGGCCTGCCGGAATTCACCCCGGAGAATGACCGCGTCATGCTGTGCGGCAGTCCGGCCATGCTCAAGGACACGCGCGAGTTGCTCGAAAAGCGCGGCTTTGTGGAAGGTCACAACCACGCGCCGGGGCATTACCTCGTCGAGCGCGCGTTCGTTGGCTGACATGGGGCATTGCCTCGCGGTGAAGGTCATTGCCTGATCGCGACACCGCCGTCCCCCCATCGTTGCATCGTGTCGCGCCGTATTGCCCTGCGTCGCCTCACCGCCGGGTAAGCGCGTCGCGGCCAGCGAAAAGCCCCCGTGAACCGGACACGAGTCCGGCTCACGGGGGCTTTTCTTTTTTCCTGCCGGCGCTCAGAAGTCCATCGTGGCGCTGGCGAGGAAGGTGCGCGTCGAACCGGGCAGCACGAAGCCGTTATAGGTCGTCGTCCAGTAGTGCTTGTCCGTCAGGTTGTTGACGGCGGCGCGCAACACGACTGACTTGCCGGCGATGCGCGTGGTGTACTTCGCCGACACATCCATGGTGGTGTAGGCGGGAATCGACAGCGTGTTGGCTGCATCGACCTCCTGCTGGCCGGTGACCTTCACGCCCGCGGCCACGGTCAGGCCACGGACGAACGGCGTGTCGTATTCGACGCGACCGGTCACCACATACTTCGGCGTGGCAAAGATGCGCTTGCCCGCCACGCTCGGATCGTCAACGCCCACGGCCTTCGTATTAAGCAGCAGCACGCCGCCCAGGACCCGCCAGTCGCGCGCGATACGTACCCAGCCACTCGCGTCGAGCCCCTGGAAGCGTTGCGTGCCGTCCTGCACGAAGTCGTTGGCCTGGTTCGTGTACGCATAACCGCGCTCCACGCGGAACAGCGCGAGATTCGCGCCCCAGCGTTGCTTGTCTGCTTTCCAGCCCACCTCGTACTGCTTGCTCTTGAGCGGGCCAAACGTCTGCGGATAGTTATTGTCGGTGACGCCTGCCGAGCCGCCCGGTTCGAGCGATTCGACGTAGCTCGCATAGACCGTGGAATCCGGATCCGTCTTGTACATCAATGCGAGCGTCGGCGTGACCGGCTTCGCGCGATATGACGTGCTCGTCTGTCCGGAAATATCGTACAGATCGTCATTGAACTGCGTGTAGCGCAGTCCGACCAGCGCGGAGAGGCGCGACGTGATACCCACCGTGTCGCTGGCGAAGATCGCACGCTGCGAAATCTTTTCGCTGCGATACGGTTCGTAATCGAGTCCGATGTCCTGGTTGGGGAGCAGGGACGGATTGTAGATATTGCTCGTGCCAAGGGCGATGCCGTCGCCGCCCCGACCGTTGTCGTTGAGCTTGACCTGGCTTTGGTACGACACCCCGAACACCACATCGTGCTTCAGCGGGCCGGTGTCGAACTTGCCTTGCAGCATGCCGTCCCAGGCCTGGTAGTAATAGGCCGTCTTCCACTTGTATTGCGTATCCGCATAGTCGCCCGCGGCATTGAGCACCGAAAGGAAGCTGTCGCCGTTCAGTCGGTTCTGCCGGGCAAAGCGGTACTTGAAGTTCGCCTTCCACCGATCGTTGATGCGGTAGTCGATCGCGGTGCCCGCGGTGAGGGCATCGGTCTCGTAATACGAGAAGGGCTGGGCGAGATTGCGCGCGACCTTGCTGGCGTCGGGTACCGCGCCGGCGCCCGAGAAGTTCAGGCCGAACAGGGTGCCGGTCGTCTGGCGCTTCCAGTACGCCACGTCCGCCGACCAGGTGAGATCGGGGGTAATGCGGAAGTCCGTCGCGAACGAGATCGTCTTGCGGCGCACGTGGTTGTTGGGCTCGGCCGTGTTGCCTTCTTCGTTCACGAGATTCAGGCGATAGCCGAAACGGTTGTCCGGGCCGAAGCGTCCGCCCAGATCGAGCTTCTGGCTCCAGACGTTGCTGGCTTCGTAGCCGACGGAGAACTGGCGCAGCGGCTCCTCCGTCGGGCGCTTGAGCACATAGTTGACGATGCCGCCCGGCGCACCGAAGCCATACATGAAGCCCGACAGGCCCTTGAGCAACTCGACCTGCTCGAACGGTTCGAGCGGAATGTCGGCCTGCCACGACACGAAATTCTGACCGTCGACCTTGGTACCGTCGAGCATGTCGACGCGCATGCCGCGCACCGCGAAATACGCATTCTCGTTTCGCTTGTTCTCCGACAGGGTGCTCACCGCGGGGTCCCACTTGAAGGCGTCCGTGGCGGTCTGCGCCATCTGGTTCTTGATCTGCTCGCTGTTGACCGCGACCACGGAGAACGGTGTGTCCACCGCGCGGCGAGTGCCGAGCGCGCCGCTCGAAACCCGCTCGACGCGCACATCGTCATCGCGCCCGGCCGACACGCTGGTGGCGGGCAGGGCGGCGGTGCCTGGCGCCACGTCAGCCGCGGCCGGCGCCTGCTGTGCCATCGCATTGCCAGCGCCCAGCGTGAGCGATGCGGCCCAAATGACGCCAACCGCCCGCGCGGGGAATACGCCGGTCACAGCGCGTGTAACCGATGACGGTTCGCAAGGCAGGCGCGACGAAGTCAAGCGAGACAGCAAGTCATGCGTGGTGCGCTCGCGTGCGGAGCAGGCGAAGGCGCGCCCTGTGAGGGGGCGGTGGTGCGACATCGAAGTGAATCTCCCTATTTGTGTTGCGTCGTGTGCCGACGGGTACGTTTTGAAAACGATCGAATGCTTCTTGGGGAGGCGTGAGCCGCAGGCGGCTCACGCGGGTGGCTGCTCGGGCAGCCCCGACGTTAGGGGCGCGGGCGACGAATTACCGGGTCGCCGCGTTGTTCGTCGCGCTGGCGGCCGGCGGCGTTTGCGCCGCGCCGCTTGCCGGGTGTGCCCAGACGCTGTTGGGGTCGCCGTGGCGTGCGCGTCGCCATGTGGCGCGGGCGAACAGGGCAAAAGCCACGGCAAACGCGACGGCGGTGAGATCGACCCCTGCGAGCACCCAGTCGCCGGCCGCCATCGAATTCACGAGGTTGTCGGATGTGAACGCGGCGTCGGCCACCGGGACCGCGAGGCAGGCAAGCGCCGTCGCCGCGAGCAGACCGGTGGCGGCCACGGCCGGTGTGGTAATGGCGGCGATGCCCAGCGAGACGGCCAGCGTGACCACGAAAATCGACAGTGCCGTCGCGCCGGGCGCGACGACGGCGCCGACAAAGGCCACGGCAATCCCCAGGCAAGTCCCGAGGAAAACACCGGCGGTGGCCTTCGCCATCCAGCGCAGATTGACGGGCTGAATGGCCGTGTTGCGCTTGCGGCGCGATTCGAGCCAGAGCAGGTTGCCGCTGTACACGAGCACTGCGCCCATCAGGCCGAGCACGAAGTACACCCAGCGCATCGCGTCGCCGGCGAAATTGCCGAAGTGCGCGCCGTAGATCATGCTGAGCACGGCATGGTTGGCGTCGCGCGTGCCGGGGCTATGCTGGCCGACGATTTGCCCATCGTTCAGACGAACGGCAACGGCCGCGAACACGCCAAGCGAATCGGTCGCTTCACCATAGACCTCCGCAACGGCATCCGGCTTCCCATAGCGGGACCATGCAACGGCGGTCGCCTCCATGTCCGGAGCGGCGCGGCCGGCGTGCGCGAGGATGGCCGGCAGATCGAGCGGCTTGCCGTCGACCGGGGCGATCTTTGCCGGCACGGATCCCGTGATCTGCGGGATCTGCGACATCAGTTTGTTCTCGAACGTGATCACGTTGAACGCCATCATGAGCGGCAGGCTCAGGCAGAGCAGGGCGCCTGTGAGGGCGAAGACGATGTGAAACGGCAGGCTGAGCACACCGATGGCGTTATGGGCGTCTTGCCAGAAACGCTTGAGGTTGCGCCCCGGTCGCAACGCGAAGATGTCGCGTGAGACGCGCGGCAGGTGCACGATCACCCCGGAGATCAATGCCATGCCGTAGAACAGCGACACGACCCCCATCAAATACAGGCCGACCGTCGGAATCGACAGCGAGTAATGCAGCGCGTTGATCGTGCCGGACAGGCCGGGGCGGGCGTCGCCGGTGACCAGCGACGGCGCCGAGCCGTCGCCATCGAGGCGTAGCCGCGCCTGCATCCATTCGCCGTCGGGTTGCTGCCAGTAGGCGAACGGGGTCGGCGAGTGATTCGGAAGCACTACCCCCATTTGCTCCCTGGCGGCCGGGTATTTCTCGCGAACCATGTCGGCGAGTTGCTCGGTCTGCGCGAGCGTGAGTGGCGCATGACGCGTGGCCGGTTGTTCCCAGCGTTCGATTTCGTGATGGAAGACGGTCAGTGCGCCGCCGAGCATGGCGACGAACAGTGCGAAGCCGGCCACGATGCCGGCCCACGTGTGGACACTCAGGTATTGGCGCAGGGTTTGGGCGCGCATCGAAGACTCCTTGCGAAACTCACCAAACGGCGCGCGCGAGCAGCAGCGCGACCCAGGCAACGACCGTGGTGGCGCCAAGGCCGATCCATGCGCGCCCGGCATTGCGGCTCGCGTAAACCACGGCAAACAAGCCAAGCCACACCAGCGGGAAGAGCGCGATCACCGGAATGACGGCCGTTTGCCAGCCGGCCGGCGTGAGATAGGCGATCGCACCGCACAGCGCGATGGCCGCGAGAAAGCCGAGCCCGAGGCCCGCGACGGTTCTACTCCACATGCGCATCTCCACGCAGCCAATGCCAGCCACCGGCGGCGTAGGGCCAGAACAGCAAACCGAAACACAGCGACATGAAGGCGGAAGCGATGCCGGCCGACGGGCCTGCCGCCAGGCACCAGCACACGAGGCACGCGATCGCGGCGAGGAGCGAGACCGCGCGCGCGGGCTGCGCCGCCAGACGGTGCGCTCGCAGGCGCTGGTGTTCCGAAGTGAGATAGCAGGCGCCGCCCGCGAGCCATGCCAGTACGATGGCCAGTGCAATCAACATGCGAACCCTGTGCAAACGCTTCGCACGACAAATCGTGTGAACGTAAACGTAAACAAAAACGATTCGCATTTATATCACGATTCGGATAATTCCCGAAGCGTTCCTGGCAATACGCGATAGGCGGCAGCATGATCGGCGTGGTATCGGAACAACGGCGCCCGATGCGCCGTGTGCCGAGTGCCAGTTCGTAAGGGGTGCGAAGCGAGGCGAAGCGTCAGTTATGACGCGCGTTCCGTGTGACCCGTAAGCGAACTGCCCGGAAGCGGTCCGCGGAACTGGCGCAGGGCGGCGTGCCAGTACGGCGTCGCCGGCACGTCGGCAGGGTGTGCGGCATGGATCGCCGGCAAGAGGTGCCACGGTGCGGTCGGGTACAGATGGTGCACGCGATGCAAGTGTTGATTGAGCAGCAGGGCGCGTACCGGGGCGGCGGCGCGGAAGTTGCGCGCCCGTGCGGGCTCGTCCATCGATACGCCGTAGTGCGGCAGGTTGTCGGCGATCGACAGCCAGACGCCGCGTGCCACGAACGTTGCCGCGAACACGGGCCACCATGGGCCGTAAGCCCACAGGGCGACGATCGTGGAGGCGACGAGGATCGCGAAGTCGCGTTGCATCCGGCGGCGGCGCACCGGGTCGGCGGTGAACATCACCACGCGTCGGCGCACGTCGTCGTCCTGCGGGTCGCTGCCCAGGACACGCGCGGCCAGTGCGGGCAAGCGCCGAGCGGGCAACCAGGCGATGAGCGGTGCGAACACTTCAGCCAGCCACATACCACCCAGCAGCCTGAGTTGATAGCCCAGCCACCGGCGCACGCGCGCTGCCATCGTGGCGTCGGCGGGCAACGCCGAAATGTCGGGGCGATCGTATGGCTGGCGGGTGAAGCGGTGATGCAGCAGGTGGCCGAACCGCATGATTTCAAACGGCAGCCCCAGTAGCAAGGCCAGGGCTCGGCCGGCGCGCTCGTTGGCGCGTGGCTTCAGACGCAGCTGTCCGTGGATCGATTCGTGAATCAGCCCCCAGTGCATGGGGGTGAGAAGCAGGACCGGAAGCAGCGACCACGCGGCCGCATCGCCCCAGTGGCGCAGCGCCCAGCCAAGCCCTAGCCATTGCCAAAGGCCGGTGAATCCGGCGACGCCGATGAGCCATGGATTCCAGCGCGAAGGCCGGGCGTGGCGCCATAGCGCCGGAGAGGGTGTAATGTCGCCGGCCTGGGAAGCCGGCTCGCCCATCGGTTCTGGGGCGATCGAATCAGCGGCGCACGAGGCGGTGTCGATGACGACATTCTCCATGAGGTCTCCGTGACGTGAAGGCCGTGCCGGGCGCCGCAGGCTCGCCAGGCGAGGGGGGCGCGTCACGGTTGCGACAGGAGTGTATGCCGCGTCATGGGATGGAAATATGTCAGCCGCGTTGCGGTTCCTTACGATGGAAATCCTGTTCGTGCCGGTGCCGGCGAGCGCAAAGGCGTGTCTTGCACAAGGCTGTCGTGCTGTGCGAGGCCGGCGTGAGTGAGTCGTACGTGTTGGCGCGTGTCCCCGGTCGCCTCGACGACGACCCAGTGCGCGTCGGCGAGTACGCCAAGGTAGCGCAGCAACGTGCTCATCGGCAGTGCGCTGCGCTTGGCCAGCCGGGCGAGCGAGAGCGATTCGCGGCCCTCGCGCCGCCCTTGGGAAAGCGTCGCGAGCACGCGCGCCAGATCGGCTTCGGCGCTTGCGAGGGGATCGATGTGCGCATCGGCACACGAATCGGGACGTGAGTCGGGACGCGGATCAACGCCCGGATCGACGCCTGGGGTGGCGGGCGTTGCGCCCGCTTGCTGCGCGCACATGGCTTGCACATCAGCCATGGCGCCGCTCCAGCAGTACCGGAATGGATTTGGAGGTTGGCGTGCCCGCGCCGTCGGCGAGCGCATCGAGTGGCACCAGACCGTTGGTCTCCGGGTAGTAGGCGGCAACGCAGCCGCGCGGAATGTCGTACGCCACGAGCAGGAAGTCATTCGCCCGGCGCGCGATCCCGTCATGCCACACGCCGACGATGTCGACTCGTTCTCCCGCGCGGAACCCGAGCGCGTCGAGGTCTTCCAGGTTCGCGAAGACGACGCGCCGCTGGCCGAACACGCCGCGATAGCGGTCGTTCAGGCCATAGATCGTGGTGTTGTACTGGTCATGCGAGCGAATGGTGGCCAGTTGCAGGACTTCGGCACTGCGCGCGCCCGCATGCCGGCGTGCGCTGTCGATCGGTAGTTCGCCGGGCAGCGGGTGCGCGGTGAAGTTGGCGCGGCCGTTGGGGGTGAGCCAGCGGCGATCGGCGGGCGGCACGTCCAGACGGAAGCCGCCTGGACGTCGCACGCGGCGATTGAAGTCGGCGAAGTCGTCGAAGGTCGCGGCAATGGCGTCGCGAATCCGATCGTAGTCTTCGACATACCAATGCCAGTCGACGAGGCCCGCGGGCGCCCGCCCCAGGGTGGCCTGCGCCATCCCGGTAACGATGGCCGGTTCCGAGCGCAAGTGCGCCGATGCCGGAGCGTTGATCCCGTAGGAGAGGTGCACCATGCTCATCGAGTCCTCGACGGTGACGCCTTGCGCCACGCCGCTCTGCATGTCGATTTCCGTGCGGCCGAGGCAGGGCAGGATCAGTGCGTCGCGGCCGTGCACCAGATGGCTGCGATTGAGCTTGGTGGCGACGTGCACCGTCAGCGCGCACTGGCGCAGTCCTTCCCAGGTGCGTGGCGTGTCGGGCGTGGCCATCGCGAAGTTGCCGCCCATCCCGATGAAGACCTTGATCCGTCCGGCGAGCATGGCGGAAATCGTATCGACGACGCCCAGGCCTTCGCGTTGGGGCGGCGAGAAGTCGAAGACTTCGCCGAGCCGCGCGAGAAACGCGGCCGAAGGCTTTTCGTTGATGCCGACGGTGCGGTCGCCCTGCACGTTGCTGTGGCCGCGCACCGGACAAAGCCCGGCGCCCGGGCGTCCGATGTTCCCGCGCAGAAGCATGAGGTTGACGATCATCTGGATAGTCGCCACGGCGTGCTTGTGCTGTGTGATGCCCATGCCCCAGGTGGCGATCACGCGTTCGCCGCGCAGGTACACGTCGGCGATGCGGCACATCTGCGCCCGCGACACGCCTGAAGCGCGCTCGAGATCGTCCCAACGCTCCGCGCGAACGTCGGCGGCAAAGGCGTCGAAACCGTGCGTGTGTTCCGCGATGAAGGCGTCGTCGAGCAGGGCCGGCTGGCCGTTGTTGCGGGCCTCGGCGTCGCGCTCCAGCACGTGCTTGACGACCCCCTTCACGAACGCGAAGTCGCCGCCGCACGCGGGCGTGACGTAGTGCGCGCTGATCGGCGTGCCGCTCAGGCTCAGCATTTCGGTCGGGCTCTGCGGATCGGCAAAGCGCTCCAGTCCGCGCTCGTGCAGCAGGTTCACCGAGACGATCGTCGCCCCGCGACGTGCGGCCTCCCGCAGTTCGCCGAGCATGCGCGGGTGGTTCGTGCCAGGGTTCTGCCCGAACAGCAGGAGCGTGTCGGCGTGCTCGAAATCGTCCAGGGTGACGGTGCCCTTACCGAGTCCCACCACCGGCGGCAGGCCGACGCTGGTCGGTTCGTGGCACATGTTCGAGCAGTCCGGGAAGTTGTTCGTGCCGAACTGACGAACGAAAAGCTGGTAAAGGAATGCGGCCTCGTTGCTCGTGCGTCCCGACGTGTAGAACGCCGCCTGGTCCGGATCGGGCAAGGCACGCAGGTGTTCGCCGATGAGCGCGAACGCGTCATGCCAGTCAACCGGTCGATAGCGGTCCGTCGCGGCATCGTAGCGCATGGGATGCGTGAGGCGGCCGTAGCCTTCCAGTGTGTAGTCGTCGAGCGCGAGCAGGTCGGTCACGCTGTGCGCGGCGAAGAATTCCGGCGTGACGCGACGCTTGGTCGCCTCGGCGGCGACCGCTTTGGCACCGTTTTCGCAGAACTCGAAGGTCGAGGCGTGCTCGCGATCTGGCCAGGCACACCCCGGGCAATCGAAGCCGCTCGGCTGGTTCGCGCTCAGCAGCGTGCGCGCGCCCTTGAGCGGGATTCCCTGGGTAACGAGCTGAATGGCGACGTTCTTGAGCGCACCCCAGCCACCGGCGGGGCGGTCGTAGGGTGAAATTTTCGGGGCAGACATGAAACGTATTCGGACAGAGTGGTAGGCGTGCGGTGTCGGCATCGGGGGGGAGACGCCGCATCTTAGGGCAAACGATGAGCACCGAAATAGGCAAATTAATGCATAATAAATTGCGTCAAAGCGTGAAATTCATCGCGATGCGCAAGCATGAATCCTTGTGGATTCGGTGTTTTTTGGCATCTTATCAGGAATTTGCATAGATTGATTTATGCAAAAAATGGCATATACGGGGGCTTAATGAAGCGCATTTCGATCGCGCCGCAACTGCGTCTGCGTCACGACGGAGACGATCTCGCGCTGGACAAGGTGTTGTCGTTGCTCACGCAGGTCCAGGCGCACGGCAACCTTCAGGCGGCCAGTCAGGCGCTCGGGCAGTCATACCGGGGCGCTTGGGGACACGTGAAGGAGGTGGAGGCGCTCATCGGTGCGCCGCTCCTGACCATGGCGCGTGGGCGGGGAGCGGTGCTCACCCCGTTGGCGCAGCGCCTGCTTTGGGGGCAAAAGCGATTGCAGGCCCGGCTCGGCCCGCTGCTCGAGACGATGGCCTCGGAGTTGCAATCGGAACTCGACGATCTTCTGCTTCAGGAGAGCGATCAACTGCGATTGTTCGCCAGCCATGGTCTGGCCGTGGCGGCGCTGGTCGACTTCGCGGGGCGTGCCGGTTTGCCGATCGACGTCAGCTATCGGGGCAGCATCGAGGCGATCGCGGCGCTGGGCAAGCATGAGTGCGAAGTGGCGAGCTTTCACGTGCCCATCGGGCCGCTGGCCGGGCCGGTGCTCGATCACTATGGTCCGCTGCTCAAAGGCAAGGCGTATCGCGTGGCGGACGTCGCGTCACGACGCCTCGGGCTGATCGTCGCGCGCGGTAACCCGCTGGGCATTCACTCGCTGGCCGATCTGCCCCGTACCGGCGCGCGTTTCGCCAATCGCGAGCGCGGGTCGGGTACGCGCATCATCTTCGATCTGTTGCTCGCCCGAGAAGGGATCGACCCAGGCGCGATCGCAGGCGCCGAGAACATCGAGTTCACGCATGCCGCCGTTGCCGCGTACATCGCGAGCGGTCGCGCCGACGCCGGTCTGGCAATCGAGGCGGCCGCCAGCCAGTTCGGACTCGACTTCCTGCCGATCCTCACGGAGCGTTATTGCCTCATGTTCCCCGAGAGCGGCAGCGAATCGCCGCACCTGCAGGCGTTGCTCGAGATCCTTCAGAGCGGCGAGTACCGGCAGGCGGTACATGCCATTCCGGGGTACAGCGAGGCGGCGACCGGGCAGGTTGCGCCGTTGTCCGAAGCGTTTCCTTCGCTAGGGTGACTTTCATATATGAATAGTTTTGCATATTAAGTGCACAACAAA
Organism: Pandoraea morbifera; assembly: GCF_902459575.1. NCBI lineage: Bacteria > Pseudomonadati > Pseudomonadota > Betaproteobacteria > Burkholderiales > Burkholderiaceae > Pandoraea > Pandoraea morbifera. The sequence goes on from NZ_CABPSD010000001.1 coordinate 53,386, forward strand.
TTCGGTCGGGAAACCCCCGGCCCGCGCGGCTTGCGACGTTGTTGAATGCTGCAACGCAGCAAATGCCGTTAATCCAAGCCATCGGTATTTGCACGAGGCTTGTTGGCGTGGGCCATTTGCACTAATGTCCTAGGTGTTGAGCCCCCAGGAACTGGTCGTCATCATATGCAATGAAGAACATATGGGATGCGGTTCGCCCCAGGAGATACTCGAGATGGTGCCCACACCCCACGCGACGCTCGCGCCGCTGCTGGCTCGCCACGCCGGCCGCGCACACGAGTTGTTGCCGCTGCTGCACGCATTGCAGGACAGCGAAGGCTATGTCGATCCGGCCCACGTGCCCGCGATTGCTGCCGCCCTGAATCTTTCGCGCGCCGAAGTCCATGGCGTGATCACCTTCTATCACCACTTCCGAAGCGCGCCGCCCCCGGCAACGGTGGTGCAGGTATGCCGTGCGGAAGCCTGCCGCAGTCGCGGCGGCGAGGCGCTCGTCGCGCATGTCGAAGCGTGCACTGGCGCGCATATCGACGGCGAGGCATGCGGCGGCGTCGGCGTCGAGTCGGTCTACTGCCTGGGGCAATGTGCCCTGTCGCCGGCGGTGACGATCAACGGCGAATTGCACGCTCGCGTGAGTCCGGTCCGATTCGACGCGCTGCTCGCGTCGGCGAAAGAGGAGGCGCGTCATGCCTGATTCGGTCATGCAAAGCGTCGGTGCACCGGCTGCGCGCGGCCCGTACCGCGTCTACATTCCTCGCGACTCGTCGGCTCTCGCGTTGGGGGCCGACAGGCTCACGGCCGCCGTCGCGGCGGAGGCGGCGCGCCGCGGCGTGGCGCTCGACATCGTGCGCAACGGTTCGCGCGGCCTGTTCTGGCTCGAACCGCTCGTGGAAGTGCAAACGCCGGCGGGACGGGTGGGCTACAGCAACGTGCAGGCTTCGCAGGTCGCCGCGTTGTTTGACAGTGGGTGGCCCGCGCGGGCGACGCAGGATGCCACGCAGACGGTGCTGGCCGGCGATCCCGACGGAAGTTGGGAGGCGCCCGCGCCCGCCTGTGTCGGGCGGGTCGACACGATTCCTTATCTGGCGCGCCAGCAGCGCCTCACGTTCTCCCGCGTGGGCGTGACCGACCCGCTCGACCCGGCGGACTACGAGGCACACGGCGGGTTGGCCGGATTGCGCGCCTGTCTTGCCCTCGATGCGCAGGCCGCGTGCCAGACCGTGCTCGACTCCGGTCTGCGCGGCCGTGGCGGGGCAGCCTTTCCGGCGGGCATCAAGTGGCAGACAGTGAGTCGCGCCGCCTCGCCACGCAAATACGTGGTCTGCAACGCCGACGAGGGCGACTCGGGAACGTTCGCCGACCGGCTCATCATGGAGAGTGACCCGTTCGTCCTCATCGAAGGGATGATTATTGCGGCGTTGAGCGTGGGCGCGAGCGAGGGCATTGTTTATGTGCGGAGTGAATATCCGCACGCCATCGCCGCGATGGAAGCCGCGATCGCCGTCGCTCGCCGCGAAGGTTGGCTTGGCGCCGACGTGCTCGGCTCGGGACGCACCTGCGAGTTGCGAGTCGCGAAGGCGGCGGGCGCCTATATCTGCGGCGAGGAAACGGCGTTGCTCGAGAGCCTGGAAGGCAAGCGGGGCGTGGTGCGGGCCAAGCCGCCGATTCCCGCGCTGTCCGGCCTCTTCGGCCAGCCGACATTGATCAACAACGTGATTACGCTGGCGAGCGTGCCGTTCATCTTTTCGCACGGCGCGCAGGCTTACCGGTCCTACGGAATGGGCCGCTCGCAGGGCACGCTGCCCGTGCAACTTGCCGGAAACATCCGGCGCGGGGGGCTCGTCGAACTGGCGTTCGGCGTGACGCTTCGAACCCTGCTCGACGACTTCGGCGGCGGCACGGCAAGCGGTCGTCCGGCCAAGGCCATTCAGGTTGGCGGTCCGCTCGGCGCGTATTTGCCGAGCGCGCAGTGGGATGTACCGATGGACTACGAGGCCTACGCGGCATTGGGCGCGGTGGTCGGGCACGGCGGCGTGGTGGTGCACGACGATACGGCCGACATGGCCGGACTGGCCCGTTACGCGATGGAATTTTGCGCGATCGAGTCGTGCGGCAAGTGCACGCCATGCCGTATCGGGTCGACGCGCGGTGTCGAGGTAATCGATCGGATCCGGCGTGGCGATGGCTCGTCGCGTCAGATCCGGCTGCTGCACGATCTTTGCGACACGATGGTCTCGGGCTCGCTGTGCGCCATGGGAGGCATGACGCCGTTCCCGGTGCGCTCGGCGCTCGAGCATTTCCCGGCGGACTTCGGTCTGCCCGATGGCGCCGGACGCGCCGAAGCCGCGTGACGCACGCGCGGCCAGGAGGAGGACGACAGATGATCCATCCGAACGTACAAGTCACGCCGGGCCACGGCCCGGACATGGGTACACCGCGGCGCGAGAGCGAGGTCGAGGTCACGCTGGAGATCGACGGTCAGACCGTGACCGTGCCGGCCGGCACGTCGATCATGCGTGCCGCGGCGGGCACCGACGTGAACATCCCCAAGCTGTGCGCGACCGACTCCCTGGAGCCGTTCGGGTCGTGCCGCCTGTGCCTCGTCGAGATCGAGGGGCGCCGAGGCTTTCCGGCGTCGTGCACCACGCCGGTCGAAGCGGGCATGAAAGTGCGCACACAATCGCCGAAGCTACAGGATTTGCGGCGCAACGTGATGGAGCTGTACATCTCCGATCACCCGCTCGATTGCCTGACGTGCGCCGCCAACGGCGATTGCGAATTGCAGGATATGGCAGGCGTGACCGGACTTCGCGAAGTGCGCTACGGCTTCGACGGCGAGAATCACATCCACAGCGCGAAGGACGAGTCGAACCCGTATTTCACGTACGATCCGTCGAAGTGCATCGTGTGTAACCGCTGCGTGCGCGCTTGCGAGGAAACGCAGGGCACCTTCGCGCTGACGATCTCGGGGCGGGGCTTCGAGGCGCGTGTCTCGCCCGGTCAGGACCAGCCGTTCATGGATTCGGAATGCGTGTCGTGCGGAGCGTGTGTGAGTGCGTGTCCGACCGCGACGCTTCAGGAGAAGACCGTCATCGAGATGGGGCAGCCCGAGCATGCCGTGGTCACGACCTGTGCCTATTGCGGCGTGGGGTGTGCATTCAAGGCCGAGATGAAAGGTGGCGAAGTGGTGCGCATGACGCCCTACAAGGACGGTCGTGCGAACGAGGGCCACGCGTGCGTGAAGGGGCGCTTCGCGTGGGGGTATGCCACGCACAAGGAGCGCATCACGAAGCCGATGATTCGCAGCAAGATCACGGACCCGTGGCGTGAAGTGTCGTGGGACGAGGCGCTCGACCACGCCGCATCGGAGTTCCGGCGCATTCAGGCCAAGTACGGACGCGACGCGATTGGCGGCATCACGTCTTCGCGCTGTACGAACGAAGAGACCTATCTGGTGCAGAAGCTCGTGCGCGCGGCGTTCGGCAACAACAACGTCGACACGTGTGCGCGCGTTTGCCACTCGCCCACGGGGTACGGGCTCAAGCAGACGCTGGGCGAGTCGGCCGGCACGCAGACCTTCAAGTCGATCGAGCATACCGACGTCATTCTCGTGATGGGCGCCAATCCGAGCGACGGGCACCCGGTTTTCGCTTCGCGTCTGAAGCGCCGCGTGCGCGAGGGGGCGAAGCTGATCGTGATCGATCCGCGTCGCATCGACATCGTCGATGGACCGCACGTGAAAGCCGCCTACCACCTGCCGCTGCGTCCGGGTACCAACGTGGCGATGGTCAACGCGCTCGCGCACGTGATCGTGACCGAGGGGCTGCTCGACGAGGCGTTCATCGCAGAGCGCTGCGAGGATCGTGCGTTCGCTCAGTGGCGCGACTTCGTGGCGTTGCCCGAAAATTCGCCCGAAGCCGTGAGCGTTGTGACCGGTGTGCCGGCAGACCAGATTCGCGGCGCGGCCCGGTTGTACGCCACCGGCGGCAATGCCGCGATCTACTACGGGCTGGGTGTGACGGAGCACGCGCAGGGCTCGACCACCGTCATGGGCATTGCCAATCTGGCGATGGCCACGGGCAACGTCGGCCGGGAAGGCGTGGGCGTGAACCCGCTGCGCGGGCAGAACAACGTGCAGGGTTCGTGCGACATGGGCTCGTTCCCGCACGAATTGCCGGGGTACCGCCACGTGTCGGACACGCTGGTGCGCCAGGAATTCGAGGCGGCATGGGGCGTGGCGCTGCAGGCCGAGCCGGGACTGCGCATTCCGAACATGTTCGATGCGGCGATCCACGGCAGCTTCAAAGGGCTGTACTGCCAGGGCGAGGACATTGTCCAGTCCGATCCGAACACCCAGCATGTGGCGGCGGCGATGGAGGCGATGGAGTGCATCGTCGTGCAGGACATCTTCCTCAACGAGACGGCCAAGTACGCGCACGTGCTGCTGCCGGGCACGACGTTCCTCGAAAAGGATGGCACGTTCACCAACGCGGAGCGCCGGATCTCGCGCGTGCGACGCGTGATGGCGCCCCTGCCGGGCATGGCCGACTGGGAAGTGACGATCGCGCTGGCCAGGCGGCTGGGATACGACATGCCGTATGCGCACCCGTCCGAGATCATGGACGAGATCGCGCGGCTCACGCCGACGTTCCGTGGCGTGAGCTATCGGCGCCTGGATGAGGCGGGCAGCCTGCAATGGCCATGCAACGACGAGGCGCCGGACGGCACGCCGATCATGCACGTGGACGAATTCGTTCGCGGCAAGGGGCGTTTCATCATCACACGCTACGTGCCCACGGACGAGAAGGTCACGCCGCGCTATCCGCTGCTGCTCACGACGGGCCGCATTCTCTCGCAATACAATGTCGGGGCGCAAACGCGCCGCACGCACAACGTTCGTTGGCACGATGAAGACCGGCTCGAGATCCACCCGCACGACGCACAGGAGCGGGGTATCAAGAGCGACGACTGGGTCGGCATTCGCAGCCGGGCGGGCGAAACAGTCTTGCGCGCGGTCGTCAGCGAACGGATGCAGCCTGGCGTCGTGTACACGACGTTCCATTTCCCCGAGTCGGGGGCGAACGTGATCACGACCGACAACTCGGACTGGGCGACCAATTGCCCCGAGTACAAGGTGACCGCGGTGCAGGTGTTGCCGGTGGTGCAACCGTCCGCATGGCAGGCGAAATATTCGACATTCAACCGCACGCAGCTCGAACTGCTCGATGCGGCTCGCAGCGCTTCAGGGGCGTCCGAGCCGGCACCGGCGAAGTAGGGCGGGGGCGGTCAAACCGCAGGGAGTCAGCGTCAGACGATGTCCAGTAAGACCAACGCATTACGTGAACCCGGCACGGGCGATACCGCCGACGTCGCCCTTGCCCCGGGCGTCGATGATATGGCCGCGCCGGCGTGCGATGTGGCGCCTGCGACCATCGAGCCCGAGCGTCTCGCGCCGCACGCGACCTTCGCCGTGCGGCGTTTCCGCCGTGGCGCGTGGCAACACGCGAGCGACGAATTGGCCGAGGAAGTCCCGGTGGCGCTGGAGTTCAACGGCATCTCTCATGTGGTGATGCTGGCCACGCCCGCCGATATCGAGGATTTCGCGTTGGGGTTCGCGTTGTCTGAGGGGATTCTGAACGACCGGCGCGAGTGCTATGGGGTGGATATCTCGGCAACGACGCTGGGCATGACGGCACATCTCGAAGTGTCGTCGCGCGCGTTCGCCGGACTCAAGGAGCGACGCCGGAATCTCACCGGCCGCACAGGCTGTGGCTTGTGTGGGACCGAGAGCCTCGATCAGGTATTGCGCGCGTTACCCGCCGCCGGCGAGCCGCTGCGCGTGGCGCATTCGGCACTTGCCGTGGCGCACGAGGGGCTGTCGCGACGCCAGCCGTTGAATGGCGTGACAGGGGCAGTGCACGGCGCGGCGTGGTGTTCGCCCGAGGGCGAAATTCTCTGCCTGCGCGAGGACGTGGGGCGTCATAACGCGCTCGACAAGCTCATCGGGGCGCTCGCGCGCGAAGGAACGGCGTTCGATAAAGGGTTTGTGCTCATGACGAGCCGCGCCAGCGTGGAAATCGTGCAGAAGGCGGCGCAGGTCGGTATCCCGATGGTCGCGGCCGTGTCTGCCGCGACGGCACTGGCGGTGCGCACGGCGGCCGCCGCCGGCGTGGCGCTGGTGGGCTTCGTGCGCGGCGAGCAGTGCGTGATCTATACGGGCGGTGCGACGCTCGACGAACGTGTCTGACAGGGAGATTTCAGATGGACGGCAACAACCTCGTGCGCATGGCCAACCGCATCGCGGATTTCTTCGAATCGCTCCCGGATCGCGAGGAAGCCCTGAGCGAAGTGGCGTCGCATCTGCGCAAGTTCTGGGACCCCCGCATGCGCGCCCAGATTCTGGCGATGACCCAGACGTCCGAGGCCGAGGACATGCATCCGCTGGTGCGCGAAGCGCTCGCGCGCCATCGGGATCGGCTCGCGCCGGCCGCCTGAGCGAGCGAAGACCGCTTCGACTCCGGGGGTACGCGGCTCGCGGTATAGTAGGGGTGTCGGTCGTGCTGCGGTGCGGCCATTTCCGAGCGGAGGACTTGATGAGCGATACCCCCACGCGCAAGCCCGGCCAGCAGCCTCCCCGCGAGGAGGATGACGTGGAGCGCGACCTCGACGAAGCGCTCGAGGAGACGTTCCCGGCGAGCGACCCCGTGTCCATCGATATCGACAAACCCAGGCATCCGGCGGCGAGCAAGCGCACAGCGTCCGGACGGCTCGACGAAGGGCTCGAGGAAACGTTTCCGGCGAGCGATCCGGTTTCGATCGATACCGGCAAGACGCCGAAGCCATGAGGCGACGACGGCGCCTGCAGGACTGGCGCCGCGCTCGCCGTTGCCGTGTATTGGCGGGCAATGTCGGCCGATTGCGCGCCAATCCCGGTGGATTGGGCGCACAGCCCCGCCTGGCGGGGCCGTCGACCGAAAATAAATCACCGGTCCGGCACGGGTTTGACGCCCGGCCGGGCCGAATTCATGGCAAAATGCCGCGCCTGACTTTCTCAGGCTGGGACTGTAGGAAACAAATGGCGGCAGGTACGGTTAAAAAGGTTCGACGCTACGCGCTGGAAACCATCGATGTGATGGGGCAGAGCGGGCTGGGCGTCGTCGAGCGTCCGGATGGGCGCTTCGTCATGTATCCGGAGTACTGGACACAGACGCAGGCGCTCAGCCAGAAGATGCGCACGTTGTACCGGCGGAACTGCCAGCTCGAATACCAACTGGCGAAACTCACCCGCGAGCTTGACCGTCTGCGCAGTGTGGTCGACACGCCGCGCCCCACCGGCAACCCTCAGGCATCGCTGCTCGGCACCGACGTGCCGCAGCCCGAACTCCAGCCCGAACGCCAGTCCGCAAGCAAGCGTGCTGCCGAACTGCCGCCACGACGACGCAAGCGCGCGGCCTGAGCGCGCATCGAGACGCCACGTCCCGACGCAAGTGGGGCACGTCTTTTCGAATTACCCGGTAACATCAGCGAATCCCCCTCAACGTCCAGTTTTCCCTCCGCTTCGCCGACCATCATGGCGCTTACCGCATCGCAGCTCGAAACCTTCCGTACCGACGGTTATCTGATCCTCCCGCACTATGTGGCGCAGGCCGACTGCGAGGCGATTCTGGCCGATGCGCGAGCGCAACTGGCGTCGGCGACGCCGCCGCTGGAATTCGAGGCGGATGTGGGCTACGCGGGCGCACCGTCGTCGCGGGAAGCCGAAGGCGGACAGACGGTGCGGCGACTGCTCAAGGCCTACGATCGGGGCGATGCGCTGCGACGTTGGGCGACGCGCCGGGACCTGATCGAATCGCTCGCCCAGATCTTCGGCGAGGACGTGGTGCTCACGCTCGCACACCACAACTGTGTCATGACCAAGCATCCGCATTTCGGCACGGCGACCGGCTGGCATCGCGATATCCGTTACTGGTCGTTTCCGCACAATTCGCTGGTCTCGGTATGGCTCGCACTGGGGCCGGAAACCCGTGCCAACGGTGCGCTGCGCTTCATTCCGGGCTCACACCGAGAGCAATTGCAGCCCCATCAACTCGATTCGCTGGACTTTCTGCGTCCCGACGAGCCCGACAACCAGGCGCTCGTTGCGCGCGGCAAACAGGTCGAACTGGCGCAGGGCGACGTCGTGCTGTTCCACAGCGGACTTTTCCATGCCGCGGGTCGCAACGAAGGCGACGCCACGAAGTTCTCCGTGGTGTTCGCGTATCGCGGCGAGAGCAATCCCCCCACACCGGGTACCCGTTCCGCGTCGGCTGGCGAAGTGCCACTCGGTCACTGAAGTCACCCGCACCCCGGCGCGTGCTTCGCGGAAAGCGCGTGAGCCCGCGGTGCCCGCTTGTCCTCCTGTTTTTGGGTGTTTTCCTAAAGCTTTACGGAACCCTTACCGCGTAGACTCTCCGGCCACCCCATGGTGTCACGCACCGATGCACATGCGCCGCAGCGCGCTGGCGGCGAGGCCGCGTCGTGCCGGTAATCTGCGTGACGCCACGTTCCATGCCGTGTCGCGACCTCAGCGGAGAACGTTTCGCGAGGCGCGCACGTCCGCTTCCGGAGGAAATACGTGTCCCAATTGCCTATCCGTTCGCCGGCGAGTCCGGCGCCATCGTCCGTGACGTCGGGGGGTGGCGACGCCACCGTCCGTGCCACCTGGGGCTCGCGGCTCGGCTTCGTGCTCGCTGCGGCGGGTTCGGCCGTCGGCCTCGGCGCCGTATGGAAGTTTCCCTATGTCGTGGGGGCGCATGGGGGCGGGGCGTTCCTCATGGTCTATCTCGCGTGCGTGCTGACGCTCGGCGTGGCGCTGTTGCTCGCCGAGATGACCATCGGACGCCTCACGGGCAAGTCGATGACCACGGCGTTGAGAGCGCTGGGTGGGCGGCGCTGGGCGTGGGTCGGCCGGATCGCCACGTTCAATGCGTTCGCGATCCTGTCGTTCTACGTTGTCGTGGGGGGCTGGACCGTGGCTTATCTTTGGCGCGCCACCACGGGCAGGATACTGGCCAACGATACGGACCGACTCGTCGGCGAGTTTTCCGCGTTCATCGCCGACCCTGCGGCATCGCTCGGCAGCATGGGGGCGTTTCTGGGGCTGACGGCGCTCGTTGTCGCGGCGGGTGTGCAAAAGGGCATCGAACGTGCGGGCAAGTGGCTCATGCCGGCGTTTTTCCTGTTGATGCTGTTGGTGATCGCGCGTGCGCTGACATTGCCGGGAGCGATGGCTGGCGTTGCCTGGTTCCTGACGCCCGACTTTTCCGCGATTTCCGGCGGCACGCTGATCGAAGCGCTCGGGTTGGCATTTTTCTCTCTGTCGCTCGGCGCGGGCATGATCGTCGCCTACGGATCCTATCTTCCCCGCGACGCCAGACTGGCAGGCTCGGCCGTGTGGGTCGCAACGCTGGCCACGTTGGCATGCTGCCTCGCAGGCCTGATGATTCTCCCGGCCGTCTTTGCGTTTGGCGTTGCGCCCGATGCGGGGCCGGGGCTGACCTTCATCACCATGCCCGCAATCTTCGCGCAGATGCCGTTCGGCCATCTCGTGGCCATTGCGTTTTTTCTGCTGCTGCTCTTCGCCGCACTCACGTCGGCCGTCTCGCTGTTCGAGCCGGTGACTGCCTTCCTGATCGACGAATATCAGTGGCATCGCCGGTCCGCGGTCACTGCAGTCCTCGGCGCAACGTTCGTCTTCGGTGCGCCGGCGGCCTTGTCGTTCGGTGTCTGGTCGGACATCCGGATCTTCGGTCGCACCATTTTTGAATTGATGGACTACGTGACCGTCAATCTGTTGATGCCTGCAGGCGGGCTATGCGTGGCCTACTTCGTCGGGGTGTGCATCTGGCCGACCGCGCGCAGCGTCCTGGACGGCGCGCGTTCGCAGTGGTTTGCACCGCTATGGCGCTTTCTGCTGCTGGCGCTCACGCCGGTCGCGATCGTCGGCGTGTGGTACCAGGGACTATGAGCGCGACGGCACGCACGTCAGGCCACGGGGGTGCGCATGGTGACCCATTCCTCCGCGGCCGTGGGATGCACGGCGAGCGTGCGGTCGAAATCGGCTTTTGTCGCGCCCATCGACAATGCCACGCCGAGCAACTGAACCTGCTCGCCCGCGTGGTCACCCACCATGTGCGCACCGACGATCTTGTCCGTCGCACCGTCCACGAGCAGCTTCATCAGCGTTTTCTCCGAGCGGCCCGAGAGTGTGGCCTTGAGCGGACGGAACGACGCCTTGTAGACCTTGAGCTGCGGATGGAGCGCGCGCGCTTCGCTCTCGGTCAGCCCAACGACGCCGATCTCCGGCGTGCTGAACACCGCTGTCGGAATCAGCTTGTGGTCGACTCGCGTGGGGCGCTCGCCGAACACGGTATCGGCAAACGCCTGGCCTTCGCGGATCGCCATCGGCGTGAGATTGACCCGGTCGGTGACGTCGCCGACGGCGAATATCGACGGCACGTTGGTGCGCGAGAACTCGTCGACGATGACGGCCCCCTTGTCGTCGAGTGCGACGCCACTCGCGGCCAATCCCAACCCCTGTGTATAGGGCACGCGACCGGCGGCGCTCAGGAGCACATCAGTGTCATGCGTGCTGCCATCGGAGAGCGTGATTTTCAGGCCGTTCTGCGACCTGTCCGCACGCTCGACCGTCCGTTCGAGCCGCACGTCGATGCCGCGCTCGCGATAGGCGGCTTCGAGCGAGGTGCGAACTTCTTCGTCGAAGCCGCGCAGCAGGTGAGGGCCGCGGTGCACGAGCGTGACCTTCGAGCCCAGCCCGGCGAACACGCCAGCGAATTCCAGCGCGATGTAACCGCCGCCAATGATCGTGATGCGCTCCGGCAGCGATTCCAGATGAAACACCTCATTTGACGAAATCGCATGCTCCCGGCCGACGAAGTGCGGTTGATCGGCCGGTTTGCCGCCGGTGGCGATCAGGATGTGGCGCGCGGTGATGCGCTCGCCCGTGGCCGGCAGCACGACCGTGTTCGGCCCCTCGACGACGGCGCGCGCCTCGACCAGCACCGCGCCAGCACGTTCGAGATTGGTGCGATAGATGTTCTCCAGCCGTGCGATCTCGCTGTCCTTTCGGGCAATGAGGGTGTTCCAGTCGAAGCGCGGCGGCGGCACTTGCCAGCCGTAGCCCGCAGCGTCCTCGAATTCGTCGGCGAACCGGCTCGCATAGACGAGCAGCTTTTTCGGCACGCAGCCCCGAATGACGCAGGTGCCGCCGACACGAAATTCCTCGGCCACTTTCACGCGGGCACCATACTGTGCGGCAACGCGCGCGGCACGCACACCGCCCGAACCGGCACCGATCACGAACAGATCCACATCGAACTGGGGCATTGCTCACTCCTGAATGTCCACGGCACACGTGTCGGGCCTCGAAGCCACCCGAGGTGCCGCGATGTTGGTCGCTGATGACGTTGACCGATTGTGCCAGAGACGCGGGCCCCCCGTGGCAGGCGCATCGCGCTTTCGGATCTGTCCGGAGTCGCATCGGCCGTGGTCCCTACGGTGACGCATGCACTCACATGCTTTCGTCAATCGGTGTTTTCGCACGGTCGTGCATTTCTATTGACTCACATCAATGCGTCAGATGAAACGCAAGTCGACAATCGGAGGCGTCGAAAGTCGAACAGGACGTCGTCGGCGCACGGGATGCGCGGCCCACGAGGCCGTTCACGGGGTGTCGTCGGCGGGGTACACGCGGAGGCCGGATGTTTCTGAAATGAAACACTTCTCGGGAATACGCTTGGCGCTGCGCGAATGGTGAAATTGGAAGTGCATAAGAATCAACAAGTTGTTGCTCGTGGCCCGAAATTTGCGTTGTCTGTGGCAAGACAGGCGGAACGCACCGCCGGCACACGAGGATGTCATGACAAAGTCGCTCTCCCGTCTGATGGGTGCCACGTTGGCGCTGACGATAGTGTGTGGTTTCTGGATTCCGGCATCGGCACATGCCGCGAATCGGCCGGACCCGGGACTGCGTGCGGGGATTTCGGCAGGCAAGAAGCCCTCGTCGGCCAGCGTCCGGCATGGCACCCGGCCGTCGCGGGCCGCGCGCGTGACGCGTGCGGCCCGGGCGCCGGCCTTCGCCCCGCCGGGTTCACCTCCCGCCGCCATTGTCGGCGCCGCGCCGGTGCCCTGGCACGACGTATTCGAGGAAGCAGGGGCCTGGGCGTCCGAGCCGATCATCGTGAACGGCAGCACGCTTGGGCACGCAGTGGGCAGCGCCGGTGTGGCGGGCGCAACCGACGGGGCGATTACCGGGCCTCGTGCCGGGCTGACCGGCCTGTACCAGACCGTCTGGCATCGTGCGTTGTCCAATCCAATCCTCAGCACACAACTCTTCATCGGCTCGCCCGAATACTTCGGACTGCATTTCTAGGCCGTCCGGAGTCGTTGTGCCGCGCGTTGGTCCGGCGCCATACGCACGTCTGCCGGATTCCTCTCCCGAATGACCCATCGCCACGTGCCTGGCCCGTGCGGCGGTCTGGCGGGCCGCGTCGCGCTCCCGTACTTTCTCTCGCGCTTGCCTCGCCAAGATCAATGCGGTTAGGATTAACCCGCAGTTCAAGCGTGGCCTTCCCTCAAGACATGCCAGCTGCCGGCATGCCATTCCGTTCCGGAGCCCCCTATGAGCACGCCTGACGTGACTGTGCAAACCCCTCCCCAGAAGAAAGCGATTCCCATCGGATTGATTGCCGGTGTGATCGTGATGATTGCGGTGCTCCTCATTCCCATGCCCGACGACCTTCCGGTCGCGGGGCATCGCATGCTCGCGATTCTCGCGTTTGCCGTGGTGGTGTGGATTACCGAAGCCGTGTCGTACGAAGCCAGCGCCATCATCATCACTTCGCTGATGGCGTTTCTCGTGGGCACGGCGCCCACAATCCAGGATCCCGGTGTCGAATATGGGACTTCCCGCGCGATCAGCATGGCGCTCGCAGGCTTTTCGAACTCCGCGCTCGCGCTCGTGGCCGGCGCCTTGTTCATCGCGGCGGCCATGACACTCACCGGGCTCGATCGCCGCATCGCACTCGTTACGCTGTCAAGAATCGGCACGAGCACCCGTCGCGTCATGGTCGGGGCCATCGCCGTGACGATCCTCCTCTCGCTCGTGGTGCCCAGCGCGACCGCCCGTAGTGCGTGTGTGGTGCCAATCATGATGGGCGTGATTGCCGCCTTCGGCGTGGACAAGCGTTCGAACATCGCCGCCGGCATCATGATCATCGTCGCGCAGGCCACGAGTATCTGGAACGTGGGGATTCAGACCGCGGCGGCACAAAACCTGCTGACCGTCGGGTTCATGGACAAGATGCTCGGCGATCGCATCACGTGGGCCGAATGGCTGGTCGCCGGCGCGCCGTGGGCGATCATCATGTCGATCGTGCTCGTCGTACTTGTGCTCAAGCTCATGCCCCCGGAAGCCGACGCCATCGCTGGCGGCAAGGAGGCCGTGGAAGCGCAGTTGCGTGAAATGGGGCCGATGACGAGCGCCCAGAAGCGCCTGCTCGCGGTGTCGATCGGCCTGCTGTTGTTCTGGGCGACCGAAGGCAAGCTGCACCGTTTCGACACCACCTCGGTGACGTATGTCGGCCTCGTGGTGCTGATGCTGCCGCGATTCGGCGTGATGACCTGGAAAGAGGTACAAACGCGCATTCCCTGGGGCACGGTGATCGTGTTCGGCGTGGGGATCAGCCTCGGCACCGCGCTGCTGACCACGCAGGCAGGGCAGTGGCTGGGCAACCATGTGGTCGCTGCCACCGGACTGGATTCGCTCTCCACGCTGTGGGTCTTCGCGATTCTCGCCGGTTTCCTCATCCTGATTCACCTTGGCTTCGCCAGCGCCACGGCGTTGACATCCGCGATGCTGCCGATCCTGATCTCGGTGCTGCAAACGTTGCCTGGCGACTTCAACCGGCTGGGCATGACGATGCTGCTGGGTTTCACCGTGAGCTTCGGTTTCATCCTGCCGATCAATGCGCCACAGAACATGGTGTGCCTCGGGACCGATACCTTTACGGCGAAGCAGTTCGCGCGCGTGGGGATCGTGATTACACTGGTCGGCTATGTGTTGCTGCTGGCCTTCGCTGCAACTTACTGGCGCTGGCTGGGCTGGCTGTGACCGGCGCCGCGGTGCAAGGAGTCAATATGCGGATCCCTCTGAATGATGCCGTCGAGTTCGGCCAACGATTGCTGCTCGCGCAGGGTGTGCCCGAGGACATTGCGTTCGACGTCGCGCAGCACCTGGTGGAGTCCGACCGTGTGGGCTACGCGAGCCATGGACTCTCGATCCTGCCGACCTACCGGAAGGTACTCGAGGACGGTCAGGTCAATCCGACGGGACGCCCGAGCGTGATGACCGATCATGGCAATCTGCTGCTGTACGAGGGCAATCGTGGCTTCGGGCAGCACGTGGGGAAGGTCGTACTGGAACGCGCCATTGCTCGAGCGTTCGACAAGGGCGTGGCGATTCTCACGTTGCGCAACAGCCATCACCTGGGGCGCATGGGCCAGTACGGAGAGATGTGCGCGCACCAGGGGCTGGTGTTCATGGCGTTCACGAACGTCACGAACCGTCAGCCGATGGTGGCACCGTACGGTGGTTCCGAGCCTCGGCTCACCACCAATCCGCTGTGCTTTGCGGGCCCGTTGCCGAACAACCGTCCGCCCCTGGTGGTGGACATGGCGACCAGCGCGATTGCGATCAACAAGGCGAGAGTGCTGGCCGCCGAAGGCAGGCAGGCCCCGTCGGGGGCGCTCATCGACGGCCACGGAAACCCGTCGACCGATCCGAACGCGCTGTTCGCGGAGCCCTTCGGCGCACTGCTGCCGTTCGGCGGGCACAAGGGCTATGCGCTGGGGATCGTGGCGGAATTGCTCGCGGGCGTGCTCTCCGGGGGCGGCACGATCCAGCCGGAACATCCGCGTGCGGGTGTGGCGACGAACAACATGTTCGCCATCGTGCTCAACCCGCAGGTCGACTTTGCGGCGACCTGGCGTTCCCACGAGGTCGAGGCGTTCATTGACTATCTGACATCGTGCCCGCCGCAACCGGGCTTCGACCGGGTGCAGTATCCGGGCGAGTACGAAGCCGAGAATCGCAGCAGGCATCACGATCATGTCGATCTGACGCCCCCGATCTGGGAGTCGCTGATGAAAATGGCCGCCGACCTGAGCGTGGTACCGCCACGCACGTTATAACTTGCGGGGCTGCGGCGCCTGCCGTACTCCGTTGGCCGGATCCGTCGTGCGCACGATGCGCCGACGCGTTTTGCGATGCAGGCGAAATCACCGACAGACTTGCGTCATCGCAGGGAGAAGAGAAATACATGGCATTGCTCATGGTGGATGTAGTCAGTACCGAGCGCTCGATTTTTTCGGGCGAAGCACGTTTCGTGGAGGTGCCCGGCGCACAGGGTGAGCTTGGCGTGCTGCCCGGGCACACGCCGCTGCTGACCGGCGTGCGGCCGGGAACGGTGCGCATAGAAGCCGCCGACGGCAGCGAGACCTATCTCTATATCGCGGGCGGCTTCGTCGAAATCCAGCCGGATCGGGTGACCGTGCTGGCCGACACGGCCATGCGAGCCGACAGTCTCGATCACGCCCGTGCCGAACGCGCCCGCGAGGAGGCACAGGCAAGGCTCGAGCAGCAGTCCGGCGATATCGACTATGCCAAGGCGCAGGCGGAGTTGGCTGAAGCGGTCGCCCAGTTGCAGGCAATACGTCGAATGCGCAAGCAGAAGGACGTGCGCTGAGTCGTCGGCCGCGTTTCGCGACGGCCCCTTCGCCCCCTTGCGTGACCGGCGCACTCCCGCCAGCCGTCGAATGACGGCGCGGCCACGCAGCAAGACAAAGAGGCAGCCCTGACGGGCTGCTTTTTTTTCGTCCATCGAACGCGGGACACCCGAAGCACATTGGCTGACCCCGTGCGGCCTGCGCCGTTCAAGGTGCAACCCCATGAGGTAAACCCTGAAGCGATTCGACTTGCACCATTTTTTTGAAATAACTATATTTCAGTCAAATAACAGTTATTGCAGTGAGATAACTGTTTAGTGCCAAATCGTCGAAGGTGCATCGCGTCGTACCTCCCGAGGTGCGGCGGTCGCATCGTCGCCTTCTCAATGCGCGCATGAGGTCATGCGTGCGGGCCCTTGGAGTTGAAATGAGCGAGACAGGTAAGCAAACCGAGCAGGAAGTGTTGTTCACGCAGGTCGGCAAGGTGGCCGTGATCACGTTGAATCGTCCGCAGGCGCTCAATGCCTGGACCATCGCCATGCGTGAGCTGATCATCGCCGCGCTGGAGCGATTCAACGCCGACGACAACGTGGCGGCGGTGATCATGACCGGTGCCGGACGCGCGTTCTCGGCGGGTCAGGATCTGGCCGAAGCCAAGCATTTCGATGGCGACACCGCGATCGAATGGATCAAGGGCTGGGAGCATTACTACGACGTGATCCGCAGCCTGAAGAAGCCGCTGGTCATGGCGCTGAACGGCACCGCCGCGGGGTCGGCGTTCCAGGTCTCGCTGCTCGGCGACATTCGCGTGGGCCACCCGGGCGTGCGCATGGGACAACCCGAGATCAACGCGGGGATCGCCAGCACCACCGGCCCGTGGATCATGAATCACATGCTGGGTCTGTCGCGCACGATCGAGCTCACGCTCACCGGGCGGCTGATGGATGCCGAGGAGTGTCATCGCCTCGGACTCATCCATCACCTCGTACCGGAGGACAAAGTATTCGAGAAAGCCATGGAGATCGCGTCGGAGCTGGCGGAAAAGCCGCCGGTGGCGATGCGTCTGGACAAGCAGCGCTTCCGCGAAATGACCGAAGCCACGTTCCAGGACGCCATCGAAGCCGGCATGCGCATCCAGCGCGAATCGTACGAGTCGGGCGAACCGGCGCGCATGATGGCGGCCTTCTTTGCCAAGCGCGCGGCCAGGGCCGAGGCGGTCAAGGCCTGAGCGCGGGAGGCACCGTCCGACGATGTCCACCGCCTCGTCTCACGACACGTGAGGCCGGGCGGTCACCAGAACAGGACAAGCGCGCCGCGTCTGTCCACACGCTAGCGGAGTTTCCCCATGTCCCACTCGCACGACCCGCAAAATCCGTCCCGCCGCCGCCTGATGCAGGTTGCCGGTGTCACCGCGCTGGCCACCGCCTTGCCGCTGGCCGCCTCGCGCAGCGCCTTTGCGCAGGCGCGTCAGTTGATCGTCTCCGACCCGGGGGGGCCGTACACCACGGCCTACCGCCGTGCGTTCTACGACCCGTTCGAGAAGGCCACCGGCATCAAGGTGGTGAGCGTGGCGCGTGATTCGCAGCCGGTGGCGCAGTTTGCGGCCATGGTGCAGACGAAGAACTTCGTGTGGGATGTGACGACGCTCACGCTTTCTGCCGACATTCCATATCTCGAGTCGAAGGGCTTTCTGGAGCCGGTTGGCATGAAGGCCGCCGACTTCCCCGGCATCATGCCCGAGGCCGTCACCCCCGACTGGCTCGGTGTCGACGTGTATTCGACCGTGCTGGCCTATCGTACCGACAAGTTCCCCAAGGAAGCGCCCCAGACCTGGGCCGACTTCTGGGACGTGAAGCGCTTCCCAGGCCGCCGCTCGCTGCGTCGCAGTCCGCTCGACACGCTCGAACAGGCGCTCATGGCCGACGGGGTGCCCATCGACAAGCTGTACCCCCTCGATCTCGACCGCGCGTTCAAGTCGCTCGACAGGATCAAGCCGCACATCAATCTCTGGTGGACGTCCGGCGCGCAGGCCATGCAGGCCATCCAGAGCGGCGACGTGGACATGATGTCGACGTGGAATGGTCGTGCACAGGCGGCCATCGACAACAAGGCCCCGGTGAAGATCGTGTGGAACCAGGGCCTGTATTCCATCGAGGGATGGGGCATTCCGAAGGGCACTCCGCGTGCCGAATTCGCCAAGCAGTTCGTGCGCTTTTGCGGCGACCCGGCGCGTCAGGCGCTCATCACGCAGGACCTCGCGTACGGTCCGACCAACCTCAAGGCGTTCGACGGCATTCCGAAAGATCGCGCGCCGCTGTTGCCCACCGCGCCGGCCAACCTCAAGGGCATGCGTTTGCCGAGCCCGCAGTGGTGGGCCGAGAACCGCACGAAGGCCACCGAGCGCTTCAACGCGTGGTTGTTGTCGTAAATCGTCGGAGCCACAGAGCAGGATGCGTCGAGACATGAGTACCAAACTGGAAACCATCGGGCTTGCCAAGACCTATCGCGAGACCCCCGCGCTCCTGCCGACCGACCTGCGGGTCGCGGCGGGAGAGTTCCTTACGTTGCTCGGGCCGTCCGGCTCGGGCAAGACCACACTGTTGCAGATGATCTCGGGGCTGGTCGAACCTAGCGCCGGCCAACTGCTGATCGACGGGCGCGACGCCACGCACGACGCGCCCGGCAAACGTGGCATCGGGATGGTCTTCCAGAGCTACGCGCTGTTTCCCCACATGACTGTGTGGGACAACGTGGCCTATGGGCTTCGCATGCGCAAGCTGCCGCGCGCCGAACTCGCAACGGCTGTCGATGCGTCGCTCGCGATGGTGAAGATGCAGGCCTTCGCGCAGCGGTTGCCCTCGGAGCTTTCGGGCGGCCAGCAGCAGCGCATCGCGCTGGCGCGCTGCTTCGCCTTCCGCCCGTCGATCATCCTGCTCGACGAACCACTCGGCGCGCTCGACAAGAAGCTGCGCGAGCACATGCAACTGGAAATCCGGCGGTTGCATCAGGAGTTGGGGGCGACGTTCATTTATGTCACGCACGATCAGGACGAAGCGCTCACGCTGTCCGACCGCATTTGCCTCATGAATCAGGCGCGCATCGAACAGATCGGCACGCCGGCACAGTTGTACGACCGGCCGGCGACACGTTTTGCCGCGGACTTTCTCGGTCATTCCAATCTGCTCGACGGCGTGGTCGAGCGACTGGACGACGGTCGGGTGGCGCTGCGTGTGGGCACCCGGCTGGTGCCCGTCGGTCCGAGTCCAGATCTGCCGGCTGCGGGCAACGCCAGTTTGCTGGTGCGTCCCGAGGCCGCGAGACTGACCTCGCCCGAGGCGGGCGCGCTGGCCGGCACGATTCGCGAAGTCGTATTCCTCGGCTCGGATACGCGCGCCATCGTGTCGCTGGGGCACGCGGGCATGCAGGCCGACGGGGTCGCGGAATTCACCGTGCGTTGTCCGCGGGAGCTCACGCCGCGCGTCGGCGAGCGGGTCGGGCTGGCGTGGGATCACGGGCGCGCGACGTTGCTCACGCGCTGAGTCGGTCCGCCGGCATCACGGCGTGCATCACGCCCCTTCACGGCGCATCGATGTCATCGACGCCCAGTCATCCGCTTCAGGAGTATTTGTCATGTGGCTTGTTCAACGCCTGCCTCAGGCGGGGCCCCGTATTGCCTGGCCGCAGCACCTGGCCCGGTGGTTGCCGGCGGTGCCCGCGTTGCTGTTTCTTGCCGTGTTCTTCATCGTGCCGGTCGTCGAGATCCTGCAAGGCGGGCTCTACGATGCCGACGGCGTGCTCTCGGTCGCGCAGTTTGCGCGCATGACGCACTCGGTCGTCTACGTCAAAGTGCTGGCCTCGACATTCTGGATTGCTTTTCTGACGGCTGCACTTTCGGTGCTGCTCGGCTATCCGGTGGCCTACCTGCTCGCGCGGCTCCCGGCGCGTTCGCGCGAGCGCTGGTTGCTGTGGATCGTGCTGCCGTTCTGGACGAGTTATCTCGTCAAGACCTACGCCTGGATGTTGCTGTTGTCCAAGACCGGATTGCTCACCGTCGTGGCAACCCATCTGGGGCTGATCGACAGCGCGGGAACGCTCGCACCGTCCCTCACCGGCGTGCTGATCGGCATGGTGCACGCGATGCTACCGCTCGCGGTCATGACGATGCTGCCCATCATGCGCGGTATCAACATGCAGCTCGTGCAGGCCGCGCAGACGCTCGGCGCCGATCGTGCGACCGGGTTTTTCACCGTGTTCCTGCCGCTGTCGGGTGCCGGAGCGGCAGCGGCCGGGTTGCTCGTGTTCATCTCCAGTCTGGGCTTCTTCATCGTGCCCGCGCTGCTCGGCTCGCCTCGCGAATCCATGGTGGCGCAGCTCGTCATCTCCTCGGTGCTGGAGCTGTTCGACCTGCGCTTCGCCGGTGCGCTCTCGACCGTGCTGCTGCTGTGCTCCATCGTCGTGTTCTACGTGTACGACCGCGTGGTCGGGCTGTCGTCGCTCGCCGGCGAAGCGCCCGAGCGACGCGCCGGGGCAGGGGGGCGCATGCTGCCCGCACTCATTGCGATCGGGCGTCTCGCCGGCCGGTTCTCGTTCTCGCGTGGTCGTGAACGCGCCGATGGCGGCTTCGGGCTCAAGGCGTACACGTGGGCCGTGGTGCTCGCGCTCGTCTTGCCGATCGCGTTCGTCGTGCCGCTGGCGTTCACGAAGCAGTCGTTCGTGGCATTTCCGCCCGAGTTGTTCACGATGAAGTGGTTCGTCGCATTCCTCGAGTCGAGCGTGTGGCAGGCGGCGTTGCTGCGCTCGCTCGGCGTGGGTTTCGCGACCGCGGCCCTGGCGCTGGTGCTCGGCTTCGGCGCCAGCCTTGCGCTGGTGCGTCTGCCGTCGCGATGGCGCAAGCCGCTGTTCGCCGTGTTCATTGCCCCGCTGATCGTGCCGCGCATCGTGGTGGCCGTCGGTCTGCTGTATCTGTTCGCCCGCTGGGAGCTGGCGGGCACCAATGCAGGGCTTGTCATCGGGCACACCGTGCTGGCCATTCCCTACGTGGTGGTCACGCTCAGCGCGAGCTTCAAGCGCTTCGACTGGCGTCTGGACGATGCCGCCAAGATGCTCGGCGCGTCAGCCTTCACCCGGGTTCGCACCGTGCTCCTCCCATTGCTTGCCGCGAGCCTCGGGTCGGCGTTCCTGTTCGCCTTCATCGTGTCATTCGACGATCTGACCATCGCCATCTTCGTTTCCGGCGGCATCAACACCACGCTGCCCAAGCAGATGTGGGACGACATCCAGCTCGCGGTCACGCCGACGCTGGCGGCCGTAGCGACATCGCTGGTCTTCCTGATGGTGTTCATCGTATGGCTGTCCTCCATCTTCAAACGCAAGAGCTATTGATATCCGCGGATTACCGAATGTCCAAGTCCAACGTTGCCCGAGTCGCGCCCGCCGGCGCGCAGTCGATGTCCGATTCGCGTCAGGGGGCCGATTGCGCCCCAGGTCAGGCGTCAAACCCAGCGTCTCACGCCGCTTCTCAACCTGCTGCTCAAGCCGCTACTCAACCCGATTCCAAAGGCGCTTCACACCCTTTCACGCGCTACTTTCCGCAGCGGGCCGAGGGCGATCGGCTCGACGTCGCACCGCTGCTCATGTCGGGCCTGCGCGGCGTCGGCGCCAGGCCGGTCGTCGTGTTCGAGGGTGAGGCCATCGACCAGGCGCAGATGGCCGCGCGCGTGGGCGCCATGCAGGCGTGGCTGGCGGCGCAGGGCCTCGTGCCCGGCGATCGCGTGGCCGTCATGCTTGGCAATAGTGCGGCGCAGGTCGCATTGATCTACGCGCTCATGCTCTCCGGTCTGGTGTGGGTGCCCGTCAATACGCGCCTGAAGGGCGACGGGATCGAATACCTGCTCGGCCACGCCAGGCCCCGGATGCTGATTGCCGAACCGGCGTTCGGCGACGTTCTCAACGCCGGAATTGCGCTGGCGGCCCAGCAGGCCGACCATCACGGCACGCGGGTGGTGCGTCACTGGCTGACCGACGTGACGACGCAAGCAGGCGAATACCACGGTGCGCAGCCGGTCGCGGCGGCGCTCACGCCGGCATCGGTGCTTTGCATCATTTACACCTCCGGCACGACGGGGGCGCCCAAGGGCGTGTTGTTCACGCACAGGATGATGCGCATCGCGAGCGAAGCCGCGTTGCGCGTGGCCGATGCCCACGATGGCGATCGCCTGTTCCTGTGGGAGCCGCTATGCCATATCGGTGGGGCGCAGATGCTCTTGCTACCGTTCCTCGCGGACCTCGAGATGCACATCGTGGAGCGCTTCTCGGCGAGCCGGTTCTGGCAGCAATGCGAGCAGGCGCAGGCCACGCATCTGCACTATCTTGGCGGCATTCTCGACATCCTGATGCAATTGCCGCGCGAGTCGCAGCCGGTACGGAATTCGCTGCGCGTGGCGTGGGGGGCGGGCGTGTCGGCAAGCTCGTGGCACGCGACGCGCGAGCGCCTGCAGTGCGCCCTGCGCGAGTGCTACGGCATGACCGAGTGCTCGAGCTTTGCCACGCTGAACGACACCGACATGCCGGGCTCCATCGGGCGGGCATTGCCGTGGCTCACCGTCGAGCTGCTCGATGATGCGGGACAACCCGTCGCCGACGGCGAGCCGGGTGAAATCGTATTGTCGAGCGATGTGGAAGGGGTATTCCTGCCGGGTTATCTCGACAATCCGGAGGCAACGGCGAAGGCCTTGCGGGGCGGCAAGCTGTACACGGGCGACAGCGCTCGGCGCAATGCCGACGGCAATCTGGTCTTCATCGGCCGTCGCACGGACAGCATGCGGGTGCGGGGGGAGAATGTCTCGGCGTGGGAGATCGAGCGCGTTTTCGCGCGGCATCCGGCGGTGGCGGCGTGCGCTGCCGTTGGGGTCGACAGCGAGATCGGCGAGCAGGACGTCATGCTGTACGTCCAGTTCCGTGCGGGCGAGGCCGTCGATTGGCACGAGTTATCGGCGTGGGCGGCGGACAAACTCGCGAGTTACCAGCGGCCGCGCTACTATCGCGAGGCGTTGCGGTTCGAGACCACGCCGTCGGAGCGGATTCGAAAGCACCTGCTGTCGCGCGAGACGGCAGGCGCTTGGGAGTTGTCGTCGACCAAGTAGAATCGCCAAGCGGGTGCAAGCCGGGGGGGAGGGGGCGCGACAGCCGAGGCGTCGGTAACGATGACAGCAAGGATTTCAGGATTATCGTATAAAAATAGATGGTTATTTTTATGAGATAATTCGTCTCTATTTGCCTCAATCGCCTCAATCCGATATCAACCGTGGCCACCACTAAGACCCCCCGCACCCGCGTCAAAGCGGCCGCTGCCGCCGAGACGGCGGCTGCCGCGTCCACCGAATCCACGCTTTACGTCCAGTCGGTGGAAAAGGCGATGAAGGTGCTCACGGCGTTCGACGGCTCGAAGCGGCACCTCTCGCTGTCCGAGATTGCGGCGGCTACGGGCTTCGACATCAGCGCGGCGCAGCGTTTCACGTTCACGCTCTCGGCGCTGGGTTATCTGCTCAAGGATCCGCAGAGCAAAAAGTACGAACTCTCGCCGAAGTTGCTCGACTTCACGTACCACTACCTCGTGTCCAATGAGTTGGTGAGCCGTGCGGCACCTTATCTCCAGCAACTGGCGGCCGAGACGGAAGAGGCGACGAACCTCACGGTGCGCCTCGATACCGACATCGTATTCGTGCTGCGCATCGTGAGTCGCAGTGTGTTCAATGCCAACGTCATCGTCGGATCGCGCCTGCCGGCCTACTGCACGGCGCCCGGGCTGGCGATGCTTGCCACACTGGACGATGCCGAGATCGACGACATTCTGTCGCGCACGAACCTCGTGCAGTTCACGCCGGCGACTGTCGCGCAACCGCGCAAGATCAAGGAGCGTTTGGCCAGAATTCGCAAGCAGGGGTACGCGCACACGGAAGACGAGTTCTTCATGGGCGATATCTCGACGGCGGCCGCTGTCGTGAATCAGGATGGCCGCGCGATCGGGGCGATCAACATTGCCGTGCCGCGCGTGCGCTGGAACGCCGAGCGTGACGAGCGCCGCTTTGCCGATCTCGTCATCCAGACGGCGGGTGCGTTGTCCGCGCGGCGCCGCCAGGAGATGTAAGGCGTCGGCGGCCCCGGGCGTCATTCATACGGCCGCCCGATCATTTGGTCGACCGGTTGCCCTCTCAAATCGACGTGCTAGAATCCCGCCGCATGGGCATGGAGCAGGACAGATTCCGGGAATTCGGACGACGCGCGTTAAGTCACCTCTGAACTGGGGGTACTGGAAGGACGCGCGCTGAGGCACCAGGTGCCGGATTCCGAGAGAAACCGATGGCCGGACCGGGGCGGCCAAACGGTGCGCCGCACATGGTGCGCGAGTCGCTGCCGGCCATTCCATCCCGCACAAGCAGCCGCTGATTTTTCAGACTGGTTCTTATTCCCCGTACTTCAAATTGCGCATCGTGCCGAGGGCTGTCCGGCTTGTCGATCGACGACGCGTACGGGGGACGGAGTCATGGCTCTTGGTGTGTCGTTACCGGCGTTGGATCTGCCGACGCTGCAGTTCGTGACCTTCCTGCTGAGTATCGCCACCGGCATTCTGTTCATGCTCGACGCGTTGCGTCGCGATGAGGCCGAATCGCCGCGATGGTGGAGCCTGGCATTCCTGCTCGCGACCTTCTCGCCCGTGCTCTATCTGCTTGCCGCGCGAAGTTCGCGGCTCGCCATCCTGTATCCGCTGGGCAATGCCGTGGCGACGCTCGCGTTCGCCATGGTGTGGAGCGGCGCACGACGCTTCTATGCGCGCAGCGTGCAGTGGGTGGCCGTGTTCGGTGGCCCGGCCGTGCTGCTTTGGGGGACCTGGCTCTTCGCGCGTCCGCTCGATGCCTGGAGCGGCGGGGTACTGTTCTACGCGCTGCTGGCGTGCTACAGCCTGATGGCGGCCAGAGAGTTCTGGCAGGCATCGGGCGTGCGCCTGCCGAGCAGTGTGGTGCTGGCGGTCGTCGCCGTCCTGCACGGCGGATTCTATTCGGCACGCGCCGTGGCGCTGGTGTGGCTCGGTCCGTCGGATCCGGTCTTCCTCGCCTGGTTCGGCCCGCAGGTCTCGACGACCGAAATGCTGGTCCTGATCGTGGTGGCGAGCTTTCTCATGGTCTCGCTCGGCAAGGAGCGCTCCGAAATCGCCTTGCATCGCGCCGCCACGCGCGACGGCTTGACACAGGCCTTCAACCGCCCGGAATTCACACGCCTCGCGCGCGAGCAGATTCGTCGGCACGGCGCGGCGCGCGCGCCGGTCGCGCTGTTGCTGCTCGATTTGGATCACTTCAAGCGAATCAACGATACCTACGGCCATCCGTTCGGCGATACCGTGCTGCTGTTGTTTGCCCGTACGGCCGCACAGCAGCTGCGCTCCGACGATATTTTCGGCCGTTACGGCGGCGAGGAATTCGCGTTGTTCCTGCCGGGCGTTGGAGCAGCCGAGGCTCAGGCAATCGCCGAGCGTGTGCGCGAAGCGTTCGAGCGTGCGGCTCGCACGGTGCAAGGCGAGCCGGTGGCGGCGACCGTCAGTATCGGAATCGCCTGCGAAGAACGTTCGCGCGGCGAACTCTCGTCGCTCGTGCAGCGTGCGGACCGGGCGTTGTACCAGGCCAAGGCCGCCGGTCGCAACCGCTGTGTGCGCTACACGCCCGAGACCGCCATGCCATCGGTGGAAGCGCGAGTCGATGCGCCACCGTTGCGGGCCGCGGCGGGCGGGTGACCCAAGGCTGCGTTGCCTTACCAGCGCCAGCGCAATCCCAACGTTGCCGACACACTCTGCTGACGCGTGTCGTCGAGCTGGGTGAGATAGGCGACGGTGGCATATACGCTTGCGTGGCGGTTGAAGCGCCCGGCCACCCCCACGCCGAACTGTGCGGCGGTGCTGTTCGCACTGGTGACAATGGGAGTGGTGCCGCCGAAGACGGCTCGCCCATCGCTGCCGAAGGTATGCAGCAGATTGAACAACAGATAGGGGCGCAACAGGCCGCGCGCGCCATCGTAGTTGCCTTCGAGCCGGGCGCCGATGCGCACGAGCCAGCTGTTGGTGCTGTCGAATGATACTGTCGAGATGTTATCCGTCAGGTCGTCGAGCGACTGGTGCTGCCACACCACCTGCGCCTGCGGTTCCAGGGAAAGCGTGGATGTCAGCGGGATCGGCAAGCCGGTCTCGAGCGATGCCGCAAGCGCTTTGCCGTGTGTGCTGCGCGCGGCGCCGCTGATCGGCTTCGACTCGTATTGCAGACTCGAGGCGAGGACGACCGCATCGGTGTAGGCGCCGCCCGGCATCACGTGAGTCCAATAGGCGCCAGCGCTGTACATGTCCAGGCCGAGCGAACCCGTGTGTGTATCCATCGCGCCCAGCGCCAGCCCTTGGGTATCCCCCGAGGCGCGCGTCCAGCCCCCCAGAACCCCAATGTGGTCGCTGTGCCCGCTGTCGGACTGGCGGGCGAAGAGGTCGTGTCCGATTTGCACGCCGCCGAGGTTGCCGTCGAACTGCGGCGAGACGTCCCCCTTGCTGCGCAGTTGTTCCGTCTGACCCCATACACGCGCCCATCCAGCGCTCAGCCAGCCGTGCTCCGTGAGCAGCCCCTGCTGGCCTTGCCGCTCGTGAAACGTGCCCATTTGCGCGAAACCTGCCGCGCGCGCGATCTCCGGCATCACCGAATACACCGGCACTTCCACACGATAGATGGGCAGGGAGGTCGACCCTGGGGCGGCCGCGGGCGGACTGCCTGCCGCACCGACCGGGGTGAGCACGGTACTGACGACTTGTCCGGTGACAGGGTCGACGTACGTGAGCGCGGTGGCGACCGGCACCGTCGAGCGCAGGAACCAGCTGTTCGTACTGCCTGGCGTGGTGCCGCCCTTGTAGAGATAGTAGGTATAGGCGCCCACGCTCACTGGCGTGCCAAGCGTGAACGCATCCGTCGTCGATGTGGCGCCGCCGACCGCCTGGACCATCGGAATGCCATTGCCCGTCGTGAGGGCGCCGAGACCGCCCATGTTGTTGACGGCGAGCGTGGTATTGCCGGCGATTGTGCCGCCGTTCACGGTCAGCGGCGCGACGCGCGAGGTGTCGTTGCCCAACACCGAATCGATGGCGAGGGTCCCGCCGTTGCCGGTGTAATTGCCAACGATCGTGAGCGAGCCATTGCCGCTGCCGTCGCCGGGGTGAATCGTCCCGGCATTGGTGACGTTGCCAGTGAGCGTGCCGGTGCCGGTCAGCGTAGCGCCCGCCGCGACGGTGGTCGTGGCGCCGCCCAGCGTGCTCGCGAGGTTGAACACGCCGCTTTGAAACTGCACGTTGTTGAAGGCTCCGCTACCCGTCCACGTCCAGTTGTCGCCTTGTGCGAGCAGGTTGCCGAAGTTGACGAACGCGTTGCTCGCGGTGCCCGTGCCTTGCAGGATCAGTCGGCTCGCGGCGCTCGATCCCCCATCGGCCGTGCCCACGATCTGCGAGCCGGTCTGCAGGATGAGCGTATTCGAGCGCGCCGCGGGGTTCATTGCGATCGCGGTGCCGACATCGCTTTCGATCAGCCCGGCGTTCGTGATCGTGATCGTGCCGTTGACGGTTCGCACCCCGTAGCCCTGGCGGCTGATGATCTGGCCACCGGCCTGATTGACGATCGACGACGTGAAACCCGACGCGGTGTTCGACACGACGGCGTCGCTGTTCACGCCGCGGGCTTCGATATAGCCGCTGTTGGTGAGCCGGTTGTTGTTCCCCTGCATGAAAACCGTGAACGAGCGATTCGAGGCGGTGCCGCCGGTCGTGATCAGGGTGCCGCTGTTGGCGACGGTGCTTTGGCCGCCCACGACGCTGATGGCCCGGCCGCCGCCGCCGTTGGCGGTGATGGTGCCGGTGTTGATGAACGTATTGTTCAGGCCGAGACCCGACGACTGACCCCACGCGGCGGTCATGCCGAAGGCGTTCGGGCCATTGACGGTGATGGTGCCGTTGTTGGTCAGCGTGCCGCGGTTGCCGTTGATGGCCATACCGTCGTTTTCGTAGCCGGTCGTGGTGACGACGCCCGTCGGCGTGTTGATGAGCGTATTGCCGTCATGCGCGCCGAGCATGGCGGCGCCGCGTCCCGCGGTATTGGTGCCGCTCATGCCGACCGTGCCCGAATTGCTGATGGTGCTCGACGAATCGACCGTGATCGTTGCCACGTCGGCCGCGCTACGCACTGACGAAACCGTCGCGCCCGGCGCCACGCTGACCGTCACGCCTGTGCTGCCGGCTTGCGCGGTGACCGTCGTATCCGTGCCGGTGCAGGTGACCGTGGTATTGCTCGCCGGGGCGACGTTGTCGCAAACGGCTCTGGCCGGGGCGGCCACGCACAGCGACGCGGCCAGGATCAGCGGCTTGAGCAGCAACGGAAGGGGGGCGGCATTCGCGGATGCCGCTGCGCGCATCGGTCTTGTCATCTTGCGCTCCTGAGGATGACGGTTTTAATTCATTTGATTCATCCGAATTGCGTTCAAATAGGGGATTGAATGACTCCTGGACAAATATCGACGTTGTTTCATCGCCGAATGTAATAAATTGTTACGGCTCGCTCGCGTTTCGAGATAGATGCGTTGCGTTCAGGATGTCAGCGGGATCGGCCGGACTCGGGCCGTTTCCAGGGGCGTTCGAAACGAAGTGCCCGACGCCGTCGGAAAAGCGGCCTCACGGTCGTGTAAAGTGAACGCTTTCCCTGCGCAGCCGCTGACGTTTTTCGCCATGCCGTCCACCATT
Organism: Pandoraea morbifera; assembly: GCF_902459575.1. NCBI lineage: Bacteria > Pseudomonadati > Pseudomonadota > Betaproteobacteria > Burkholderiales > Burkholderiaceae > Pandoraea > Pandoraea morbifera. The sequence continues at coordinate 81,971 of NZ_CABPSD010000001.1, forward strand.
CGCAATTCACTTCTCTGGGTTTTCGATCCGCTCGAGCGCAACGAAACTTATTTGCGAAAGCGGATGTTCGGGTCGGACGCCGCGTATGTGAACGGGTTGCAGTGCCTTGGGGTCATCGACCGCGATGCGCCGTGGGATGGCCTGCTGGTTTGCACGTCGCATGAGCATCATGCGTCGTTGCGCGAGGAGATGCCGACCTTGCGTCCGCACCCCGTATTGGGGAAATGGCTCTACGTGTCGCAGACCGACCCGGATTTCGAGGCCGTGGCCGAGCATGTCGTGGCGCTCGTGCTGGCGGGCGACCCGCGCATCGGCATCGAACCCTGGCCACGCAAGCCACGCAAGGCGGCGAGGCGTTCGCGGCCGTTGCCGTGAACGCAGGCGGTCGCGCGCCCAGGTCGGGCCAGCACCCGGCGATGGCGGCACGCCGACGCAGCGATGCGCCAATGTGCTCCGCCATCCACCACTCCTCGCCGCGATCCGTTCAATCTGCCGCGATATGCACCATCTCCTCGGCTTCGCCCGGCGCCTTCTTCTTCATGCGAATGAACAGTAGCAGTGGCATGACCACGATCGTGAGCACCATCATCAGTCGGAAATCGTCGAGGTACGCGATCATCGCCGCCTGACGGGTCACTTCGGCATTGATCGCCGCCATTGCCGCGTTGCCGTAAGTCTGCAGGTAGCTCTCCAGTCCTTGCGTGAACGGTGTGACTCGCTCGGACAGCACGGCGTGATTGACCTGGGTGTTCTGCGTGAGCAGTGTTTGCACGACGGAAATGCCGATACTGCTGCCGATATTGCGCGACAGGCTGTAGATCGCTGCGCCATCGGCTCGCAGCTGGCCGGGTAGCGTCGCAAAGGTGACGGTCGTGAGCGGCACGAAGACGAAGCCCAGGCCGAAACCCTGAATCACGCCGGGCCACACGATGTCCGACGGACTGAGCGTGAGCGAATAGCCCGCCATCATATATAGCGAGTACGCGGTCAGCGCGAAGCCGAATCCCAGCAGGTAGCGTACGTCGACCCTGCCCACCAGCCGCCCGACGATGAGCATGGCCGCCATTGTGCCCGCGCCGGAAGGCGCCGTCACCAGCCCGGTCAGGATCGCGGGATAGCCGAACAGGCTTTGCAGCATCGGCGGGAGCAGGGCGCGCGTGGCATACAGGATGATCCCGACGACGAAGATGTAGACGACACCGGTGTTGAAGTTGCGGTCACGCAGCAAGGCGCGGTTGAAGAACGAATGTTCGCCGGCCGTCCACGTATGGACGACGAAGTAGGCAAAGCAGACAATCGCGCCGAGCATCTCCAGCCAAATCTCGGTGGAGTTCAGCCAGTCCTGCTGTTCTCCGCGATCGAGCAGCAATTGCAGCAGGCCGATCGCCAGGCTCAGGGTGACGAAGCCCAGCACGTCGAACTTCCCCGCCTTCTGCTCTGGGGGTTCCTTCAGGTAGGCGGCGATACCGAGGAATGCAATCAAACCGATCGGCAGGTTGATGTAGAACACCCAGCGCCAGTTGTAGCTGTCGGTGAGCCAGCCCCCGAGCGACGGACCCAGGATCGGGCCGACCATCACGCCCATGCCGAACACCGCCATGGCCGACCCGTGCTTGTGTGGCGGATTGATGTCGAGCATGGTCGCCTGGGAAAGCGGAACGAGTGCCGCGCCGCAGATGCCCTGCAGTAGTCGAGCGGCCACGATTTCCGTGAGCGAGTGCGCCATGCCGCAAAGGGCCGACGCGATCGTGAAGCCGGCGACCGACCAGAGGAATACGCGGCGGCGTCCAAAACGGGCGCACAGCGTTCCGGTGAGCGGCGTGGCAATGGCGGCTGCCACGATGTACGAGGTCAGCACCCAGGTAATGGAGTCTTGCGAGGCGGCCAGGCTGCCCTGCATGTGAGGCAGCGCCACGTTGGCGATGGTGCTGTCGAGCGTCTGCAGGATCGTCGCAAGCATGACGGACATGCTGACGAGCGCCCGGTGCTTGCCCGGATCGTCAGCCTTTTCGGGGGATGCCACGGTAATTCCTCTGGTGGGTCGTACTGCTTGTCTTTCTTGCGCAGGGCGACGGACATCGCGTTCGCACCCGGTCTCCTGCCCCCGGCGCGCCTGGGCGCGCCGCGCGCTTTCACGTCGGGCTTTGCGTTTTTATTGGCGTCTTTATTCCGGCTCGGGCCCCGGACGCCGTGCCGGCGTCGGGCATTGCGCCTCGGCACGCGTCAGGTTGGCCAGTACCTTGCCCAGCAAGCGTGACAGCTCGGCGCGCTCGTCCGGGGTAAGGTCGGCCAGCGCTTCTCGCTCGGTCACGTTGGCAAAGGCCACGATCGTGTCGATCTTCGCCTCCGACGCTTCGGTCAGGTAGAGCCGGTGGGCCCGTTTGTCGTTTGGATCGCGCTCACGGCGCACGAGTCCCTTTTCCCTGAGTCGGTCCAGCAGTCTGACGAGCGCCATCGGCGTCAACTCCATGCGTTCGGCCAGCTCGGCCTGGGTCTGAACCCCATAGCGGTGCAGCATGACGAGCACGCGGGACTGCGCCCGCGTGAGATCGAAATTGCCTCGTGCGCGCCGGTCGAACAGGCGCGAATACACACGCGCCACGTCGTGCACCAGCGTGCCGAAGCGGGAAGACCAATCGATTTTCGGCATGGGGTAACGGAATGCCGACCGGGACATTCGGGCTGGTCGGCACGGTTAATTGATAAACACGTTTATGATTTTGCCAGAGTCTTTCTTCGGACGGCAACTGTCGCAAATAGGTGACACCAAACGGGCACGGGCCGGGACGCTCGGGCGGTTTCGCCTGGTGCGACGCGCTTTCCGGGGTGGTTGGCCGGCGCAGTGACACGGCGGTCGCCCAGCCCCGGCGGGTCCGTCCGGGAAAATGTGAAAAAACGAGCAAAAATAAGCACTTGACACTTCGCCTCGGCGGATCAAGAAAGGCATTGTGCGATGCACCGGCAGCGCGCCGGGACATGGCACCAGCCCTCTATTGACCTTATTAAGGAGTGTCACTCATGTTTGATCTTTCACAAGCCTCGGATGTCCTGTCGATCACCGACGCCGGCGTGCGCCCAGCCGCTTCGCCGACCGCCGCGCGCGCACCGGCGCACACACCCGTTGCCGCGGCGTCGCTCGACACGATGCGCGAGGAGCGTCTGCCGTTCACCATCACCATTGCGAGCGACGAAGCGTCGCTGCGTGAGGCCGTGGCCATGCGCCAGGCGGCGTACGGCCGGCACTTGCCGGCGCTTGCCGCCACGCTTGGCGAACCGGAGGAGAGCGACCGGGAGCCGGGGGCCATCGTGCTCGTGGCGCGGGCACGGCTCGACGGCGCGGTGCTGGGCACCATGCGCATCCAGACGAACCGTTTTGCCCCGCTGCATCTGGAAGACTCGGCACCGCTGCCGGCCTGGCTCGGCTCGGCCGCGCTGGCCGAGGCGACCCGTCTGGGGGTGGTGGCGGGCCCGGTCGGGCGGGTGGTGAAGACGGCGCTTTTCAAGGCCTTCTATCAGTACTGCCTGCTTTCAGGGATCGACTGGATGGTGATCACGGCGCGTCCGCCGTTGCATCGGCAGTACGAAGCGCTGATGTTCGTCGACGTTTTCCCCTCGCAGGGCCTGATTCCAATGGCGCACGTGGGCGACATCGGGCACCGGGTTCTGGCGCTCGACGTGGGGCAGGCGCGTGCACGGTGGCAGGCGGCGGAGCATCCGCTGTTCGCCTACATGTGCCTCACGCACCACCCCGACTTGCGCCTGGGACTGCCGGGCATCGTTCGTGGCGACGGGGTATCGCCGGTTGAAGCCAGTGTTGGCGCGCATTTGCGGGATTTATCTTTTAGTGCCGACGAGGTACGATGCGTAGCAGCAGGCTACAGCCTGACGGTGTAATGCCGTTATACGACAAAACGTTATCCCGTCGCATGCATTCGGCAACTTCTGCGGCGACGGCGGGAACGAGCAGTACGGGCAAGAGACACCTGCCCGTGCCTGCCGGGGATACCCGGCGGCACGGGACAGGGCGGGCCCGGCCGGCAAGCTTGCCGAAAGGTAAGGCCTTGCACGGCACAGAATGCGGGGGTGACCAACGAGATAAGGGCATAAGAGTCATATGGCGGGGGAACTCGGCAACGAGCGTGACGATCACGGCCGCAATGCGAACGATTTCGCCGACGAGTTGGCTGAGCTCACCGGTAAGCGACGCCGTTGGCGTATCACCGCGCGGCTCGACGAACTCTTTCGCAGCATTTCCCTTTACGCCGTCCCCGCAGCGATCATGCTGCTCTCGGGGATCGTATTGGTGTTCCAGGAGAGTCAATATGCCGTGCGCGGCGCAACGCCATTGAGCTTTCAGGCGCTGGGCGACGTGCCGGCCACGCTCGGTCCGCCGATCGTGCTCGGCTCGCTCGAGCGCGCGGGCGCGGTCCAACAATTCAGCACGCATTTATCCGAGGCTCCGGTCTGGTTCCGCGTGAGCGTGCCGCCCGTAGGCGACACGGAACACACTGTCATCGAATTCCCGTCGCGCCACGCGCAGACGCTGGCGTGCTGGCGCGATCCGGCGGCCGCGCCGATCGGCCGCGCCGACCGAAGCGAAGTGAGCGGGGCCATCCGCATGTCCAAGGCCGGGTTTGCGATCGATCTCGGCCATCTCACCGGTCCGGTGTCGCTGCTGTGCGAGGGCACGTTCTCCGGTCCGGCGCATCTCACGCTGGTTGCCTGGCCGGCGTCGCAACTGCGCGTGTCCGAGCGGGAGTTCCATCGCAGCAACGGGCTGCTCGAAGGCGGCCTGCTGACACTTTCGGCATTTGTGCTCGTCACGGCCATCATCAACAAGGAATGGCTGTACGTGCTCTTTGCCGCCTGGCTGATCGGCAACCTGCGGTTGGCCGCCAACTCGCTCGGTGCCGACACGCAGTGGCTCGAACGTGCGATCCCGACGGAATGGGACGTCCTCGTGCGCAAGGCGACCTTCGCGATCTACTACGTCCTGACGTATTCGCTGTTCACGCAGCTGTTCAAGCGCGAGCTGCGCGTGATCGGGCTGCGCTGGATGGTGATGGTGCTGCAATGGGCCGGTGTGGTGCTATGCTGCGCGGCCATTGCGCTGCCTTACGCACACTTCATTCCCGTGCTCTGGACTGTGGCCGCGCTCGGCATTGCGATTGTACTGGCGTTACTCGTGCGCATTCTGGTGCTCACGCGCTCTCGCGTGGCGGTCTGGTACAGCGCGTCGCTGGCCATCGTGCTGTTTGCCACTTTCTCCGAAGTGATCGCCGCCGCATTCAACGCGCGGGCGCTGTCGTCTGCGCTCAACAGCGTGACGGCGGCGCTGTTCTCCAGCTTGATGGCGGCACTCGCCATCGCGGAGCAGATGCGACTGGAACACAAGGGCCGGCTTGAGGCGCAGACCGAGCTGCGCAACGCCTACGACGTGACGCCCGTTGGCCTGTTCACGCTCAACGATCAGGGCGTATTCGTACGCGGCAATGCCGCGTTGCACACCATGCTCGGCATTCCCAACACCGAGGGGCGTGCGTATCGCTGGGATCAGTACTTCGGCCAGAACACATGGCGCATGCTGCTCGACGTGGCGCAGAACAGCGACGAGTCCGAGCTGGAGATCCTGTCGCTGCCGCGCGACGACGGGCGGGTGAGCCGGTACCTCGTCAAGGCCATCTTCTCCGCCGGGCGGATCGAAGGTTCGTTGCAGGACATCACCGAACGCTCCCGGACGATGGAGCAGTTGCGGTATCTGGCCGAGAACGACCCGCTCACTGGCGTATCGAACCGGCGCGGGATCGAGAAGGCGCTTGCGGATGCGATCCGGACGTTGTCCGATGCGCGGCCGGCGGCGCTGGCCTATCTGGATCTCGACCGCTTCAAGCTGGTGAACGATCTCTTCGGGCATGCGGCGGGCGACGAGGTGCTGCGACAGGCCTGTGATCGCATGCGGTCACGGTTGTCGCTGGATCAGAGCGTGGGCCGCACCGGCGGAGACGAGTTCATCGTGGTGTTTCGCGATGCGACGATCAAGGAAGCCGCGGCCGTGACCCGGCGCCTGGTCGATGCCATCGCGGGAGAGCCTTATCAGATCGGTGAGCGCGCGTTCCAGGTGCGCGCGTCGGCGGGCGTGATCGAACTCACGTCCGACATGCGTGTGCCTGACGCGATTTCGTCCGCGGACCGGGCCTGTCGCGAAGCCAAGAAGGGGCGCCGCGAGCTGGTCGTGTACGAGCGTGGCGCCGCGGCGTTCCGGGAGCGGCTGGCCGAGTTGCGTCTGATCGACGCGCTCGACGCCGGTCTTACACCCAACACGCTGTTTCTCGAGATGCAGCCGATCATGGAGATGGCATCGCCGGGCGACTCCCTGAACTTCGAAGTGTTGCTGCGCATGCGCGACTCCGACGGCAACATCGTCCCGGCCTCGCGCGTCATCAGTGCGGCAGAGGAGAACGGCACCATTGGCATGATCGACAAATGGGTGCTCACGAACACGCTGACGTGGATCGATACGCATCGCGAGAAGCTGGGAAAGACGCGGTTCGTGTGCGTGAACCTGTCCGGCGCGTCGCTCAACGACGAGCATTTCGTGCGTGACATTTTCGCGACGCTGGCCGCGCACGAGCGCGCGGTTGCCCTGTTGTGCATCGAAATTACTGAAACGGTGGCATTGCACGATCTGGACAATACGCGTCGCTTCGTCGACCGCATCCATCAACTGGGCGGGCGCATTGCGCTCGACGACTTCGGTGCGGGCTTCAGTTCGTTTTCCTACCTCAAGGATCTCGCGGTCGACGCCATCAAGATCGACGGCGCCTTCGTCAAGAGCATGGCGGCGCATCCGGCCAACCTCGCCATCGTCGAGGCGATCGTGGCGCTGGCCAAGAATCTGGGGATCCGAAGCGTGGCGGAATGGGTGGAAGACGCCGCGACGCTCGAGGCCCTCTCGGAACTTGGCGTGGATTATGTGCAGGGCTTTCTGATCGCCCGCCCACAGACGCCCGAGGCCATTCTGGCGGCCGATTCGGCGGCGAGTTTCGTTCGCGATCCGGAGCTCGCCACATTGCTCGTTGAACTGGGTGACGCGTTCTATCCGCGACCTGGCAGCAGCACGACCCTGCATTGAACGACCCCGCGGATCCCTCCGTTCGGCGCCTCGATCGGCGATCCGTGCGTCGAATTGTCTGTATTTTCCACAATGCTGTATTTCGGCTCCGAGCGCCCGTTTTCAGTGCAGGCATGCCGTGCCATCCGACGCAAACCCGCATGGGCACTGGGTTTCGTCGACAGGCGAATTCGGCGCGGACGGCGTTGGGAGGTAACCCGAAGTAAGATTACCAATTGGAATAAATCTTGTCCGGGGCGACGCTCAGGTGGCAGAATTCGACCATCGACGTGATGGGGGCAAGGCTCCATGAACCGACGAGTCGTTTCCGCATGCGGGGGGAAACGTGAAATTCGACAAGGCTCGTCGGGGTTCCACCAAGACAGACACGCGATATGTAACGGGGTTAGGGCCGGCGGCATCCATGCGATGGCGTCGGCGCAAACGGATGACCTAACCAAGAACAATGACAATGATCTCGACTCTTCTGAAACTCGTTTACCGCTACAGCCATTCGGCGCAGTGGCGTCATAACGAGCGGCTGTGGCCGCACGGGCGAATCGAGCGCGACGCCATGGGAGCCATCGAGCGCTTTACGTGGCGAGGGCGCAATGTGCCGCTCGCGCGGCGCGCCGAACTGCAGCGTCTGCGACGTTTTCCCTGCCATATCATCGCCAGTGGTCCGTCCATCGCCGAAATCGATTACGACGCTTTGCCGATGCATCATGTCATGGGCGTAAATGGCGCCATCGCGCTTACCGAGCGTGCCGCGGTCAAATTCGACTACTACTGCATCCTCGATGCGGGCTTCGTGCGCCAGCGCCCCGATCTTGCGCGGCGCATCGTGGCGCGTGATCTCGTGCTGTTCGTCACGCCGGTGGTATTGGCTCGCTTGCTCGAAGTGTTTCCGTCGTCGGCGTTCGGGTGCCGTTTCTATCTCGTGGACGATATCTTCAAGCGCGGCATGGAGGCGGCAAGCACCCCACGGGCACTGCGCGCGAATGCGCGGGTCGCCGCGAGTTCGGCGTTTCTGGGTGACGACGGTCGTCTCGGATTCAGTTTTGACATCGACAACGGTTTCTTTCATGGCGGCACCGTGGCGTATTTCGCGCTTCAGGTGGCGACGTGGCTCGGCTTTACCGAAATCTATCTCCACGGCGTTGATCTGCGGCAGGCTGCGCAGACGCCGCGCTTCTACGAGACGATGCAAAGCCGCGCACCGACGAAACTGGACGCCGAGTTCGCCGATCTTATTGAGCCTTCCTTCCGTCACGCGTCCGAAGTTCTGCGCGCGCGCGGCGTGCGCGTCGAAAATCTCTCGAACACCAGTGCCCTGGGCGACGACATTTTTGCGAAGGTCGACTGGCGTTCGCTGCGTCGTCGCAACCTGAGCCTTGTCGTGCCGGATGAGACGGTACCGGTTCCGACGGCACCGGCGGACGCCGACGCCGCATCGCCCCTTCGCTCCACCGGTACGCACGGTCACGCGTAACGAAGTGCCGCGCGCCGTGTCGCAGCGGCGCGTCGCGTGGGTGCGAGGGCAAGGCGCTGTCGCGCGCACGGCGTGCTCGGCCATCTTGCCGCCCCAGGGCGACGGGACCGCCGCGCGGCGGCCTACCTGCTACAATCGCACTCCGGGTTTTCCTGAAGCATGAGCGATTATGGGGTTTGGCTGGTTCGGACTGTCGACGTTTTGGTTGCTGGCACTTTGCTGGCCTGGCGTACGGGGTCTGCTTGGCGGTGAGATACGAATCTTCGGCCCCGGCACACTCCGCATGCTGCTTGGCGTTCCGCTCGCGACGGTGTCGAGCGCCACGCTCGCCGCGCTCACCGGCGGCGACGGCAATACGGCTGGCGGCAGCGTCGGCCAATCCCTCTCCCACGGTCTGCACGTCGCTCTGGGCGACTCGCTCGCGATGGGCGTCGCTGGCCTCGTCCTGCTGTTTTCCATTCCGCTGGTCTTCGGCACCACCTGGTGGGGCATGTTCGCGCGCCGCCGTCCCGACGACGACGGCATCGACGCGCCGTCCTACGAGGCGCGTCTCGATGGCGTGACACGTGAACCGCTGCGCGGCTTGTCGCGGGTGTCGCTCGACATGAGCGAACGGGGCGAGCGCGCGGAGCGATATCACCCGACACTTGGGCAAGGTCATCACAACGTCGGCAGCCTGGCGCAAGAGCCAGTGCCGCGTCGTCGCGGTCTGGCGGCGCAGCCTCGATGGAAGCTGTCCGACGAGGAGCGCGCTCGCCTGGACGCGATGCAGCCTCCACCGTTGACGACGCGCGGCGCGCCTCGTGCGGAGCCTACTTTCGCAAGGACGCCTGCGGGCCGGGTCGCGGGCGCCGCGGGCAAGGGGGCGTCCGGGGCGCGACCGGGCGTCGCGGCGGTGGCAGGCGCCGTGGCGAGTGCCGGCGCGTCCGCCCCGGCGGGCGCACGCGTGGCGCCGTTACCGGGCAGTTACGCCTCGGACAACAGTGTTGGCGATGCCTTGCGCATGACGGCGTTCGTGCGGCGCGAACCCGGTTTGCCCGCTCGAGACGCGCGCACTGCGTCGTCGGCAGCGGCGCCCCAGGGCGTGGCTCGCACGTCCGGCGCCGCGAAGGTATCCAGCGTCTCCAATGCCGCCACCTCGCTGAATCCGGCTGTGCCGAAAGCATCTGTCGATCCACTGCATTCCACGTCGATTCCCGGTGTGAGCGGATATCGACGTCCGGTGGGCATGGCGCCCGCGCATTTGCGTGGCACGATCGTCCACAGCCCGTTTCGCAAGCCACAGCTGGGGCTCGAGGACGTACCGCCGCGCGGCGCGGCCCCCACGGCGCCGCGCGCACATGAGGCGACCCCGCCCCCGGTCTCGCCGGAGGCCATCGCGGCGCATGATGCAGCGCCGATTTCCGAAGCACACACTGCAACCACTCGATTGGCGGAGCCGCCTGCTGCCCCAGTGATTCGTGGCGCCGCAAGGTGGTCGGCGACGGACGCGGCCACGCCACTGGCTTCCGAATTCGCGGCGTTCTCACCCGTCGACCTGTCGACCGGAGATGCCGGGATCGGGCCCAACGTGCTGCCTCCGGCACCGACGCCTGAAATGCTGGCGCAACAGGAAGCGGCACGCGAAGCCGAGCGCGTGGCCGAGCGTGAGGCGGAAATGGCGGCGTTGGCGCACGCCAAAGCGATGGCGGCGTTACGGGATGAGGCGCAAGCCTTGCTTCGCGACTTGCGCGATTGGACCTCGACCGACGTCCGCTCGCACGAGGATGCCGCGAGCCGACCGCTCGACGTGCCTGGCGCCGCGTCCGCGACTGCGGGAATGCCGGGTGTCGGGGCGCCAGAGGTGCATGATGGGCTCGAGGTGCCTGCAGGGCGCATTGCGACTTCGACCGGTATTCGCGAGAATGCGCGGGCGCAAATCGCTTCCCATGCGGCGCTCGACGCACCGTCGACGCCAATGCCCGTCACTCTCCCGCGCCCGTTCGTTTTCGCCGATGTGCTGGCGAGCGTGGAGCCCGCCGATGCGCGTCAACGCGCCGCGGTGCCCACGGCAGGCCCGTCGTTTGTCGCGTCCGAAGTGCTGGACATGCCGCAAGAGCTTGCTGCCTCGACCCCGGGCGAGGTTTCCGGTGCGCTCACGGATACGCTTTCCGACGTGATCCCCGCGGACACCGCCGAGGCAATACCGGTGACGAACCCGCACGAAGCGGGCGAGGGCGCCGCATCGAAGCCGCACTATGTCCTGCGCGCCGACGGCACGTGGGCGCGTGCGGACGAAACGTCGGCGTCGCTCCTCCCGGCGACGTCCGCCTCGACCGCGCCGGTCTCGCCGTTCGTCGTCACGTCCGACGCGGCGCCGCCGATCGCGGCATCCCCGTCAGTTCCCCCCATCCCGTCGTTCGCGACTTCGACGGCATTCGCCGCCGCGACCGCGGCTGAGCCGTCGAGGGCCAACTTCTCGTCGGACACGCCATACGCGTTGCCACCTCCGCGCGTGCCCATCGATTACGACCTCCCGCCGCTCGAACTGCTTGCGCCTGCCACGTCGCAGGACTTGGCGAGTGTGGTGTCGGACGAAGCATTGGCAGCGGTGAGCCAACTGATCGAGCAGCGTCTTGCCGAATTCAAGGTGCCGGTCACGGTGGTAGGCGCGTCCGCCGGGCCGGTCATCACGCGTTTCGAGGTGGAGCCGGCGGTGGGCGTGCGCGGCGCCCAGGTCGTTGGTCTGATGAAGGATCTCGCGCGGGCCCTGGGCGTCACGTCGATCCGTGTGGTCGAAACCATTCCGGGCAAGACCTGCATGGGTCTCGAACTGCCGAATGCGCAGCGCCAGATGATCCGCCTGTCGGAGATTCTCACGGCCGCGGCGTTCGACGCACATCGCTCGCGTCTCGCCTTGGCGATGGGTAAGGACATCACCGGGGAGCCGGTCGTGGCGGATCTGGCGCGCGCGCCCCATTTGCTGGTGGCCGGCACGACCGGCTCGGGCAAGTCGGTCGCCGTCAACGCGATGATCCTCTCGTTGCTCTACAAGGCAACGCCGGAAGACGTTCGGCTCATCATGATCGACCCGAAAATGCTCGAGCTCTCGGTGTATGGCGGCATACCGCACTTGTTGGCGCCGGTCGTCACCGACATGAAGCAGGCCGCACACGCCTTGAACTGGTGCGTGGGGGAAATGGAAAAGCGCTATCGCCTGATGTCGGCGCTCGGGGTGCGCAACCTGGCCGGCTACAACGAGAAGATCGACGCCGCGCGTTCGGCAGGCGAGAAGGTGAGCAATCCGTTCTCGCTCACCCCCGACGCCCCCGAGCCGCTGGACCGTCTGCCGTTCATCGTGGTGGTCATCGACGAGCTTGCCGATCTCATGATGGTGGCGGGCAAGAAGATCGAGGAACTGATTGCGCGACTGGCGCAAAAGGCGCGCGCGGCAGGCATTCACCTGATTCTCGCCACGCAGCGGCCGTCGGTCGACGTCATCACGGGGCTCATCAAGGCGAACATTCCGACGCGCGTGGCTTTCCAGGTCTCGTCGAAGATCGATTCGCGCACGATCCTCGATCAGATGGGCGCAGAGTCGTTGCTCGGTCAGGGCGACATGCTGTTCCTGCCGCCCGGTACGGGGTATCCACAGCGTGTGCACGGGGCGTTCGTGGCGGACGACGAAGTGCACCGGGTCGTGCAGCACTGGCAGCAGTACGGCGAGCCGGATTACGACGAGGCGATTCTCGCGGGTGATCCGGGCGACGCGGCGTCGGCCGATCTTTTCGGCGAGACGCCGGGCGATGCCGAGGCCGATCCGCTGTACGACGAGGCCGCCGCATTCGTGCTCAATTCCCGCCGCGCATCGATTTCCGCGGTGCAGCGTCAGCTGCGCATCGGCTATAACCGTGCGGCGCGCTTGATCGAGCAGATGGAGACCGCCGGAATCGTCAGTCCAATGGGGCGAAACGGGGCGCGCGAAGTGATCGTCGCCAGCGACTAATCCGCATCGCTTACATCTACCTTACGACCCGCCGCCCGAGTCGAACTCTTTGGCACTCCGTGCCGATGTCCAGACACGCGCCGTACAAGGCGCGTGCTACGAAACCCTCCGCAAACCCGCGCCAAACGGCGATAGCAACGCGTAAACCCGCGTCCCGGTAGGGGTATTCCCGCCTTTGCGCGCGAAACTCAGCGAACACATAATCGGCGCGCTAGGTTGGTCGTTCGAAGCGTGCTTTACGGATATCGCCCTGACACGAAATACAACACCTGGGCGGTGCAGCGGGGCTGTGAGATCCCGTGAACACGCATTCCTCGGCAGGGCCGGCGACATCAGGAAACCGCAAGAGAAAAGCGTCATACCGAAACGCATCGCACCGAAGGAGACCCTTATGCAATTCCGATTCAAGCTCATGGCCGGCGCTGTGGCGTTCGCCCTGTCCGCCTCGATGGCCATTGCGGCCGATCCGATCAAGATCGGCGTGTCCGGCCCGTTCACCGGCGGCTCGTCGTCGATGGGCGTTTCCATGCGCGATGGCGTACGTCTTGCCGCCGCCGAGATCAACAAGTCAGGTGGCGTGCTCGGTCGTCAGATCGTGCTGGTCGAGCGCGACGAAGAGGCCAAGAACGAGCGCGGCGTGCAAGTGGCACAGGAGTTGATCAACAAGGAGAAGGTGGTCGCCACCGTCGGCTTCATCAACACCGGTGTGGCACTGGCGTCGCAACGCTTCTATCAGGATGCCAAGATTCCGGTGTTCAACAACGTGGCCACGGGCACGGTCATCACCGAGCAGTTCAAGCCGCCCAAGTACCCGGATAACTACGTCTTCCGCAATTCGGCCAAGGACAGCATTCAGGCGCCGATGATCGTGGAAGAAGCCATCACGCGTCGCGGCTTCAAGAAGCCGGCGATTCTGGCCGACTCGACGAACTACGGACAATTGGGTCGCGAGGATCTGGAGAAGGCGCTCAAGGCGAAGGGCATCACGCCGGTGGCCGTCGAGAAGTTCAACATCAAGGACGTCGACATGACGGCCCAGCTGCTCAAGGCCAAGCAGGCCGGCGCCGACGTGATTCTCACGTACGGCATCGGACCGGAGCTCGCGCAGATCGCGAACGGCATGGGCAAACTCGGCTGGAAGCTGCCGCTCGTGGGTAGCTGGACGCTCGCGATGGCGAACTACATCGACAACTCGGGTGCGAACGGCGAGGGTGCGCGCATGCCGCAGACGTTCATTCAGGAGCCGAACACGCCCAAGCGCAAGGCCTTCATCGATGCCTACCTGGCCATGTTCAAGCCGAAGAACAACCGCATCGATTCGGCGGTCTCGGCAGCCCAGGGCTACGACTCGGTCTATCTGCTGGCCGCGGCCATCAAACAGGCCGGCACGACCGATGGCCCGAAGGTTCGCGCGGCGCTCGAAGATCTGAAGACGCCCGTCGAGGGCGTGGTCACGACCTACGATCATCCTTTCACGCATGACGACCACGACGCCATCAGCGCCAATATCCCTGTGATGGGCGAGGTGAAGGGCGGCCGTGTCGTGTACGCGTACGACAGCGATCTGAAGGCCGGCAGCAAGGTTCGCGAGAAGGCCTCGAAGTAACCGGGCGTCGTCCCGACGCTGCACCTTGCAGTCATGACGGGTACACGACGGCGCGCACCGCTCGTGACCCGGGCCCCTGGCAACGGGGTGTCCGGGCGCGGCACGCGCGCCGTCTTGGCGCCCGCGCCAGACGCCGGCACGCGGGACCGGCGCGCGGCACATGCATTGAATGCCTCCCGTGCATCGCTCGTAGGCTCGCACTCGCGAGAGAGGACCGCATGACCATCCTGATTCAACTCATCTACAGCGGTATCGCGCTGGGGATGATCTACGCCGTGATCGCCTTCGGTTACCAACTGACGTTCGCGACGTCCGGCACCCTGAACTTCGGCCAGGGCGAGGCGCTCATGCTCGGCGCACTGGTCGGCCTGACCCTGGTGGAAAGGCTCGGACTGAATTACTGGCTGATGATCCCCATCGTCTGCCTGTTCGGCCTGGTGCAAGGCGCGTTCGTCGAACGCATCGGCGTGAAGCCGGCCTTGCGCATCAAATCGGAGTTCGGCTGGATCATGTCCACCATTGCGCTGGGCATCATCTTTCGCAACGTTGCGGAAAATCTCTGGGGCCGCGACGACCTCAAGTTCCCATCGCCGCTGCCGGAGTCACCGATCAAGCTCCTTGGCGCGAACGTCCTGCCGATGGAACTGCTCGTCGTGGTCGGCGCGCTGCTCATGATGGCCGCCGTCGAGCTCTTCAATCGCCGCTCGATCTATGGCAAGGCAGTCGTCGCCACGGCCAACGACCGCGACGCGGCCGGGCTCATGGGTATCAACACGAGTCTCGTGATCACGTTCTCCTACGCGCTGTCGTCGATGGCCGCCGCATTTGCCGGCGTGCTCGTGGCGCCGCTAACGCTGACCGGCGCCACCATGGGGGCCGTGCTCGGACTGAAGGCATTCGCCGTGGCGATCATCGGTGGCCTGTCGAGCGGCATGGGCGTGCTCGTGGGCGGCCTGATCCTCGGCGTGGCGGAGACGACCACCGCGTTCTACATTTCGACCGGCTACAAAGACGTGCCGGGTCTCGTACTGCTGCTGCTTGTGCTGGCCGTGAAGCCGGCGGGCCTGTTCGGCAAGACCGCCATCAAGAAGGTGTAACCATGACCGCACAGTCCTCCCATGCACGCGGAGCCGCCGACACCGGCAGCCTGCGCGTGACCACGAAGCTCGCGGCGATCGTGGGCATCGTCGCGCTGTTCGGCTTCCCCGTTGCCGTCAGCAATCCGTATTACATCCACATGATCGAAACGATCATGATCTACGCGATCCTGCTCTTCGGGCTGGATATCGTCGTGGGCTACACGGGGCAGGTGTCGCTGGGTCATGCCGGGCTGTTCGGCATTGGCGCATACGTTGCGGGGGTTTTCTTCGCCAAGCTCGGGCTGTCGTTCTGGTTCGCGCTGCCGGCGGCCATTCTGGTCACGGCGGCGTTCGGGGCCATTCTCGCGTTGCCGGCATTGCGCGTGATCGGCCCGTATCTGGCCATGGTGACGCTCGCCTTCGGCACCATCATCCAGATTCTCATCAATGAGATGGACTTCCTGACGTCGGGGCCGATGGGCATCACGCTCACGAAGCCGGTCATCGGCGGGCATCCGATCGACGAAGTCGAGTACTACTGGCTCGTGGCGGTGTTACTACTCGTCAGCATTCTCGTGGCGCACCGGATTCTGAAGTCGCACCTCGGCCGCGCGTTCGAAGCGTTGCGCGATTCGCCGGTGGCGTCGGACTGCATGGGCGTGTCGGTGTACCGCTACAAGGTATACGCGTTCGTGATCAGCGCCGGTTTCGCGGGGCTGGCGGGAAGTCTCTACGCCTATTCGGAGCAGTACATCTCGCCGAATACCTATAACTTCGAACTCACGATCCTGTTCCTGCTGGCCGTGATCATGGGCGGGCGCAAGACCCGCTCCGGTTCGCTGCTCGGCGCGGCAATCATCGTGCTGCTGCCGCAACTGCTCGACGATATCGGCATTTTCCGCATCGTCGCCACGGTCATCGCCGCGTTGACGACGGTCGTCGCCGTGATGGCGATTGCCAAGGCGCGCACCACGCCGGCGAAGGCGGCGGTGCCGATCGTCGGCACCGTCGGGCTGGCCGCGGTGACATGGTGGCTCGACAGCATCACGGACTGGCGTCTGACGATCTTCGGTCTGATGATCCTTTTTGTCGTGTACTACCTGCCTGACGGCATCGTGGGCTTCCTGCGTTCGCGCATCCTGCATCGCCGCCGCACGCTTTCGGTCTCGGCCACGCAGGTCGACGAATCGGCCGGCGGCGACAGCGACCCGGTACTCATGGCTGCGGCAAGCGGTCCGGACGAACTGCTCAAGGTGCGTCAATTGCTCATGCAGTTCGACGGCCTCAAGGCGCTCAACCAGGTGGATCTCACCGTCAGGCGCGGCACGATCCATGGGCTGATCGGCCCGAATGGATCCGGCAAGAGCACCATGATGAACGTGCTCACGGGCATTTACGTGCCGACCGCCGGCAGCATCGAGTTTGCGGGACAGTCGCTCGCGGGCCGCACGTCGTCGGACATCGCGCTCTCGGGCGTGGCGCGCACGTTCCAGAACGTGCAGTTGTTCGGAGAAATGACGGCGCTCGAAAACGTGCTCGTCGGACTGCACCATACGTTCGCTTCCACGCTGCTCGACGTGTCACTGCGTTTGCCGCGCTACAAGCGCGAGGAAGTGGGGGCCCGGGCGAGGGCGATGCGACTGCTGGAGTTCGTGGGGCTGGCTTCGCTGGCCGACGAGGAAGCGCGCAACCTGCCATACGGCAAGCAGCGTCTTTTGGAGATCGCGCGTGCGTTGGCACTCGATCCGCGCCTGTTGCTGCTCGACGAGCCGGCGGCCGGCCTGACCGCGCCGGACATTCGCGAGTTGCTGGCGATCATTCGCAAGATTCGCGACCACGGCATCACGGTCATTCTCATCGAGCACCACATGGACGTGGTGATGAGCACCTGCCAGACCGTGTCGGTGCTGGACTTCGGGCAGAAGATCGCCGAAGGGCTCCCGGCACAGATCCAGGCCGACGAGAAGGTGATCGAAGCGTATCTGGGCGGCGCATCGACGACGCACTGACGACATCAACGGAACCCCTATGCTTTCCATTCGTAATCTGCAGGCGGGCTACGGCAAAGTGCAGGTGCTGCACGGCATCGACATCGATGTGCCGAGCGGCCAGGTCGTCACGCTCATCGGCTCGAACGGTGCCGGCAAGACGACCACCATGCGCGCCGTGTCCGGGATGATCAAACCCACGTCGGGCGAAATCACGCTGGGCGACAAGCGTATCGACGGTCTCGACTCGCATCGCATCGCGAAACTCGGGCTGGCGCACTCGCCGGAAGGGCGTCGCGTGTTCGCGACCATGTCGGTGACCGACAACCTGCGTCTGGGTGCCTTCCCGCGCTTGACGGGCAGTCGCCCTCGCGGCGACGTCGCCGCCGATCTGGAGCGCGCGATGGACCTGTTCCCGCGTTTGAAGGAGCGGCGCAATCAGTTGGCCGGCACGCTCTCGGGCGGCGAGCAGCAAATGCTCGCGATGGCGCGCGCGGTCATGTTGCGTCCGGATATCGTGCTGCTCGACGAGCCGTCGATGGGGCTGGCGCCGATTCTGGTCGATGAAGTCTTTCGCATCATCGGCAACCTGAAGGCGGAGGGCGTGACGATGCTGCTCGTGGAGCAGTTCGCCGCCGCTGCGCTGGCGGTGGCCGATTACGGCTACGTGCTGGAGAACGGCAGCATCTCCGTGCACGGTCCGGCCGAGAGCCTGCGCAACGACGACAAGGTGCGTGCCGCCTACCTCGGCGGCAGTCACTGAGCCGCTCAGCGGTTGACGTCGACCACCACGCGGCCGAGGATTTCGCCCCGGACGATGCGTTGAGCGATGGCAATGGCGTCGGCCAGGCCGACGTCATGCGAAATCCCTCCTAGCTTTTGCGGCTCGAGGTCGTGCGCGAGGCGCTGCCAGGCTTCCTCGCGCAATTCGCGCGGCGCCATCACGCTGTCGATGCCGTGCAGCGTGACGCCGCGCAGAATGAACGGCGCCATGTTCGCCGGAAAATCCATGCCCTGTGCGAGTCCGCATGCGGTGGCGACGCCGCCGTAGCGCAATTGCGCGATCGCGTTGACGAGCGTGTGCGAGCCGACCGAGTCGACCACGGCCGACCAGCGTTCCTTTTGCAGCGGCTTGCCGGGCTCGGACAGCAGGCGCCGGTCGATGACTTCGGCCGCGCCAAGCATCTGCAGATATTCTGCCTCGTGGAGTTTGCCGGTCGAGGCCACCACGCGGTACCCGAGCGAACTCAGCAGCGCGACAGCCACCGAGCCGACGCCGCCCGACGCGCCTGTCACAAGCACGTCGCCGTGGTGCGGCAGGACACCGCTGCGCTCCAGCGCCATGACCGAAAGCATGGCGGTGTAGCCGGCGGTGCCGATGATCATGGCGTCGCGCGACGAGAAGCGCTCGGGCAATTTCACCAGCCAGTCGCCTCGCAGCCGGGCCCTTTGCGCGAGGCATCCCCAGTGGGTTTCGCCAACGCCGTAGCCGTTGAGCACCACGCGCTCGCCCGGACGCCACGCGGCGTGGTTCGAGGCGAGCACCGTCCCGGCCCCATCGATGCCGGCCACCATGGGCCATGACCGCACGACCGGCGCCTTGCCCGTGATCGCGAGTCCGTCCTTGTAGTTGACGGTGGAGTAGTCGATCGCGACGAGGACGTCGCCATCGGCGGGCAAGGCATCGTCTTCCAATGCGGTCACGGCCGCTTGTGTCTTGCCGTCGGACTGGGTCAACAGAATTGCGTTGAACATACGAGGTGTCTCCGAAGCGCGACGAGCGCGCGGGATTGGGGGCGAATCGCTTCAGGCGGTCGCGTCCATGTTGCCGACCGCGAGCGAACCGAGACCACCTGCGTTGGATACGGCGGCCACCAGCGCCGGCGTCGATGCCACGGCCATCGGCGCCTGAATGATCGGCGTCGACAGGCCGAGCCGCTGGGTGATGCGTAGCGTTGGGGACATGGACGGCCTCGCTCAGAAGGTCGATGCGAGTTCGCGCAGCGCGTCAAAAGTCTCGTGGAGCTCGGCGCGCAGCAAGCCGACGAGCTCTGCTGCCGGCATGGCGCGGGCAAGCGGCGCGGCTTGTCCGGCCCACTGCGCCGCGTAGTCGTGATTGCCCTTGGCCTTTGCCGCCGCGTTGATGGCCTTACCGGCATCGTAGGCCACCGGATACGCCGGGAGATCAGGGCGCCCGGCCATTTGCTCGATTGCGTGAAGCCGATTGACGAAACCACGCGCCGGACGTCCTGAGATGGCGCGAATCAGTGCCGTGCGCGGTGGCTGCCCGCCGCAAAGACGTTCGCGATACGCGGCATCGGCCGACGATTCCGGACAGGCAACGAAGGCAGTACCGAGTTGCGCGGCCTGTGCGCCGAGCGCCAGCACCGCGGCGATGCCCGCGCCGTCCATGATGCCGCCCGCGGCGATCACAGGGACGGAGGTGTGCGTGACGACCAGCCGCACCAGCGCCAGCGTCCCCAGTTGCTCGTCGTCGCTCGGCACGCGATCGCCGAGATCCTCGAAGCGGCCGCGGTGACCGCCGGCCTCGTATCCTTGCGCGACGATGGCGTCGATACCCGCCGCCTCGATCTGGCGGGCCTCGGCGAGGTTCGTGGCCGTGGCGAACAGCAGGATGCCGGCCGCATGCAGGGCGTCGATCTTCTCCTGCGACGGCAGCCCGAAATGGAAGCTCACAACCGCCGGACGCTCCTCGAGCAGCATGGCGAACATGGCATCGTCGGCCACGAAGCTTTTGTAAATCTCGCTCAGTGCAGCCGGCGCGGTGGCGCCGAAGCGCGCGAATTCCGGGGCGAGATAGGCCAGCCAAGCGGCGTCGCGCGAGGCGTCGAGCGTGGCCGGCGCATGGCAGAACACGTTGACGTTGAACGGCTTACGGGTCAGGGCGCGAGTGTCATGAATGGACTTGCGTGCAGCTTCGGCGTTGACCGAAGCCACGCCCAACGAGCCGAGCCCGCCAGCATTGGAGACGGCGGCCGCCAGCGCGGGGGTGCTGGTGCCGGCCATCGGCGCCTGGATGATCGGCGCGAGCAGGCCGAGTCGTTCGATGAGCGCGCGATTGCGCGAGCGGGAAGCGGTGGAGCTAGGCATGACGATCTGCACCTTTGAGTGTTCAATGGGGGGAACAGCGGCAGTGACAGCAGGCGGTATGTTCACTATGGCATATGCCTGATGCGACAAAAGATACCACTTAAATGCATCTTTATGTCGGCAGCCCACGGAATTGACGGGACTGATCGCCGACGCGGCGCGCCCTCGACCCTGTTGCGGATGATCGTCACGTGCGGCGGCTCCGCGGCGCAGTCGATGTGCCGGATTCGTCGTCGGAAGGCTGACATAGATCGCCCATCAGATCGGCCGCGCGCGAGCGCAACATGTCGGCCCGACGGAAATAGCCGATGACGGTTGCGACGCTCGTGTGTCCCGTCATCGTCATGGTCTCGGCCAATGGGACTTGCTGGAGCGCCGCTTCGGTCACGAAGCCCGCCCTGAGCGAGTGTGCGGAGAAGTTGCCGTCGAGGCCGGCGAGCGCGCACCGCTTGCGGACAATGTCGCGCACCGCCGCCTCTGACAGCGCGTCGCCGACATGTCCGCCGCGGCGCACCCGCCGAAAGATCGGGCCTTCGACGATCTCCGAGGCAGCAAGCCAATCGGTGAGCGCGGCTGCGGCAGCACCGGTCACGGGCTTTTCGTTTTCCGGAAGATCGGCGCCTTGCTGATTGGTTTTCGACCATCCGAGCGTATAGACATAGCGGTCCGGCGCCACGCGGCGAACGTTATCGCACGTGGCACGGACGACTTCGGAGCGGCGCCGTCCCCCGCTCGCCCAGGCGAACAGCAGCAGGGCACGGTCGCGTTTGCCGCGCAGCGAGTCGTCGCACGTGGCGAGCAGCGCGCGCAGTGGCTCCCGGGTCAAGGCATCCTTTTTGGCTGGCCGCGCGCCGCGCTTGGCGTAGGCGCGCCGCGTTTTCGCGAGCAATTCGCGCACGGCAGGTTCGGCGCAGGGATTCGGCAGATCGCGAGACGTATGCAATTTGGCAATGACGCTCAGGCGGTGAAGGAGGGTGGCGAGCGCGGGCGGGCCCGGCCGCGCCTTGAGACCTTGTGAGACGAGTGCCGCATCGAGCGCTTCCGGCATCTCCGTGCGTAGCCCCTGCCTGCTCTGATGCAAGGCGTGATCCACGACGAACTGGACGATGACCGCAGGCGGCAACGGCGTCGGCAGGGCTTCCCCGTACCGCAGTCGATACCAACCGAGCCAATAGCGCATGGCCGATTGATAACTGAGTCGCGAGTTAACGGAGTCGCCTTCCCGGGCGAGTGCCTGGGCTGCTTTGCAGGCATCGTCGTTAAGCTTGCCCGGATCGAGCGTCGACGGATTTTTCGAGCCGGAGGTGACGCTGGCAACCCTATCGGATCCGGATTGGGAGGCCGATGCGCCGGCAACCGTGATTTTTTTACCAAACATATGATTTCATATGTAATATGTAATAAATATAATGTTATCATCGAATAAGTATCGATAATCTTCCATTATCGAGGGTTATTAGGCAATGCCGCCGAAATCAAGGAGTCGTGCGTCATGACTACGTCCCAAGGCTTGAAATCCGCCGCGATCGCACCGTCATCCCGAGCGGTCGGGCGCGGTATCTCCGAGCAGGATGTGTGGGCCGCAGCCGATGCGTTGCTGATGCAAGGGCAGCGTCCCACCATCGAGCGCATTCGTCAGCAGTTGGGACGGGGATCGCCGAATACCGTGAGTCCATATCTCGATGCCTGGTTTGCAGGGCTCGGCGCACGTTTGCAGGGCGGTGGCGCGGCGATGTCCGGACTGCCGGAGGGCATTTCGATGCCCGATACGGTGGCTCGCGCGGCGATCGATTTGTGGGCGCTGGCACTAGAGGAGAGTCGGGCTGTGTTGGCGCAAGAGGCGGCCGAGCGCCGGGCGGCGCTCGATGCACGTGAGGCGGAACTGGCCTCGGAGCGCGAAGCGTTGGTGCAGGCGCGCGCCGTCCTGCACGAGCGCATCGCGGCGGCGGAGACGGCGGCGGCCGATGCCCGTCAGGCGCGAGACGAGGCGCAGGCGCAGGCACGTCGCGCCGAGGCGCAGCTCATCGAGTCGCAGGCCGATGCGGTGGCCTCCCGGCAAGCACTCTCCGCGGCGCGCGACGCGATGCAGGCATTGCAGGAAGAGCACGCGGGTCAGCGCGCAGGTTGGGACGCCGAGCGTGTCCGGCTCACCGAGCGCGCCGAGGCCAACGAGCGACGGCTCATGCTGGAGCTCGATGCGGCGAGAGCGTCCGTCAAATCGCTCCAGCAGGAGCGCCGTCAGGTGCAGCGAGAGTTGCAGGAGGCGCAGGCCAGTCTTGCCGCCATGACGGAGTCGCAACACGAGATGCGGTCGGCCAAGGCATTGCAGGATGCGGTGATCGCGCGGTTGCGCGAGCAGGTGACGACGCAGGAAGCGCTCGCCGCCACGTACCAGTCGATGCTGTCGGTGCCGGCTTCGCCGGGCGTCGGCATCGCGCGCGGCACGACGCCGGGGCGCAGGCGCCGGTCAGGCGCCGCGAGCGCGGCGGCGACGTCAGTCCTGCGGCGGGCGCGAAGGGGATGATGCGCCCGGCGAGGTCAGCGCCAGCGCTGGCGCGTCTGCCTGCCACCCGCCGCCCAGCGCCCGGAATGTCGCCACCGCGGCACGGGCGTTGTCAGCTTGCGCTCGCGCGTCGTCATCGCGCACGGTCAGCAGTTGTCGGTCGGCGTCGAGCACCTCATACAGGCTAACCGTTCCCCCCGTGTAGGCCGCTTGCGCGCTGTCGCGTGCGCGCGTCTGCGCGGCCACCGCCTTCGCCAGATCCTTGCGCTGTCGCTCGAGCTCCACGAGCGTGACGATGGCGTTTTCCACATCCTCGGTGGCGTGCAGCATGGCCTGCCGGTACGCGGCCAGGGCTTCGGCTTTGGCGCCTCGCGCCTGTGCGACTTCGGCGTCGATCCGGCCAAAGTCGAACAGTCTCCATCGCAGGCCCAGCGCCGCAAGCGGCTGGAACGTATCGGCGCCTGGCACCCGTCCGCCGGCAAGCGTTTCGAATCCCAGCACACCCGAGAGCGAGAACTTGGGGTAATACTCCGCCAGTGCCGCCCCGATCCGGGCGTTCGACGCGGCAAGCCGACGTTCTGCCGCGATCACATCGGGGCGTCGGCGCAACAGATCGGACGGCGTGCCTGCATCGCCAATCGACGGAATCGTGAACGGTCTCGCGTGACGATCGTCCGCCGGTGTTTCCGAGTCGATCCTGTGCGCGTAAGTGCCGGGCACCACGCCCATCAATACGTCCAGACGGTTGAGCTGGGTTTCGCGCTCGATGCGAAGCGGCGGCAGCGTTGTGCGCGCCCGGGCCAGCAGTGCTTCGGCTTGCGCCACTTCGCGTTCGGAGGCGAGGCCGTCTGCAAAGCGCAGGCGCACGATGTCCTGGAGGCGTTCGTCCGTGGCGATCTGGTCCTGAGCAATGGCCAGCCGGCGCTGTGCCGAACGCACGCGAAAATACGCGTCGGCGGCTTCCGCG
The DNA here is from genome assembly GCF_902459575.1 of Pandoraea morbifera. Taxonomy (NCBI): domain Bacteria; kingdom Pseudomonadati; phylum Pseudomonadota; class Betaproteobacteria; order Burkholderiales; family Burkholderiaceae; genus Pandoraea; species Pandoraea morbifera. Next base: position 105,813 of record NZ_CABPSD010000001.1, read on the forward strand.
ACGAGGCTCACGCGCACGCCGTCGCGCTGCGCCTGCGCGACTTGCGCCAGCGCGCTTGCCGTTTGCGCCGAGCGTCGCAATCCCCCAAACAGGTCCAGCTCCCAGCTTGCGCCCAAGCCAATGTCGTACACGGTCATGTTGCGGTTGTATCCCGGCAGCGTGCTCGCGACGACGCCCAGCGGGCTGTCGAGCGATTGATGTTCCCGACGGATATTGCCATCCAGACGCAGTGATGGCAGTTGTCTTGCGCCCGCCGCGCGGGCCTGCTCGCGCGCCTGAACGACACGGGCCATGGCTGCCCGCAAATCGAGATTCTGTGCAAGCACCTGTTCGATGACAGCCGTAAGCGCCGGATCGTGAAAGCGCGTCCACCAGGTATCCAGCGTTTGCGGAGCGTCTTTTGAGGGCACGCGCTCCTGAGCGCTCGATTCCCCTGGATGAAAGGCGTCCCGCTGCGCGAGCCGGACGGCCCCGGCGAAGCGATCCGGCAGCGCGTTGCCGGGTGGCGTGTAATCGGGGCCGACCGTGCAACTGGCGAGGGAGCCAATGCACGCGGCAAGACATGCGGCGCGAAGGATGGACGTGGGAATGCCGAATGACGTCGAGGAATGTGAATTCATGGCCGGATGATCGTAATTTGCATAGTTACTTGCAAGATGATAGTTGCAACTCTATACTCACTTCCATTATGAAAGCAACCATGAGTTGCACACTTCTTCACACACTTGAAAGCAGGAAGGACCGACCCATGACATCCCCCAGCGCGCCTACCCATGACACGGGAGAACCCATCGGACAGACCCGCAATTCACGCGTCGGGTCTCGACTTGTGATGCGCGGCGCGGCGGTCGTGGCCGTCCTGGCGGTATTTGGGTACGGCGCGTATTGGTGGACGACGGCTCGGCATCTCGAATCGACGGACGATGCCTATGTCGGGGGGGACGTCACCGCGCTCGGCCCGAAGGTGCCGGGCTATATCGCGCAGGTATTGGTCACGGACAACCAGGCTGTCCATGCCGGGGATGTCCTTGTGCGGCTCGACGACCGCGACTACCGCGCCGCGCTTGCCAAGGCGGACGGCGCTGTCGCCGCGCAGCGCGCGCTGATCGCCAATCTCGACGCCACGACACGGTTGCAGACGGCGGTGATTGCGCAGGCGCGGGCCGGTGTGGCGGCGATTGCCGCGGACGCGCGTCGTGCCCGTGAAGACCAGGCGCGATATCGGGATCTCGTCGCCAAGTCGGCGGTGTCGGTCCAAAGCGCGCAGAGGGCGGAGGCGGACTACCAGCAGATCGTGGCCAATCGCGAGCGGGCCGAAGCCGGTGCGACGGCCGCCGAACGGCAGCTCGATGTCATCGCCACGCAAAAGCAGCAGGCGCAGGCGGCGTTGGCCCAGGCGGTGGCGGAGCGTGATATCGCGAAGCTCAATCTCGATGACACGGTGCTTCGCGCACCCGTGGACGGCACCGTCGGCAACCGGCGCGCCCGCGCCGGCGCGTATGCACAGGCGGGCAGTCAACTGCTCGCCATCGTTCCCGCCCACGGCCTGTGGGTGGACGCGAATTTCAAGGAAGGACAGGTCGCTCACCTGAGACCCGGCATGCCGGTGAAGATCGAGGCCGACGTGTTGCCGGGCCGCGTCTTCCATGGCCGCGTGGCAAGCCTGGCGCCGGCCACGGGCGCGCAGTTCAGTGTGCTGCCTCCGGAGAATGCGACAGGCAACTTCACCAAGATCGTCCAGCGTGTGCCCGTTCGGGTGCGTTTGGATGATGCGGATGGTCATCTTGGCACATTGCGTCCCGGGCTTTCGGTGACGGCGGTGGTCGATGCGCGAGGCGATGCCGACACCGGGGCGGCGGAACGTCGCGACGCCGGTACGGCGAAGGTCGCCGCACGATGAGCACGACGCAGACGGGGGCGGCGCTGCCGCAGCCGGCACCTGTCGGCAATCCGGCCCCCGCGCCGCGCCCGGCACGGTCCGCCAACGATGAGCGATCGCGGGCCGTAGCGCCGGCGCCAAGCGGTGGGTACTCGGCCGACGCCATGTCCACGCGCGCCAAGGTGATCGCCTTTGCCACGATGGTGGTGGGCATGTTCATCGCCTTGCTCGACATCCAGATCGTATCGGCCTCGCTGCGCGACATCGGTGGCGGGCTGTCGGCCGGCGCCGACGAAACGGCATGGGTGCAGACCAGCTACCTCATCGCGGAGATCATCGTGATCCCGCTCTCGGGCTGGCTCTCGCGCGTGATGTCCACGCGCTGGATCTTCGCGGCTTCGGCGGCCGGGTTCACGGTGGCGAGCCTGCTTTGCGGCGCGGCGTGGAACATCCAGAGCATGATCGCGTTTCGCGCGCTGCAGGGATTTCTCGGCGGATCGATGATTCCGTTGGTGTTCACTACGGCGTTCGCATTCTTCACCGGGCCGCAGCGCGTGCTGGCGGCGGCGGTGGTGGGTGGGCTCTCGTCATTGGCGCCCACGCTGGGGCCGACCATCGGCGGCTGGATCACCGACAACTATTCGTGGCATTGGCTGTTCTTCGTCAACCTGGTGCCCGGTATTTTCGTCACGGTTACCGTGCCGCTGCTGGTGCGAATCGACCGGGCCGACTGGTCGTTGTTGCGCGGCGCCGATTACCTGGGCATGGCGCTGATGGCGGTGAGTCTGGGGTGTCTGGAGTACACGCTGGAAGAAGGGCCTCGCTGGGACTGGTTTGGCGACGACACCATTCGTGCGACCGCATGGCTGGCCGGGATCTGTGGCGTGGCTTTCGTCTGGCGCAGCCTGACTTACGCGCAACCGATCGTGGACCTGCGTGCCTTGCGGCAGCGCAACTTCGCGCTGGGCTGCTTCTTCTCGTTTGCCACGGGGATCGGCATTTTTGCCACGATCTATCTCACGCCATTGTTCCTTGGCCGGGTGCGCGGCTTTTCCGCGTTCGAGATAGGGATGGCGGTGTTCTCCACGGGCGTGTTCCAGCTCATGTCGATCCCCCTGTACACCATGGTCGCCAACCGGATCGATTTGCGATGGCTCATGATGGTGGGGCTGGGCGCCTTCGCATTGTCGATGTGGCAGTTCGCGCCGATCACGCACGACTGGGGTGCGTGGCAATTGATGCTCCCGCAGGCGCTGCGCGGTGCGGCACAGCAGTTTGCCGTCGCCCCGATCGTCACGTTGACGCTTGGCAGTCTGCCCCCGGCAAGGCTTCGCCTGGCGTCCGGCCTGTTCAACCTGATGCGCAATCTCGGCGGCGCCATCGGGATTGCCGTGTGCACGACGGTCCTCAACGATCGAACCAATCTGCATTTTTTCCGCCTCGCGGAGCGCATGGGCGAGGGCGGTCCGGCAGTCGGCGAGTGGCTTGCCGGTGTGCGGGCACGAATGACGGTGGCCGGGCTGGACGCCGTCGATGCACACACCGCGGCGCTGGGCCAGCTCTGGACGCTGACGCTGCGCGAGGCCCAGACGATGACGTTCGGTGACGTCTACACGGGACTTGGCGTGATCTTCGTTTGCGTGACGTTGATGGTGCCGCTCCTGCGTCGGGTTGCACCACCCGCAACGCCCAGCGCTGATGCGCATTAACGCCGTCGGCAGAAGAATTCACTTCAGATAAGCAACTTCAAGAATAGATCGTAAATTATTGATTTTTATACGACAGATATTTTTAATTGACGCGCCAGGACCCGTGGGCGACGCTAAGTGCGGTCAACCGGCTTGCTCCGGGGAGGCGACGCGCTTATGCTCACTTGCATGGTAATAGGCAGCGTGGGTCGCTTCCGCACGCAAGGAGTCCAAATGCAAAGAAAGACCTTCCGGGACATGCAGTGCCCGATCGCCCGAAGCCTGGAACGGGTGGGCGAATGGTGGAGCATTCTCATCCTGCGCGAAGCGGGCTACGGGACCACCCGTTTCGATGACTTTCAGCGCCGTCTGGAGATTGCGCCCAACATGCTGACCCGCCGCCTGAACGCCTTGGTGGAGGAAGGCTTGCTGGCGCGCCGACAGTATTCCGACCGGCCGCCACGCTTCGAATACGTGCTCACGGATGCCGGGCGCGACTTCCGGCCGGTGCTGTGGGCGTTGCTCGCGTGGGGAAATCGGCACTTTGCGCCGGAGGGCATCTCGGCGCAGTTGATCGATCGGCAAACGGGGCAGGTGGTGGAGCCGGTCGTCGTGGACGCGGTGACGGGGGCGCGGCTGGACCCGAAGCGTCATGTGCCGGCCGCCGGCCCGGCGGCGAGCGAGAGCATGAGGGCTCGGCTCGCACGTGCGGCGGCGTTTGCCAGCGGGGAATCGGTCGATGACAGCGGTCCGGCGGCGGTGGCGGCGGAAGTGGCCGAGCGCTGAGCGGGCGCATCTGGCGACGGCAGCCGCTCAGGCCATCGCCGGGGTACCCGGCATTCCCGGCAGCGAGGCCAGCAGCCGCGCGAACGCTTCACCGGTCAGCGGCTTGCCCAGCAGGAAGCCCTGCAACTCGTCGCAATCGAGTGTCTTGAGTGCTTCGCGCTGCGACGCCGTCTCGACGCCTTCGGCCACGACGTCCATATCCAGCGAGTGGGCCAGTGCGATGATCGCCGACACGACGGCGCTGCCTTCGCGCCCGCAGGTATCGAGGCCGTTCGTGAAGAACCGGTCCATCTTCAGTTGCTTGACGCGAAAGCGTTGCAGGTATGCCAGGCTGGAATATCCCGTTCCAAAATCGTCGATGGCGACTTCGAAGCCGTGTTCCTGAAATGCGCGGATCACGTCGATCGTGTGCTGGGCGTCGAACATTGCCACCGTCTCGGTGATCTCGAACATCAGCCGGTCGCACGACACGCCCGCGGTATGCACGATCTCCAGAATGTTCTCGACCAGTTGCGACTGCGCCAACTGCCGGGGTGAGAGGTTGATGGCGACCTTCACCGGCGGCAGTCCCGCCGCGTCCCACTGCTTGATGTGTTCGCACGTGGCGCGCACGACCCAATAACCGATCTGCACGATCTGCCCCGTGCGTTCGGCCACCGGGATGAAATCGATCGGTTGCAGCTCTCCGAAGGTCGGGTGCGTGAGGCGCAGCAGGGCTTCCGCGCCGGCGAGCGCCTCCGTGTCGCCGCGATACTTCGGCTGGAAGTGAAGCGAGAAATACTGTTCGGCTTGCGCGTCGTGCAACGCCTGCTGGATTTCCCAGGTGCGCTGCGCGGCGGCGTTCATGCGCGGCTCGAAGTAGCGGAAGATGCCGCGACCGGCGCGCTTGGCCTCGTACATGGCCGTATCGGCGTGCTTGAGCAGCAGATCGATGCTGTCTCCGTCGTCCGGGAACAGCGCCACACCGATGCTCGGCATGACGTGCAGCGACTGATCGCCCACGCGCAGGCCGTCGCGCATGTCGTCGAGCAGGCGCTGGGCAACGCGACCCGCGACCTCGGGCGACGACAGCGAGCCGAGCAGCACGACGAATTCGTCGCCGCCCAGCCGGGCGACCACGTCGTCGCCGTTCACGTTCTTGCGCAGGCGCTTGGCGAAGGCGCGCAGGACGTCGTCGCCCACGTTGTGCCCGAGCGAGTCGTTGATCGTCTTGAAGCCGTCCAGATCCATGAACAGCACCGCGAAGCGGCGCTGGTCGCGACGCGAATTGATGAGCATGCGTGCCGCGGCGTCATGCAGCGCCCGGCGGTTGGGCAGGTCGGTCAGGGCGTCGTACGTCGCCATGCGCGCGATCTGCGAATTGAGTTGCATGACGGAATTGGCCAGGAAGCTGGTGCGTGCGTCCAGACGGGAGACGAGCAGCGTGGTCGCGAGAATCAGGAACGTGAACAGACTTACCGTGGTGACCAGCCATTGCGAGCTCACGCCCGTCGCTGCGCCACAGATGGCGCCCGGCGCGAAGTGCGCGGCCGCCATGCCGGTGTAATGCATTGCGGTGATCGCCAGCCCCATGACCACGGCCGCGCCGAACCGTTTCGACATTACGTGGCGCAGGCTGCCGTCGCGCAGCGTGCGCGCGATCCACAGTGCGGCGGTGGCGGCCAGGATTGCGATGAGGATCGATGCCGAGAAGAGCAGCGGATCGTATTCGATCGCCGGATTCATCTTCATTGCCGCCATGCCGCTGTAGTGCATGGCGGCAATGCCGACACCCAGCGTGACACCGGCGGCCGCGACGCGCCGACGGGTGAAGGGCTCGCTGGCGATCATCCAGAGGGCGGCCCACGAAATGGCGATGGCGATGGCAAGCGACGCGGCGGTCAGCAACGGATCGTAGCCAAGTGGGATGGCGGCGTGCGACGAGAGCGGCGACCAGGACGGCGAGAGCGACAAGGCGAGCATGCCGATGAAGTGCATCGACCAGATGCCGATGCCCATGGCGGTCGCGCCCACGGCAAGCCAGGCGTGGCGCATGCCACGGCGCGTCATGAGATAGATGCGACCCGAAAGGTCGAGCGCCGTGAACGACGCCAGTACGGCAACTGCAAGCGATAACGCTACGAGCCAACCACTGTACGAACTGGACATATGAAAACCGACCGAAAAGTCCCGCCAATCTGTTTATCGGCAGATATCGCCGATAGTTGAGGATTCCGTGTCGGAGTTTTTCCGACATTCCCGGGGTGCGGGCACAACGGAATCGGCCGGCATGCGCGCGTGCTGCGCCGATGCTCGACAGTGCCGATGCCATGGTGAATAATCCGTCCATACCCCGCCCCGGCCGGACGTTGCCGGCGATGGACGTACTGGCCTGAAGCCAGCGTGCATCGCGCATGCACCAAGCCGGCGGCACCCATCGGGACCGCGAAGTCGGGAACAACGAGCCGAGCGCGGTCGGGGCAGAGTACGGCAGCCCTCGATTTTGCCTGATTTCCGTGGGATTTCCTCGCACTGCGTCAATTCTTGGTGGCCAACTTGCCCGCAGGAGCCGTGATATGCGCCTTCGCATGAGGCTGTTGCAAGTGCTGGTGGTGTGCGCAATGCACGTCGCGCCGGGGATGGTCGCCATCCCGGCAATTGCGGCAACGGTGGCAACGGCGGGGGCGGCGCAGAACACCGGTGGGAATGCGGCCGACGCGCCGCCCGGCCAGGTTGCCGCCAACGGTCCATCGAGCGGGGCCGCCGGCACCGACGCCCAGGACGGGGTCGAATTGCGCTTCATGGATCGGCCCGTGGCCACCTTTCGCGGCACGCTTGGCGGTGCCACCCCGGCGGTGCGAGCGGCGCGGGCGCGGTCCGTCCTCGAGCGTCTGCCGGCGCGGGCTTTCGATGCGCCGGTCGACGTGCTCCATGCATCGCTCGGCGGAATTTCGGGCGTCGCATTCCGGGTGCAGGACCGCATTCTTTTCGCGCTGACCACCGAAGACCTTGCCCCGGGCGATCCGCGCCCGCTGGATGCCGTCGCCGACGAGGTCCGGGGGCGCCTGCAGGTGGCCTTTGCTGCCCGACGCGAACAACTCCACTGGCCGACCATTCTGCGCGGCGTGGCGCTCAGCGCGCTCGGCGCAGTTGTGCTGGCGCTGCTCGTCATCGGGGTGGGCCGTACGCGCACTCGCCTCGAGACGCGCTTGCAGACGGCTTTCGAGAAGCGCGTCCTTCAACGCACCACCCGCAGCTTCGATTGGACGGGCTCGGCCGTCCACCTGGTGCATCAGGTCGTGCAGATCGGTGCGGTCTGCCTGGCACTGGCGTTCGCCTATCTCTATCTGATCTTCGTGCTGATGCAGTTCCCGGCGAGCCAGCCGCTGGCCGGGCGCCTGTCCGACTTTCTCTGGACCCTGGTCGATCGGTTCGGCCTCGGCGTGGCCGGCGCCGTCCCGGGGATCGTCACCGTCATCGTCATCTTCCTGCTCACGCGGGCGCTGCAAAGTCTGATCAACAATGTGTTCGATGCCGTGCAAAGTGGGCGTCTGACCATTCCCGGCATGCATCCCGAGACGGCCGGTGCAACGCGGCGCCTGGTGTCGGTCGTCGTGTGGGGACTGGCGCTGACCTTCGCCTACCCCTACATGCCGGGGGCGCAGAGCGACGTCTTCAAGGGACTTTCGGTCCTTCTGGGTCTCATGGTGACGCTGGGCTCGAGCGGCATCGTCAACCAATTGATGAGCGGCATGGTCGTGATATACAGCCGCGCGCTCAGGAAAGGGGATCTCGTCTCGATCGGCGACGCCACCGGCGTGGTCGTGGGCGTGGATGCCTTGTCGGTAAAGATCGTGAATCTGGCGAAAGAGGAATTGACGATTCCCAACGCGGTTGTCGTGGCGTCGACCGTGCGCAATTTCTCGGCGCAAGGGCGCGAGCGTGGCGCGGCGATCAGCACGACCCTCACGATCGGCTACGACACGCCCTGGCGCCAGGTTCACGCCATGCTGATCGAGGCGGCCGGGAAGACGCCTCAGGTCGTCTCTCAACCGGTCCCGTTCGTACTGCAACGCGCGTTGTCCGACTTCTACGTGGAGTACGAGGTCTTTGCGACCTTGCGGGATCCTTCCACCCGGTTCACGGCGATCTCGGCACTGCACGAGAACATCCAGGACGTTTTCAACCAGTACGGCGTGCAGATCATGTCGCCGCATTTCCAGTCGCAACCGGACTCGCCGCTGACGCTTCGCCCGGCCCAGTGGTACCCGGCGCCGGCGCAGGCACCGTCGCCGCCATCTGATGCGCCCGCATTGGAAGAAGGAGTTGGACATGCCCGCTAATTCATCGCCCGCGCGGCTCGCGCCGGCGGCTGATCTTGCCTCGATGAAGCCGACCGCGAGCGTGACCCGGTCGAAGGCGTCGTCTGCGCTCGCGGCGTCCGGCACGCCCGCACCGCCGGCGATGCCTTTCGAGGCGCGTGTTGCGGCGGGGCGCAAGCGCCGTGAGGCGACGCCTCGACGCAGCCACTCTCATCTGGGCAGCATCGATCGCGACCCCGTCGAGCTGTTGCGCATCAGCAGCGAGGGACGCGTCGCCGCGCTGGTCCCGTTGCGTTATGGCCGCATGCTGGCGTCGCCGTTCGCCTTCTTTAGGGGGAGCGCCATCGTGCAGGCACACGATCTTGCAGGCACCCCGAACAGCGGCCTGACCCTGCAGATCTGCGGGGACTGTCATCTGGCCAATTTTGGCGGGTTCGCCACGCCCGAGCGCACACTGATCTTCGATCTGAACGATTTCGACGAGACCGCTCGCGGGCCATGGGAATGGGATATCAAGCGACTGTGCGTCAGTCTGGTGCTCGCCGCGCGCCAGTTCGGTTTCGGTGACACGCTTGGCGTGGAGATGGTGCGCGCAGCCGTTGACAGCTACGCGAGGCGTTTGGACGAATACGCGCACATGCCGACCATCGCGCTGTGGCACGAGCAGGTCACTTTCGAGCGCATGCTCAATCTGGCGCAGTCCGAGCGTGTGCGCGAGGGCGTCAAACGGGGGATTGCCCGGGCGTCTGGCCGCACGCACGAGAATGTGCTTCCCAAGTTCGCACAGCAGATCGGCGACCAATGGCTGATTCGGGACACGCCGCCCACGGTGTTTCACGTGCACGGCGCTACGACCCTGTTCGGCCCCGAGGACGACTGGTTGGGGCTGGGCGACTGGCGTACGTTGTTTTCCCCCGTCTACCAGAGCTATTTGCGTTCGTTGCCGCCCGATCGCGCGAGCATGCTCGCGGCCTATACGCGGGAAGATCTCGCCTTCAAGGTCGTGGGGGTGGGCAGTGTGGGCACGAGATGCCTGGTGCTGCTCCTGATGGACACCCACGAGCAACCGCTCTTTCTCCAGTTCAAGGAGGCATCGAAATCCGTTGTCTCGCGCTTCTTCAAAGGCACGGCGTCAAGGCATGACGGGCGGCGCGTGGTGGAAGGGCAACGCCTCATGCAGGCGGCATCCGACGCATTTCTCGGATGGGGCAGCGGTCCGTTCGGGCGATCCATCTACGGGCGTCAGTTGCGCGACATGAAGATATCCGCGCAATTCGAACTCTTTCGCGCCGACGGCTTCCGCGAGTACGCCCGCCTTTGCGGCTGGGTGCTGGCGCGCGCGCACGCCAAGGCGGGTGGGTGCGCGGCGGAGCTGGTGGGATACGTCGGCAAGGGCGCTCGCCTGGGCGAGGCCCTGGTCCAATATTCGGCGGGATACGCGGACCAGGTCGAGCGCGATTACGACGTCTTTCGCAAGGCTTGCCGTGACGGCCGGCTCGAGGCGCGCACGGATGCCGACATGGCGGCCGACTTCACCGTGTGAGCGTCGGCGCACGGGGGCGTGCCGCGTGGGCACCCCGGCGTAATGATCGCCGGTCGCGACTACAGGAGACGATTGAAGCATGTCGATGCAACGATGGCGCAGGCGTATCGCACTGCAGGCACAGACGGCAGTGCGGTGGGTCTCGCGCACGCCCACACTGATCGTCTGGAGCGGTGTGGGCATTTCCGCACTGGTGACGGCCGTCGCGGTGGCGCTGCTCTACGAGGGCCGGCTGCTCGTACTCGCGCGCGCGGCCGATAATCAGCGCAGTATCGCCGCAGTGCTCGAACGCGATCTGGAACTGAACTTTCAGCTCTACGAGGCCTCGCTCGACGCGGTAGTGAATTTGCTCGCGCGCCGCGACGTCGACGCGCTGTCGCCCGCCCTGCGTCGCGAACTGATCTTCGAGCGCTCGCGCGCGTCGCGCTACATCGGCTCGCTGGTGGTGCTCGATTCTCGCGGCAACATCGTGATCGATGCGGAGAGCGAGGTGCCGCGGCCGTATAACTTCGCCGACCGCGATTACTTCACCGTGCCGCGCGACAACCCTGATGCGGGGTTGTACGTGAGCGGCTTCTTGCACTCGCGGCTTCAGGACGGGCGGCCGACGATGGTGCTCAGCCGCCGGCTCACCCGGCCCGACGGGTCGTTCGGCGGGGTGGTTTCGCTGGCGGTGGATATCCGCTATTTCCGGCAACTCTTCGATCACGTCGAAGTCGGCAAGGAAGGGGTGATCCTGTTGCTGGGCAAGGACGGCGCGATATTGATGCGCAAACCTTATGACGCCCGCGTGCTGGGCCTGACGATGGCGCAGACCGGTCGCTACGAAGCGCTGCCGCCCGGCAACGACGACCAGCGAATCTATCCCATCCGTTTCCTCGGGCGCGAGAGCCTGCTGTCGCGTCGCATGCTCGACAATGCACCGCTCACGCTGATTGTGGTCACGTCAAGCAACGAGGCGCTGGCGCCGTGGCACAAACGCGCCGTCGAATTCGGCGCGCTTTTCCTGGTGCTCAACGTGGGTTTCATCGTGACGTCGATCTTGCTGGCCGCCCAGTTGCGGCGGCGTTTGAGCGCCGAGCGCGAGTTGCGTCTGCTGGCGCGAACCGACGGGCTGACCGGCCTGTCGAACCGGCGCTCGCTCGACAGGATTCTTGCCGGCGAATGGCGGAAAATGCGCCGGGCGAAGCGCTCGATGGCAGTAGCATTCGTCGACATCGACTGGTTCAAGCGCTACAACGATACGCAGGGCCACCAGGCCGGCGACGTGGCCCTCGCCGCAGTGGCGGGCGCCATTGGGGCGGCGCTCAACCGACCGTCGGACGCGGCGGGGCGTTACGGCGGAGAAGAGTTCATCGCCGTACTGCCGGACACCGACGCCGCAGGCGCAGGGCGCGTTGCCGAAGCGATCCGGCGCTCGGTGGAACAACTGCATCTGACGCATGCCTCCAGCGACTTCGGGCACGTGACGGTAAGCGTCGGCGTTGCATGCCGCATGCCGCGAGGCAACGAAACCGTCGACGCGCTCGTCAAGGCGGCTGACGAAGCCCTTTATCGGGCCAAGGCAGCAGGACGAAATTGCATCGTCATGGCGCCGTCGGATGCGACACCGACACCGACACCGACACCGACACCGACACCGTCCGAAGCGAATTGAACCGGCGCGCCGCGGGCGAGGGAGGCGCCGCGCAACGCGGCGTCTGCGCCAACCTGTAGGAATTCTCCGATGTTGCACGACCGAAGCGAAGCGATTCGTTCGCACGTGCCTTCGGACTCATGCTCGGGCAAGACTTTTAATGGGTCTTGCAGCCCTTTGATTTTCAAGCGCTTTATCTGTCATGGCGGTGCGTGCGTTTCCTCGCGCTGGAACGTGCCAGCGTCCGCCTACACATCTTTCAGACTCCGCCGATTCGCTTGGGAAACCTGGCTATCTACAATCGATTTCAACAGGTTCGGATCCGAATGCAGAAGCACTTGCCGGGTCCCGGACAGCAGTCGAGGAGGATGTCATGGTGAAGCGTACGCGGGCAGTGCCGCCCTTGCCAGGCGAGGACGAGGGGGCGCAGCACCAGCAGCATGCCCTCACGCATGAAGATGGAGACGCCGAGACGCATGGTGCGCAGGCGTCGCCATTCGACAGCGAAAGCGAAGGGCAATCGCATGAGGCGCGCCAGTCCGTCGCCCGCGACGCGCAAATCGCCCACGCGCAGTCACAATCGGATCCCGCATGGTTGGGGGCGTCGCCTCCCAAGGCGGGCAAGGCGAAGCGAGAAGCCAGGGATTCGGCGGGCGGTCACGGGTATGCCCCGGAGATCGCTCATGGCGAGGAGAGCGGCTACGGGCCCGCGGATGCCGCACCGGGCGACCACCCGCGATTCGGGCGGCAAAGCGCATATGGTCCGCACGACGATTACGCGGGCACCGGGCGGGATGCCGCGGGCCAAGTACCGCCGGGTAGCAGCGCCTCGCAAGCACGCAGGATCGAATGGCCCGAGGGAACGGTGGGCGCCGACACGGCGCACCAGCATTCGAAAGCCGAACCTCGCTCGGCCGGACAGGCAACAGGGAGTCGGGGCCGTAGCGGTGGGCAAGGGTACGCGAGCGGGACGGCAGCAAAGGTATCCGGTGTGTCTGGAGCGCCGCAGCAGACGGCCCATGCATCGGTTCAGGCTCACTCGCGTGCCCCGTCGCCTGCCGACGCCGCCGTGCGGGATCAGGTACGTAGGGCCTTGCGCGACGCGCACGATCTCGACGTCTCGCACGTCGACGTGACGGTGACCTCGGGTCTGGCCCTGCTCACGGGCCACGTGCCCGAACGATGGATGCAGCACGTCGTGCAGACCGTGGTCTCGAAAGTGCCCGGCGTGCGCGCCGTGGACAACCAGTTGCACGAACGCCGGGGCAAGGCCATGAGCCGGCCGGGCGAGAGTCAGGAGGGTCACAAGATCTGACGCAGGCAACACCGCATTTGCTTTTTTCACTCAACTTCGGGAGGTCAACAATGAAACACGCCAATCTGCTCAAGCTCGTTATGGCCGGTGCGCTCGCAACAACCGGCATTGCCGCGCATGCTCTGGACCAGGGCGGGATCATCAAGATCGCCGACAACGCGACGGCAAGCGGTGCCATGAGCGATACCGGGCGCAAGATCGACGACGCGGCGCTGACCGCCAAGGTCAAGGCCGAACTGCTCGCCAAGAAGGATGTGCCATCGACCAAGGTCCACGTCACGACGCGCCATGGCGTGGTGCACCTGACCGGTTCGGTGCCGCAGTCGGCACAACGGACACTGGTCGTGGATACGGTCAAGGGCGTTGACGGTGTTGTCGACGTCAAGGACGACATCAAGGTTTCGGCCAAGTAATCGCACGCACCCCAAGTCGAAGGCGCGCGAGATCTCTCGATCCGTATGAGCTCGCGCGTCCCCAAATCGCTGGACGAAGGAGGAAATGATGACCATGCAATCCGGACGGGGGCAAACGCCCCAATCAGGCGCCCGCATCGTTGGAACTTCGCACAAGCTGCCCGATGGTCCGGGCCCGTCGGTGATGGCCGCCGACTCGCTCGATGCCGAAGACGTGGTGAACCCCGCCGGGGAGAGCCTCGGCAAGGTGAAGCACATCATGCTCGATGTGCAGCGCGGCACGGTTGCCTACGCCGTACTGTCGTTCGGGGGCTTTCTTGGCATGGGGGACAAGCTTTTCGCCATTCCCTGGCATGCGCTCCAGCTCGACGTCGAACACAAGCGGTTCATTCTCAATCTCGACAAGGAGGCGCTCAAGAAAGCGCCCGGATTCGACAAGGATCACTGGCCGAGCATGGCTGACATGCAGTGGGCCGAGCAGGTGCATACGTATTACACCGTCGACCCTTACTGGCATTGAGCGCAACGAGACATCGCGCATGCCGAGTCAATTCAAATTTTGCCGGCTGATGCAGGCCCCCCGCCTGTATGCACACTTACCCGAGCCTTATGACCCGGGCAAGCCGCCGGGGACGCCGCCGCCGAAGTCGCCGCCGGATGACGACGAGCCGACGCCGATGCCCCCGCCCGACAGACCGCTGGATCCGCCGGTCGAGGAGCCGCCCACGCGGCCTCCCGGCAAATATGTCTCCGAGGGCAGGCGCGATCGACGGACTAGCGCGGTGGTGCGTTTGCCTCACTGAGGTCGGATCGGCAAGGGAGGAAACCCATGCTTGGCACCATCCTGTTGATTGTCTTGATTCTTGCGTTAATCGGCGCGGTACCCGCCTGGCCGTATAGCCGCGGATGGGGCTACTACCCATCTGGCGGTATCGGGCTGATCGTGCTGATCGTCGTGTTGCTGGTGCTGCTGGGGCACATATGAGCGAACGCTGCGCCTCTGGAACGTGCGGCGCCTGACATCGGGTCCGTATTTTCGGCGGACGCGAAGCATGCAAGGCGATTAGCGCCTTGGGATCACATGTGCAAGGAGGAACGTCATGCCTTATCGACAGACTCATGAACTGCCCGCAAGCGTCAAGGACCATTTGCCGTCTCACGCGCAGGAAATCTATTTGAAGGCATTCAATTCGGCTTGGGACGAATACAAGGACCCCGGCGAGAGACGGGGCCATGAATCGCGTGAGGAAACGGCTCACAAGGTGGCGTGGACCGCTGTGAAAAAAACGTACGAGAAGGACGACAAGTCCGGTCGGTGGCACGCGAAGAAGCACCACCACTGACGCTCGGGCCATCGCATGGCACGACGACCTGCGTGCGCCGCCATTCGTAGGCTTCGCAGACCCCCAATACGATTGCATCCGGTTCCCGCAACCGGAGCGCAACCGTAGCTTGCCGGCCCACCCACTGGGCCGGTTTTTTTGTGGGTGAATGCTGCGATGCGACAATATTTGTGCGGAAATGAATGAAATCCGCAGAATTTGTGAGGTTTTGGTAATGCTGCGTTGCACGGCAGTCCCTGCAGGCGTTGATGCGTTGACGTACAATCGGCGTCCTCGAACGGGGTGACGACATGACGTCGCCCCGATGCTGCTTCCCGTGTCGTTATCGACCGCCTGACCGGCCTCGCGCCGGCAGCCATCGCCGAATCTCAATGAGCACCCCCCAAGTTCTGTCCGCCGACGCGGTTGAGGCCTTGCCGCCGCCGTCCATTCCTGTCTGGTTGTCATTTGTCGCGCTCGCCATGGGCGGGTTCGGCATCGGCACGGGTGAGTTCGTGATCATGGGCTTGTTGCCCGACGTCGCCCACGGGCTCGAAATTTCCATCCCGCAGGCGGGACATGCCATCAGCACCTATGCGCTCGGGGTGGTAATCGGTGCCCCGTTGCTCGCGGTACTGGGGGTGCGGTTGCCCCGCCGGGCCTTCCTGATCGCGCTCATGGCGATGTTTGCCGTGGGTAATCTGGCCAGCGCGCTGGCGCCGAACTACGTGTCGCTCATTGTGTTGCGCTTCCTGAGTGGCCTGCCGCATGGCACCTATTTCGGTGTGGCGGCTCTGGTGGGTGCATCGCTCGTGCCGCCGCACCGGCGTGTACACGCCGTGGGACAGGTTATGCTCGGGCTCACGTTGGCAACGCTTTTTGGTGTGCCGCTGGCTGCCGGCCTCGGACAATGGTTGGGTTGGCGGGCGGCGTTCGTGCTCGTTGGCGTGATCGGCGCCGTGACGGCCGTGATGGTCTGGCGATGGGTGCCGAACGCCCCAGCGCCGCATGGCGCCAGCCCGCTACGCGAGCTGAGCGCACTACGAAGCTCGCAAGTCTGGCTCACGCTCGGGATTGGCGCAATCGGCTTCGGCGGCATGTTCGCCGTCTTCAGCTACATCAAGCCGACGCTCATGCAGGTCGCGGGAGTGCCTGAAACCTGGGTGCCTTTCTATCTGGCCTTGTTTGGCGTCGGCATGGTCGCCGGTACGGTGATCGGCCCGCGGCTGGTCGCCGCAGCGACGCTGATGCGCGCCATCGGCGGCACGCTCGTCTGGTCTGCGCTGCTGCTTGCGGCGTTCACCTTCACTTCGGCGAGCCCATGGCTGGCCGGCGTCAACGTGCTCGCGATCGGCACGATCATCATCATCGGGCCGGCGCTGCAGATTCGCCTGATGGATGTCGCGGGGGAGGCCCAGACGCTCGCGGCGGCGCTCAACCATTCGGCGTTCAACATGGCCAACGCCGCCGGCGCATGGCTCGGCGGCGTGGCGATTTCGGCCGGTTACGGCTGGACGTCGACGGGCTGGGTCGGCGCCTTGCTGTCCTGTGCCGGCATGCTCATGTTCTTCTGGGCGCGCCACGACGCACGGCGGAAGTTGCGGTAGCAAAGACTTTGCATTGCCAGCGTTGCAATGAACGCCAGCGGATACGCCCACCAGATGCCCGGCAACCCGGCGATCCGCTCGAACATCACGGCTGCCGGCACCTCGACGCCCAGCAGCCCGAGGGCGCCGAGCAACATCGGCACCCAAACCTTGCCGCTGGCGCGCATCGCCCCCGTCAGGACGGCTGTCATCCCCATGACCAGCACGCTCCAGGCCACCGTATGGAGCAGGCGCGTGGCGAGAGCGAGCACCGCCGGATCGGTCAGGAAGCCACCCATGATCGTCGGTGCCGCCAGATAGACCAGCGCGACCAGGCTGCCCGTGAGTCCCAGATTGCACAGCATGCCCGCGCGAACGATCGCGTCGACGCGATCACCTCGGCCTGCGCCGATTGCATGCGCGCCAAGAATCGATGCCGTGATGCCCAGCGACATGACCGGCAACTGCAGCCAGCCAAGCACCTGGGTGACGGCGCCATAAGCGGCGGTCGCGTTAGCGCCGTGGCGGTTGATCATGCCGAGCAACAGCATCTCGGCGACGGCCATCGTCAGCATTTGCATGGCCGTTGGCACGCCGATGCGTAGAATGCCCCGCGCCAGCGCGGGATGCCATTTCATGTGGCGCCAGAATTTGGCCGCCAGCGCCAGCGGGTGGTCTTTGCGACGCCAGTAAGCGGCCATCCAGAGCAGCGCAATCCCGAACGCGAGCAAGGTTGAGGCGGCGGCGCTGGTCGCACCCAACGGCGGCAGCGGCCCCCATCCGAAAATGAACGCCGGCGTGAGAATCAGCGACAGCAGCGTGGCGACGAGCAGGGCGAAGAGCGGCGAAATGGCGTCGCCGGTACCGCGACTCATCGACGTCGTGAGCCATAGCGCGAAAACCACGGGCATGCCGATGAACATCCATCGGGCGTAATCGGTTGCCGCGTCGAATACGCGAGCGGGTGTGCCCAGGGCGTGCATGATGGGTGTCGCGAGCAGGCCACCAAGCACGCTGACGGCAACGCCCGCAGCCAACATCATCATCAGCGCAGTACT
Organism: Pandoraea morbifera; assembly: GCF_902459575.1. Classification (NCBI taxonomy): domain Bacteria; kingdom Pseudomonadati; phylum Pseudomonadota; class Betaproteobacteria; order Burkholderiales; family Burkholderiaceae; genus Pandoraea; species Pandoraea morbifera. The sequence goes on from NZ_CABPSD010000001.1 coordinate 123,340, forward strand.
CGCGATGTTGCGCGCGCGAACCACGTCGCGCGCCCCCCAGGCCTGCCCGATCATCACGGTGGCGCCGGCCGACAGACCGATCACGATCGCCAGCAAAAAGAAAAAGACGGGAAAGAATGCCGAGACCGCGGCGATGGCATCGGTGCCGATCAGATGGCCGAGATAGACGCCGTCGACGGTACCCGCCAGGGACTGTAGCGCGTTGGTCATCATCATCGGCAGGGCAATCAGTAGCCAGGTGCGCCAAAGCGGGCGGGGTGGGGAAGCAAGCGGTGGTGTCATGATGTGGCGATCCTGGATCGTGGGGGATGGGGAGAAGCGGCGCGAGGCCGTGTGCCAAACGACAGGCAAAGCGAGGCCCGTCCGGTGCGGCGGTCCGCCGGTGCATGGGGTGTTCGGATCAGTGGGGCGGTCGTTGACCGGCGCACCGGCGATCAGACCGCGGACGCCGGGGTCACGTCGTCATACGGCGCGACGATGGCTGAGGCTACGCGACGTCGTCTGCCAGATCGTCCGTGGACGCCAGTCGCAGCAGATGGCTGCGAACGTCATCGGGCCACGCCGCAATCCGCATGCCGAACGCATCGAGATCGTGCGCGAAGAGCGCGCGTGAAGCCTCTTCGAACTCCGGCAGATCTCCGGCCATTGTGGACATAAAGCTGTAGGTCCGCTCTTGTGCTCGTCGGCGCAGGTCGCGCCCGGCATGTTGGCGACGCGCTTCGTCGACAAGCTTGCGCAGCGCGACCGAGGCACCGCCCGGTTGCTCGGCCAACCAGTCCCAGTGTCGCGGCAGCAGCGTGACTTCGCGCGCGACCACACCAAGCTTTGGGCGGCCGCGTCCCTTGGCGGGCGCGTCCTCCGGAGGCGGCGCGGCGTCGCGCGGCGCCGGGTAGCGTGCGCGAATGTCGGCAGCGGTGCCGCGCACGTCAACATCGCGCGTATCGCCGGTGCGATCGTCGAAAATCAATACGCTGGCGTGCGGGTCGGCGATTAGCGCCTGCTGGCAGGCGATGGCGGCATCGGCGAGCGACCCCGACGCAATACGACGCGAGTCGCGAAAGACGGTAAATCCGAGCGAAGCAGAGGGCACGGCAGACTCCGGTAACGATAGCGTGAATGTCGATACCGACGAATATTACCCGGATGTTATTTGATTTGCAATATTACCCGGATAATATTTTGTGATCTTGTTTTGGCGCGGCACACAATGGTTGGTTCATGCGGTAAGGGCGACGCCGCCGTGCAGGCGCTCGAGCACCGTCGCGCGTACGGCGGCAGGTGCGTTTTCCAGCAATGCCGGCCACTTTTCCTGGGCGTCGCGTACCGTTTCGCGGGCGATCGCCGTCAGCCGGCTTACGCGAAGCAGGCCGGCGCCTTTGAGCAAACCGTCGAGCGCTGTCCAGTCGAAAGCCCGCAGGGTCTTATCGATGGCCCGATTCACGCCGTAGTGCGATTCGGGCACGTCATGGAAGAAGGCGGCAACGCATACGGGATCGTAGACGGGGGCCAATTGAGGCGTATGGGCGTCGGGATATGTCAATGCCCAGTTCTTGAGGTGGGCATCGGTATTGCCGATCAGAATGAAGGCGATCAGGCGTCGCAGGCATTCGCGCACGTCGCGAACGGGTTGTGCGGACAACTGGTCGAGCACCCGCAGCATCGTCGTGTAGTCGACGTTCAGGCCACGTCCGTATTTGCTGCGCGGCGGGTATTGCAGTACCTGGGCGAACTCTTCCATGTGCACACGCCGCCCGTCGGCCAGACGGTCGAAACGCGGCACGGCGAGGATGTGCTCGAACGGCACTTGCTCCGGCAACTCTGCGTCGCGCCGAGAGACGATCTCGGCCTTGGCGCAGTCCAGTCCGAGGGCTTCGCAGAGCTGATACCCCGTGTACTCGTTCTCCACGAGATCGGGATGGCGTGACGTCGGCAACTTGAGGATCACCGATCCCGCGCGACCGTGGCGCTTCACGACATAGCGCCGTCCGTCGCGAATCGCCGAGAACTTCGTCACGACGCCAGGCAACGACGCGGCATCTTCCACCGGCGTGTCCACGAATCCGGGCTCGACCATTTCGAGGCCGAGCGCCGTGTGCCACCGATGCACGACGTCGGGCACACCTTCGCGCTCCGGGACTGGCTCGACTTCGAGCGCGCCCATCAGATCGTGGCCGGCGGCCGCCAGCAATTCGAATTCGTCGTCGGGGGCGCAACGGCGCTCCGCGGCGAGCCGTTCCCGATTGTGACCTTCGGGCAGCAGGTTCTCGAAATACACGGGCCAGCGGCCGTCGGTGCGCACCAGGCGAGCATCATGCGGTGACGCCAGAATCTCGCGCGTGGCAGTTTCATTGGTTCCGCGATAGGCGAGCGAGAGCGTCGGCCGTTGAGCGTCGGCAATATAGTCTTCATCGAACGACATGCGCAGAATGTCGCCATATTGGGACAGATAGCCGATCGCGCGGCGCGTGCCGTCGGGCATGTAAAGGTAGGCGCGCAGATACTTGATGTTCATGGGCGAGAAGTCCGATGCGGGGCCTCGGGTCAGCCGGCGAGCGTCTCGACAATGGAGGGTGGGGCGGACACGCCACTCGGCTGGGCGAGGTATTTGCCGCCGGAGCGCAGAAAAGCCTCAACTTCCTGACGCAGGGCGGCGGGCACGAGCATGGGTTCGAGGCCGAGCGCGCGAGCCATCTCCAGAACGGTGGACACGCGGGGATCCAGAGCGCCGGACTCCACTTTCTGCACGGTCATGCGCGACAGACCGGCCTGCTCGGCCAACTCTGCCTGCGTGAGCGCGGCAGCCTTCCGAGCCGCAATCAACGGTTCGATAAAGCTCATGATGGTTAGCATTGTCTTGAAAATGATGCTTTATCTTAGCATCAATTTTCTTGTTCGTCGCAAAAAAGATAATATTCATTATCTTTTATAAACGGAAGCTAATCATAGCGATCTTTACTCGTGATTCGCGCGAATCTTGCCTCGCGACGCTTTCACGCGCGAGCGCACCTGCTTGGCATCGCGGCGGCGCACCTGGCTGGCGAGCGTGGGGCGGGTTGGGACGCGGCGCCGCGGTGGAATAGCCGCGGCGTCCACCAGTGCCTGAAGGCGCGCGAGCGCGTCGGCCCGGTTCAGTTCCTGCGACCGGTGCTGCTGGGCCTTGATGACGATGACTCCTTCCTGCGTGATGCGTTGATCGAGCCGGGAAAGCAGGCGCGACTTGACGTCGTCTGGCAGGGACGAACGCATGACGTCGAAGCGAAGGTGAATGGCGCTGGAGACCTTGTTGACATTCTGGCCGCCCGCGCCCTGAGCGCGCATGGCCGTGAGTTCAACGTCTTCGGGCGCGATGAGAATGCGACGGTTCATGTGGCAAGGATAACGTTCTCGCCGCAGTCGGTACAAGCGGCATCGCGTGATTCTCCGTGCGGTTGAAGTGAGATAAGGGGAAAAAGCGAGAAGGGGGCCTCCAAATCATGAAAAATAATTCGGATGACAAACTTTCAGGATGTTATCAATCATCCGAATGGATTAATAATTGCTTGAATGTCGAAGGTTTTTTTGTGGCCGGATATATATAGCATCCGAAAAATCCAGAATCGACTGTTCTCGCCGTTGCGAAAGCGTTTGATGTGTATCAAATGATGATGTTTTTATTGATTCAGAATCAATGATTTGTCGGACGACTTCGTGATATTTGCGGGACCGCCCCGGCGCTGGAAGCAATACTGGTATTCTGCATGCAACTTAAAATGATGTTGCGACCTTGAATTATTTTGTTACTATCGGATGAGGGCGTAAGGATTGTTTTTTTGGTTGTATGTTGTGAATTTTGCTTTGGACAATTAACTAAAGTTAAATAAGAAGTTCATGATCGAATGAATTGATAACAAGAGGACATTCCATGAAGCTCACGCAAGCGATGATTCTGGCCGGTCTGCTGTCGTTGGGAACGTTGGCGCACGCACAGGAGCCTGCGCACCCCGCGCCTATCGTCGCGGGCGGCGTTGTCGAGTTTCGCACCACGCTGCTCGGCGTCGATACCAAGAAGCGCACCATTCAGGTCGCGGACGACCGTGGCAAGCCGGTGACCTTCATCGTCGGCCCGGACGTGAAAAACTTCGAGCAGATGCGAAAGGGCGACAAGGTTATCGTGGCCTATGAGCGCTCTGTGGCCATTTCCGTCTCGCCTGGCAACGACGGAATTCGCAGTCGCGTCCTGACCGAAGGCGCTAACCGCGCGGCGTCGGGGCAGCGACCGGGCGCCGACGCCGCGCGCCATCTGACGGTGGTGGCCACGGTTCAGAAGATCGACCGAAAGGCGAACGTCATCACGGTGCGAGGCCCCTCGCGCACCGTGGATGTGGCCGTTGAGGATCCCAAGCTGCTGGAAGGCGTGAAAGTGGGCGATACCGTGACGGTGAACTACACCGAGGCCGTTGCCGTGGCCGTCACGCAAGCCCCGGACGCCAAGCGCAAGTGGGTGCCGCCAGTTCCGGCATCGGCGCCGAAGCCCTGAGCGATCCTCGCCGGGCACCCCTACGGCATTGGGTGAATGCCGTTGCTGTTATGGTCGTTTTGCTGGCATCGCCACTCGGGGTGCCCAGGGACCTCACGGCGTCTGACGCGCGATGGGAGTCGGCATACCTGCGGCATCTTGCCCCTGCGACGGTAGGGGAACGTCGGCTGCGGGCGCTCCCGTCCCGCGACCCGTGGCGATCGAAAAGCCGAAGGTATTGAGACCTTCGGTGCTGCGCGCCCAGACGGTGCCGCCATGCATCTCCGCGATGGCCTTGACGATCGCCAACCCCAGGCCGTGGTTCTCGCGGCTATTCGTGCGCGACGGCTCCGCCCGGTAGAAGCGATCGAATAAGTGCCGAAGCACCTCGCGGGAAATCGGCGTCCCGGGGTTGACCACTTCGATGCGCACCTCGCCGGCGGGGTCGTTTCCGGCGGCGAGCGGTGCGATGTAGACGTCGATATTCGCCCCGGGCAAGCAGTGTTCGATGGCGTTCATGACCAGATTGGCCAGCGCACGTCCGAACAGCGCCTTGTTGACCTGCGCATACGCCGAACCATGCAAGCGCGCGGTGACCCGCGCCTCTTCCAGCGGGATTTCGAGAAATTCCAGGGTATGGGCAGCTTCGCTTGCCAGCGACAGCCCGGTGAGCCCGGTGGCGCGCTCGCCTTGGTCGGCGCGAGAGAGGAAAAGCATGTCATTGATGATCGTGCGCATGCGCCCGAGCTCTTCCAGGTTGGATTGCAGCAGCGCGCGAAGGTCCTCGACCGGCCGCTCGCGCGTGAGCGCGACTTCGGTCTGGCCGATCAGGATGGTGACCGGCGTACGCAGTTCGTGGGCCACGTCGGCGTTGAACGACTCCAGGCGCTCGTATGCGCTGTCGAGGCGAGCCAGCGCGCCGTTGAACGAGAGGGCGAGATCGTTGAGTTCCACAGGCAGGGAGCGCGTGTCGAGTCGCTGTGACCGATTGTCGGGGCGAATTTCGGAGGCTTCGCGCGTGAGCCGGGTCAGTGGCGCGAGCCCGAGTCTCGTGACCGAATAGCTGAGGATCAGCACCGCCAGGCTGCCGAGCGCCGATAGTGCGGCCAGCCCCAGCCCGAAGGCGCGCAGCGTGCGCTCATTGGGCGAATAGCTGGCGGCCACCTGTAGTGTGACGGCGGGGCGAGTGCCGTACGGCGGCAAAATTTCGCGCGTGGTGAGCAGGTCGTCGCCCCCCTCGTCAGGCCGCAGCCGCACGTAGCCGTTTGACAGCCGCTTGACGAACATCCCGACGATCGGCGTGCCAAAGGTGTACTTGGGGTCGTCGCTCGTCACGGCATAAGTGGTGGTGCCGTCGCGCGGTGTCATGTCGCTCAGCTTCTCGCGAACCAATTGCCACTTCTCGGGCGTGCTGCCGTGATAGACAATGATGTGGGCGATCTGGGCCCGGTCGTCGAGCGACTCGCGCAGGTGCCGCTCGAGCTGGATGCGCAGCATCACGTAGAGGGCGGCACCCACCAGGGCGAACACCGACAGCGCGACCACGGCGAACATGGTGGCGAGGCGGCGCGAGATCGAATGTTTCCCCATGAGGCGCGATGCGTTGGGCGTGTCCGGGCGCGTGGCGCTCAGGCCTCGCGCACCTCCAGTACGTACCCCATGCCGCGCACCGTGTGCAGCAGTTTGGTCTGGAACGGACCGTCGAGTTTGGCGCGCAAGCGTTTGATCGCGGTTTCCACCACGTTCGTGTGGCTGTCGAAATTCACGTCCCAGACCAGTTCGGTGATGGCTGTCTTGGACAAAATGTCGCCCTGACGGCGTGCCAGGACCGAAAGCAACTGGAATTCCTTGGCCGTGAGATCGAGCCGCTGGCCCTCGCGCGAGGCGCGCCGGCCGATCAGGTCGACATAGAGGTCCCCGACCGAGATCAGCGTCGACTCCTGTGCACGGGTGCGGCGTGCCAGTGCACGGAGGCGCTCCACGAGCTCGATGAAGGAGAACGGCTTGGTGAGGTAGTCGTCCGCGCCTTCACGCAGGCCGCGCACGCGATCGTTCACATGATCGCGCGCCGTGAGCATGATGACCGGCGTGGACTTGCGCTCGCGAAGCGAGCCGAGCACGGCGAAGCCGTCGCGCTTGGGAAGCATGACGTCGAGCACGATCACGTCGTAGTCGAACTCGAGCGCCAGATGCGTGCCTTCCTCGCCATCGAGCGCCACGTCGACCACCCACCCTTGCTCGGTCAGCCCCGTGCGCAGGTAGTCCACGACCTTGTGTTCGTCTTCAACGATCAGTACTTTCATTTCGTCACCTCATCTTTGCGCATTATACGAGTCAGAGGATGGGGCCGATGGTAGCCAGCCGCCGCCAAGTGCCTTGACGAGCGCCACTGACATCACCAACTGCTGCGCGCGAATCTGGACGTCCTGACGCTCGCTCGCGAGCAGCGCCTGTTGCGCCGTGATCACGCTCAGATAGGCGGTGAGGCCGCCCGAATAGCGATCGTTCGCCAGGTGCAGGAGCCGCTGGGCGTCGACCACGGCGGCCCGGGACTCGCGCGCGGCGGCGTCGAGCACCGACAATCCGCTTACCCCGTCCTGCACTTGCTCGAATGCGGTAAGCACGATTTGGCGGTAGTTGGCCTCGACCGCACGGTAGCCCGCGCTGGCGTAATCGACCCCCGCCTGACGGCGGCCGCCATCGAAGATCGCCTGCGTGGCCATCGTCCCCAGCGTCCACAGCAGACTCGGCGCCGAGAGCAGGTTGGCGAACTCCGTGCTTTGCCAGCCGATGCCCGGATTGAGCGTCAGGCTGGGGAAGAACGCCGCTTTTGCCACGCCGATCTGCGCGTTCGCGGCGGCCATGCTGCGCTCGGCCGACGCCACGTCCGGGCGCCGCTGCAGCACGTCGCTCGGCACGCCGAGCGGAATCGGCGGCAGCGACGCCGGCAGCGTCCCCGCCGGAACGGAGAATGCAGGCGCTGGCACGCCGACGAGCGCGGCAATCGCGTGCTCGTACTGGTCGCGCTGCTGATGAAGCAACCTGGCCTGCACGCGCGTTGCGTCGAGCTGCGATTTTTGCTGGAGAACGTCCAGTCCCGAGACCGCCCCCAGATCGTGCTGCGCGCCCACGTAATCGAGCGCGCGTTGCTGCAACGCCACCGATTCGTCGAGCACCCTGATCTCGGCATCGAGCCCGCGCAACTGGAAATAGGCACTCGCCAGTTGCGTCGTGAGGACCAACCTGGCATTGGCGAGATCATCGCCCGCCTGTTCGGCGGTCGCCTGTGCGCCTTCAACCTGACGGCGGATTCGTCCGAAGAGATCGGTATCGTATGACACGCCAAGGCCGAGCTGCATGTTGTTCTGCACCGTCGACATGCTTGCCGACGAGTAACTCGTGAGCGGACGGTTTGCCGAAATGCGCTGTCGCGCCAGTCCGACAGATGCGTCGACCTCGGGGAGACGCTGGGCGGAAACGCCCGCCAACGCGGCCTGCGCCTGATCGTAGTGCGCCACGGCAGCGGCGAGCGTCTGGTTGCGCGAAAGTGCTTGCGTCTCGAGCGCGTCGAGCGCGGGTTCGTCGAACGCCTTCCACCAGTCGGGCTGCAACGGTGCGTGCGACGGCTGCGCGAGTCGCCAGAATCCGTCGGTCTTCCAGCTGGGCGGGGCAGCAACGTCGGGCCGATGGTATTCGGGACCGACCGCACACCCCGCGAGCACCGCCGCGGCGGCGAGCACCGATGCGCCTGACCGAAGGCAGGCCAATCGTCTCGATTGTCCCGGCCGCCTGGCGAGGTGCGTGCCGGGGATCACGATTTGCCTCCCTGCGACGTGCCCGACGCCTTGCCGCCGGTCGCCGCCTTGACGGCCAGCGCCTTGGCCACCACGTGGTCGCCGTCGTCGATCGAGTCGCTCGGGTTGACAATGACGCGATCGGTGGCCGACACGCCGTCGGCGAGTTCCAGCGTCTGTCCGAGGTCCCGCGCAATCACGATCTTGCTCAGATGCACGATGCCACGATCGTCCACGACCGCCACGCGCGGGCCTTCCGCGCGAAACAGCAACGCATTGGCGGGCACGCTCAGATGCGCCTGCGTGGTATTGGGCAACGCCAGTTGCACGTAGGCGCCAGGGCGCAATTCGCCGTTGGGGTTGGGCAGCGCCGCTTCGATTTGCAGCGAGCGCGTCGCGACGTCGATCGCTCCGGAAACGTGGGTAATTCTGCCGTGGAAATGCCGGCCGGACAGTTCGGCCTGCGTGACTACCACAGGCTGGCCGACCGCCACGTTTTGCGCATAGGCCTGCGGCACCTGGACGTAGACCCGAAGGGGGTCCGTCTGCGCCAGCGAGAACAGGGCGCGGCTGTTGCCGCTGCCGGCATCGACGAGATCGCCGACATCGACGTTGCGCTGCGTGATCACGCCATCGAACGGCGCCACGATCCGCTTGAACGATTCGAGCTGCTGCAGCCGCTTGACGTTGGCGTCGGCCGCCGCGAGATTCGCCACCCCTTGCGTGTAGGCGCTTTGGCGCTCGTCGAGTTCCTGCTGGGAGACGGCATCGCGCTGGCGCAGTTGCTGCCATCGTTCCAGCGACGATTTCGCGAGCCCCAGGCTGGCGTTGATCTGGTTGCGCTGGGCGATGGACTGGGCGAGCTCCTGGTCGATTTCCGGGGTGTCGAGATCGGCCAGCAACTGCCCCGACTTCACGCGCGCGCCAATGTCGACATAGCGGTGGAGCAAATACCCGGTCGCCCGGGCGTAAATCGGCGACTCGACGGCGCCGCGCAGCGTTGCGGGCAGCACGGTCTCGCTCGCGGCGCTGGCCTGCGGCGTGACGACGCTCACGTACTGTCTGGCGTTTTCCAGCGTGGCGCTGGCCACGGCCCGGCGCTGCAGCACGTTGGCGACGATCGTGCGCGCGGCACCTGCGGCAAGCAGCAGCGCCACGACGATCAGCACGATCTTCGCGCGGCGGAATTCACCCTGGCGCGGCGGAATCTGTCGGCCGTCGGCGGGGTCGTGGTCCGGAATGGCCAGTTCGGCGTGATGTTTCTCGGTCATGTCGTTCAACCCGTCAATGCTTTGTCATCTGGTAGGCGAGGTGTCGATCGTTGCGCGATCGGCGCTCAGGTGGCGCCGTCGTCGCCATCGCGGGCGCCGCGGTCAGTCCCCGCGTCTGTCGCGGACCCGCTTGAGCCAGCGGGTTCGGTGGGGCGGCCTTGCGCCGCTCGCCGTGCCTTGCGCCGGATGAGCCGGGTGTGCACGCCCGCAAAGACCAGCGGCACGAAGCACAGCGTGGAGACCGTGGCGAACAGCAGGCCGCCGATCACGGCCCGGCCCAGCGGCGCATTCTGTTCGGCGCCTTCGCCCAGCCCAAGCGCCATCGGCACCATGCCGATGATCATGGCCAGTGCCGTCATCAGCACCGGTCTGATCCGGCTCGCGCCAGCTTCGAGTGCGGCCCTGAGCGGCACCATGCCGGCCTCCATCCGTTGCCGCGCGAAGGCGACCACGAGAATGCTGTTGGCCGTGGCCACGCCCATCGTCATGATGGCGCCGGTGAGCGCGGGCACTGAAAGTCGCGTGCCCGTGAGAAAGAGCATCCAGACGATACCGGCGAGGGCGGCGGGCAGGGCGCTCACGATGATGAGCGGATCGACCCACGACTGGAAGTTCACCACGATCAGCAGATAGACGAGCACGATGGCCATCGCCACGCCCAAGCCCAGCCCGAAATAAGAACTTTGCATGGTGCTGACCTGACCGCGCACCACGATCTGGCTGCCGCGCGGCAGATCCTTGCGCGCCTGGGTCACCAGCTTGTCGATGTCGCGCGCCACGCTCCCGAGATCGCGGCCTTCCACGCTCACGAAAATGTCGACGACCGGGCGGATGTTGTAGTGGCTGACCACGGCGAACCGCTGTTGCGGCTGAACTTGCACGAAGTTGGCGAGCAGTTGGGGCTGGCCGTTGTTGCCGGTGCCGGCGACCGGCAGGCGCAGCAGGTCGTCGATGGAACTGATGCGGTACTGCGGCGACTGCACGGACAGGCTGTACTCGACGCCGTTCTGGGGGTTGAACCAGAAGCCCGGCGACGTTTGCGAGCTGCCCGAGAGCGAGATCAGCACGTTCTGGGCCACGGCATTGGCGTTCAGGTTCAGTTGCTGCAAGCGGGTGCGGTCCATGTCCAGGTGCAGCGCCGGGGCGTTGATCCGTTGTTGGATGTGCGCGTCGACCGTGCCGGGCACCAGGCGGACCTGCTTGAGCAACTTCGTTGCGACCCCGAAGTTCGCCAGTTGCTGGTTGCCGCTGATCTGGATGTCGATGGCGGCGGGCAGGCCAAAATTGAGAATCTGCGTGACGACGTCGGCAGGTTGAAAAAAGAACTCCACGCCCGGAAAGCGTTGCGGCAGGATTGCGCGCAATTTGTCGATGTAGGTCGCGCTGGGATGGTGGCCGGGCTTGAGCGCGATCTGGATCTCGCCGTCGAGGGTCCCGATGGTTCCGGCGTTGCTGTACGACAGGTTGATCCCGCTGTACGGCAGGCCGAGGTTGTCCAGAATCGTCTCCAGCTCGTTAGCCGGTACGACCTCGCGAACGACATTCTCGACCTCGTCTGCCAGCCGCGCCGTTTCCTCGATGCGGGTCCCCGTCGGCGCTCGCATGTGCATCCGGATGTTGCCGGCGTCCACCGACGGGAAGAAGTCCGAGCCGAGGACGAACACCAGCCCCATCGAGAGCACGCAAAACGCCAGGAAACCCGTGGCGAACACCCGGCGGCGCACGAGCAGGGTCGAGAGTACCGAGATGTAAGCGCCGCGCATGCGCTCGAACGCGGCATCGAAGCGCTGATGCAGGCGGCGGAAGGCGCCGGGCCGGGCGTTTGGTTCGGGCTGGTGCGCGTGTCCCATGAGCAGCATGGCCAGCGTGGGCACCAGCGTGCGCGACAGGATGTACGACGCGAGCATGGCGAACACCACCGCTTCGGCAAGCGGCACGAACAGGTATCGCGCCACGCCCGTGAGGAAGAACATCGGCACGAACACGATGCAGATACAGAGTGTCGAGACGAGCGCCGGCACGGCGATTTCGCCGGCGCCTTCAAGAATGGCCTCATGCAAGGGCGTGCCCATGTGCAGGTGGCGCTCGATGTTCTCGATGGTGACGGTCGCGTCATCGACGAGAATCCCGACGGCCAGCGCCAGCCCGCCCAGCGTCATGATGTTGATGGTCTGCCCGAGAGCATGCAGGGCCAGCAACGACGAGAGGATCGACAGCGGGATCGAGATTGCGATGATGCACGTACTGCGCCAGTTGCCCAGAAACAGCAGGATCATGGCCGCCGTGAGCGCGGCGGCGATCAACGCCTCGTGAATCACGCCTTGCACGGCCGCCTTCACGAAGACCGACTGATCGAACAGTGCGGAGATGTGCAGATCTTCCGGCAAGGCCGCGCGTGCTTCTGGCAACAGGGCCTTGAGCGAGTCGACCACCGAGAGCGTCGAGGCGTCGCCGGTCTTCATCACGGAGATCAGTACGCCGCGCTGGCCGTTCTGGCGAACGATGTTGGTCTGCGGCGAGAAGCCGGTGCGGACGTGGGCGACTTCGCGCAGATAGGTCGTCGCGCCGTTGACCGTGCGCACCGGAATGTTGTTTAGCCCTTCAACCGTTGGCGGAGAGCCGTTCATGTCGACCGTGTACTCGCGCGGACCGATCTTGGCCGTGCCGGTGGGCAGGATCAGGTTCTGCGCATTGACGGCGGCCACCACGTCCTGCGCCGTCAGCCCCTTCGCGAGCAGGGCTCGCGAGTCGATGTCGACCGAGATCAGGCGGGTCTTGCCGCCATACGGGTACGGCACGGCCGCACCGGGAATCGTCACCAGCTGAGGGCGCAGGAAGTTCAGCGCCGTGTCGTTGAGCGCGGGCTCCGACAGGCTGGGGCTCGACAGGCCGAGCTGCATCACCGGGATGGACGACGCCGAGTAACTGATGATGAGCGGCGGTGTCGCGCCAGGGGGCATTTGCTTGACCTGCGCCTGCTCGACAGCCACGACCTGAGCGAGGGCAGTCTGGAAATTGGCGGTCGGTTGCAGAAAGATCTTGATGATCCCGATGCCGGGCAGCGACTGCGATTCGATGTGCTCGATGTTGTTGACGGTGGTTGTGAGTCCGCGTTCGTTGCCGGAGATCATCCGATCGGCGATGTCCTGGGCGGACAGGCCGTTATAGGTCCAGATGACGCTGATCACCGGAATATTGATCTCCGGGAGCACGTCGACCGGGGTGCGCATGAGCGCGAGTGGGGTGGCGAGCAGAATCAGAATGGCCATCACGATGAACGTGTATGGCCGTTTGAGCGCAACGTTGACAATCCACATGGTTCAAACGCGCTCGGGCGCAGTCGCAAGCGTAAGGACAAGGGTCGACCGGCGCGCGCGATGTAGCGCCGCACCGGTGCGGGAACGGAACGCTGCCATGTTAGGGGCGTCGCCCCAACGCCAAAATGGCGCGAAAATGGCGAAATTGACAGAATTGCCGCGTGTTGGTGCAAAGCCTTGTCGCATAAGGCTTCGCACCACGATATATCGACGGCGGTGGCGTATTACGGTGTGTTGCGTGATAAAGTTGACGTACTGAAAGTCGCCGCCCGATAGCCTAAGGTCGCCGTTCGAACCGAAGTCGCGGCGACCGGCGTCAAGAACCCAAGCCCCACGCAGGAACGCAATGACCGAACGTCCGACTTCCCCTCCGGAACCACAGCCGGTTTCCGGCACCGTCACCCGTAGCGCAATCTTTCTCGTGGCCACCGTGCGCGACGATCCGGCCGCCCATGCGGACGTGCGCGGCTGGTGCGCCGATGTCGGCGCCTATGTCCGCGCCGTCGGCAAGCGCGTGCCGTCCGGCAACCTCTCGTGTGTCGTCGGCTTCAGCGACAACGCCTGGGGGCGTCTGTTCGGCGATCCGCGTCCGGCCGAGCTCCATCCGTTTCGAGAGTTTGGCGCCGGTAAGCGCCACGCGCCGGCCACGCCCGGCGACCTGCTGCTGCACATCCGTGCAGAGCAGATGGATCTGTGCTTCGAACTCGCCACGCTCTTGCTGAACAAGCTGGGCGATGCCGTCACGGTGGTCGACGAGGTGCACGGTTTCCGCTATTTCGACATGCGCGCCATGATTGGCTTCGTCGACGGCACGGAGAACCCGGAGGGTCAGGAGGCGCTCGAGTTCACGGTGATGGGCGACGAAGATCCCGAATTCGCGGGCGGCAGCTATGTACTGGTGCAGAAGTATCTGCACGACATGGCGGGCTGGAACGCGCTGCCGGTCGAGGCACAGGAACGCATCATCGGCCGCACCAAGCTCAGCGACGTGGAGCTCGACGACGGGGTCAAGCCAAGCTGGTCGCACAGCGCGCTCACCACGCTGGAAGAAGACGGCAAGGAAATCAAGATCCTGCGCGACAACATGCCGTTCGGTCGTCCCGGATCCGCTGAGTTCGGCACGTATTTCATCGGTTACGCGCGCTCGCCCCGGCCCATCGAACAGATGCTGGAAAACATGTTCGTGGGCCGTCCGCCGGGTAACTACGACCGATTGCTCGACTTCAGCAACGCCGTGACCGGTGGCCTGTTCTTCGTCCCCTCGGTGCCGATGCTCGAAGCGCTTGCCGAGCGCGAGGCGCCGCTGGCGGAAGCCGGATCGGAATCCATCCGCCCCCTCATCGACACGCCGTCGACGTCCACCCGCGTGGTCGACGTGACGGTGTCGTCTCTCTCGTCACCGAGCCCCGCGCCGTCGGACGGCTCATTGCAAATCGGATCGCTTAAAGGAGTGTCTCAGGCATGAATAACCTGCATCGCGAACTGGCCCCCATTTCGAGCGCCGCATGGGCGCAGATCGAAGAAGAGGTGGCACGCACGTTCAAGCGTACCGTCGCCGGCCGTCGTGTCGTCGACGTCAAGGGCCCCGGTGGCCTGTCGCTCGCCGGCGTGGGCACCGGCCATCAGACGGCCATCGACGCGCCGCTCGACGGCGTGGGCGCGCGTCAGCGAGAAGTGATGCCGCTCGTGGCACTGCGAGTGCCGTTCGAACTCTCGCGCGAAGCGATCGACGACGTCGAGCGCGGCGCGAACGACTCGGATTGGCAACCGGCCAAGGACGCCGCCATCAAGCTGGCATATGCCGAGGATCGCGCGATTTTCGACGGCTATCCGGCCGCCCGAATCACGGGCGTGCGCGAAGGCACGTCGAACCCGGTGCTGCCGCTGCCGGACAATATCGCGGACTATCCGACGGTGATCGCCAAGGCGCTCGAGCAACTGCGTCTGGAAGGCGTGGACGGCCCGTACAGCGTGCTGCTCGGCGCGGACGCCTACACGGCCGTGGCCGAAGCCAACGATCAGGGGTACCCGATTCTGGAACACATCGGCCATATCGTGAGCGGCGAGATCATCTGGGCGCCGGCCATCGATGGCGGCTGCATTGTCTCCACGCGCGGCGGCGACTATGAAATGCACATCGGTCAGGACGTGTCGATCGGCTACCTGGACCACACGGCCACGACGGTTCGTCTGTACCTCGAAGAGACGTTCACGTTCCTGATGCTCACCGCCGAGGCCGGCGTGTCGGTCGGTCCGGCCAAGCCGGTCGGCGTGAAGAAGACGAAGTAAGCTCGATAGTTTACTGAAAGGAAAAGAAAAATGGCCGGGGCGAAGATCGCTCCCGGCCATTTTTCATTGGCCCGGTGATCGGGCTCGTGAGGCTCAGTTGGCTGCCGGTGCGGCACCTGGTGCCGGCGCGTCGGCGGGCATCGGCTTCTCGATGATGACCCGACGATTGTCGCGGGCGATGACCTTCATCGGCAGTCCCAGCGTCTCGAGGACGGTGAACTTCTCCGGATCGACCAGCGCGAGCGCCTTTGGCGCCGCCATCCAGACCTCGGCAAACTTGTTGAGCGTCGGAATCCAGCTGTCCGGCGCCTGCGAGATGCCGAATTCGAGTTCGTCCTGCACGGCCACCATGATCATCGTGTGGCGCAGGTAGTACGGCATGGTGTGGTCGAGCGTGCCCACCGAATAGAACGGCGTGTCCGGCCCGAGTCGCTTCATTTCCGCGCGCACGGCGGGTACGAGGTCGATGCCCGAGCTGCCGCGCCCGAACGCCTCGTGACCCGTTCCTCCGATCATCGTGAACGCCAGCCACGTGCCCGCGAAGGCGATCAACGCCTGCTTGGCACTACGGGAGCTAAGCCAGCGCGTGATGCCCAAACCGATCAGACCGACGAAGCTCGCCGCGTAAAGGTAATAGGAGAACTGGCGATAGGCTTCGACCGGGTTGCGGTTGTCCGAATGATGCGACAGGAAAACCAGGCAAGTCACGATCGTTGCGACAAACAGCACCGCGGACACGATCAGATGCTTGCGAAGCGATTCCCGCGACATGCCGGCAAGCCCCAGTCCGAACAGCAGGGCAATGGACGGCGCTATCGGCAGCACGTACGAGATGAGCTTCGAGTGCGAGACCGAGAAGAAGCAGAAGATGAAGACGGTCCACACGGTGATCATCAACACCGGTCGGAAGCCATTGGCCTGACGCGGCACCGCGCGGGAAGCCGTGATCGTGCGCGGAATCATCGACAGCCAGGGCAGGAAACCGACGATCAGCACCGGAACGAAGTACCAGAGCGCACCCGGACGATGGTGATCGGGCTTGAGGAAGCGGTTGAAGTGCTCGTTGATGAAGAAGAAGTCGAAGAACGACGGATTGCGAGCCATTACCGCGGCGAACCACGGCACCGTGACGGCCAGCATGACGATCAGGCCGCTCGCAATGTGCAGCCGCTTCCACAACGCCCAGTCGCGTGAAATCAACGTGTAGATCACCAGCACCGCCCCGGGCAACACCACGCCGATCAACCCCTTGCTCAGGATCGACAGCCCCATGGCGAACCAGCACAGCCACATCCAGTTGCGGGTTTGCGTGTCGGTCAGCCCAGGCCGCTGGGCAAGCAGCAGCGAACACAGCACGAGCGCCATCATGAACGACAGGCCCATGTCCAGCACGTTGAAGTGGCCGAGCAGGGCCCACAGCGGGGCGCTGGCGAGCGTGAGTGCGGCGAAGAAGCCCGCGCGTGCGCCGAAGATGCGACGGCCGGTGTAGCCCACGAGCAGCACGCCGCCGAAGCCGGTCAGCGCCGTCCACAGGCGGGCCTGCCAGTCGCCGAGGCCGAAGATCATGAACGTGAGTGCGTTCATCCAGGTCTGCAGCGGCGGCTTCTCGAAATACAGGTAGCCGTTGTAACGCGGTGTGACCCAGTCGCCCGTAGCGAGCATTTCGCGCGCCATCTCGGCATAGCGACCTTCGTCGCTGGGGATCAGGTGGCGCAGGTTCAGCACACCGAACCAGACCAACGCGAACACGGCAAGCAGCCAGAGCAGGGCGGTGGGGGATATCGGCCAGGGTTCCAACCCGGCGTCACGTTGAGAACGTATGGACATGAATACGAGGCTTCCGGTCTTGATGAATGGGGTACGGCAGTTTAACGGTGTCTTGCAGCAATCAACGACTTGGAGGTTGCGAAACATCCGGATTGGGCAGGGTCACGCGAACGTGAAGGCCGCGTGGCGGTGTCGGGCTCGCGTCTTTCAACTGTACGTGACCGCCGAGGCGGTCGACGATCGCGCGCACGATGGCCAGGCCCAGGCCCGTGCCTTCGCCCCCATGCTCGCGCGATTCACGCTGGTCGGTCGCCCGGTAAAACGCGTCGAAGACGCGCTCGCGCTTGTCGGCGTCGATGCCGGGCCCTGAGTCGATCACGTCGATGACGACGTCGGGGCCGCTGGATGACAACCGAACCGACACGGTGCCGCCCGCCGGGGTATAACGCACGGCATTGCTTACGAGATTACCCAGCAGCGTCACGATGTCGCGTTTGATGCCCACGACGCGCAGGTTCGGCCGCCCCGGCACGCCGAGCGTCGGGCCGACGAGATTCAATGCGATTTGCTTGCGGTCAGCCAGCACGAACACGTCCTCGAGGGCTTCGTGAACGGCCGGCAGCAGCGCGAGCGGTGCGGCCGGCGCCGTCGACGCGCTTTGGGCGCGGGCGAGCGTCAGCAGTTGCTCGAGCAGGGTGCGGGTGCGCTGCAAGCCGCTCTTGAGCTTTGTCAGGCGGTTGCGGGTCTCGGCGTCGATGCTCGTTGGCGCGAGCGCACGGTCGAGGTTCTCCGACTGGATGACCAGCGCCGTGATCGGCGAGCGCAGTTCGTGCGCGGCGTCCGCCACGAAACGGCGCTGCTCGTCGAGCGCCTTGGCCAGGCGCGACAACAGCCGATTGATGGACACGACGAAGGGCTCGATTTCGGTCGGGGCGCCTTGCGTGGCGAGCGCTCGCAGGTCGGTGTCCCGCCGGGTGTCGACCTCGGCCGCGAGCCGTTGCACGGGGCGCCACGCACGGCGCACCGTCCAAACGATGGCCAGAATCAGCAGCGGCACGAAGACGATGAAGGGCAAGGCCGTGCGCAGGCCGCTGTTACGGGCGATTTCGTTGCGGCCCTCCGTCGGTTGCGCGACGACGATCCGCAGGTCGGGTTCGACGGTGCGCACGAAGGCGCGCCACATGTGCCCGCCGGTGTTGACGGTGTGAAAGCCGTCGGCCAGCGTGGCCGGAAAAGTGCCGCCGAGCCGTTGCACCGTCAGACGGTAATCGTGATCCTGAATCGGCAGTCCGTGCACGGCGTGATCGGCGGCCGAGAGGTTGCGGGTGTCGACCAGTGCAGCGAGTTGCAGCAGTTGATCGTCCTGGAAGCGGTAGGCCTCGCGGTAGGCGGCTCCGTACGAGACAAAGCCCGCGACGATGGCCAGCACCAGCGCGCACGCCGAGAGCGTGACCACCAGACGCGACTGCAGCGAGCGCATCATGCCTTGGGCACCAGCCAGCCCGCGCCGCGGATGTTGCGGATCACGTCCGATCCCAGCTTCTTGCGAATCGAATGGATGAGAAAGTCGATCATGTTGCTCTCGATCTCCTCGCCCCAGCCATACAGACGGTGCTCGAGCGCGTCGCGCGACAGAATGGTGCCGGGGCGAAGCATGAGCGCATGCAGCAGCGCGTATTCCTTTGCCGAGAGCACGCAACTGATGTCGCCGTATGTGGCCTGATGGGTGGCGGGGTCGAGGGCAAGGGCGCCGTTGGTCAACACCGGCACCGCGACCCCGGCCTGGCGCCGGATCACGGCGCGCATGCGTGCGAGGAGTTCGCCGACTTCGAACGGCTTCACGACGAAGTCGTCGGCCCCGAGATCGAGGCCCTGAATGATATCTTCCGCACCGTCGCGCGCCGTCACCACGATGATCGGCGTGCGTCCGCCCGCGCCGCGATGCGCGCGCAGGACTTCCCAGCCGTCACGCCCCGGCAGACCCAGGTCGAGCAGCATGAGGTCGTAAGTGTGCGCAGCGAGTGCGGCCAGCGCGGCATCGCCGTCGCGGCACCAATCGGCCGCGTACGAGGCGTCCTTGAGCGCCTGCATCATGGCCTCGCCGATCATGGTGTCGTCTTCTACGAGCAAAATCCGCATGGTTTTCCGAACGCTCCACCGCGTGGCCCCAGTGGCGCACGCGCAATCCCTCCCGCCTCGCGCGACGGTACGGGCGCACGATAGCGCGCGAAACTTAGGAGAAACTTAGTTTTCGTCAGCGTGCGCTTGCGCGACTATGCCATAAAAATGTACTTTTAAACAATGACTTAGCAAGGATATTTCATGTGGAGGCGTAGCCTCGCCGGGGCTGCGGTTGGCTGGTGAACCGCTCGACCGGGGCTCAATGACGCCAGTGGTCAGTGAATAGGCGGTGAATGAACGGTGAACGGGCGGCATGGGATGTCCCGAAGCGATCGTCCACGGGAGAGGCAGGAAAGTCGAACGGCCGGTAATGACCGGCCCTTCGACTCCGGGGGGGAGTTGCGGTGCGCGAGGGCACCGTGCAGCGCGTTTGTCGCTTATTGCGCGCGCAGCGTCCTTGCGGCCGCCACCATGTTTTGCAGGGCCGGGACCACCTCGGACCATTGGCGCGTTTTCAGCCCGCAGTCCGGATTGACCCAGAGTCGCGTGGCGGGAATGCGCCCGGCCGCCTTCCTCATGAGCGCCACGATGTGCGCCTGGGTCGGAATGTTCGGCGAGTGAATGTCGTACACGCCCGGCCCGATCTCGTTCGGGTACTGGAAAGCGTCGAAAGCGTCGAGCAACTCCATGTCCGAGCGCGACGTTTCGATGGTGATCACGTCGGCGTCCATCTCGGCGATGGCCGCGATGATGTCGTTGAACTCCGAATAGCACATGTGAGTGTGGATCTGCGTGTCGTCACGCACGCCGTTGGCGGTGATGCGGAACGATTCCACTGCCCAGTCCAGGTACCCCTGCCACTGGGCGCGCCGCAGCGGCAGGCCTTCGCGCAGGGCGGCTTCATCGATCTGGATCACGCGCACGCCGGCGCGTTCGAGATCGAGCACCTCCTCGCGAATCGCCAGTGCAAGCTGGAAGCACGAGACCGACCGAGGCTGGTCGTCGCGCACGAACGACCAGTTCAGAATCGTGACGGGGCCGGTCAGCATGCCCTTCATCGGTTTGTCGGTGAGCGACTGGGCGTAGCGGATCCACTCCACGGTCATCGCCCTGGGACGGCGAATGTCACCGAACATGATGGGTGGTTTCACGCAGCGGGAACCGTACGATTGCACCCAGCCGAACTGGCTGAACGCGTAGCCCTCCAGTTGCTCCCCGAAGTACTCCACCATGTCGTTGCGCTCCGCTTCGCCGTGCACGAGCACGTCCAGCCCCAGTGCTTCCTGCTCGTGCACGCTGCGCGCGATCTCGGCCTGCATCGCCGCGACGTAGCCGGCCTGATCCAGTTCGCCCGCCTTGAAGCGGCTGCGGGCGGTACGGATTTCCGGTGTTTGCGGAAACGAACCGATGGTTGTGGTCGGGTAGAGCGGCAACTGCAGCCTGGCCGCCTGCTTGGGGGCGCGCTCGGCATACGGCGTCTGGCGGCGTCCCAGCGACGCGTCGATCTTCGCCACGGCCGCCTTCACCTCCGGGTTGTGCACGCGCGGCGAAGCTCGGCGGCTTGCAATGGCTGCCGCGTTGGCGGCAAGTTCGGCGGCCACCGCGTCGCGCCCTGTATTGATGGCGCGCGCGAGCACGTCGACTTCGGCGAGCTTCTGCCGGGCGAATGCCAGCCACGATTTGATGTTCGCGTCGAGCTTCGCCTCGCTGTCAAGGTCGACGGGCACGTGCAGCAGTGAGCAAGACGGTGCAATCCAGAGGCGCTCGCCCAACCGGCTCGCGAGCGGTTCGATCCAGTCGAGCGTGGCCGCCAGGTCCGCCTTCCAGATGTTGCGGCCGTTGACTACGCCCAGCGATACGATGCTGTGTGCGGGCAACGCGGCGATAACCTTCTCGACTTCGCCGCGCGCATTCACGGCATCCAGATGCAGCCCATCGATGGGCAGGCGGCAGACGAGCGGCAGATTGTCCTGAAGCTCACCGAAGTACGTGGCCAGCAGGCGCTTGATGGGTACGGCGGCGAGCGCGGCATACGTCGTCTCGAACGCCTTGCGCCATTCGGGGCTCAGTTCGGTGACGAGAATCGGTTCGTCGATCTGAACCCACTCCACGCCCTGCGCGGCCAATGTTTCGAGCAGCGCGGCGTAGACCGGGAGCAGTCGCGGCAGCAGGGCCAGCTTGTCGCTGTCGTCTTTGGCCTTGCCGAGCCACAGATACGTGACCGGGCCGATGATCACTGGCTTCGCCTTCATGCCGGCGGCGCGGGCTTCGGCAACTTGCTCGACGAGTCGCGACGCGTCAAGCGAAAAGGTCGTGGCGGCGGTGAATTCCGGCACGATGTAGTGATAATTCGTATCGAACCACTTGGTCATTTCGCCGGCGGCCACCCCACCACAGCAGTGCGCGTGGGCATCCGTGCCCAGGGCGGAACGTCCGCGCGCCACGCGGAAATAGTTGTCCAGGGCATCGCCATGAAAGCCCTGCACGCGCTCTGGCAAGTTGCCCAGCGTGACGCTCATGTCGAGCACCTGATCGTAGAAGGCAAAGTCCCCAACCGGCACGAGGTCGAGCGCCGTCTGGTCCTGCCAGTGGCGCAGGCGCAGCGACGCACCCAACGCCTTGAGTTCGTCGCGTGACGACTGGCCCTTCCAATACGCCTCCAGACCAAACTTCAGTTCCCGTTTCGCGCCGATGCGCGGATATCCCAGATTGTGTGTCTTTGCCATGTGCTCTCTTGACCGTTGTCGCCAGTGGAATGAATACGTGCCGACGATCATAGAGACTTCGATTCATGAATGAAAATGGCCTTATTTTGGATTAACTTAAATTTAATTCATGTTTGTCGGGGCGCCGGTGACGAGAGCCTTTGGGCGACGTGGCGCAGGTGATCGATGAGCGAGCGTGCCGCCGCATTGGGTGCCGGGTCGTGCAACACGCCCACGGTGGGGGCGACATGCGCGAAGCGCAGCCCGAAATCGTGTAGCGCGGCGCGCAGCGGCGATCGCGCAACGCCCAACGTCGAGGCCAGAAACAGGCACGGCATGGCTTGCGCGATGCTGGCATTGGTCATGAGCGACACGGATTCCATGACCACGTTCGGCATCGGCAAGCCTTGATGGGCGAATTCGGTGTCGATGGCGCGTCGCATCGGGGTGCCCGGCGGCGGCACGATCCAGGGATAGCGGGCGGCGTCGGCCCAGCTCGGCGACACGCTGGCGGCAAGGGGATGATGTTTCGCGCCGTAGACACGGACTTCGTCGTCATAGAGGGGAACAACGCCGAAACCAGCGTTCATGGCCGTCTCGTCGAGGCGGCACACGAGAAGATCGATCTCATGCCAGCGTGCGCGCGGCAGCAGCCGATCGAGTGTCTCTTCGAACAGATTGACCCGCAAGGCCGGGCCGGTGTGAGCGATCCGGGCGAGCGTCTGCGGCATCAGCACGCTGGCCATGCCCGGCAGAATCCCCACGTTGACCGGTTGTGCCAGGCCGTCGCGCAATGCCTCCAGGGCGGGGGCGACGCCTGCGAGATCCGTCAGCATGCGCTCCGCGCGCTCGAGCAGCGCATCGCCATAGGCGGTCGGGGTCACGCGCCGCGTGGTGCGCTCGAACAACGCCACGCCGAGCGCCTGTTCGATTTCGCGCAACCATTTGGAGAGCGCGGGTTGGGTAATGGCGGCGGCTTCGGCGGTGCGTGCGAAGCTGCGTGTTCGTCCCAGCCAGCGAAGTGTCTCCAGATCACGAATTCGCAGTTTGCGCAGCACGGACGGGATCCGGTGGGCGACGCGCGATGCGTCGGCGGTCAGGTCGGAGGGCGTGTCGATCATAGGGGGAGAAGCACGGGGAGGAGGGCAGGGGCGCCAGTCATTGATGTGATTTTGGTAATGAATGTACCGCGACTTTTCATTGGTGTGTGACGAGTCTGGTCAAATAATGAGACTCCCATCCGGTAGCCCGCGCGGCACACGACGCGGGCGCCACTCAGGAGCGAGACACATGACCCTCAGGAAGTCCCCATCCACGCCCGGCGAGTCCGGAGATTCGTCCGACGAAGCGTCCGTCAATGCCGCGCCGGGCATGGCGCCATCTCTTGACGCACTCTCCGGCAGTCGCCCATCGCGGCGTCATTTTCTGAAGCAGGCCGGTGCGGCGGTCGCCTCGGCAGGGTTGGCGTCGCCCGTGCTCTCGGCGACCCAATCCGCGCCCGACGGAACGCGCCCGGCGCGTGGGGCGCACGACGACGGTTACGTCATGCCGCAGTCGGCCCCGTCCGTGGCGCCCAAGGGCTACAACATCCTGTTCATCCTCACGGATCAGGAGCGCCACTTCGACAAATGGCCATTCCCGGTGCCCGGGCGCGAGCGTTTGCGCCGCGAGGGGGTGACGTTCGTGAATCATCAGATCGCGGCGTGTGTCTGCTCGCCGTCGCGCTCTACGGTGTACACGGGGCAGCACATCCAGCACACGCGCGTGTTCGACAATTGCGGCATACCGTGGCAACCGGACATGTCGACCGACATCCGCACGATCGGGCACATGATGCGCGACGTGGGTTACCACGCCGCCTATCTCGGCAAATGGCACCTGAGCGGCAAGCTGCACCACAATCACACGCCGTACGACACGCCGACGCAGGAATACCACGACCTGATCAAGGCCTACGGCTTCGACGATTACTTCGGCGTGGGCGATCTGATCGGACGTGTGCGCGGTGGCTACACCTACGATGGGCTGACGACGTCGTCGGCTGTATCGTGGCTGCGCGGGCGTGGCGCTCAGCTGGCCGGTGAGTCGAAACCGTGGTTCATGGCGGTCAATCTGGTCAATCCGCACGACGCCATGTTCCTGAACACCGATCCGGTCGGCGTGAATGCACAGAACGACAGCCATCCCACGCTCGGCAACGCGCGTCCCCCGAAAGACCGCCTCTACGAAACGCACTGGAACGTGCCGCTCGCCTCCACCCGCAAGCAGGCCTACGATGCGCCGGGACGACCGGCGGCACATGGCGTCTACAACGCGTCCGAGGGCGTGCTCGTCGGCGACTATCCGCTCGACGATGCGCGCTTGCAGGTCTATCAGGACTATTACTTCAACTGCATTCGTGATTGCGACACGCACGTGGTGACGCTGCTCGACACGTTGCGGGAACTGGGGCTCGACAGGAACACCATCGTCGTGATGAGCGCGGACCACGGCGACCACGTGGGCGCGCACAAGCTCGTGGGCAAGGGGCCGACGACGTATCGCGAGCAAAACCACGTGCCGCTCGTGATTCGTCATCCCGCCTATCCGGGCGGCAAGCAATGCGCGGCCCTCAGCTCGCATGTGGACATCACCCCGACGCTGCTGGGCCTGACCGGCCTCGACGCGGCCGGTATTGCGCGCGTCGCGGGTGACGCCGTCAGAGGGCACGATCTCACGCCGCTGCTGCGGCGCCCAGAGCGGCATGCAGTGGATGCCGTTCGTGCGGATGCCTTGTTCAACTACGCCATGCTGTTGTTCTATGACAGCGAATGGGTGGCGCAGGAGTATGCGACCTTGCGCACGAAGGGCATGCCCATCGAGGAAATTCATCGTCGCGTGATTGCCCGGCAGCCCGACTTCCGGCATCGCGGCATGATTCGCAGCGTGTTCGACGGGCGTTACCGGTTCTCGCGCTACTTCTCTCCGACGCAGTTCAACCGACCGACATCGCTCGAGACGCTTTTCGCGAACAATGACGTTGAACTCTACGATCTTCATGCCGACCCGACAGAGTCGAACAATCTCGCGCTCGACCCGCGCGGACACGGCGCGTTGCTCATGGCGATGAACGCCCGGCTCAACGACCGGCTCGACGCTGAAGTGGGGGAGGACCGCCCGAACATCCTGCCCATTCGCGACGGCCGCGTGCACTTCACGTTCGAGTCGGCGGCAGGCTGACGCCTGCGCAAGATCGCGGACACGCCGGACATTGGCCGAATGCGCGGCATCGGTGGTACGCTCGTGCGACTTCGCGCGCGGCGTTCGATGCCGCGCGCGCGATGATCCACCGTTTTCGCCAACGTCATGAAAAAAAGAGACTTTCTGGCCGGCGCCGTGGCGCTCGGTGCCTCGGTACCCGCGCTGGCCAAGCCGGGCCGTGAATCCGCCCAGTCCGGCGCGTTCGCCTCGACGCCCCTCGTCACGATCAGCGGGGCCATCGCCCACCGTAATCGGGGCCCGGTCGATCCCGCGCTGGACCAGCTGTTTCACAAGCAACTCGTGAAATTCGACGGCGCGTTCGCGTTCGACTTCGGGATGCTCTCGCGTCTGCCCGCGCAGACGATTCGACCGACACTCGAGTACGATGCGAAGCCGCACACGCTGCGTGGCCCGCGCCTGACCGATGTGCTCTCAGTGGTGGGCGTGCCCGGTCATCCATTGACGCAGGTGCTTTTGCGCGCCATCGATGGTTACGTGGTGGCGAGCACGCTGGAGCAACTGGCCGAGTATCGGTTCCTGCTGGCGACGCATCTGGACGACAAGCCGCTGGCGCTTGGCGGTCTCGGTCCGCTCTGGGCGGTCTACGAGCCCGCAGCCATCCCCGCGCTCGCGGACAAGCCGCTCAAGGAGCGGTTCGCCTTGTGTCCCTGGGGCATTTACCACATCCAGATCAACGCCGTGTCCTGACCGGGCCGATCGCATCGGCGTCAACGGGCCGTGGCGCGCTCCAAGGCGGCTTTGCCAGCAGCGACATTGGTGGCATTGGCGGTGCCTGCCGCCGCCGCTTTCGACGAGGGGGCGACCGGCACGGCAAGCGTGGGCGGGTCGATGGGCTGGTAAGGTCCCGGGCGCCCACGGAGTTTGATCGGGTCGAGGGCGTTCACGTCTTCATGAAGGATCCGGCGAATCTCCAGAATCGCCTGTGGCGTTTCCTGCACGCTGTGACCGGCCACGATCACCCGCTCGGACTGCGCGCCCGCGAGATGTGCGCTGTTGTATGGCACCACGCCATCCGTCGATTCGTTCAATGGTCCCTTGGCGGAGCGGCGCGCGATGATCGAGTGGTACTGGACCTTGGGGGAAATCTGGAGTCCCGCCGCCGCAACCACATACGGATCGGTGTCGCGCAACTGGTCGACGCTGTTTGGCACGTAGCGAGTCTTTCCTTCCGATGGGTCGTCTTCCGATCCGGTGGCGAAGTGCAGCACGTCATCGATGCCCGAGAGCAGTGTGACGGGTAACTTGATGAGGTTGGATATCCAGCGACCCAGCCGGTTGCGCGCGAACGGTGTGCCGCGATGCGGCGACGCGATGAAGATCGCGCGCTCGAACTGCGGCACCGGCCCGAAGTGGAACAGCGGATCGAGCCGGTTGCGCGCCCGATCGACCTGGTCCTCGTCCAGGTGGTAATCGTCCTGGAAGACCGACCACAGTTCGTCGTCCGCGCTCGAGACCATCAGCCGGGCGATCACGCCTCCCATGCTGTGCCCGATGATGACGGCGTCGTGCGAGGCCGCGGACAATCCATCCGGATCGAAGTGCCTCAGCGTGGTCTCGAAGGCGTTGCGAATCGCCATCGCATTCACCAGAATCGGCGAATTCGTCGGGTAGTACACCTGCCAGATCTGGAAATGCTCCCGCAACGTGGCGTCGCCCTGGATCTCGTTGGCCAGGTTCACCCATGCCTCGGGGCTGCTCGCCAGGCCGTGCAGCATGAGAATCACGCGGCGCCCCGGATCGAAGGGCTGCATCAGATAGATATGAGGGCGATCGATGCCGCGGTCGCGCCCGAACAGCGTGCGCAGCGACTGTTCCGCGAAGCCCGAGCGTGCCAGCCAGAGACCGTACCCGGCCGTGAAATTGCCCGCCAGAGGCACCGTCTGGTGGTTGATTTCGACGGACGATTCGCGATATGGGTCGTAGACGACCAATGTGGCAACGTGCGTGGTGAGTACGTCCTCGAGTGTTGTGCCGTCGAAGCGCAGCAGCAGCGTAAGCGACGGCGACGGCATTTCGCTGTAGACCTGCCCGGCCTTCGGGTCGATGGCGCGCCGGAAATCGCGCGATGCCTCTCGCTCGCGGGCGTTGCGCGCTCCCCGGCTGCGGTCGTCCTCGCGCGTCGAGTACACATTGTCGTTGTCGGGGCCGGTGGATGCGTCGCCGCGCGGCGCCGGCGTGCGGGTCGTCGACGACAGGGCTTCGGCTGCCGATTTGTCGTCGAGCACCGCGACGAGCTCGGCGCCGAAGCCGTCGCGTCGGTACGGGCTGCGTAGTCCGGCGAACGACAGCGTGGAAGCTGGCAGGACCTCTCGCGGGTCGATGCGCCGGCCATCGAAGTTGACACTGCTGGCGTCGACCGGTAGCGTCCACCCCGAAATGGTGCCGTTGCCGGTCGTCTTCGCGCGGCGGAACAGCGCCACGGCGAAGGACTGCACGGCGTAGTTGTAATAGTCCCGGACCTGTGTCTGCCGATCCTCGAAGGCCCGCTCGCTCGACGGCCGGTCGCTGTAGAAGAGATAAGCGTAGGCGTAGCGCGCGGAGCGCAGCCAGAGATCGAACTGAGCGTCGTTCCAGGGCTTGTCGCCCGTCGGCGTTTGCGTAATGGCGAGTTGCATCGACATTTCGGCCATCGCCGCCAGGCGCCGGTCGATGTCGATTTCCTTCGCGCGACCCAGCGCGTCGATGCAGTCGAGCGACGATCTGGCACAGACCGTATCGTCCAGACCCGCGACGCGGATCGTTTCATCCGTCGAGGTGCTGAGCTTGCCGGTGGAGAGAATGTCGCCGCGCTTCATGGCGATGTACTGCTCCGGTCCCAGCGAGCGGACTTCCACCATTGCGCAGCCGGCCATTGCCGTGAGCCAGACGGCCGCGCCAAACAGGGCGATGCGTCGCCGGAACGTGCCGACGGGGAAGCGGGCTCGGCCGGCCACACGGGGCGACGTCATGGCATCACCTTCGGGTCGTCGCCGGGCACCCCTTCACGGATCCGAGTCGAGAAATCGGGCGCGTCGTCGGCCGCCAGCGCCCGGGCGACGACGTTGCCGCGTTCGGCCAGCTGCGAATAAGTGAAACCCGGCGTGAGGCCGCCCTGATCGTAGGCGTACTCGGCGAAGTAGCCCGAGAGCAGCAGGCGATAGTCCAGTGGCAGCCCCGGCGCGATGATGCGTGCCAGTTCGAAGACAATGGTCGTGCAATTGCTGGTGAGGGTGTTGTACCACTTCGCGTGATGGCGAAGATCGCGCGCGCGCTCGAGGTAGCCGAGAAAGACCTTGCGCAATTGCCCGGGCGGAATGTTCAGGCGGTACAGATAGACGGTCTCGCCGCGAACGTTGCTTCGTACGCGCAGGATGTCGCGCTCGTCGGCGGCGACCAGCGTCGCTTCGAAATCCTTGAAGAAGCCTCCGATCGCGGAGAACTTCTGCCCCTGCTTCTTGCGGATCTCGATGGAGAACACCACGCGCTGGCCGTCCGAGAATCCGAACGATACCAGCGTGTGCGCGATGGCCGGGCCCATCCAGTAGGAGAGCACGAGATCGGCGCTCTCGAGTTTGTCGAGATCGTACTCGCGCGTCTCCCAGCGCGGGGTGAAGTCGGTTTCGGTGCGCCAGGCGAAGTTGCGCACATTTTGCAGGGTCACGTGCGAGCCGTCCTGCCGCGGATCGAGCAACCGGGCAACGTCGGCCGCCCAATCGCGATCGTTGGATGGCCGAATCGTCTGCCACCATCCGACGAGCAGGATCATCGCGACGAGGAACGCGAGCGGCCATCCCTTGAGCGGCACGCCCGCGCTTACGCGCAGCAATGCCACTCCGGCGGCCACGCCGAGCGCCACCCACAATGCGATCAGGAAGTCACGCGCCGGCGCCGGGCCGGGGAAACGATAGGCGAGCGCCATGGCGCCCCACGCGCATGCCCCCAGCACGATCAGCGCGAGAAACGCGCGCAGCACGTAGACGTACCACGCAATAGGACCGGCGAGCGCATCGCCGGCGTGAGATTGCAATTGCACCATTTTCGCGGAAGTCCGGCGACGCCGGGCAGTCATGCCAAGCGCAGAAGAATACCAGCAGAACGCGTCGGGAACGCGTCAGGGTACCGTGCGTGCCGGTGTCGACAAATCGGCCTCAAACCGCCGGACGACTCGACGTGCGCCGTGGCGCGAGGCGTTTGGCGATGCGGCCGAACGCACGCAGTTGCTGGGCGATCACGCCGGTGCCGTATCGGCGCGAGCGGCCCTGTGGCGCGGGCAACTGGTCGCGAATGCCGGTCGGCTCGACCTTGCGTTCCCAGGATGCCGTGCGAAACAGCATGTCCCACCAGGGAAACAGCACGCCGAAATTGCAGCCGTAGCGGGTGCCTTCGTGCCCATAGCCGATAGCGTGGTGGCGACGGTGGAACGTCGGGCTCACGATCAGGCGCTCGAGCACCGGACCGTACGGTAGCCGGGCGTTGACGTGCTGCACGCTCTGCAGAAAGTTGCCGACCGCGACGAGCACGACGTACTGCCCCGGCTGCACGCCGATGAACAGGGCGATTGCGGCGAAGAAGGCGGCTTGCAGGATATCGTCGAGGAAATGATTGCGATCGTCTGACCACAACGACATCTGCTGCTGGCTGTGGTGCACCGCGTGCAATTCCCACCATACGCCAAACCGATGCTGCCAGCGGTGATACCAATAGCCGGCGAAGTCGAGCACCGTCAGGTACATCAGGAACGACACGAGGGGCTGATCGGTCACCCCGGGATACAGGCCGTCAAGATCGATACTGGCCAGGCCGTGCATCACCATGAGGCTTTGAAGCGCGTCGAATGCGGGCCGGAGCACCATGAAGAAGGCCAGATTCAGGATGCCGAGCTTCGCAATCCACGTGTAGATCACGTCCGCGCGCACCTGGCGGCGGTCCGCCCAGCGTTCGACGGGGCGAAGCATCTCGAGCGGGCGCAGCAGCACGTACGTCAGACCGATCTGCAGCACACCGATCAGCACCCAATAAAGGGCGTCGTAGATATCGTCGTCGTAACCCATCAGGTTGAAGTGGAACAGCAGCGGCTGCACCACGTCCACGTAGACGAGCGTCTGGACGGCGGAAATGCCGTTATCGACGAAATTGATCGCTTCCTGAATCATCTGGCAGTCTCGTCAGTCCGGATTCGGCGAGAGGACGGGCGCGCGGTCGGCGAAAAAGATGCCGTGTGGCGACCGGTTCACGGCAATGCGGTCGACCAGCTGGCGCGTCGTCAGGTCGATCACGCCGACATGGCGTGCGAACCGGAACGTCACCCAAAGATACCGCTTGTCCGCGGACAATTCCATATCGTCGGGGCCCGGCATCAGGCCGGTGATGTCGGCGACCTTGGTGAGCGATTCGTAATCGAGGATGCTGATGGTGCTCTCGACGCGGTTGCTCACGGCAATGTGACGGCCATCGGACAGCGAGCGGAAGTTGTGCGCGCCGCGCCCCGTCTGGATGCGCTTGATGACCTTTTGGGCGCGCCAGTCGACCACAGCCACATCGTCCTCGCCGGTCATGCCCACGAGCAGGTACTTGTCGCCGGGCGTCATCCACAGGCCGGCGGGCGTCTTGCCGACCGGCATGCGCCATTTCACCGTCTGGGTGGCCAGATCGATGGCTGCCAGTTCGCCCGAGTCCTGCAGCGTGACGAACACCGTTTTGCTGTCGGACGTGAAAGTCATGTGGCTGGGTGTCTTGGCCAGCGGAATGCGCTTGACGACGGACACGTTCTCGCCGTCGTAGCGATACACGTCGACCCGGTCCAGGCGCAGCGCGGCTGTCACGAACCACTTCCGATCGGGCGAGAAGCCCAGTTGATAGGGATCGTCGATGTCCGCGACCTGACGCTGCAGCTTGCCGGTATCCGGGTCGAGGAACATCAGGCTGTTCGATACCGAATTCGCGACGATCAGCGAGCGCTTGTCGGGCGTGATCATCAGGTGATGCGGCTCCTTGCCGGTGGGCATCGTGCCGACGACCTTGTGCGAGGCCTGGTCGATCAGCGACAACTGGGCGGCACCGGAGTCGAGCACGATGACGGTGCCGGCGTGGGCGGGCAGAAGCGGAAGGGCGCCGGCGGCGAGGGCGCAGAGCGCTCCGAGTTTGCGAGCGCGGCAGGTCAGCCGGGAAAGCTTGAAGCGCTTGGAGAAAAACACCATGAATGCCTAGGGTGGGGCGAAAGACGGAGACGTGCGCCGGTAAGCGACACGCCGATTCTCACGTTAAACGCGCCATGGCACCCGTTCGTTGACAGGAAAATGGGACGAAATTGCGTCGATCCGCGAGTCGTTGCCGACGGTGCCGGCCTCCGCAAGCGCATCTTCGCGTCGGCGGGCACCCGCTCCGGGGCGGTCGGCGCTGGTCAGGGGGCTGATGGAGCACTTTCGACGGCGGCACCGTCCCACTCGACCAGCAGCGCCAGTGCTTCCCGCGTCCAGTCGAGCCAACCCTGTTCGTAGCGGATGCCCAGGTGGAGGATGTGCCGTTGCAGCGCCGCCTCCCGGGATGGTGTCCGGCCAGGGGGGAAGTCGCGGGCTTCGATGGCCCGATAGGCCGCCAGTTTCTGGGCATGAATGGCGGCGCGGCGTTGTAGTTCGGGTTGCAGCCCGAGCGGTCCGACCACGGCATCCGCACGCAACCGGACCATGAGATCGTCGCGCAGGTCCGATGGCGCGGTATCTGTAGCGGCCCAGGCAAGCAGTTCGTCGCGCCCGGCGTCGAGCACCCGGTACACCCGCTTGCGCGTGCGTCCGCCGTCCGGCGCAGCCATCGAATCGATCCATCCGGCCGCCTCCATGCGCGCCAGTTCCCGGTAGATCTGCTGGTGCGTGGCGTGCCAGAAGAAGCCAATCGATTTGTCGAATCGGCGGGCGAGGTCATACCCCGAGGAGGACTTCTCCAGCAACGAGGTCATCAGGGCATGGGCAAGCGGCATGTGCGGCAGTGTAGAGACTCCACCATGACTATGCAACCCGTTGCATAGTTGAAAATGGCCGCTTAGAATCGGCATCAAACTATGCAACCGGTTGCATACCATCGACACGTGACCTCGATGCGCCCCATGCTTGCCGGCATCTGCCCCCGAAACCCCACGGCGTTCGCCGGACGACGAGAGAGATAACGATGAGCGGCTATCCCCACCTGATGCAGCCCCTGGACCTGGGTTTCACGACGTTGCGCAACCGGGTACTGATGGGTTCGATGCACGTCGGACTGGAAGAAGCGCGCGACGGCTTCGCCCGGATGGCCGAGTTCTATGCCGAGCGGGCGCGCGGTGGCGTCGCATTGATGGTGACGGGCGGTATTGCGCCGAACGACGCCGGGCGCCCGTACGCAGGCGGGGCCAAGCTCAGTACGGAGGAAGAGGCTGCAAGGCATCGTGTGGTGACCGACGCGGTACACGCGGCCGGCGGCAAGATCGCCATGCAGATCCTGCACTTCGGGCGCTACGCCTACCATCCCGATCTCGTGGCGCCTAGCGCACTTCAGGCGCCTATCACGCCGGCCAAGCCTCGCGAGCTTTCGGCGCAGGACGTCGAGTCGACCATCGACGACTTCGTGAACTGCGCCGCGCTCGCACAGCAAGCCGGTTACGACGGCGTGGAGATCATGGGCTCCGAGGGGTATCTCATCAACGAATTCATCGCGGCGCGTACCAACCATCGCACCGACGCCTGGGGCGGCTGCTACGAGAACCGCATGCGTTTCCCGGTGGAGATCGTGCGCCGGGTGCGCGAGAAGGTGGGCCGCGAGTTCATCATCATCTACCGGTTGTCGATGCTGGATCTGGTCGAGGGAGGTTCGACCTTCGATGAAGTGGTGCAACTGGCGCGCGCGGTCGAAGCCGCCGGCGCGACGTTGATCAATACCGGCATCGGCTGGCACGAAGCCCGCATTCCGACAATCGCGACGAGCGTCCCACGCGCGGCGTTTGCCTGGGTCACCGGCAAGCTCAAGGGGCACGTCCGCATTCCGCTCATCACGACCAACCGTATCAACACGCCGGAGGTGGGCGAGCGCCTTCTTGCCGAGGGGCAGGCCGACATGGTGTCGATGGCGCGGCCGCTACTCGCCGATCCGGAGTTCGTGAACAAGGCGGCGGCCGGTCGCGCGCAGGCGATCAACACTTGCATCGGCTGCAATCAGGCATGCCTCGATCACACCTTCAGCGGCAAAATCACCTCGTGCCTGGTCAATCCGCGGGCCTGTCACGAAACGTTGCTGCGCATCGAGCCTACCCCTCGCGTACGCCGGGTCGCCGTGATTGGCGCGGGGCCGGCCGGTCTGGCCGCGGCAACCGTGGCGGCGCGCCGAGGGCATGACGTCACCCTGATCGAAGCAGACTCGGAGATCGGTGGCCAGTTCAACATGGCCAAACGCATTCCGGGGAAGGAAGAGTTTCACGAGACGCTGCGTTACTTTCGCCACGAGCTCGACGCCACCGGCGTCAAGCGCCAACTCAATACTCGCGCGAGCGTCGCATCGCTGCTCGACGGCGGCTACGACGACATCGTGCTGGCCACGGGCGTCGTGCCACGCACGCCGGCCATCGACGGCGTCGACCATCCCAAGGTGCTCAGCTATATCGATGTCCTGCGTGGCGGCGCGACCGTAGGCAAGACCGTCGCCGTGATCGGTGCCGGAGGCATCGGCTTCGACGTGGCGGAATATCTCACCCAGTCGGGCGAGAGCGCGACCCTGGCGCCCGAAAAATTCTACGCAGAGTGGGGGATCGATCCGGCGTATGCCCACGCGGGTGGTCTGCGACCGCCTGTGCCGGAGGCGTCGCCGCGCAAGGTTTACCTGATGCAGCGCAAGACATCGAAGGTTGGCGACGGGTTGGGCAAGACCACCGGATGGATTCATCGCACGTCGCTCAAGCATCGGGGCGTCGAGATGATTCCAGGGGTGACCTATCGCCGCATCGACGACGAAGGACTGCATGTCACCATCGACGACAACCCGCATGTAATACCCGTTGATAACGTAGTTTTGTGCACGGGCCAGGAGCCGTTGCGCGAATTGGCGGATGGCCTCCGTTCGGCAGGCGTGCGCGTGCACGTCATTGGTGGCGCGGACGTTGCGGCGGAGCTCGACGCGAAACGTGCGATCAAGCAGGGAACGGAGCTCGCGATCGACCTGTAACTTTAGGGAGCCACGCGGGCGGCGGCAAATCGTTGTGCGACAATTACGCATCGTCGCGTTCGCCTTCAAGCGGCGTGTTTGCGACGTCAAAGCGTCATTGCCGTGTGCCGGGCATGGGCGCAGATCGCTGCCGCACGGGGTCGTCCGTTGCGGTCCCCGTGGGAATCCGTACCGTGTGGCCGACGGTGTCGTCGTCAATGAACCGCACGTTACTTTCCGCCGCTTCGCTCACCGGCCGCCTGCGACTGCAGAACCTGGCCGTTGTAGCGGTTGTCGCCATCCTCTGTATCGGCCTGTTTGCGATGGCATGGGGCACGTTTCAGCGAGCCGGGGATGCTCGGGCGGCCCTCGACGCGTTGCGTGCCACACTGCTTGCCATGGAGAAGGCGTCCGCCGAGCGCGGCCCGGCCAACGCGGTACTCGGTGCCGATCTTCCGCTTCCCAACGAATCCGTCGCGGCGCTGCACAGCGCCCGCGAGGTGACCAACGCACGCTTGCAGGCCTTGCTCTCGGCGCTCTCGGCCAGCCGCTGCGAACAG
This sequence comes from Pandoraea morbifera, assembly GCF_902459575.1. Taxonomy (NCBI): domain Bacteria; kingdom Pseudomonadati; phylum Pseudomonadota; class Betaproteobacteria; order Burkholderiales; family Burkholderiaceae; genus Pandoraea; species Pandoraea morbifera. Next base: position 158,061 of record NZ_CABPSD010000001.1, read on the forward strand.
TGCGGCCCCAGCCTGCGCGCGGTCGAGCGGGCCCGGCTGGATCTCGCCGCCGCCAGCGCCAACGTCGACTTGCTGGCGCAGCGTCCGCGCGAGATGCGCAGCGATGCCGCCGTGCGGGACGCGGTCGATCGCATGGTCCGGGTCATTGCCGACTTCACACCCGTGGCCTCGTCGCGGATCAACGTGGTCTCGCGCGGCGCGCCCGATGCGCTGCATTTTCTCGTGCTCGCGCGACTGGCAGCCGATCTGCGCGAGTACGCCGGGCAACTCGGCTCGCATTTCACCGCCACACTCACGACGGGGCAGTCTCTCAACGATACCGATCAACGGGCCATCGAGCGAACGCTCGGCAGGATCGAGCAACTACGTGACATGATCGCATCGCGCATGACGGACACGGCGGTGCTGAGTCCCCAGACGCTCGATGCGCTGAACGCCCAGTACTTTGGGTCTGGTCTGCGTTATGTCGCCGCCGTGCGAGCCCTTGCCGGTCAGCCGCATCCGAAGGCGCCCACGACGGCCGAATTCGCGCACTCTTACGTACCGACGATGCGCGCCATCACCGATTTTCGCGACAACATGCTGTCGATCGCTCGCCGCAAGGTCGACGAGCAGTACGCATCCGCATTGCGACGACTGATCTGCACGGTGCTCGCCGAAGTCACACTGGTACTGGTGGTCGCTCTGGTGCTGCGCAATTTCCGTCGTGGCGTGGTGCAGCCCTTCGAGGCCGCGGGGCGGTTCGTCGATGCACTGGCCCAGGGCAATCTCGACGTCGCGGTACCGGACGAGCGCTTGCCGATGCGTCGTCCGCAGGTGCGTGCGGTGTTCGATGCGCTAAGGGTGCTGCGTCTGAACGCCGTCGAACTGGCGCAACTGCGCCGCGAGCGAGCCCGTCTGCTGGGTGAGCTGGAAATGAGCGCGGACACCGATCCGCTGACGCATCTGATGAACTGGCGGGCGTTCGAGCGTCAGGCGCAGGCGCTGTGCGCGACGAACGCGCCGGGGCGCGTGGCGCTGATCAAGTTCGACATCGACCACTTCACGAATCTCAACGCGACGTACGGCCATGCGCTTGGCGACGACGTGCTGCGTCGTGTCGGTGCCGTGTGCCTGAATACCTGTCAGCCCGGCGATGTCGTTGCCCGGCTTGGGGCGGACGCCTTCGTCATTCTCGCGCGGGTGCTCGACGAATCCCGCGCGCGCCAGTTCGCGGAATTGTTGCGCGGGCGCATCGAGGCGACCACGCTGACCTTGCCTGACGGGGATGGACTACCGCTGTCGGCCAGCTTCGGTATTGCGATGGCCGATCCGGTGGCGTTCGATGCCGAAGGTCGGGCGCTCGGTATGCCGACAAACGTGTCGGCTTTGCTGAGCCAGGCCGAACGTCAACTGCATGCCGCGCGTCAGGCGCGGCGGCACGCACTCGATTGAGCGGCATTTTCGACGTATCAAGCCGCGCCCGGGGAGATGGCCGGGCCCCCTGGCCGGGGACCTGACCTCTTGCCTCTTACCCCTTAGCCGTTCTTACCGCTTCTTGCCCCTTATCGCTCACGCCCATTGCGGCGTGGCTGTTCCCAGTGCCAGGGCAGGCAGGGCCCAGTCGACGGGGGTGCCCTCGATCGACATGGGCGTGGCCACGCGACGCACGGGTCCCCACGACGTATCCTCGATCCGCGACGACAGGTCGTGCGTCGTTTCCGGGGCGAGCGGCGCAGGCGCGACGGGCGGCGTCCGATGGGCGACGAGCAGTCTTGCCGTTCTCGCGAGCGAGGCGCGCACGGTGGCGCCCTGACCTTGGGCCTGACGGCGCTTCAACGCGTGGACGGCTGCCGCGGCCATCAGATAGCCGGTTGCGTAGTCGATGCCCTGGCCGGGCAGCGGCACCGGTCGTTCGGCACCTGCCGCTCGCATGCCGGCGTCGGCGATTCCCGCGCTCATCTGTAGCAGGCTGTCGAATCCGCGCCGCGCCTGCCAGGGACCATTCCAGCCATAGGCGTCAAGCGAGATGTCAATGAGTCCAGGATTGAGTTCGCGGCGTCGTGCGTTGCCGAGCCCGAGGCGTTCGAGCGCGTCGGGGCGGTAGCCGTGCACGACGATATCGGCCTCGCGCAGCAGCGCTTCGAGCGCCGCGCGGCCAGCATCGCATTTCAGATCGAGGCGCGCGCAACGCTTGCCCAGCACGACTTCGGGCACCGTGCCGGGTTCGTTCCACCCCGGGGGATCGATGCGCAGCACCTGCGCGCCGAAGCCCGCCAGAAACCGTGTTGCCGTGGGGCCCGCGAGAATGCGGGTGAGATCGAGCACGCGAATGCCGCTCAGCGGCCGTTCGCGCATCGGTTGCCAGTCGCGGCCGCGCGCCTGGACGCCGGCATCGAACGTCTCCCAGTGGAGCAGGGGTTCTCCCGCAACCGCCATGCCTTGCGGGTGCGCGTCCCACTGCGCCATCGAGCGCATGACTGCGGCGCATCCACCTTCGGCGATGACGGCCGCTTCGAGCGCGTCGGCCTGCCAGGTCGCGACCCGTTGCGTCACCGCCTCTCGCTCGGCCGGCACGCCGAGCACCTTCAGGGCCGCGTCCCGATGGTGCGGGGCGTTGGTATGCAGGCGAATCCAGCCGTCGGCCGTGCGGTAGTCGCCCGCGATCGGATCCCAAATCGGGGGCGACGACCAGCCTTGGGCGCGCAACGATGTCTGGAACCAGAACGATGCCAGCCGCCGGTCCACATTGACCGCCGGCAGCGACGACGCACCACCGAGTCCAAAATCTGCCGCCGGTCCAGCGCACAGACCGGCGACGGCAAGCGTCGCGTTGGCGATCGCCGCGGTGGCGAAATCGGTGTAGGGAAATACGCAGGGAAGCGCACCTTGACCGCTTAGCGTCAGCTCGGGTGGCGTCGCAGTGCCAGAAGCGTCGAGCGCGCACCGCATTTCGTGCAGGTAAGGTTTGACGAAGCCGGAGTCCTCGGCAAGGGCAACGGCGCGACCGGAAACGGCGAGAGACATGGGGGAATCCTCGATGAATTCGTTGGGGGGCATCGCAATGCGTCGCGATACAAGACTGCCGGCGAATGGAAGCTTATGCCGATGGATTTTATTGTCAATATTGATTAGATTAATCAATCTGTTGGTTTCACCTTCCCCAAACGTCCACCGCGCCTCATGAACTACTTCACCGCCGCACAGGCCGCCGAGCATCTTGGCGTGTCCCTCCAGACCCTTTATGCCTACGTAAGCCGTGGACTGCTTCACGCCGAGCCTGGTAAAACGCACCGCGAGCGCCGATATCGTGTCGCCGATGTAGAGCGTCTGGCGGCGCAACGTACCCGTGGTCGCAAGCCCAGGGAGGTCGTCAAGGCAGCGTTGGACTGGGGAATGCCGGTGCTCGAGTCGTCCATTACGTTGATCGAGGACGGGCGGTGCTACTACCGTGGGCGCGACGCCCTGACGATGGCGGAATCGACCTCGGTCGAGGCCACGGCGGCGTGGCTGTGGCAATGCGACGAGGCAACGGCCTTTGCCTCCGTGGATGATCGTAAATGCGGCCCGGACGATTGGCCTGCGCTGCTGCTCGAACGATATCGCGGACAACGCGCCGAAGCGGCGTTGCTGCCGGCGTTTACCGTGACGAGCGACGATGCCGCCACGGCTATCTGGCAACGCGACGCGACGCGCGTGTCGCAGGGAAGCGCCGCACTGCTGCGGCTGATGACGGCCTGCCTGCTAGGCACCGCGCCGAGCGACGCCCCCATTCACGAGCAATGCGCGCACGCGTGGGGCGTTCGCGATGCGTCGGGGGCGGATCTGATTCGCATGGCGCTGGTGCTGTGTGCCGATCACGAGTTGAACGCGTCGAGCTTTACGGCGCGTTGCGTGGCATCGACGGGCGCCAGCCTGCGCGCGGCGGTCGTCGCCGGTCTGTCGGCGCTGACCGGGGGGCGTCACGGCGGCACCACCGCGCGCAACGAGGCGATGTGGGATGAGGTGGGCGAGACGCACGTTGCCGCGCGCCTGCGAGAGCGGCTCGCGCGTGGTGAGAAGCTGCCTGGCTTCGGGCATCACCTTTATCCAGCCGGTGATGTTCGCGCGAGCGCGATGCTTGCGCGGGTGCTGCCGTCGCACCCGACATGGCAGACCATGATCGAAGCGGCCGACACGTTGGTCGGGCAGCGCCCGTCGCTCGATTTCGCGCTGGTGGCGGTGCGGCGTCACCTCGGGCTGCCGGTGGGCTCGGCGTTCGGCCTGTTCGCGCTGGGCCGCACCATTGGCTGGATCGCCCATGCGCTCGAGCAACGAGAAAGCACCCGCTTGATTCGCCCGCGCGCGGCGTACGTGGGCGTAAGACCCGCGCCGATCTCCCGCGTGTGACGCGATAAGGCCTCGGGTATCCCTTCAGGTCGCGACCTGGCGCCGGAACGCGATGCGATCGGCCGCCCAAACGAGTGCCATCGTCGCGCCCATTAGCGGGAAGATGGCGCCGAGCGCGACCATGCCGGCGACCCAGGCGCGCATTGGCGGGCGCGACGCCGCACGAGCGGGCGCGCCCAGCGTCCGGGCCGGGCGGCGCATCCACCACATCGCGAATCCGGTCACGGACATCGCGAGCAACCCCATCGAGATTGCTGCACAAAGCCATTGATTCGCCGCGCCGAAGTACTTGCCCATGTGGAGCGAGGTGCCGTAGGAAATCGCTTGTGCGATGCCGCCGTAAGCGCTGTAGTCGATGTCGCGAAGTACCGTGCCGCTGTATTGGTCGATGTGCATGGTGCGCTCGGCGCGCGGGTCGGCCGGGAAGTACGACACGGTGTACACGCCGTCCGCCGTCGATGGCACGACGAGGCTGTAGCCGTTCTGAACGCCGCGCCGCGCCGCGATGGCCATGACCTCGTCGACGGACAGCGCGCCCGTCGCGCGCAAGCGCGCGGGCGTCATGCCTGTCGCGTCGGCCATGCCGTCGTGCCCGGCATGGTCCGTGGGAGCGGCCGCCGCGGGAGGCGTCGCCTGCGTCGGCGCGCCATGTGGCGTACCCACCATGTCCGGCGCGCCGGACCGCGGCACGGGCATATTGCCGACGGCCCACGGAATCTGGGCGAGGGGCAGGTCGTCCATCGTCGTCGGCTTTTCGGGCACCGTTGAGCGCACAGGCGCCTTGCCCCAGGCGCCGGGTGGCGAGCCCATCCCGGCTTGCGTCGCGAGTGCCTTGAACTGGGCGCCCCACAAGCCGGTCCACGGCAGCCCGGTCAGCACGAACGCCAGCCCGCCGGCCGCCAGCCAGAGGCCCATCACGCCGTGCAGATTACGCAGCAGGGCCCGGCCGCGCAGTTGCCAGCGCGGTCGCAACGCGTTCGCCCACGTCGCACCGGCGCGCGGCCACCAGAGTGCGAGACCGGTGCCCAGCATCACTAGCGTCCAGCAGCCGGCCAGCTCCATGAGCCACTCGCCGGGTTTGCCCAGCATGAGCGAGCGATGCAGGTTGCGCGCCTGTTGCATCAGCCGGTGTTCGACGCTCAGTGTGCCGAGCACCGTCCCCGTATAGGGATTGACGTAGACGCTTTGGCGCGCGCCGTCGGGCAGGCGAAAGATGAACTCGGCGCTGCGTTCGGGGGCGCGGTTGACTTCGACGCTGCTGATCCGAGCGCCGGTGGGCAACGCGGACGCTGCGTGTTCCATCAGCGTCTGCTCGGCGATTCGCGGCGAATCGGACGCGTCGACGATCATCCTGTCGTGATAGAGCCACGGTTCGATTTGCGGTGCAAAGACATACAGCGTGCCGGTGAGGGCCAGCACCATGAGCCATGGCATGACGAAAAGGCCCGCATAGAAGTGCCAGCGCCAGAGGGTGCGATATTGTCCGGCGGCTGTGCCCGGTTGCGCCTGTTGCGCACGGGCAAAGGGGATATTTGGGGGATGCATGAGGCAACGATTCCCTCTCGTGTCGCCGCGGGCTGCGCGATGCGAGCGCCGCGGCATGCGCATGCCGTCCTCGCGTGACGTCGTGTTCAGACGTCGACGTGCACGGCCGGCGCAAATGAAGAGCGACGCCACCACCGCCGTGGGCGGGGCGTCGGACTGAGCGCGAGATCAGGAGAGGGCGGGCGGCGCGCGTGCTGGCGGCGCGAAGGCGAGGCGGGGGGAGGGCGCGAGCGTGTCGCCGACGGGGCCGGCGCGGGCAACCCAGGCGAAGGCAACGGCGCCCGTGAGCGACGCCATCGTGAGCGGCGGGTGATTCGCGAGCAGCGAGCAATAGCCGCAAACGTCCCCGGCGCTGTCGTGCGAGGCGTGGGGCATCGACGCCTCGTGGCTGTCATGCATGGCCGATGCGCGCGATGCCGACTTCGAGCTCAAGGGCCCGTCCACGCGGCACAGCGCGACATCCAGCCATCGCGCCTGCTCAGCGCGATGCGCCGCCATTACCTGACTCACGACCGGCATGCCGATTGCCAGGCACATGGCGACGAGGCCAAGCCATGCGAACAGGCGTCGTTTGTGGGCGGTCAGGTGCATTGGACAGCGAAGGATGCCGTAGCGAGCGGAAAGCCGGAATGCTATCACGAGGGAATTTTGAATCCGTTTGTGTCGATGCTTCGAACGGATACATTCGGACACAAACGGCGGCGGGCGCGCGGATATAACTCTGACTACGCGCCCGGCAGGCATCGAAACGGCTGGCCCCAGGGCGTGTTGGCTTCGCTTTTCCGGCACGCGCCGGACCATCACTTACTGAGGACAACAACCATCATGTCGGAATCGATCAATCTTCGCCGTCGACGTCTGTTGGGCACCACGCTGGCGGGCGCCACGCTCGCGGAACTCGGCTTTTCATCGCTTGCGCGGGCATCCGTCTCGAGCTCGGCCGGAGGGCATGCCTCGTTCGAGGCGATGCGCCAGGTCGAAGCGGGAGACCTGAGCGTCGGATATGCGCAAGCGGGACCGGAAGACGGCAACGTCGTGATCCTGCTGCACGGCTGGCCGTATGACATTCACAGCTATGTCGACGTGGCACCGTTGCTGGCCGCGGCAGGTTACCGTGTGATCGTGCCGTACCTGCGCGGCTATGGCTCGACCCGGTTGCTGTCGGCGGCGACGCCGCGCAACGGTCAGCAGGCCGTGGTGGCGGCCGACGTCATTGCCCTCATGGACGCCCTGAAGATCGATCAGGCGATTCTCGGCGGCTACGACTGGGGAGCGCGCACCGCCAATATCGTGGCCGCGATCTGGCCGGAGCGGGTGAAGGCGCTAGTCTCGGTGAGCGGGTATCTCATCGGCAGCCAGGCGGCCAACCGCGCACCGTTGCCGCCGCAGGCCGAATTTCAGTGGTGGTATCAGTTCTACTTCGCCACGGCGCGTGGCGCGCAAGGTTATGCGGCGAACACCGATGCGTTCAACAAGCTCATCTGGCAACTGGCGTCGCCGAAGTGGCAGTTCGACGATGCCACTTACGCGCGCTCGGCGGCCGCGTTCCACAATCCCGACCACGTGGCCATCGTGATCCACAACTATCGCTGGCGTCTCGGGCTGGCGCAGGGCGAGCCGCGCTTCGATGCGCTCGAGCAGCGTCTGGCGGCGGCGCCGAAGATTGCCGTGCCGACCATTACGATGGAGGGTGACGCCAACGGGGCGCCACATCCCGCGCCGGCCGCTTACGCGAAGCAATTCACCGGGAAGTACCAGCATCGCAACATCGGCGGCGGTGTGGGCCACAACCTGCCGCAGGAGGCACCGAAAGCCTTCGCCGACGCGATTCTGGAGGTCGTGGCGCTGTGAGATGCGGGGTGCTAGCGCGCGGGCCGCATCGCCCGGGCGGCGCGCTCGAGGGCCAGCACCTTGGTGGTCACCAGGTAGGGATATGTCGCATCCCTTTCGTCCGGGGGCAGGCTTTCCAGGAACTCAGCCAGTTCGATGGCTTCCTCTTCAGGATCGAAGTCGTCGATGACATGGGCGAAATGAACGTCTTCAACACTGAACAGCGCACGCCAGAAGAGGGGCAGGCAGGCATTCGCTTCCAGCGACGGGCCGCCAGCGGCGAAATATGGCTTGAGCTCCCCCTTGCGGCCCTCAGGCATGCGCGGCCACGGCGGACTCTCGAGAAAGACAGGATGGGACATGTCTTGAGCCTTTGGCTGAGTCGGTCATTGCAACCCGGAGGTGGCATGCCGAATTTTCGGGGTGGTCGGCAGCCAGGGGAATTCTGTCTGAAGCCCGCCGTTTTGTCACCTTGCGGGCGGTGTGGCGGGAAATACCGCAGGGGGAACGGGGAATCGGAATTCGGAGGAAGGTATTGTTGCAAGTGCAATCGATACGTGGCATGATCGGCGGCAATGAATTGCAAATGCAATCGTTTTGCCGGCGTGCACCCGGGTGTTGCCGGTCTCCTTTCCTCCAGGCATCGAATAAGGACAGATCAAATGGCGCTTCAACTCTATGGATTCTGGCGTTCGAACGCAGCGTTCCGCGTTCGCGTGGCGCTGGCACTCAAACGTTTGCCGTATGAAGAAATCGGCGTGGATTTGCTCGCGGGACGGCAGTTCGATGCGGCGTACGCCGAGGTGAATGCGGGGCATATGGTGCCGACGCTGGTTCACGACGGCCATCGCGTGTTCCAGTCGCTGGCGATCATCGAGTATTTGGACGAGCTGTATCCCGAGCCCCGTCTGGTGCCCGGCGATGCGAAGGATCGCGCGTATGTTCGCGCGCTGGCCTCGGTTAGCGCCGCCGACTCGCATCCGCTGGTCGTGCCGCGAGTGCGCAAGCATCTGGCGCAGGCGTTCAGGGCGGACAAGGCAGCAATCGAGGCGTGGTGCCGCCATTGGGGCGAGGAGGGCCTCGCCACATACGAGCGTCTGCTCGGGCAACGACCGGCGTCGCCATACGTGATGGGTGACGCGCCGACGCTTGCGGACATCTGCATTGCCGGGCAGGTCGTCATCGCCAATCTCTACGGTATCGACTCGAGCGCGTTTGCGCGTGTGGCCGCGCTGTCCGAGCGCTGCTTCGCGCTGCCCGAGTTCGCGGATGCCCACCCGAGGCGTCAGCCCGGCTTTCTTGCCTGATTCAGGCTCGATTCAGGCGCGAAGCCGGCATGAACCGGGAAGCCGGATGGAATCAGCCTTGCGCCGTCGTTGACTCAAGCATCGGCAGTCGCCGTCGAGAACCGTCCGCGGAGTTCTTCGAGTCCCAGCGATTCGAGCACGTGTTCGAGTCTCTCCGCCGGGCGACGGCGTGGCAGATCCTTGTATTGGGCGACGATCAACTCGTTCTTCATCGAGTGTTCCCAGCCCACCAGCTCAGTCACGCTCACCTGATAGCCATGCGCCTCCAGTTGGAGGCAGCGCAGCACGTTCGTGACCTGGCTGCCGAATTCACGCGTATGCAGCGGATGACGCCAGATCTCGGTGAGCGGATTGCCTGCTAACTGCTTGCCTTTGTGCTTGCGCAACACGCCGGCGACTTCGGCCTGGCAACACGGCACCAGCACGATGTGGCGTGCCTGCTTGGCGAGTGCGAAACGAATGGCATCATCGGTCGCGGTGTTGCAGGCGTGAAGCGCGGTGACGACGTCGATCGTCGCCGGCAGCGCGGGCGACGTGATCGAGTCCGCCACCGACAGGTTCAGGAAGGACATCCCCGGAAAGCCCAGTCGCTGCGCCAGTGCCTGCGACGTCCTGACCAGTTCCTCACGCGTTTCAATGCCGTAGATATGCGAGTCGTCGGCGAGCGCCTTGAAGAAGAGGTCGTACAGGATGAAGCCCAGGTAAGACTTGCCGGCACCGTGATCGGCGAGCGTGACGCGTCCGCGATCGTCCTTGACCTCCTGGAGCAGCGGTTCGATGAACTGGAAGAGATGGTAGACCTGCTTGAGCTTGCGACGGCTGTCCTGGTTCATTTTGCCGTCGCGCGTCAGGATGTGCAGTTCCTTGAGCAACTCGACGGACTGGCCGGGGCGGATCTCGTGGGTGTTCGGCGCGGCGGGTGTACGGGGTGTTTTCGACATGGGGGCTGAATTTGCTGCGGGCGGTGAAGCGGCCCGGAAAGACCGATAGTTTACCGAATTCCGGTATCGCACGAGCACGGGCCGCCGGGGCAGTCGCCGGCCGGATCGGCGGCAGCCGCCGTATTGGCGGAGGGAGGGCGATGTATTGATGCTACACGACGAGACGGTTGATTGTTTGTGCTATTCTTGAACTATTCACAAACTATTCACGCATCAGTGCGTCGGGAGGGGCAGTCATGCCGGATCCTTTGCCGCGAGTCGACGAGCTACGCCGTCTTTTGTCGCATGGGATAAGGACAGCAGCGGAAATCACGTCGGTCCTCGCCATCAGCCAGCCAACGCTTTCTCGCCTGGTCAGAAGTGCGCCCGAACTATTCACCAACTTTCGTGTGGCGGGCGATCGTACGCCCAAGTATGGGCTGCTGCGGCCGTTGCCGGGTGGGCTCGGTCCGCGTCAATCCGTATATCAGATCAGCGAATCGGGGGCCATCGAGCCGTTTGCGAGGATCGAGTTTCTGGGCGGCGGCGCGACACTGGAGGTGTCGGGCCGGGGCAATGTCCTCTATGACGGATTGCCGCCTTACATGCATTTTGCGTCGCCGTCCGGCTTCCTGGGACGTCAGGTGGCCCGCTCGGTGGCCACGGACAAGCAATTTCCGGAGAGTTTGCGCGACTGGAGCGACGAGCACCGTATCGCGTATCTGTTTTCGCGCGGGCTGAACCTGCCCGGCAATCTCGTCTACGGCGACGCGTCGCTGCAGCGGGAAATGGAGTTTCGCGAATTGCCACCAGTGCCGCACGACGAGAAGCTCGCCTATTACGAGAGCATGGCGAACCAACTGAAGGACGCGTCGTATGGGTCCAGCGCCGGCGGCGAACAGCCAAAGTTCCTGAGCTTCACGCAGGACGTGGGACACGTGATCGTCAAGTTCGCGAGGCGCGGTGGACGCATGGCCGATCTGCTGCTGCTGGAGCACATTGCGCAGCAGTCGTTGTCGGTCGCCGACGTGCCTGCCGCATCGGCGATGATCCTCATGTCGGAGCGCTACGTCTTTCTCGAGGTGCAGCGTTTTGATCGCGTCGGCCGTTACGGCCGCATCGGCATGCTGTCTGCGGGCGCTATCGACGACGAGCGCTTCGGACGACGCGATACCTGGTCGCAGTTCGCGGCGCGTTGCGAACAGACGGGCGTTCTTTCGGAGAGCGAGGCGGCGAGGATTCACGTCATGGCCGCGTTCAGCGAACTGATCGGCAATGGCGACCGGCATTTCGAGAACATTTCGTTGCTCCAGGACGCGCGGGGGCGCTTCACACGCGTCGCCCCGGCATACGACATGCTGCCGATGCGATACGCCCCGCTGGGCGGTGGCGTCGATCCGGACCTGCTGCCGATCACGCCGAGCGTGGGCACCATTGGCGCGCGTCCCGTCGTGTGGGAGCGCGCGTTTCGGGCTGCGGAGGACTTCTGGGGGCGTGTGCATCGCAGCGAGTCGCCGGTGGCGATTCCCGAAGCTTTCCGGGCGCTCGCCCGCCTCAATCTGGACACCGCCACCCGGTTCGTGGCGCCGCTTTTGCCGTCGACGCGTCGATGAGCGCCGCCGCCACTTCGTACTGGCATGCAGGCGCGCGTGGCTGCGTCAGTGCCTGCGCTGCAGCGTCGCCTCGTACCATCCCCTCGTGCTGTTCACGATGCGCACGACGAGCAGCATGAGCGGCACCTCGACGAGCACACCGACAACTGTCGCGAGCGCCGCGCCGGAGCGCAAGCCGAAGATGCCGATGGCGGTTGCCACTGCCAGCTCGAAGAAGTTGCTCGCCGCGATCAGGCACGACGGTCCCGCCACGCAGTGGGCGACGCCGAGCTGGCGGTTCACGAGATAAGCCAGTCCGGCGTTGAGCATGACCTGCGCGACGATCGGTACGGCCAGCAGTGCGATGACACGCGGCTCGGCGAGCAGGACTTCTCCCTGAAAGGCAAAAAGCAGGACGAGCGTTGCGAGCAGGGCGCTCATCGAGTACGGCGCGACAGTCGATACCGCTGTATCGAGCGCCTGCTGGCCGCGCCGCAGAAGCCCTCGTCGGAGGGCTTGCGCAATGCCGACGGGAATCAGGATGTACACGATGACCGAGACGATCAGCGTCTTCCATGGTACGGCGATTGCCGAGACGCCGAGCAGCAACGCCACGATGGGGGCGAAGGCGACGACCATGATGGCGTCGTTCAGGGCCACCTGCGAGAGGGTAAAGTACGCGTCGCCCTTGCAGAGTTGCGACCAGACGAAAACCATGGCCGTGCACGGCGCCGCGGCAAGCAGAACGAGCCCGGCGGTGTAGCTGTCCAATTGATCCGCCGGCAGCCAGGTTGCGAAAAGGTGGCGGATGAACAGCCACGCCAGGAACGCCATCGAGAACGGCTTGACGAGCCAGTTGACTGCCACCGTGACCGCCACGCCGCGCCAGTGCTCGGCAACCCGCCCGAGCGAACCGAAATCGATCTTGAGCAGCATCGGCACGATCATGGCCCAGATCAACATGGCGACCACGATGTTCACGTGCGCGACTTCCAGGTGTGACAGCCGAACCACGAGGGTCGGCGCGACATGACCGATCCCAACGCCCACGACCATGCACAGCGCGACCCATAGCGACAGGTATCGCTCGAACGTCCCCATCGCTGCGGGCCGCGCGCCCTCGGGAGCTTGAGAAGGCTGCAATCCTGACATCATTGCCCCTTGGCGCGAAGCGCGTCGCCCATTTGCTGCAGTTCGCCATGAGCGGCAGCCGGGTCGAGCTTATCCAGCGGCAAGTCCACCAGGAACTCGATTCGCGTGCGCAGTTGCAGGTACGCCTGGACGAATGCTTTGCGGATGTCGTCGGGCGAACCCGTCGCTTGCGACGGGTCAGGCACGCCCCAGTGGGCCTTGGCCGGATGACCCGGCCAGATCGGACAGGCTTCGCCCGCGGCGTTGTCGCACACCGTGAAGATGAAATCGATGACCGGGGCGCCGGGTTGCGCGAACACGTCCCAGGACTTGCTATGCAAGCCCGACGTGTCGATGCCGCGCGAAGCCAGTAGCTCGAGGGCGTACGGGTTAGGCCTGCCGGACGGCTGGCTGCCCGCACTGAACGCAACGAAGCGTTCGCTGCCGATCTCATTGAGGATGGCTTCGGCCAGGATGGAGCGGGCCGAATTGTGCGTGCACAGGAACAGCACGTTGCGTTTGGTGGTATCCGCTTGACTCATATTTGACTAGAATTCCAGAAATATCGAAATTTAGCGAGGCCTTTCACGACCCATGGGGCGTGTCGCCGCCTCGCGATTGAAAACACCGTCTCATCCTTGCCAAAAGCTACTTTGAACGATTCCGACGCCGTCAAAGCCCTCGCCGCCCTGGCGCAGGGCCACCGTCTTGCCGTTTTCCGGCTGCTTGTCGTCGCAGGCCCCGACGGCCTCAGCGTCGGTCACATTGCCGAGGCGCTGGGGCTGCCGAACGCCACGCTTTCGTTCCACCTGAAGGAGCTGGCCAACGCCGGTCTCATTGCCTCCCGTCAGGAGGGGCGATTTATCTTCTATTCGGCTTCCATCGACAGAATGAACACGCTCATCGCGTTTCTGACCGAGAATTGCTGCCAGGGCGTGCCGGGGCTGTGCGAACCGTCGTCGCCCCGGAAGTGCTGATCCGTTGCATCATTTTCCTTCGTCCGAGGGCGGCGTCGCGCGTGCGCCGATCGCGATCGCCGACAGATCCGTCGACACGTCGAGCGGTGTTTGCGCCTCGACGCGCTCGCTGTAACGGTCGACCAGATAGTCACTCCTGCCGCGCAGTAGGAGGGTGAACTTCACCAGCTCTTCCATCACGTCGACAACGCGGTCGTAATAGGCGGACGGCTTCATCCGGCCAGCCTCGTCGAATTCCTCGAACGCCTTCGCGACCGACGACTGGTTGGGGATGGTGAACATGCGCATCCATCGTCCGAGCTGGCGGAGCTGATTGACCGAATTGAACGATTGCGAGCCGCCGCTGACTTGCATGACGGCCAGTGTCCGGCCTTGCGTGGGACGAATACCGCCCATCGACAGCGGCAAATGATCGATCTGGTTCTTGATGACGGCGGAAATCGTGCCGTGCCGCTCGGGGCTGCACCACACGTGGCCTTCCGACCAGAGGGACAAATCGCGGAGTTCTTTCACCTTGGGATGCGCGTCAGCCTGGACCTCGTCGGGCATGGGCAGGCCGCGCGGGTCGAAGATGCGAACTTCCGCACCCATGCGTTGCAGCAGGCGCGCCGCCTCTTCGATCAGCAGTCGCGAGTAGGAGCGCTCGCGCAGCGAACCGTACAGCATCAGAATGCGCGGTGGCGCGGCGCCCGCCATGCCGAGTTTCGCCGCGATGGTGGTATCGAGAAACGCCGGCTTGATTGCGGGAAGTGTCGAATCCGGGGCGATGCGAGATGTCATGTCGGCTTGCGGAGGATAATTGTTTCTATATTTCCAATTTTATGGAATTGTTTGATCTGGCGCAAGTGCGTCGAATCTAGGGCGACGGGTCGCAGGTTTCGTCTGTCGGGGCCGGTGGGGCGCATGTGGCGGCGGGTAGTGCACGTCACCCTCCGCCCGACAGGGCGACAAACCCGAAAATCCTCGCCAGCGACGGCACGCTTGTCACGAGCGTCAGGCTCACGGCAGTGCAGATCAACACGATCCAGAGATATCGGTTGCGTACCAGCGGTCGGTCTTCGGCGGTTGCAAGACCCGAAATCGCGGGCGTCACGAAGATCAGCGCCACATTGGCGACAACGAGGAGCAGGAATGCGAGGGTGCGTGCGCGGGCGACCCCGCCGTCGAGTTTCAGAAGCGTTGCATAGGCGGCAAGCACGAGCAGGGCGCTCAGCGTGCCCGCGAGCGCGCTGCTTGCCAGCGCACGTGCGTCGAGCAGACGTGAGCGGGCCGGGCGGGGCGGCACGCGCATCAGGTTCCGAGCCCCCGGCTCGTTTTCGAAGACGATCGAACAGACGGGATCGATGATCAACTGCAGGAAAACGATGTGCACGGGCGCTAGCATCGGCGGCAGACCGGCGACGACCGGCAAGGTCGCGGCCGCGACCATCGGAATATGCACGGCGACCGTGAAATTGACCGCGAGCACGATGTTGGCGTAAATGCGCCGCCCCAGGCGAATCGCCTCGACGATCGGGCTGAAATCGTCACGCAACAGCACCAACGCCGCGACCTCGCGGGCGACCTCCGCGCCGCGCAGCCCCATGGCGATGCCGATATGCGCGGCCTTGAGGGCGGGGGCATCGTTCACGCCGTCGCCCGTCATTGCCACGATTTCGCCGTTTTCGCGCAGCGCGTTCACCAGTTGCAACTTTTGGCCGGGGCTGATGCGAGCGAAGATTTCCGACGCATTCACCGCCTCGCGCAGCGCCGCACCGCTCATGGACGCCAGATCGCGCCCAGTGACGACATGGCGATTGTCGATCCCCACGTCGGACGCGATGGCCTGCGCCGTGGTAGCGTAATCGCCCGTCATCATGACCACGCGGATGCCGGCGGTCCTGCATTCGGCGATGGCGCCCGCGACCTCCGGACGAACCGGGTCGGACAGGCCCACGAGTCCGACGAACGCGAACGCGAAGCCGTGCTGGTGCGCGGGCCATTCGCCGGGCAGGTATTCCGATTTTGCGACACCCAGCACGCGCAGACCTCGCGTGGCCATGTGGCGCGCCCGCTCGAGGACTTGCGCGGCCTGTGTCGCGCTCATCCGGCATAGGGCGCAAACCGCCTCCGGCGCGCCTTTGCACGCAATGGCGTGATGCGCGCTGTCCGTCTGCATGCGCCACGCATGCGACATGGCGGGCAGTTCAGGCGTCAACGCGTATTCATGCACCAGCGACCAATCCGTGTGCAGGCGCCCCGTGCCGGCGAGCGCCGAGCGGCCCATGGCGTGAAAGGCGCGCTCCATCGGATCGACGGGGTCGATCTCGCTGGCGAGCACGAGGTATTCGATGAGCTCGTGAAAGGGTTCGTCGATGTGGGGCGTGTCCGGGCCGATGTCGAGCAACCGGTCGCCGACCGCCAACGCACTGACCGACATCCGGTTTTGCGTGAGTGTTCCGGTCTTGTCCACGCATAGCACGCTGGTCTGTCCCAGCGTCTCGATGGCGTTCATCCGCCGGGTCAGCACGCCCTCCCTGGCGATGCGTCGGGCGCCGAGCGCGAAGAATACGGCGAAGATGACAGGAATTTCCTCCGGCAGTATGCCCATCGCCAGCGTGATGCCGGCGAGCAACCCGGGCAACCATTGCTCGAAACGCCACCGATAGATGACGCTCAGCGCCACGACCAGTACCAGCGCGATGAGGGCAAATCCGTTCACGAACGACTTTGCCTGGCGCTGCAGGGGCGATGGCGCCTCCGAGATGTCGCCCAGAGACTTGCCAATGCGACCGAGGGCGGTATCGGACCCGGTGGCGATCACGCGCATGCGACCTTGCCCCCGCACGACCATGGACCCGAGGAACAGCAGGCGGTCTGGTGACGCATCGGCGCCGTCAGGCGGGCCACCGCCACGCTTGTCGATCGGGGTGGATTCTCCGGTGAGCAGCGCTTCGTCCACGCTGAGTTCGTGGGCTTCGATCACGATGCCGTCGGCCGGTATGCGGTTGCCCTCGTCCACGAAGGCGATATCGCCCGGGACCAGTTCCGTGGCGGGCACCCATCGCCGCTCGCCGTCACGCAGCACCTCGGCGCGCGGCGCGGACAGCTCCCGCAGGGAATCGAGGACCTGGCCGGCCCTGCGGGACTGATAGACCGTCAGGCTCACCACGCCGAGCACGAACGCACATAGTGTCAGCGCTTCAGTACGGTCACCCAGGGCGAAGTAGACGCCGCTGGCCGCGAGCAACAGCAGGAACATGGGCTCGCGAAGGACGTCGGCCAGTACGAAGCGCCAGTCGCCGCGGCTTCGGGCGTCCACCACGTTGCTTCCATGGCGGGCGCGTTGTTGCGTCACCTGAAGCGCCGAGAGTCCTCGATCGGCGTCGGCACAAGGCAGTTGCGGGCATTCGATGCCAACTGCCGGTTCGGGAGGCGGGGGCGCCAACGATTCGCGCGTTCCGAACACGGGACCGCCGGATGTCGGGGGGAGGGCGTTTGCCGATCAGCGGCGCGGTTTCGGGCAGCCCTTGCAGAGATACATATTCCCGAAGTAGTCGGGATCGTCCCATGCGAAGTGCAGATCGAGGTTGCCGCGTGTCGGCACTCTCACCTTCCGCACTTCCGAGTTGCGCGCTGTTTGCGCCACGATGCGGTAGCCGCCCGCCGGAATGCGAACGAAAAGGAACGGGCCCTCGGTTCGCACGGCCAGCATCTGGTGTCCCGTTAGCGTCGTGATGGTGACGTCGACGTCGGAAAGATAGCTTCCCGTTTTCGAGGAAAACGTCATGCGAAGGTTGTATTTCGGCGCGGCTTCACGGAATTCGCGCACCTCGTCTTCGCCGATGCCGCCGGTGATGTAGCTGACCTCGTCGCCCGCCTGAACGGGCTGGCCTGGCGCCGCCCTTGCCGTCAGCGACGTGAAACAGCAGGCGAGGAGCGCTAGCGCGAGCAGGCGCGTCAGGTGGCGAGCTTCCCGGAACATGACAATTCTCCAGACGAATCAATAATTCAAGAATGGACATCGCCGGCCGGACGTGTGTTGATGGATGTCAATGGCGGACGGATTGCCGCGCGCACGGCGAGCGCCGGCGTGTGTTCGGCGCGATTCTCTTGACGTGCCTCAAGTCGAGCGTGTTCAGCGCGACTAGCGTTGATACACGTGCCCATGATCGGTGCGCGCGGTGGGTGCCGATGCCCCCGTCTTCATCGCAGAGGAGAGGATTGCCATGCAAAGAGAAATGAAACAGCGAGGATTGTTCGTCGCCCTTCGGGTGGCCCTGGGCGCCCTGGCGGTCGCGGCGGCACCGGCCATGGCGCAGCCGTCGGGCGGCGGCTGGGGCTGCGCTCAGGGCTATGGCCCAGGGATGATGCGCGACGGGTACGCCGGTCGGATGATGGGGCCCGGCATGATGGACTGGTCTGGCGGATGCGGTCCCTGTGCGGGGCCGGATGGCGCGCCCCAGCGCGAAAACCTGAACCTGAGCGTGGACCAGGTGCGTAGCAACATGGATCAGTGGCTCAAACGGTCCGGCAATGCACGCCTGAAGCTGGGAAAGGTCGCGGAGCGCGATGCCGATACGATCACCGCCGATGTGGTCACAGCAGAGAAAGACGTGCTCGTGCAGCGTTACGAGGTGAACCGCCACACCGGATTCATCCGGTCGGTCAAATGACCGCAGCGGCGTGTCCTCCTGTCCCGGGGGCAGGGGATACGCCCCTCACACCGAGTAGGGAAGTCCTTCTTCGATCGGCAGCGACGGGTCGCGGGACCACTCGTTCCAGGAGCCGAAGTACAACCGCACATTCCTGATCCCGGCCTCTTCGAGCGCGACGAACGTGTTGGATGCGCGTGCGCCCTTGAAGCAGAACACGATGACGGGCGTATCCCGGGAAATGCCGACCGTGGCGCATTCGGCGAGAATTTCGCCGGGCGATTTGAACATCTTGCCCGTCGGGGTCGGTTTCATCATTCGATACCATTCGATCCAGACCGAACCGGGAATTCGCCCTTTGCGCGGGCAGAAGTCCTTGCCGTACGGCGATGAACTCTCGGCGATCCATTCGTCCACGTCACGCACATCGAGTTTCACGATGCGTTTATCGGCGACGGCGATCTTCATTGCGTCGAGATCGACGAGAATGTCGCGCGCGCCGGCGTTCTGCGGAAACGTCACGGGCGTCGGATGCGGAACCTCGGTCGAGCTGGGCAGCCCGGCCGCGCGCCACGCCGCAAAGCCGCCGTGGAGTACCTTGATCTTGTCGCGCGGGTAGCCGAGAAAGCGCAGCAGGACATAACCCCGACAGGACTGCCCGAACCCCGTTTCCATCGATTGCTCGTAGATCACGGCGGTTTCCTTGCCGGACAGCCCGGCGTTGCCGAAGGCGTTGGCAAACGTGTCGTGAAGCGCATTCAGGCCCTCGGGCGTCGAGGTCGCAAGATAGGTAAAGATCTCGTGAATATTGACGGCCCCCGGGATGTGGGCTTCGGCGTAATTGGCCGCGTCGCGCGTGTCGACGACGACGGCGGCCTCCGTGTTCAGCATGGCGGACAATGCTGCCGGCGAAATCAGAACGTTGGGGCTCACGGGCGACCTCCTGTCCATGCGCAGCGCATGATACGCAAGCGTAGGTCACACTCGGCATCGTGCGTTGACGTGGATCAACGCCCCCGGCACGGCGCATCGCCACTTGTTGGTCGAGGCGAGCGCGCAAGGCGAGGGGAGGTTGGCGCCAAGCCAGGGACCTTCGACTATTTCGCCGGCATTTCCATCGAGTGATGGTGCGTCATGCCGGCATCCGGTTTGTCGGTTGCGTCGTGGCCATGGTCCGATAGCTGGGCGTCGAACCACTGATGCAGTGCAGCGACCAGGCGCCCCCGCTTCGACCGGTAGGCAATTTCGCCGCCGTTGGGCAAATCTCGATAGTGAATGTCAAGTTCCCCTGGCTTCGCGGCGCGAAGCGCAGCCAGACCGGGCATGTCCGCGCCATGGATCTGACCGGGCGCTTCGTAATCGCCGGCGGAGAAACGCCGGGCGATGGCCGACAGGTGCTCGCGAATCAGAGCGACCTGCTTCGGATCGTGCGTCCTGGTCACGACCTGCTGAATGCCGCCGTCGGCAGTTTTCGAAAAGACGTGGGTCGTCGCCGCAAGGGAGAACGGCATGACATCGGCGCCGCGTCGCGACACATCCATCTGGCGCGGAGTGTCGTTGGCGCGCGCCGACGGTGCAAGCGCGAGGGCGCCCAGCAGAAGAAACCGGGATGCCGCAGCAGCGGCGTACAAATGGCGTTTCATGAGAGGACTCTCCGTGGCTGGCCGCCGTGCGCGTCATATGCGTCGTTTTCTTGAGCGCCCGTGCGTCCGCGGGACGACAAGGCGCGTGTTTCCCGTACGTCACCGGATTCCCAGTGTAGACGTTTTCCTGTCGCGGCTGACAGACGTGCCAGTGCATTATCCCTTGATGTGGTCGACGGACATTGGCGGGAAGATGACGCTCACGTCCAAGCCGTAGCGGGCGCTTTCGTCGGACGTGCTTTCGTTGATATAGGAGAGATGAATCCGCGCCCCGGATTTGTCGGCGACGGCCTTCGCAATCGCCAACCCAAGGCCCGAGCCCGTGGTCTGGGTTCCAAGGACGCGATAGAACGGGTCGAACACACGCTCACGTTCTTCCGGGGCAATGCCGGGTCCGGTGTCCCTGACCCGAAGCACGACCTGACGGGGATCCGACTCGAGCATGAGGTCGACGCGCCCACCGGACGGCGTGTAGCGAATCGCATTGTCGACAAGATTCTTCATCAGCACCTCCAGGTCCGTCTCGCTCACCGGCAGGGCGGCGTCCTCCTGCGCTTCGATGCCGATGTCGATCTGTTTGGCTTCGGCAAGCGGGTGCAGCGTTTCGAGCGTGCGACGGAAAACCTTGAGGGCGGAGTCGGTGCGGGCTTTGGCGTCTTGCTGGGTTGCCTGCACACCGGAGAGCGCAAGCAGATGATCCAGCAGATATCGATTTCGCTCGATGCCCTGCCGCAATTCCACCAGCCGTTCGCTTGCGGACTCGGACATCGGCGCTTCGGCGAGCCGCTCGGCTTGCAGGGAAAGCGCCGTGAGCGGTGTGCGAAGCTCGTGGGCCGCGTCGGCGACGAAGCGGTGCTGGGCATCGACCGACGTGGCTACGCGCGCCAGGAGATTGTTGATCGCGTGGAGGAACGGTCGAATTTCGCTGGGCAGATGTTCCGTCGGAACGGCATGCAGCTCGCTGTACTGGCGCTGGTCGATCTCGCGGGAGAGGCTCGCCACTGGGCGGAATATTCGCCGAACAAGCCAGCCGACAACGAGCAGCAACACCGGGACGAAGGCAATCAGCGGCATGACGGTGCGAATGGCGCTGGTGCGTGCGATTTGGTCCCGGACATCGGTTTCCTGCGCGACGGCGATGCGCTCACCGGATTTCAGTGTCTTGGCGAGCACACGGTAAGGTTCTCCGCCGACCTTCACGGTCGCGAGCCCATCCGGAATCGACAGCGTCAACGGCAGTGGCAGCTTGTCGTCGCCATCGGTTGGACCGCTGCCGGGCGGCGGGGAGACCCCGAGGCGCTGGACAACGACGCGTGCGTCGTCACTGTTTGCCTGCGGCGCCTGGATGTCCTGAAACTCGCTCGTTGGGAGGTGGTTATTGTCGACGAGCGCGGCGACCTGCCGCAGGATGTCGTCCTGGAGTTCATGGGCTTCGTCGAAGGCAGCGCCAAACGAGATCACGCCGGCAATGACGGCAAACACCAGGATGGCGACCGAGAGCCATAGGCTCAGGCGAAGTCGAAGCGAGTCGCTCAGTCGCGCTTTGTGACCATCCATCCCGCGCCTCTCACATTCCGGATCGTGTCAGTACCGAGTTTCTTGCGAAGCGAATGGATGAGGAATTCGATCGCGTTGCTCTCGACTTCCTCGCCCCATCCATAAATCCGGTCTTCGAGGTCGCTGCGCGACAGGATCGCGCCGGGGCGAGTGAGCAGCGCCTCGAGCAATGCGAACTCCCGATTGGACAGTTGGACTGCGGCCGATGCGGTTGTTCGCGCCTCCCGCGTTACCGGATCAAGGGTGACGACGCCGTTCGTCATGACGGGCAACGCCTGTCCGGACTGGCGACGCATCACCGCGCGAATGCGTGCGAGCAATTCCGCCATTTCGAACGGCTTCAGGATGTAGTCGTCAGCGCCGGCGTCCAGGCCCTTGAGTCGTTCCGGCAATGCGTCACGGGCGGTAACGATGATGACCGGAACCCGTCGCCCCTTGGCTCTGAGGTCTTGCAGAACGGTGTGGCCATCCTTGCGAGGCAGGCCAAGATCGAGCAATACCAGATCGTAATGCTGACACTCGGCGGCGGCGAGGGCCGCCTGTCCGTCGTTGACCCAATCGACCGCGAACGACGCATCTCTGAGCGAGTCGCGCACGACGCGGCCAATCATCGGATCGTCTTCGACGAGCAAAATTCGCATGTCCTGGTCTCTGAGGTGGCATGGCAATGCGCTTTCGTCGGAGCGCATTGCCGGCGGTGGGCCTGATCGGCATCCCCTTGCGGAACGTCGTGCCTCACACGGGCACATTGTGAGGCACGACGCTTAGCAAAGACTTAGCATGCCCGCATCGGTGGTCCCGGGTTGCCCGAGGCGGGCGGCCCGGTCCTGCCAGGGGATTACGGATTTTCATAAAGATGCTGGATCGACGACTCGCCGGCGACCTGAATCTTTGCCGTCCGGGCCAGGCTTGTACGAGGGGCGACGTGGAGAACAGGGTACGCGTTACGGGGCTCGGTCAGCAAGCCTTGCCGTTCGGCGCGGCGCAGGCTTTGTTCTACAGAGGCTCGTGTGAGGTTGGCGTTCGACCGATGGCTCGTCGCGGTCCTCGGATAGACGGTGTCGCCTTGTTGAAGCGCGCCATGTCGTTGCGCGCGCACAAGCTGTCCGTACACCTGCGCCCGGGTCAGCGGCGTCAGCGAATCGGTGGTGGCGGGGAGGGACATCGTTGATTGCATCGACGATGGGAGGGACGCCGCCTGGGCGTTTGCCTGAACGGCGCCGAACGATCCCAGCAGGGCGAGCAGGGCGGCAACATAAGACATCTTCATGATTGAGCTCCTAACGTTGACGATCAAAAGGAAGGCGCGAATATCGATGCCATCGCAGAACCTTCGATTCGATCGTAGGCGTGAAGCCTTAGCAAATCCTTAGCGGGGCGAACCGCAGGCACACGGCATTGTGGCGGCCCGAGGCTTGGCGGGATCGCAATAGCGGCCGGGGTCGGTATCGGGGGGCTGGCGACGACGCAGGACGAGCGCTCTCGCCTTGCCGCGGAGTATGCTTGCGCAAGGCCGGAAACGTTTGCTCAAGCCGACATCACTGGCGTTTACGGCCCTGGACAATGGATCCCGCCCGACGATGACGATCACGGCTGAACCACCTGTGCAAGTCGCGGCAACGTTGCCGCCCACCGACCGCTTGACGGGGCTCACCTCCGCGCAGGCGCAATCCCGGCTGCAATCGTATGGCGTCAATGCAGTTCAAGAGGTTGGCACACCGGGATGGCGCCAACTGTTGGGAAAGTTCTGGGGGCCGGTACCGTGGATGCTCGAAGGGGTGATCGTCCTGCAGGTGTTGCTGCGCCGAGATCAGGAAGCGCTGATCATTCTGCTTCTGCTCGTGTTCAATGCGTTGGCCGCTTTCCTGCAGGAGCGTCGCGCGCAAGACGCGCTGGCTTTGTTGCGCAGGCAGCTTCAGGTCAGCGCTCGCGTGTTGCGCGACGCCCGATGGGGGCGTATTTCCGCGCAACAGTTGGTGCCGGGAGACGTGGTGCATCTGCGAGCCGGCGATATCGTCCCCGCGGACCTCGTGCTTTTCGCCGGCGCCGTGACGCTGGACCAGTCAGCGCTGACCGGTGAGTCACTCCCCGTCGACGCGGGCCCGGGGCAGCCCGCCTATACCGGATCGATCGTGCATCAGGGAGAAGCGAGCGGCGAAGTGATATCCACCGGGTCGCGCACCCGCTTTGGCCGGACCGCAGAGCTCGTGCGCACATCCAACGCGCCCAGCCACATGCAGCGCACCATTCTCGCCATCGTGAAGTGGCTGGTGGCCTTCGACTTCGTGCTCGTGGTGCTGGTCACGCTTCACGCAGTCGCGCACGGTCTTGCGCCGGGCGACACCGTGGTGTTCGCGCTGCTGCTGCTCGTCGCTTCGGTTCCTGTTGCGTTGCCGGCGACCTATACGTTGGCCACTGCCATGGCGAGCACACAACTTTCGAAGCAGGGCGTGCTGGTCACGCGGTTGCCTGCGGTGGAGGAGGCCGCGGCAATGGACACGCTCCTTTCGGACAAGACCGGCACGCTCACGAAGAATGCGCTTGGCGTTTCCGAGGTCAGGACGTTGGCGGATGTGGACGAGCAGACGGTGCTTCGCACTGCCGCTATGGCCAGTGACGATGCGTCGCAAGATCCGCTGGATCTGGCAATTCTTGCGGCTTATCGCGGAAGTGAACAGACGGACAGCTTGCCTGTGCGTACGGACTTTCGGCCGTTTGATCCGTCGACTCGATTCAGCGAAGGCATTTATGAGGTGGAGGGGCGTCCATGGCACGCGCTCAAGGGAGCGGCCCGCGCGGTATTCGAGCATTGCGAAGCCGATGCGGCGCAACTTCAGATGGCGCAGGCGCGGGGAAGGGAAGTGGCCGGTGGCGGCGCCCGAGTCCTGGCCGTGGCCGCGGGGCCGGCAGGGGCAATTCGGCCGATCGGCCTGATCGGGCTCTCGGACCCTCCGCGCGACGATGCGGCGGAGCTCATCGCAGCACTCCGGCGGCTGGGCGTGCGTGTTTGCATGGCGACTGGCGACGCACTCGAAACCGCGCGGGCGATGGGAGCCCGACTCGGGCTGGGAGTGCGGATCTGCGTGCCCAGCGGCAACGATCTTGACAAGCCGGAGCAGTGCGACATCTTCGCCCGGGTCCTGCCTGAGGAAAAGCACGCTATTGTCGTCGCGCTGCAGCGGGCAGGGCATGTCACGGGGATGACCGGGGACGGCGTCAATGACGCGCCGGCGCTCAGGCAGGCGGAGCTTGGCATTGCCGTGGCAAGCGCCACCGACGTAGCCAAGGCTGCGGCGGGCGTCGTCTTGACCGATGCTGGCCTGGGTGGGGTGCTGACGGTGGTCCGTGTGGGGCGAGAGGTCCACCGGCGCATGCTCACGTATGTGTTGAACAAGGTCGTGAAGACGTTGGAGATCGTGGTTTTCCTCACATTAGGGCTTTGGCTGACCGATGGATTTGCCATTTCCCCGAAGTTGCTCGTGCTGTTGTTGTTCGCGAACGATTTCGTCACGATGAGTATTGCCGCCGATCGCGCCGAGCCGGCGGCGATGCCTCAACGCTGGCGCGTCGGGCAGCTCATGGGGGCTGCTGCCGTGCTCGGCGCGGTTTCGCTCGTTTTCACGTTGTCGCTATATTTCGGTGCGCGCTCGCTCTTGGGGTTGAGCGAGCCACAGAGACAAACGCTGGTTTTCCTGCTGCTTGTCTTTACGACACAGGCCAACACTTACGTTTTGCGCAGCGACGGTCCCATGTGGGCCGTGGCGCCGGGCAAGCTCATGGCGTGGGTCAGCATCGTCGATGTGGTTTTGGTGTGTGCGTTGGCAGTGACCGGGACGCTGATGGATGCGGTTCCAGTAGCGCTCGTCGGCGCCTTGATCCTGGCGGTTGCCGTGTTCGCTTTGATTTTGGATCGGGGCAAGCGAACGGTGTTTCGCCGTTTCGCGCTTGTTGCCTGGTCGGATAGGACGGATAGGAGCGCTGATTGAATTGGGCGTAGACTCGCCATCCTACGAGGGCACGAGGCAGGCATTCCATGAGTTCAACGAGATTCAAGCAGGTCGACGTTTTCAGTTCCGTGCCGCTAAAGGGCAACCCGGTGGCAGTGGTGTTCGATGCCGAAGCGCTGAACGACCAGCAGATGGCGACATTTGCCAACTGGACGAACCTTAGCGAGACCACTTTCATTCTTGCGCCGACCGATCCGCGGGCCGATTACCGTCTGCGGATATTCACCACCCGGGAGGAGCTGCCGTTCGCCGGACATCCAACGCTTGGCAGTTGCCATGCGTGGCTCGAGTCGGGTGGCGAGCCCAAAGGCGAGGAGATTGTTCAGGAATGCGCGGTGGGGCTGGTGCGCATCCGCCGTGAGGGGCGGCAACTGGCGTTCCTGGCGCCGCCATTGCTGCGTAGCGGACCACTGGCGCCCGAGCTTCTGGAGCGCGTGCGTCAGGGACTGGGGCTGGCTCCGGGGGCGATCATCGCCGCCCAATGGGTCGACAACGGCGCGGGCTGGCTGGCCGTGATGCTGGCCAATCGTCAGCAGGTGCTGAATTTGAAACCCGACTATCAGGCGCTGCTCGGACTGGCCGTCGGCGTGATTGCGCCTTGCGATCCGCAGCGCGACGACAGCGACGCACAGTTCGAGGTACGGGCCTTCATCGCCGGCGACGGAATGCCGGAGGATCCGGCGACCGGCAGCCTGAACGCGGGCATCGCCCAGTGGCTGCTCGGGGCCGGATTGGCGCCTGCGCGATACCGCGTGAGCCAGGGCCTGACCATGGGGCGTGCCGGCTGCATCGAGGTCACGCAGGTCGGCGACAAAGTTTGGATCGGCGGCGACGCCGTGACCTGCATCGAAGGTCGCCTCATTCTTTAATGTAATGCCGTCACTCACATATAGTTGGGGATTTGTGCTTTACACGCACTGAGAGCAGGCGTTGTGTCGTCGGACCAGCCAAACCGATTCTTGCAATACTTGGCGAACTCAGACCGGGCACGCGGTGACAGCTTGTCGATTGGCGCATCATCCCCCTCATTGGCGAACGGGTCGTAGAACTCGATCTGAAACGTCGGGGACTTCTTGAAGAAGAACGTTGTTTGCTCCTCGTGGTCGAGGTAGGTCTTCACATATCCGACGTAGAGGCACGCCACGCCACCCAGTGCACAGATGCCCGCCAGCAACATCGCGCGTTTAACTTCCATTTTGGTCATGGCGCACTGAGTCCCGTCACTTTGCGAAGATCCTTAACGAGCTCTAGAATAACGACCTGAGGGTATTCTGCGGGTCGTTAAGGTGTCATTCTGCGCGCGGGTCGTCATGCTGGAATCGCTGGCGGCACATTCGGATAAGCCGAATGAGAGCCACGTACACAACCACGGTCACCACGAGCTTGGCCGTAAGCATCACGGGAACAATCACGTTATCTGGGTGGCCGACCGCTAGCCAGTCAGCGATAGCCCACCATACATCCAGTTGGCTCAATGGCATTGGCTGCGGATAGGTCCTTACGTAAAAAAGCGACACCGTCGCCACGACGACGAACAGCCCCGTCTTGGCCGCTCTACGGGCAAGTGTTCCCATAGGTCGTGACCTCAATAAAGCCATACGCCGTAAGTCCGGTGTTCCCAATAGGCATCCGGATCGTGTTCAGTAAAGCCCGCCGTATGGCTGCGAAGTCAGTGTAACTTTGCAGGGTAATACAGCCAAACGACACGCCCGAGCCGCCGGATGGATGGAGTCGAAAATTCCCTCGCGCCACCCCGTTCACTTGCACGGTGTCATCGATTTGCCCGTCGTCTTTGGATAATCCAAACCATTCGTCCCGATGGGTTGGCGTTCCGTTGAGCGAGTGATAGAAATCCCATATCCCGGCTTGCATCTTGGATCTGAGCCCACCCTCGGGTCGCTCAACGATCCAGTAGCGACCCGCAGGTATGGGCCCCTTGTTTGGGACGGCAGTGCAACCGCCACGGTTCCGATAGCCTTGGTCGCCCGAGTAGGCCTGAAAAGTGCCAACTCCGAAGATCGTCAGGGGCGAGAAGAACTGATTGTTGACAGTGAATGTGCCGAAGAGCGCCATAGATAATCCTCAGCGCCGCTCTAGCGGTCGTCCCATAAGTCGGTATGCTCGATGTTGCCATCCACATAGCACCAGGTGATGGAGTCATACATCAGGCTCACGGACTCGGTGGGATTCAGGCTGAAGTCCCCGGCGAGCTTTATATTTGCCATGCTTGGATTAACAGCACCAATCTTGATGCCTTTCAGCGACATTTTGAAGAACACTTCCTCCCGCCCGGCACTGTTGATGCGATACCAGTGCAGGTCGGCTGCTTGCAAAATTTTACCCTTCGAGACCGCTTGATAGAGATACGGGGACGATGCATCGAACTCCTTCTCAATCATCATCGACGAGTGTTGACGCGTGCCCGTAATCTGTCCGCTGTGGCGATCAATCGGCAAGTTCAGGCCGTGACTGAAACTGATGACCTCGATACTGTTCTCTCTATCCGTCACGGTCGAAGAGCCTTTGATCGGGGTGCCGCCATCGTCCGTGAGCCACAGGTGAACCGGAATCGCCTTAGTGCTTGCCTCGCCGAGTGAAGGCCCAAAAAACAGCGCGTTAAGAAAAGTCGTATTAATATCGCGGATTCACCACTGCCAGCAATGGGATTTGGCTCAAAGAGCACTGCAAAAATATTAAAAATTGAGCAAGCGTTGTCCACCGGCACATGAGCTTGGAGGTCTTGCCGAAGAATGTGTTTTCAACGCTCGATATCTGGGCGTTCAACCCTCGCGGGAAATACACGCGCTGCATAAGTGGATAACAGACCACCCCGAGGCTTTTGAATAGAAAGCGCAGAAAGCTGGCTATTGTCTTGCTGTCCCGTCTAACGGCCATTCGCGTTTTTGCAGGCGTTGCAATGCCTCAAGTACGTCATCCTGTCCCAAGGATCTTTGCGATTTTTTGCCGGGCGGCCGGCCTCGCTTGCGCGGCGCGTCCTCAACTGATGCTGACGGCAGCGACTGGGACCGACGGTTGTCCCGCTTCTCCTGAACGCACTGTGCAAGCTGGAGTACGTACCCAAGACGCTTGTTGTCCACGATCGCTCCCTGATCGACCTGCGATAGGCGATCGTAGATGGTGTAGGGAAGGGCAGCGCCATTTGCCCGGAGTTCGATCGTACCGTCCGGGTATTGGTAGACCTCGATGTACAGGCTTGCCAGTTTGCGCGTCTCTGGCGTTTCGGTCAGGAGATACAGCTTCTCGTCGTATTGAAGCGTCAGACTCTTGGATACGCAACGCGGCTCGCGCCAGGTGAAAATCAGGTCCAGGTTCTCGTCGGCGCGCAACTGACGGTGCGCGTCGTGTTCATTGCGTGGTGGCTTGCCGAACCGTACGTTGTGGTCCGCAATGAATTCAGGGATGAAGGCATTGGCTGCATCCATCGTACTGATTACGACCGGGTCGCCTCAAAGTAGCTAAACGTGGATTCGGACGGCACAAAGCGCATTTCCATGATCCGGCTGGTTGCGTCGTCGACGCAGACCAATGCCGTACAGGCTGGCGCTCGATCCTCGAACCAGCGATGATCACTACCGTCGATTTGAATAAGCTCGCCGAGGCAGGCGCGGCGATTACGTGGCTGGTAGACCTTTGGCGGTCGGGCATCCAGAGCCCGCCAGCGACCATCAACTTACGTACGGTCTCTTTGGCGAGGCATAGGCCGTGAATCTCGCGCAACTTCTCACAAGCCAGCGTCGGTCCAACGTCCGCATAGTTCTCACGAATAATCGTCAAAGCGACGGCCTCACGTGACGCGGTGAGCCGGTTGTTACTCGGTCTGCTCACTTTAATGACTCCGGTTCGCGCCATCGATTCGTTGCCTCGCATTCATGATCGGGGCATCTGGATACCACACGAACGGCTCGAACACGGACATTTGAACTTGGCTGGAACCGGACATTACAACTTAGCCACTACAATCGATATTCGCATAATGTACATTATGTTAAATGATGAATATGCAAGCACAATCGGACATGAGGGTCGGCTTCCGTCGGCGGACGCAATGCAGCGCCGGCTTTGCCGCGCCATTCGATGGCTACGCCGCCTATACGCCTGAAGCCTTCATCGAGCAAGCGATCAAGCCAAGCGGCGAACGCGCCGCCCTCATTCCTCACTCGTGATCGCCCCGCCCCTTTCCGGTCACCACGATCAGCACTTCGGCGTCGCTTCCCACGCTGCGAATGCGGTGCTTGACCAGCCCGGGGAACTGCGCGAAATCGCCTTCGCGCAGGATCAGCGACTGATCCGCCAGCTCGATCTCGATCGCCCCTGACAGCACGTAGAACACTTCATCTCCCGAGTGGAACGCGGCTTCCTTCACGTTCGCGTCGGCCGACAGGCGCAGCAGCATCGCGGTCGGACCTTCGCCGCCGTTGGCACGGCTGAGCGGCGCGTACTCGTACTCGCCGCCCGTGTCCTTGCGGAAATGGCGATCCCCCGCGCGCACCATGTGCAGGACGCTGCGGTCGACCTGCTCGCCAAGCAGCGACGCGGCGGACGTGTCGAGCGCCTGCGCCACGCGCATCAAGCCTGCCAGCGACACCGTCTTCTCGCCCCGCTCGAAGCGTGAGAGATGGCCTTTGCTCATGCCGGCCAGCGTGGCCAGCTCGTCGAGCGTGAGACCGCGTCGCTGACGGATGGCCCGCACCAGTTCGCCCGGATGCTGCGTGGCAGCGTCCGTCGCCCCGCCCTGCGTTTCTGCCGTCGCCCGAGCGCCCTTGCGCGCCGGAGTGTGCCGTCTTTCTGTGGACAAAAGTTGTCTCTCGCTTGGTGCCGTCGCCCTGCCCCAGCAGCGTCCGCAACGGCTTGTAATTACTCGTAAACACCTATTTTGACAGGGGGGCATAACGCATTCTAAACGAATAGACTGGGTGCCATAGGACAACGCAGTTGTCTTATGGACGAAACCGGACAACAATACAGCGCGGCGACGCGTACGACAGGACGAAACTCACATGGACACGACCCAGCACGAGGCGTCGACGATGACGCAAAGCGGTGCCCCATCCGATCGGCGCATGTTCCGCGTGGCGGCGGCGTCGATGGCGGGCACGGCGATCGAGGCCTTCGATTTCCTCGCCTACGGCACGGCCGCGGCGTTGGTGTTCAACAAGCTGTTCTTCCCAAGCCTGGATCCGTCGACGGGCACACTGGCCGCGTTCGGCGCGTTTGCCTCGGGCCTGTTCGCGCGCCCGATCGGCGGCATTCTGTTCGGTCACTTCGGCGACCGCATCGGGCGCAAGTCGATCCTGATCCTGAGTCTGGTGCTGATGGGGGTGTGCACCACGCTGATCGGCCTGCTGCCGACCTATGCCGACATCGGCATCTGGGCTGCGGTGCTGCTGGTGGCGTTGCGTATCGGCCAGGGCATCTCGTTTGGCGGAGAGATGGGCGGTGCGGTGCTGATGGCCGTCGAGCATGCGCCGGCGGGGTCCAAGTCGTTCTACGGCAGCTTGCCGCAGGCGGGGGCGCCGATCGGCATCCTGCTGTCGACGGGCGCTTTCGCGTTGGTCAACCTGCTGCCGAACGACCAGTTCCTGTCATGGGGCTGGCGCGTGCCGTTCCTGGCGAGCGCGGCGC
Source organism: Pandoraea morbifera (assembly GCF_902459575.1). NCBI lineage: Bacteria > Pseudomonadati > Pseudomonadota > Betaproteobacteria > Burkholderiales > Burkholderiaceae > Pandoraea > Pandoraea morbifera. The sequence continues at coordinate 189,215 of NZ_CABPSD010000001.1, forward strand.
TGATCCTGGTGGGCGTGTTCATTCGCATGAAGGTCGAGGAGTCGCCGGAGTTCGTCGCGGTGAAGACCCGGCGCAAGGTCGCCACGTTGCCGGCGAAGGAAGTACTGATCAAGCACTGGCGTCCGCTGTTGCAGGCCATCGGCGGCAAGCTGGCCGAAGTCACGCTGGTGTACACGATCATCGTGTTTTCGATTTCGTATGCCACGGCACGACTCGGCTTTACGCGCGGCGATGCCTTGAACGCGGTGCTGATCGGCTCGCTGTGCCAGGTCTTCACGATTCCGCTGTTCGGCTGGCTGGGCGACCGTATCGGCGCACGCCGGCTGTACATCTTCGGCACGCTGTTGCTGGCCGTGACGGCGATCCCGCTGTTCCACGTGATGGGTACCGGGTCGCTGCCGCTGTACACGTTCGCGGTCGTGCTGACGCTGGCGTTGAACTACGCGATCATCTTCGGGCCGCAGTCGAGCCTGTATGCGGCGCAGTTCCCGGCCGAGCTGCGGTATTCGGGCATTTCGATCGGCATCCAGGTGGCCGCAGCCCTCGGTGGCGGCCTTGCCCCGCTGATTGCGGCCACGCTGGTGGCACGCATGGGCGGCATCGGGTCGGTGGGCATCTATCTCAGCGTGCTCGGCCTGATCGGCGCGTTCAGTGCGTGGAAGATGAAACCGTCCCCGTCGGACCCCGCACCGCGCAAGTGATGGCGCTTATGTTCCCTGGCGCGCGCTGACGCGCCTTCAATCGGACCTTATTCATGATCACCCTTTACGACCATCCACTGTCCGGCAATTGCCACAAGGTGCGCCTGCTGATGTCGATGCTTGGCCTGACGTGGCAGAGCGAGTTTGTCGACGTGCCGAACGAGGCGCATCACGCGCCGTGGTACGGCGAGATCAATCCGCTGCGCGAGATTCCTGCAATCGACGACGACGGCCATATCGCGTGCGACAGCCAGGCGATCCTGACGTATCTCGCGTGGAAGCACGACCCGGCGTGGCTGGGCGATTCGGCAGAGGAGCGTGGTCGCGTGGTGCAGTGGCTGTCGTTTGCCGCGAACGAGATTGGCAACAGCCTGCAGCCGGCGCGACTGTATTACCTGCTTGGCGAGAAGGTCGACATTGCGGCCGTGACGGCGAAAGGCCTGCGTGTGTTGGGCGTGCTCGATACCAGGCTGGCACAGCAGCCGTGGCTGGCGGCGGCGCGCCCGACGATTGCCGATCTGGCGTGCCTGCCGTACGTGGCGATGGCGCGCGAGGGTAAGTTGCCGCTGGACGAGTTTCCGCATGTGATGGCGTGGATCGACCGGATTGCGGCGCTGCCGGGCTACGTGTCGATGCCGGGGCTGCCGGCGGCGAAGGCGGCATGAGCGGCATGAGCGGCATGAGCGGCATGAGCGGCATGAGCGGCATGAGCGACATGCAATGCCTGACGAGAGTTTGCAGTAATTGCTGACGAAGGAGAGATGGGATGCTGGATGAAGCCAAACAGGCGGTAACCGATCGTGCAGTGACGGAGATGGCGTCGCGTCTGGACCTGGGGGACTGGACCGAGAAGGAAAAGGTCGTGCTGACGTGCCGGATGCTTGCGATGGAGAATCACTCGGAGACGCTGGCGGGACAGATCACGGTGCGGTGTGCCGACGGTACGTTCCTGACGACGCCGCTGGCGGTGGCGTTCGACGAAGTCGAGCCGCGCCACGTGATTCGCATGGACGATTCGCTGCGGGTGCTTGAGGGGGTGGGAATGCCGAATCCGGCGGTGCGTTTTCACCTGTGGGTGTACCGTCGCCGGCCGGATGTGCAGAGCATTGTGCATACGCATCCGCCGTACGTGTCGACGTTGTCGATGACGGGGCAGCCGTTGCGCGTGGCGCATATGGATGCGACGCCGTTCTTCGACGACTGTGCGTTCCTGAAGGAGTGGCCGGGGTTGCCGATTGCGGATGACGAGGGCGAGATCATTTCCTCAGCGTTGGGCAAGTGCCGATCGATCCTGCTGGCACACCACGGGTTCCTGGCCGCGACGTCGTCGGTGGAGGAGACGGCGTATCTGTCGATGCTGATCGAGCGGGCGGCGCGCAACCAGATCATGGCGCAAACGATGGGGCCGGTGACGGAACTCAACCCGGTGCTGGCGAAGGAGTCACACGACTTCCTGTTGCAGCCGAGCATCGTGAAGGCGAGCTTCGCGATGTTCGCCCGCCGCGTGCTGCGTCAGGCACCGCAGGCGTTGAAGGATGAGGCGTGACGAAGCGCTAGCCAAGAGGCCCCCGCCGACACGCGGGGCCTCTGTCTCTTCGGCGTAAACCATTCTGGTTAATGAATTGCATTTGGTGCCAACCGCTAGCTCAACTGCCCCATGATCGCCCTGGCCCGTTCCACGACAGGCCGGTCGACGAGCTTGCCGTCCACGGCGATCGCGCCTGCGCCCGCCGTGGCAACCGCATCGAGCACCCGCATCGCCCAATCGGCTTCCTGCCGTGTCGGTAGATAGCCGTCGCGTACAATCGCGATCTGCTTCGGGTGAATGCAAAGCTTTGCCCCGAATCCGAACGTGCGCGAATGGCGCACGTCGGCCCGCAGTGCCTCGTCGTCACCGATCGCGACGGTGACCCCGTCGATGGGCGCCGGCAACCGTGCGTAGCGGGACTCGATCACGAACTGCGTGCGAATCGCATCGAGCGCGGCGCCGTCGTCGCCGATACCCGCATCCGCACAGAAGTCGACCGTACCGAAGGCCAGGCGTGTCACCCCCGGCGCGCCTGCGATCTCGCGCAGACGCACCACCGCATCGACCGTCTCGATCAGCGCATATAACGTCTGTGCCTCGCGCAAGCAGGCGCGCAACGCCCGCATCTCGTCGGCACGCTCCGTCTTTGGCAACATGATTCCGGCGACACCCGGCATTTCGACCAGGCGCATATCGTCGGTGTGCCAGGGCGTATGCACGCCGTTGATGCGCACCAGCACACGCGGATCCTCTCCGTGCTGCGCCAGCCATGTGAACAAGGCGTCGCGCGCCGTGGGTTTGTTCTCGGGAGACACCGCGTCCTCGAGGTCGAGGATCACAAAGGCGGCGTCGGTGGCGAGCGCCTTGTCGAAGCGATCCGGACGATCACCCGGAACGAAAAGATACGTCGATGCTGCTTGCATGGGAGCCCCTTTGCGCGGGCGCCCTTCCCCATGCATTGACGGGTTGTCAGGAAGCGGCGCGCCAGTCGCGTTGAAATGTTTCGGAATAACTGAAGCGGTCGGCCGGATGAATGCTGATCGCCGCCTCGACAATTTCCTCACGGCGGTTCAAATACCGCCGGCAAATCCACAAGGCCGCCGACTTCGGCTTGACGTTGAGCCAGCGTGCCTGCGCCGCTGTGATCAACGTGGCCCGAATCTCCTGCTGCACGGCCGCGATGTGCTCGCCGAACTGCTCTTCGATCAGCGTGTAAATCGGCACATGCGAACTGCCCTCGATCCCCTCCAGCGCACGAAATGCCGGATGGATGTAAATGTCGCTGACACAAATCGGCTCCGGCTCGGCGCCACTGCGCCGCAGTGCCGAAATGTGCAGCCACGACTCGCCATTGCCGGCACGCAGCACCGGCGCCAGCGTTTCGTCCACTTCGACCAGATCGCGCGCGAGGATCTCCAGCTCGGTGTCGGCTGTGTACTGCTGCAAGTCGCTCAGCTGCCGCATCACCTGCTGGTAGCCGCTGACCGCCTCGCGCGCCAGTACGCGCGTGCCGACGCCGGGCTGACGATCCACCAATCCCATCTGCACCAGGCGCTTGACCGCCTCGCGAACCGTGAAGCGGCTAGCGCCGAACTGCTCGCACAGATCGAACTCGGTCGGCAGGAAGTCACCGACCGAGTATCGGCCATCGCGGATCTCCTGGATCAGTGTCTGCGCCAGTTGCAGATAGCGTGGCTGCTGGTTGAGCAATGGGGTCATGCGCGTGGTCGGCATTGCCGGTGAGGAGTAATGATGTCATTGCACCACAGCTTGCTCGCGCAGCCAAGCAATCGCGTCGTCGCCGAACCCGGCCTCACGCAGCACCTCGTCGGTATGCTCGCCCATGCGCGGCGCCGCACGTGCCGGCAGCGGGGTGTCGATTCTCACCGGCGACGCCACGCCCTTGATCGGGCCATGTTCCGGATGCTCGAAGTCCATCACGCGGGCCTGTTCGGCAACGAAGGGGCTGTCGAGCGCCTGGGCGACGTCGTGCACCGGTGCCGCCGGCACCTTGCCCGCAAAGCGCTCCATCCACGTCGCCGTGTCCTCGGTCATCAACACTTCGTCGAGCTCGCGACGCACGCGGTCGCGATGCTTCAGGCGCGCCGCATAGTTGCTTAGCTCAGGGTCGGTAATCCATTCCGGCTTGCCGATCTCCTGCGCCAGCACTCCCCAGAACTTCTCCTTGTTGCACATCAGGAAGATCCAACCGTCGCGCGTGCGATACAGCTCGCTGGGCGTGAGCGACGGGTGGCTCGAACGCGGCTCGCGCCGCGTCATGTGCCCGCCGTTCAGATACCAGGTGGCGACGTAGGCCAGGTTGTGCATCGCCACGTCGAACAGGCTCACATCGAGGTCGCGCCCCTTGCCCGTCTTGCGCGCTTCGAGCACCCCGGCAAGCAATGCCATCGACGCCGTCGTGCCGGTCATCAGGTCGATGATCGACAGGCCGAAACGTGCCGGCGGACCGTCCGGCTCGCCCGTCAGCGACAGATAGCCGGCCTCGGCCTGCATCAGGTAGTCATAGCCCGGCCACGCCTTGCGCGAACCGGTGCGGCCATACGCCGACAGGTGAACGCATACCAGCGCGGGGTTCGCGCGCGACAGCGACACATAATCGAGCCCGAGCTTGACCGGCAGATCGCCGCGCAAATTGTCGAACACGGCGTCCGCCGACTCGACCAGCTTGAGCAGGATCTCCTTGCCTTCCGCGCTCTTGAGATCGAGCGCAATGCTGCGCTTGTTGCGGTTGAACGCTTCGTAGAAGTGGCTGTCACCCTCGCCGAAGAAGTGGGGGCCGACCGCGCGACCGACGTCGCCGCCGTCCTTCGCGTTCTCGATCTTGATGATGTCGGCGCCAAGATCGGCCAGGTGCTGCGTGGCGAACGGGCCGGCACCGTATTGCTCGACCGCGATCACGCGCAGTCCGGAAAGTGGCAGGCTCATACCGGGTTCCTCTCGATCAGTTGCTTCGCGATGATGATGCGCTGCAATTCGTTGGTGCCCTCGCCTATCACGAGCAATGGCGCATCGCGATACAGACGCTCGATGTCGAATTCCTTTGAATAGCCGTAGGCGCCGTGGATGCGCATTGCTTCCGCGCTGTTCTCGACGCCGGCCTCGGTGGCGAAGTACTTCGCCATACCGGCTTCCATGTCGCAACGCTCCCCGCGGTCGTACGCCTGCGCCGCCGCGTCAACGAGCAATCGCGACGCATGCACGCGTGTGGCCATCTCGCCGAGCTTGAGCTGGATGGCCTGGTGCTCGCAAATCGGCTTGCCGAAGGTCTTGCGTTGCTGGCTGTAGGCCACCGAGGCGTCAAGTGCCGCCACCGCGATGCCCAGGCCGCGTGCCGCGACGTTGATGCGGCCCAGCTCGAGCCCGCTCAGAATCTGCTGCAGGCCCCGCCCCTCCTCGCCACCGATCAGGCGGTCGACCGGCACGCGGTAGTTGTCGAAGTTCAGTTCGCAGGTGTCGATGCCCTTGTATCCGAGCTTCTCCAGCTTGCGGCTGACTTCGAACCCCGGGCCCTTCTCCGCGATCAGCAAGCTCATGCCGCGATGGCGCGGCTGGGTCGTGAGATCGGTCTTGACGAGCAGCACCAGGCAATTGCCATACAGGCTATTGGTGATCCAGGTCTTCGCGCCATTGACCACATAGTGATCGCCATCGCGCGTGGCGCTCGTGCGGATCGCCTGCAGGTCCGTGCCGCAATCCGGCTCGGTCAGGCCAATGCCGCCACGCAGTTCGCCCGTCGCGAAGCGCGGAAGGAATTCCGCCTTCTGGTCCGGCGTGCCGTTGCGCTGCACCGTCATCGCCATGATCAGATGCGAGTTGACGATGCCGCTCAGCGACATCCACACCGCCGACATGCGCTCGATGATGCGCGCATAGGTGCGCGTCGAAAGCCCCAATCCGCCGTACTCGGGCGCGATCAGGCAGCCGAACAGCCCCATCTCCTTCATCCGCTCGACGATCTCGGCGGGATACTCGTCAGCCTTCTCCAGGGCATGCACGTAGGGCTTGACCTCGACCTTGAGGAATCGCTCGAGCATATCGAGGATCAGGTTGTCGTCCTCGCCTTGCTCCGCGATGTTGTTTTGCACTTGCGTCATCACACTATCTCCAGACATTCATGCGCGGCTCAGACCGACTCGCCGAGCACGGCGTGCAGGGCGCCGGCCGGCAACCGGTCGAGCGAGAGCACGGTCTCTCGCACCTTGTCGACGCGCGCCTGCGGCAACACACGCGCGGCGTTGGCAACGTATTTCTCCACGATTTCCTCGTTGCTGAGCGGACGATCCGCACTGCCACGATTGATGGCCTCGCGATGCGCGAGCGTGGTGCCATCACGCAATTCCAGCACGACCTCCCCCGTGTAGTGGCGCGGGAAGGTGCTGGCCGGGTCGATCTCGTACTCAACCTTCGCGGCCAGCGCGAGCACCGCGTCATTGCGCAGTGCCCCCGGCTCCAGCTCGTCGAGCGTGAAGCGGCCCTTGATCAGCGCGCTGGACACCACGTAAGGCACGCTGAACTGCGCATCGTAGCTGTTGGCCGGACGGCGCTTGTTCGTCACCGGCTCGCATACCGTCTTGACGACTGCCTCGGGCACCTTCACGCGGATGCGGGCTATCCGCTCGTCCAGTTCGCTTATCTTCGCGCCGCGTTGTTGCCATAGCTTGTGCAACTCAGTGCCCGCATCGGCGAAGGCGTGCGTGAAATGACAGGCCGGCACCGGCTTGATCGCCACTTCCTCGATCTGCCACTGCTCGCCAAGGCCTTCGGTAGCGAGCGACAGATCGGCATTGCCGCGCTGCTCGCCGAGGTAGCTCGAGAACAGACCGAAGCGCCCTTCATAGGGTGCGGATGCGCCGATATAGCCATGCGCGGCCAGGGTTGCGGCAGTGAACGCCGACTGTGCGGCCCAGCCCGGATGCATGCGCTTGGTCCAGGCGCCGTCCTGCAGGAATTCCAGGCTGCCGCTGGCCATCGACAGCGCGATGCCCTGCGCCATGGCGGTCTGGTGCGCGTTCAGGCCAAGCAAGCGCGAGGCCGCGAGCGTGCAGCCGAAGATCCCCACCACACCGGTTGGATGGAACCCAACCTGGTGGAAGCCGCCCTTCGCCACCGAGCCGATGCGCGTGGCCGCTTCCATGCCGGCGATGTAAGCCGCCAGTGTCTGCGCACCATCGGCGCCGCGCGCCTCCGAGACGCCGAACACGCACGGCAATACGCTCGCGGTGGCATGGATCACGCCACGCGAGTGCGTATCGTCGAAGTCGAGGCCATGCACCAACACGCCATTCATCACCATCGCGTCGCGGGTGTTGAGGCGATGGCCACGGCCGATCACCGTCGCGCCCGGCTTGTCGCCGGCGCTCAGCGCGGTGAGGCCGTCGAGCGTAACCCGCGTGAAGTCGGCCGGCTGCGATGCGTAGGCCAGGCCAATCGCGTCGAGCAGCAGGTGCTTGGCGCGCTCGCGCACGACCGCCGGCACGGCGTCCAGCGACAGGCCCAAGGCGAACGAGGCCAGCGTTGCCGAGATCCCCTGGGGCGTGTGGTTCACTTCTGAAGTCATGCTGTCTCCTTCCTGAACGGATGCAAGGTGTTGGGGCTAGTGCTCGGCATGCATGGCAGCGGTTGCGGCGGTGCCACCGAGATTGGCGTCGCCGGGCACGCCGATGTCTTCGAGCGACTGTTGATTGGTTTCCACGCGCAGTACCAGCAGCGCGACGATCAACAGGCCAAGCACGCCGCTCACCATCGCCAACACACCGGAAATGCCGAAGTGCTGGAACAGAGCGACGGCCAGATACGGCGTGCTCATCGATGCCGCACGGCCGCATACGCCGGCAAAGCCCGTACCGCGCAGACGGAACGCCGTGGGGAACAACTCGGGGATATACCCGTACAGTCCGAGTGTGACGATCGTGTAGATCGACGTCACGAGGCAGAAGCCGACGATCGAGATCGACATCGCATCACGCATCTGCGGGTACAGGAAGCCGAGCACGATCGTGGCCGCCGAGAACAACACGAGGCCGCGCTGCCGCCCGAGTCGATCGCCGAGCAGATAGCCGACCAACGCACCGCCCGGGGCACCGAAGGCCATCAGCGTCGTGAATCCGAGCGACTGCACCACCGTCAAGCCTTGCTTGACGAAGAACGTCGGCAGCCAGGCCACGAAGCCATACACGGCCACATTGATCGCGACACAGGTGAGCGCGGCGGTCAGCGTGCGTCCGATCACGGGCTTCGAGAACAGCACCGACAGGGGCACGTTGCGTGCCATCACCGGCTGTGCGGGCGGCACCGGCGGGAGCGCGCCGAACTGACGCTTCACCTGGCCCTCGATGTCGGCGAGCGTGGCTTCCGCTTCCTGGGTGCGACCCACCGATTCGAGCCAGCGCGGCGATTCCGGCATGCGCTTGCGCATGATCCAGATGGCGAGCGCGCCCGCGCCTGCGATGGCGAACATCCAGCGCCAGCCGAGGTTCGGGATCACGATGTACCCGACACTCGTGGCGATCAGCAGGCCCGAATTGATGATGAGCCCCATCAACGAAATCCAGCGCCCCCGGTAGGCCGGCGGCACGAATTCGCAGAGCGTACCGGCTGCCACGACAAGCTCCGCGCCAAGGCCCAGGCCCATGATAAAGCGCAGCACGATCAGCGTGGGCATGTTCGGCGCGAAGCATGCAAGCAGCGAGGCGATGCCGAACACGGCGAGATTGATTTGGTAGGAATAGCGTCGACCGAAACGGTCACCCACGTAACCGGCCAGCGCCGAGCCGATCAGCATGCCGAAGAACGTGGCCGAGATGAAGGCCGCGTTGAGCTGTAGTGTCGAGAAGCCGCTCTTGACCAGCGCCGCGAGCACCCCGGCGGCGAGATAGACATCGAAGGCGTCGAGTAGCGCGCCACCACTGATGAGTCCGAGAATCTTCCAGTGAAACCTCGCCAGGGGAAGCCGGTCGAGCCGGGCCCCTGCGTTGACGGAGGTTGCGTTCATACGGTTGTCTCCTGAACGTTGGCGGCATCCGTTCGTCTGAAGCGAACGTGATGCGAGCAAAAAATGACGTGCGGCGAACGACGGCGTCCTCGTTCCCGGCTTGCGTTACTCCATCCTTTCCATCGACGACTGCGACACTGGCGATCCCGCCGTATCAAGACCCGCCGGCATCGCTGCGCGGTCGAGCGGTCCAACTCGGTTCACCGACGGCAGATGCCAGCCGGTGTGTTGTTGCAACTGGTGTGCGAGACGCAGCAGCGCGGCTTCCCGCCATGCGCGACCGATCAACTGAACCCCGGTCGGCAATCCGTTCTGTGTGCGCCCCGCCGGCAAGGCAACCGCTGGCAGACCGAGGTAGTTGATGCCGCGTGTCCAGTACGAGAAGTCGCCGAAGCGTCGCTCAATCGCGTCCGCGTCGCCGTCGAGCGTCTCGGCAATAGTCGGCACCGCATACGGCAAGGTCGGCAGCAGCAACGCTTGTGCCCCTGCCAGATAGCGTTCGACGAACGATTGCGAGTAGCCGGCACGCAGGCGCAGCGCGTCGACGTAACGGGTGGCCGGATACAGCAGGCCGCGCTCCAGCCGGCGCAACACCTGCTCGCCGTAGGCGTCTCGACGCTCACGCAGCCACGGACCGTGGATCGACGCGGCCTCGGCGCCCAGCATCAGCGTGGCCAGCGCTCCGGCCTCGCGCAGATCGGGCAGCGGGACTTGGCGAATCGTCACGCCACAGGCTTCGAGCGCCTGCTTCACCCCGGCAACGGCCGCACGAATTTCGTCGGAGATCAGCGCCGAGGCGTCAAAGTCGGGCACCGCGACGACATCACGCTCGCTCAAGGGCAGCGCCAGCGTGCGCGTGAAATCGCGCGCCTGACTGACGAGGCAATGGGGATCGTTAACGTCCGGCCCCCAGACGGTTTCAAGCACTGCCGCCGCGTCGGCCGCCGTACGCGCCAGCACACCAACACAATCGAGACTTGGGGACAGCGGCATCACGCCGTGCGTGGAGACCGCGTGCTGGGTCGGCTTGATGCCGGTGACGCCATTGACTGCTGCGGGAATTCGAACCGAGCCCCCGGTATCGGAGCCGAGGGCGGCGAACGCCAGGCCACGCGCGACGGCCACGCCGCTGCCGCTGGACGACCCGCCACTGACGTGATCCGGCGACCAGGCGTTGCGGCCGTGCCCGAGATGCGCGTTGAAGCCTGTCGGGCTCATGGCAAACTCCGCCATGTGCAAGGCACCGAGATCCACGGCGCCCGCGGCATCGAGACGCGAGAGCACCGTGGCCGTCTGCGACGGCCGATGCCCGGCGAGGATGCGACTGCCGCATTCGCTCAGTTCGCCGGCGCGGAAAAACATGTCCTTGTGCGCGAGGATTGCCCCAAGCAAGCGGCGGTTGGGCTGCGCGACGTCGTCGCGGATCGCATGGTCGACGGCTCGTGCCTGATCGAGAGCGGAATCGTTGCGCAGGCGCACGAAGCCGCCCGCCAGGCCGGCCGCCCTCGCCTCATCGAGCGCGACGGTCGTGCGTTCGACGCAAGCGGCGCCCGACAAGTCGCGCACCACCGCGGCGTCCGTCGCCGGGCCGTTATCCTTGGCGTGCAGCGTTCGCATCGCTTGTCTCCTGCTGGCGCAGCGTGGCATGGAAGGCATCGGGCGTCAGCCAGTCGAGCGCGCGCGCGGCCCCTGCCGCGGCGTCGGTAATGCCATGCGCGGCATTGACGAGTGCGAGCGCATGCACCGGACTCAGGGGCGCCGAGCCGAACTGATCGACCCAGCGCGCGGCGCTGGTGGCGTCGGGTTCGCCGGATCCTTCGGCAGAGGGCGCGGAACGGTACGCGGTCCGACCGGCGTCTCGGGATTGCCCGAGCGAGTCGGATTTCGGCGCTGTACCCCCTTGCGGGATATTGCCTTGCATCCTTACCTCCATCGCCACGCCATCACGGCGAGCCGTAACGCGGGGTGTGAAGCGGCGGGTGCCAAGCGTCTCGGGGCACCCCGCGTGATGTCGATTGGAACTACCGTGTGAGCCGCACTGCCCTGCTCAGTCGCCGACACCGTGGCCGCGTTTCGGAATCAGTGCACTGCGCACGAACTCCATGACCTGCACGCCGTGCTGGTTGAAGGCGCGGGTATGCACGGTGACGATACCCTGCGTGGGGCGCGAGCGCGATTCGCGCTTTTCAAGCACCTGCGATTCGGCGTAGAGCGTGTCGTTGCAGAACACCGGGGCGGTGAGCTTGATCTCTTTCCAGCCCAGGTTGGCAATGGCTTTTCCGCTCACGTCGTTGACGGTCATGCCGAGCACGATGGCGACGGTCAGGCCGCTGTTGACGAGCAATTGGCCGAATTCGCTCTTGGCTGCGTGTGCGGCATCGCAATGCATCGGATGGAAATTCATCGTCAGCAGCGAGAAGTGGATATTGTCGGCTTCCGTGATGGTGCGCCCGGGGCGATGCTCATAGATGTCGCCAATCTCGAAGTCCTCGAGATAGCGCCCGTAGCTCGCGCGAATGCGTCGCGTGGTCTCCGTCTGGGGTTGCAGTCCGTCCATGTCTCCCTCCTCCTGAATACGATGCTTGGCCAGGTTTGCCGACTTTGTTCGGTGTTTATTACTTTGTACGGACAAAGTATTGGCGAAAGAAAATCGGAAGTCAAGATGATGGGAAACCCTTAGCGGAGGGTTCGACGCCCCGGCCGGGTGGGCCTGGCGTCGGCGAACGGTGCGTCGCCGTCGCGCGGCGGGCACCGCCAAGTGCCGCGGCCGTGATCAGTGTCGGATGCGGGTGCGGGGTGAGGAAAGTGCGCAGCGCAAACGGAGGGTAACCGGCCACTTGGCTGCAAGGGGTTAGGACCGGCCGGCGTTTCCGTTTGGAAAACCGGGATTCATTGCCGCTCTGCCGCCGCCTTTTGGCCGTTGTCGCCGCGCTTTCTGAATTCCTCGCCGGCGACACGCATGCTTTCCTCGACAGCAGGATATCCTCGGTAAGGCAGGACGTTTAGCAGCGTCTCGACGATTTCCGCCGGCGTCGCGCCCGCCGTCAGGGCCGCATTCACATGGACCCGCAGCGGCGTCTCCGTCGCCTTGCTTCCCACCGCGGCGAGCGCTGAGCATGCCGCGAGTTCGCGCGTTATCGCGTCGAGCCCCGCGCGGCTGAAGATGTCGCCGTAGGAGTGCTCGATGATCGCGCGGCCGATGTCCGGAGCCAGATCGTTGAAGCTGTCGACCACGGTCGCGCCCGCTTGGGCAGAAGTCTTGGCGAGCGTCGCCAGTCCACGTTCGCGGCGAGCCGCGCGAGTTTCAGAGACGATGGCATTCCCGCGTACCCCGCCGCGTGCCCCGTCCCCGTCCCCTTCCCCGTCCCTCTCTTGTTGGTCCGGCTTCGTGAAGACGGCGTTCGCAATGCCAAAGGCATTGAGAGCGCTCGGGAATCCGGCATAGATCGCCAGTTGCATCAGCGCTTCGGTGATTTCCGTGGGGGACAGGCCCGCCTTGACGCCGGCTTCGATATGAAGGCGCAACAGATCGTTGCGATTGCCGGCGGCGCCGAGCATCGAGATGATCGCGATCTGCCTTGCCTTTGCATTGAGTCCCTGGCGGCCGAAAATCTCACCGAACGCAAACTCGACCGACCAGCGGGCGAGCTCGGGGGAAGTGCCGTGCAGCGTTTCCATGTACGCCTCGGGATTGACCATCAGTTCGTCGAGCACCTCGAGACCCCGCTGGAATCGTGCTGTGCCATCGTCTGACGCCGGTTCCGGGGGATCGAAAACAAGACCGCGCTCTCGAAAAATCTCGCGAACGATGCCTACCGCATTGATCGCAACCGGAAACCCCAGAATTGCGATCGCCAGGAAAAGCATTTCGACCAGTTCCGCCGGCTCGCCGCCAACATTGAGGTAGCCGGTCATGTGATATTTCAGTTGCGGCTGCACGCTGCCGTTGGCCATCAATGCGGCAACGGTGGCGACCTGGCGAAGGCTCAGATCCAGCCCCGGCCGCGAGAGGACATCTCCATAGGCAAACTCAACCGTGAATCGTGCCAAATCCGGGGCGACCCGCGCCAGACGGTGGATCGGGATATCGAAGCCCGCGCCGCCGATCCGCTTGAGCACTTCGGTGCCTCGAGAGTAGCGTTCAGCACGGGTTTCGCCAGCGCATGCACTAAGGAGAGTCGGCATGTCCACCTCGGTCTCGGACCCGCCCATCTGTGAAATGCCTTCGGCGTCCGGCATCTTTTCGGCTGCGGCAGTGCTCTGCAAAATGTCTCTTTGATTGCGCGTTTCCATGTCCGATTCGCTCCTCGTTGAATTCAGTAACCCAAAGCTTATGGGCACAAGGGGCCATTGGCTAAGACCAAATTCGTGATACCTTTTCTGCATGAGGATACGAATCGATCTGCGCCAGTTGGAGTGCTTCGTTGCCGTGGCCGAGGAAGGCACGTTCCGCGCTGCGGCTGAACGACTGCACATGTCGCAACCGCCGCTAAGCCGTCAGGTGAAGCAGCTCGAGAGCGAACTCGGAGTGACATTGCTCAATCGCGATTCAGCGGGCGCGCAACTTACGTCTGCGGGCCGCGCCTTCCTGAAGGGAGCCAGGAAGACGTTGCGTCAAGCCGCGGAGGCGGTCGAAACCGCACGGCGGTATTCCACGAGGACGTCCCGGCAGCTCAAGATCGGTTATACGAAGGTGTTTGACCCGGAGGTCTTCCCTTCTCTCGAGCCCGCCTTCAAGAACGCGGTTCCTGACGGGGCTCTGGTTGTCGTTGCGGGCGTTTCCGTCGAACTTATCCGGCGCCTGCAGCGCGGCGCGCTTGACGTGGCCTTGATCGGACTGCCCAGCGCAACAGGGGAACTGGTGGTTGAACAGTTGCACAAAGAGCCGCTGGTCGCGGTCATCCCTGCACGGCATCCGCTCGCGCGACACAAAATTCTTTCGATCGCGCAGTTGAAGGACCAACCGCTGTTCTGGCCGCAGCGCCGGACAAATCCCGGATTCTTCGATCATTACGAGGAAGTGTTTGCAAAGCTAGGGCATGCGCCGAGCCGCAGACTCGCGGAACCCGTGGATCACCACTTGCTGCTGGCCGAGGTGGCGAACGGACGGGGCATTGGCTTCATCCCGAAATCGATGACCAAAGTGCGCCGCGCCGGCGCGACGTTCAGACCGCTCAAGGAAAAGGAATTCTGGATCGGATTTGGCCTCGCCTACAGGAATGCGCAACACGCATCGGACCTCGATGCATTGTTGCGCATCGTGCGGCGCCAAACGGCTCAGCGCTCCCCGGGCACGGCATAGCCGCAGCCGTGCCGTTCGACCCGGGCCCCTTTCTGCACTGTCACAGCGCCCAGTGAAATTCGCTTTGACACAGGAGAATGATCGTTCTACACTCTAGAGAACGATCATTCTCCACGTTGCGCGATGACCTCCTCAAGCCAAGCCGCCGATCTCTCTCCCGCTCAACTCGCGCTTCTCGACACGACGGAGCGCCTGGTCTACGCGGGCGGCATCCACGCGACTGGCGTCGATGCCATCGTCAAGGAGTCGGGCGTGGTGCGCAAGACGCTATACCGGCACTATCCGAACAAAGAGGCATTGGTTGAGGCTGCGCTCCTGCGGCGCGACGAGCGCTGGATGCAGTGGTTCATTGCGGCGACCTCGACAAGGGACGATCCCGTCGAGCGCCTGCAGTCGTGCTTTGACGCGCTTCGCACATGGTTCGCGTCCGAGGGCTTCCACGGCTGCGCGTTCCTGAACGCGGCCGGCGAGATCGGCGACCCGGCCAACAGCATCCGGCGGGTGTCGCAATGGCACAAACGACGTTTGCGCGACTACCTGCGCGAACTTACCGCCGCGAGCGGCTTGCCCGAGCCGGATTCGCTTGCGGACGAGTTGCTTGTCCTGATTGACGGCGCGATTTCGGTTGCGCTCGTTTTCGGTGGCACTGAAGCCGCCGACACTGCCGCACGCGTAGCGTGTCGGCTTCTTGCCGTGCCCCAACCCAAACCCGAATCCGAACCCGAACTTTGAGGTCACCCACCATGTCATCCACAAACGAAACCCGCCCGCCGCTTCCGCCGTTCACCCGCGAAACCGCTATTCAGAAAGTTCGCCTCGCCGAGGACGGATGGAACAGCCGCGACGCCGCCAAGGTCGCGCTCGCGTACAGCGTCGATACGAAATGGCGCAACCGGGCCGAGTTCGTGAACAACCGTGCCGACGCCCAGGCATTCCTCGAACGCAAATGGGCCAAGGAGCTCGACTATCGCCTGATCAAGGAGTTATGGGCCTTCACCGATAACCGGATTGCGGTGCGCTACGCGTACGAATGGCGGGACGATTCCGGCAACTGGTTCCGCTCGTACGGCAACGAGAATTGGGAGTTCGGCCCGGACGGTCTGATGTCGAATCGCTATTCCAGCATCAACGATCTGCCAATCAAGGCGTCCGAGCGCAAGTTCCACTGGCCGCTCGGGCGTCGGCCCGACGATCATCCTGGACTGTCCGATCTCGGCCTCTGAAACTCACCTTGCCTGTCTCGACGGCCGCGCGGCTTCGGTGCCGGCCGTCAGGTGGGAGAATGCCATGCAGTGGTAGTCACGGACCTGCCGTTGCCGAGGGCAATCACGGCAGCATCGACGATCCCGGCAAGTGCCTACGAAGTTCCTGGCGGGACCATGTGTCAATGGGGCTGACCAGCGAGAGGTGGAATTGCCCTGCCCCTCCCTGCATTGAAGGAAGCCACACCCGATATGCGCGGCGGCGTCGCTGTCAGGCGGCCCGCGCCGCGTGACGGTTTCGGACGATCTTGGGTCAGGGCAGCCCTGCGGTGCGGGCGGATGATCTCACCTTGTCGGAGTGTCGTCGGGGCGGCGCGACGCAACGGCCACCGTGCTGGGCGAATCCGCAAGCGATACGAACTTGCGCGTAGTGCCGTCAAGCGCAACGATGCCGCCGCTTTCAATGTCGTAGACCCAACCGTGCAGGGTCATGCGCCCCTGCTCCAGCGCGAGCGCCACCGACGGATGGGTGCGAAGGTTTGCCAGTTGCGCGATCACGTTCTCGCGCACCAGACCGTCGAGCTTGGCGCGCGGATCATCGAACGTATGCGCAGCATTGATCGCTTTCGCGGCGTCTGCGTGACGCAACCAATTGGCGACGGCCGGCATGTGGTCCAGACAGGTACAGCGAGAGATGGCGCCCATAGCGCCGCAGTCCGAGTGACCGCAAATCACAATGTCCTGCACGCCCAACACCGCGACCGCATATTCGACGGTGGCGGAAACCCCCCCGGGCTCAGGACCATACGACGGCACGATGTTGCCTGCGTTTCGAATGACGAACAGCTCTCCCGGCTCACGCTGCGTCAACAGTTCCGGAACGACGCGGCTGTCCGAGCAGGTGACGAAGAGGGCCTTGGGGTTTTGACTCGTGGCGAGCTGCTTGAAAAGCTCGGCACGTTGAGGAAACGCCTCGCGCTGAAAGCGCAGGAAGCCGTCGATGATGTCACGCATTACGAATCTCTGAAAAAGGACGTCGCGCGACGGTGATCGCTTCAGCGAAACGATGATCCACCCGCGACCAGTCCCCATTATCCCTGATCCACACGCGCACGCCGATATGCCGGTATCGCGCGGCGTCGATTCCGGGTGTCGTTCACCTTCCGCAGCGCACGGTAACCTCGTGACATGCGCATTTCGAACACTGCCGACCGCGACGCCGAGTCTAATTTCAAACTCATTCCGTGAGGCGACACATCGTATGAGTCAATTTATTGACTCGATCCGGCGCGCGAGTTAAGGTTTGTGTGAAAGTGTTTTGAAATGGCAACAAGCTCGGGATGGAAGACACGGTGAATTCAGTTCGGCGTTATCGAAGTGGCGAGGCCGCAAAGCTCGTCGACATGCCGGCCGCCACGTTGCGGATCTGGGAACAGCGATATGGCGTCATCTCGCCGCCGACGAGTGCCTCGGGGCAGCGCCTCTATTCCGACGTCGATGTGAGCCGTCTGAGAACGATCAAGTCGCTGGTCGACAAGGGGCACGCGATCGGCGCCATCGCGCATCTCGACAACGAGCAGTTGGGCCGGTTGGCGAGTGGCTCCGCCGTCGCTGCCGCTTCGGTGGACGCGTCGCATGGCACGAATCTCTTCATCGTGGGCTTTGGCGAAGGCGTCGCGATCGATTTGCCCGAGGGTGTCGCGCATCAGGCATTTCATCAAGCCGACGAGATTCCTGTCGCCGAAGACGCTGCCGGCAAGTTGCGTGGCCTGGTCGTGCGGGTCGAGGCATTGCACGAAGACACGGTGATGTCCGTCGTCGCCGCGGCGCGCCGGGCGCATTGCGCACACGTGCTTGTCGTCTACGCATTCGGCACGCGGCGTGCCGTCGATCTTGCGCGTCTCGAAGGAATGCAGCTCGCGCGCATTTCCGACGCCCTGCTCCATGCGCACGACGTGCTTTACGATTTCGTGCAGTCGATGGCGCACAAGGATGGCTTCGGCGCGAGTCGAGACCGGCTCTGGTCAAGATCGCCGCGCCGGTTCGACGAAGCCACCTTGACCCGACTGGCGCAACAGTCGTCCACGATCGCTTGCGAATGTCCCAAGCATCTTGTGGAGTTGGTACTGCAGATCGCCGCATTCGAGCGATACAGCGACGAATGCGTGTCGCGCTCCGCCGCTGACGCCCTGCTCCACCAGCATCTTGGCGATGCCGCCAACCGTGCCGCGGCGCTGTTCGAAGACGCGCTGGCCGCGGTTGTCGCGCAAGAAGGCTGGTCGGTGCCGGAAGCCGCGCCTCGCCAGATGTCCGAGGAATGAACCCTCCCTTCGCATGTAGGTCGCAAGGGGGGAGCCATGCCGATAACATGGATGGTGCGTCTTGCGGACACCGAACCGATCCCAAACCCATACCGAACGTTTTCTTTTCATCAACCGTTGAAGGTACCCCATGAGAGACAACATTCGCACCAAGTCGTCACTGCGCCTGCCGCTGTTAGGTCTGCTTTCGTTTGCGTTGATTTTCCTGTCCGCCTGCGCGAGCACAAAGCCGCCGCCGGGTGTCGTTCCCGTATCGCCTTTCGATATCGGGCGCTACGAGGGCCGCTGGTATGAATTGGCACGCCTGGACCATTCGTTCGAGCGTGGCATGACCGACGTCTCAGCAACGTACACGCGTGAGCCGGACGGCACGGTCAAGGTGCAGAATCGCGGATTCGATCCGGCAAGCGGACGCTGGAAGGAGGCGATCGGCAAGGCCCGCTTCACCGGCGCGCCTGATGTCGCCTCGTTGAAGGTATCGTTCTTCGGGCCGTTTTACGGTGGTTATCATGTCGCCGCCCTCGATCCCGACTATCGATGGGCGCTGGTGCTCGGACCCGATACCGGTTACTGCTGGATCCTGGCGCGGGAAAAGCACCTCGACGACGCACAGCTGAAGCAGATCGTGGCGCGTGCGCAAGCGCTGGGCGTCGATACGGCATCGTTGATCTGGGTGAGTCACAATCGCACCGACCCCGCGCAGTGAGATGCACCGCAAGCCCTTTCTTCCGAGCAAGGTCTGCCAGACGTGTGGCCGTCCGTTCGTCTGGCGCAAGCGCTGGGCAAGGACCTGGGAGGAAGTGAAGTACTGCTCCGAGCGTTGCCGGCGACATCGTGCCCCAGCATGACACCGGACCGCAAAGGGCCCGGCGGCGGCAACAGGTTACCGGGGTGACATTTGGCCAGCGGCAACCCGGTCCGTCTGCGTGCAGGCCACACGGGTAGTGCGCCGCGAATTTGCATTCACGAAAGCGGCGATATCGCTCAGTACCGGAAAGAATCGGCGCAACGGCGCGCTGATCGCACCCAGCATCAACGCGTGGCCAAGGTCGTAGTGCCGAATCTCGACCTTGGCCCGCATCTCCCGCAACCGCTGCCCGAATCGAGTGGTGTTTCCCGGCTCGACAATGCGGTCCGCGTCCCCCACCCCCAGAAACATCGGCGGCTCACGTCCCGTGACGAACCGGATCGGTTGGCTAGCGTCTCGCACAGGCGCCGGGAAGACCCGGCGAAGCGCCGCACTTTGCAGCGGCAGGAAGTCGTATGGGCCGGCCAGCCCAACCACACCGGAGATCGCACATGTCGAAAGGGCGGCGCCAAGCAGGTAGCGTTCGTCGGTCGCCAGCAAGGTCACGATTTGCGCCCCTGCTGAATGCCCCATGAGGAACAAGTGACCGGGGTCGCCGCCGAAGTCCCGTGCGTGATCGGCGGCCCATCGCACAGCGCTTGCCGCATCGTCCATGAACGCAGGAAACGTGACCTCGGGATAGGTCCGGTAGTCCGGCAGAATCGCCAGAAAGCCCTGCGAGGCCAGGGCTTCGCCGACGAAGCGATACTCCGCGCGGTCGCCGTTCTGCCAACTGCCGCCGTAGAAGAACACGACGACCGGCATGCCCCTGCCGGAAACCTCGGCCCGCGTGGGCACATAGACATCGAGCCGTTGCCGCTCCGAATCGCCATAGGCCACATCGGTGACGGCATGGTAGGTCTTGCTTGGCGTGAGCGCGTTGACCATGTTGATCGGCGCGCAGGCGCAAAGTGTCGCGCACGCCGACAGGGCTGAAAGAATGCTGGAGAAATGAATTTTTGCCATGGCGCATGGTGAAGTATTCAGCAGGGAACGCCGGTCCGTTTCCCCACCGGTCGGATACGCGCGATGAAGCGCCTCATCGCGCGGCGGCTGGAAGCGGCGCACTGAACGTGCGCCCGTCCCTCACACGTCGTTACGGCAGCAATACCTTGTCGACGACGTGGATCACGCCGTTCGACTGCATGACGTCGCCAATCGTCACGCGTGCGGTATCGCCCTTGTCGTCGGTCACGGTCAGGTGATCGCCTTGTTGCATCACCGTGAGCGAATCGCCTTCGACCGTCTTCAGCATCGCCTTGCCCCCGCCATCGCTTACCGCTTTCATCAGATCCTGGGCCGAGAGGCGGCCCGGCACGACGTGGTAGGTCAGCACCTTGACGAGGGTTGGCTTGCTTTCCGGCTTGAGCAATCCGTCGACCGTCCCTGCGGGAAGTGCCGCGAAGGCCTCGTTTGTCGGCGCAAAGACCGTAAAAGGGCCCGGACCCGAGAGGGTGTCCACGAGTCCCGCCGCCTTCACGGCCGCAACCAGCGTCGTGTGATCCTTCGAGTTGACGGCGTTCTGGACGATGTTCTTCGACGGGTACATGGCCGCACCGCCCACCATGACCGTTGGCTCCTTCGCATCCATGGCGGCTGTGGCCGTGACCGCCTGGAGGCCGGCAGCGGCCCCGACAGACAGGAGTACTGCGAGAAATCCGGCTGACTTGATTGTCTTCATTCGTTCACCCGATTGATGGCGCTTCTCCGATGTGGAAGCCATCACAGATACGGATGACACCGACTTTCGGATGCACCCGCCGAGCACATTCTTGGCCGATCGCCCTCAAAAAATTTTTTTATCGAGCGTGCATCCGAAAGCTGCCGATCTACGTATACGTCACAACGACACTCAATTGCCGGACACATCTCCCATGCTATCGACTGCGGTAGTGGCCTTCTGCGGAATGATCTTCGCCTTCGCGTTGGCGTGGCTCTTGCAAAAACGTACGAAAAACGCCGGTCTGGTCGACCCCGTCTGGGCTGCCGCACTCGCTTTGGCGGCGGTGTTCGTGGCGGCGCAAGGCACCGGACACGCGCTCAACCGAACGTTCGTCGGCGTGGCCGGCGGGCTGTGGGGGGCGCGTCTCGCCCTGCATCTTTGGCGCCGCAACTGGGGCAAGCCGGAAGATGCGCGCTACCGGGTCTTTCGCGAACGATGGGGGGCGGCGGCCGATCGCAACATGTTCTGGTTCTTCCAGTTCCAGGGTGTGGTTGCGATGCTGCTCGCCGTCGCGTTCTTCGTTCCGGCGTTCAGCTTGCAGGCCGCGTCGCCGCTGAACCTGATCGTCGCCGTCGTCGTCTGGGCGGGGGCGATCATCGGAGAAGCGAGCGCAGATCGCCAGTTGCGCGACTTCGTGAACGATCCCGCGCATCGCGGACAGGTCTGCCGCAAGGGGTGGTGGCGCTATTCGCGTCACCCCAACTATTTCTTCGAGTGCCTGCATTGGTGCAGCTATGCCGCGCTCTCGATCTCGATGCCGTGGGGCTGGACAACGCTCATTCCCCCGCTGCTCATGGCATGGCTGCTGCTGAAAGTGTCCGGAATCCCGCTGCTGGAGGCGCACCTCATGGCCACGCGCCCGGCATACCGGGAGTACATGCAAACCACCAGCTCGCTGGTTCCCTGGCCTCCGAAATCCTCTCGTCAGACGCGATCGTCATGACGGACGTCGCGCACACATGGAGTTCGACACTATGACTGTCTCCCTTACACGACCGCCCTCGGCCAGCGCTGACCCGACCGAAGAATCGGGGCTCATTCGGCTTTGCGAGCTGGGCGTGGTGCCCGACGCGCTGTTGCGCGCCGGCATGCGCCAGCTGATGCGCCAACGGCTGAAACAGGAGCACGCGCACGATGTCGAGCGTGGCATGTCGGCGCTGGCCGACCTCGTGAAGGAACTGCGCTCAAGCCCCATCGCGATCGCGTCCCAGGAAGCCAATGCCCAGCATTACGAGGTGCCGAGCGAGTTCTTCCTCGCGCACCTGGGACCTGCGATGAAGTATTCGTGCTGCTACTACGAGAGCGAGGCCACGACACTGGAGCAGGCCGAGCAGGCGATGTTGGCCCGCTATGCCGAGCGCGCTCAGCTTGCCGACGGCCAGCGCATTCTCGACCTCGGCTGCGGATGGGGTTCGCTCGCGCTCTGGCTGGCCGAGCGCTACCCGGGGTCGCAGATCGTCGGGCTGTCCAACTCCCATGGTCAACGCCGTTTCATCGAGGCTACTGCCGCCAAGCGGGGCTTGCACAACCTTCGGATCGTGACCGGCAATGTGGCCGACTTCGACTTTTCAGACGACGTCCCCGCGCAGTTCGACCGGGTCCTGTCGATCGAGATGTTCGAGCACATGAAGAACTACGGTGCGTTGATGAAGAAGATCGCCCACTGGCTGAACGATCAGGGAATGCTTTTCGTGCACATCTTCGCCCATCGCCATCTTGCCTATCACTTCCAGGACCGTGACGGCTCCGACTGGATGTCGCGCCACTTCTTCACTGGCGGCACCATGCCAAGCGCCGATCTGCTGCTGCACTTCCAGGACGACCTGCGCATCGCCGAGCGCTGGTGGGTGGACGGGCGGCACTACGCGCGCACGGCCAACGATTGGCTGGAAGCGCTCGATGCGTCCAGAGAAACGACGCTGCCGATCCTCGAGGCGAACTACGGGACGCAGGCGCGGCTTCAATTTCAGCGCTGGCGCATGTTCTACATGGCCGTTGCGGAATTGTTCGGCTACGCGGGGGGGCAACAGTGGGGTGTGGGGCATTACCTGTTCGAAAAGCGCGGCGCGAGCGCAGGAGACGTGGCATGAAAGGACATTTCACTACCCGTCGCCGGCTTGTGGACAAGCTCGTCTCCCTGGCACTGCGCATGCAGCGTGCCGCATCGCAATCCATGCGAGGACTTTGGGTGACCGGGGCGGTGCTGGCATGTGCGACGCTGACCAGTTGCTCCGGCGCACCTCCCAACCCGAATCCGCTCGCCGAAGTTCCGCTCAAGGTGGCATCGGTCGATCTGCCCCGTTACATGGGGCGCTGGTATGTCATTGCCAACATTCCCTACTTCGCCGAGCGCGGCTTCGTCGCGAGTCGGGCCGAATGGGTGCTTCGGGAAGACGGGCGCATCGACGATCACTTCTACGGCCGCAAAGGCGGGTTCGACCAACCCGAGAGCCATTACCAGTTTCTCGACAGTGTCGTGCCGGGCAGCGGTGGCGGCCATTGGCGTGTTCGACTTTTCTGGCCGATCTATGTCTCCCAACTCACGCTGTACGTAGATCCGGATTATCGCTACACGCTGCTCGGCTACCCGGACAAATCGCTCGGCTGGGTATTTTCGCGCGAGCCGACGATGGACGATGCGACGTATCGCTCGTTGCTGACCCGACTCGAGGCCATGGGCTACGACACATCGCGCTTCCGGCGCGTGCCGCAACTGCCGGAACAGCTCGGTCAGCCCGGATTCGCCACGCCGGGGCGCGACGACTGAGCGTCGCAACCCGACGCAGCACACCCGGTTCCGAAATTTTTCTGCATCCGACATGGCCTCGCACACGTATATGACTTCAAGCCCCCACTGCCTCGTTACGGTCGTCTTCGCCGTTCGAGCGGCCCACACTGACGGAGAGATCGCGCGATGAGCTCAATGACGGCCGTTCTGCCTCCCGGAAAGCGGATCGCGGTGATCGGCGCCGGCATCGCGGGCATGGCAAGCGCGTATTTCCTCGCACGAAAGTACCGGGTAACGGTATTCGAGGCCGGGCAATACGCGGGCGGACACACGAACACCGTCGACGTCGAACTCGACGGAATGCGCGCGCCCGTCGACACGGGTTTCCTCGTGTTCAACGAGCGCACTTACCCGAACCTCATCGCCCTATTCGACGAATTGGGCGTGCGCTCCATCGCCAGCGACATGTCGTTCTCGGTGTCCGTCGGCGGCGGCGCGCTCGAATGGGCGGGGACCAACCTGAACACCGTTTTCGCGCAACGCAGGAATCTGTGCTCGCCCAGCTTTCTCGGCATGCTGCGCGACATCCTGCGGTTCAACGCGTCGGCCGAACGGCATCTGGAGAGCGCCTCGCGCGAGCGGCAGTCGGTCGGGGAGCTGTTGCTCGCGCACGGTTATGGCCAGCCGTTCCAGCAGCATTACCTGCTGCCGATGGCGGCGGCGATCTGGTCGAGCCGCGCCGCCGACATTCTGCGGTTTCCTGCCGTGACATTCCTGCGGTTCTGCCTGAACCATGCCCTTTTGCAGATCCGGGATCGGCCGCAATGGCGTACGGTCGCCGGTGGCGGGCGCGAGTATGTCAGGCGCATTTGCGCCACGCTCGACGACGTTCGACTCGGAACCCCGGTGAGGCAGGTCGAGCGCGACGCCGACGGGGTGATGGTTCGGTTCGGCAACGCTCAGGCGGAGCGCTTCGACGCGGTGGTGATGGCCAGCCATGCCCCAACCAGCTTGCAGTTGCTTGGAGACGCATGCCCAACGGAGCGCCGGGTGCTCGGCGCCGTGCGCTATCAACCGAACATTGCGGTCCTCCACACCGATCCGACACTGCTCCCCCGGCGCAAGCGCGTGTGGTCGGCGTGGAATTACGTGAGCCACGCGACCCGGACGACCGCTTCCGATCATCCGGTCTGTGTGAGTTACCTCATCAACCAGCTACAGGCCCTGCCCTTCAGCACACCCGTCGTCGTGACGCTCAACCCGGTGCGCGAGCCTGCGCCTTCCACGGTGCTTGGCCGCTACGCTTACGAGCATCCGCTGCTCGATCTCGCGGCCGTCGACGCTCAGTCGCACCTTCCGGCGTTGCAAGGTCGTCGACGAACCTGGTTCGCGGGTGCCTGGACCGGCTACGGATTTCACGAGGACGGCCTGAAATCCGCACTGCGCGTGGCACGGGATTTCGATGTACTCCCGTCATGGGCCTCGCTATGAATCAGACCGATCCGATCGATGCCCCGGCCGCCTGGCTGCTCCGAGGCCGTGTGATTCACGAGCGCCTGTCCCCCGTGCGGCACAGGTTCGTGTACCCGCTGTTCCAGATCTCATGCGACGTTGCGCGCATGGATGCCTTGTCGCGCTGGTGGTTCGCGGTGGATCGACGCCGCATTTTGAGCCTGCGCTCGTCCGACTATGGCCCGAGGGACGGCCGCCCGCTCGATGCCTGGATGCGCGAGCGACTTGCCGAAGCCGCGATACCCGCCGACGGCGCCATCTGGCTGCAGACCATTCCCCGTATCGCGGGTTATGCCTTCAACCCGGTCAGTTTCTGGTATTGCCACGACAAAGCTGGCGAGCTGCGCGCGATCTATGCCGACGTCAACAACACATTCGGCCAGCATCACGGCTACCTGTTGTGCGCGCCTGGCGCGGCCGCCATCCGCGGCGACGTCGCGCTGGAATGCCGCAAGGTATTTCACGTCTCGCCGTTCTGCAAGGTCGAAGGCGAGTATGTCTTTCGCGTCAATCGGCATGGCCGGTCATGGTCGGTAGGCATCGATTACCGCGTGGACGGCAAATGGCTCCTTCGAACCGCCATCGGCATGCGTGCGGAGCCGTTCAGGGGCGTCGGAATGCTCAACGCCATGGTGCGCGCGCCGTTCAATGCACTGAACGTCATGTTCCGAATTCATTGGCAGGCGCTGCGCTTATCTCTCAAGCGGGTGCCGTTCCATGGGAAGTCGCCATCGGGACCGCTTGTCGACACGCCAACACACAGGGCGGGACGCGTGCGCGAATTGTCACCGTCTGCCACGCCATCCGATCAGGAGATCAGACCATGACGCTGCTTCGCCTTCTCTCGCCGCACACTGACATTCCCCTTGGCGCTCGCGTTTTTTGCGCCCTGTTGCAGCGGATTCGCGTCGGGCACCTGACGCTCGTCGCCCCCGACGGCTCGATACAGGTTTTCGGAAAATCCAGCGAGGCGCCCGGCGCCACACTTCAGATCCACGACTGGCGAGCCTGTCGGCAAATCATGCGCGCAGGGGACATTGGCTTTGCAGAGGCCTACATTGCCGGGTGGATCGATACGCCCGACATTGGCGCACTGCTTCGTCTGGCGCTACGCAATCATTCGTCGATCGACAGGTCCATCGTCGGGTCGCGTCTGAGCCGGATCTGGTTCCGCCTGCGGCACGCCATGCGCCGGAATTCACGCGCCGGAAGCCGCCGCAACATTCATGCGCACTACGATCTCGGCAACCGGTTCTACGGCTTGTGGCTCGATTCGACCTGGACCTATTCGAGCGCCTTGTTCGAAGGTGATGCGCAGCGCTCGCTCGCCGACGCGCAGCGCGCCAAGTACCAGCGCATCGTCGACACACTCGGCCTGCGCCCCGGCGACCGGGTGCTCGAGATCGGTTGCGGCTGGGGCGGCTTTGCCCTGCATGCGGCGAGCCAGGGCATTTCGATCCACGGCATCACGCTGTCGCACGAGCAGCTTGCCCTCGCGCAATCGCGCATCGCCGACGCGGGCCTGGCGCACATGGCAACGGTCTCGCTCACCGACTACCGCGATGTTCAGGGGCAATTCGATGCCGTGGTGTCGATCGAGATGTTCGAGGCGGTCGGGCAGGCCTACTGGACGCGATATTTCGACGCTCTCGCGCAGCGGCTTCGCCCTTCCGGACGGGCGTTGATTCAGACGATCACGATTGCCGACTCGGTGTTCGACGCCTACCGCGGATCCAGCGACTTCATTCGAGAGTTCATCTTTCCGGGCGGCATGTTGCCGAGCGTGCCGCGTTTTGTCGCGGCGGCGCGCAGTTGCGGGTTGCAAGCCAGCGAGACGCTGGCATTCGGACTGGACTATGCACGTACGCTCAATTGCTGGCACGCGGCCTTTGCATCACAAATCGACGATGTCCGTGCGCAAGGATTCGACGAGACGTTCATCCGCACCTGGCGCCTTTACCTGAAGTATTGCGAGGCCGCTTTCGACGAGGGGCGCATCGACGTCAATCAGTTCCTGCTCACGCGAGGGGCGTGACATGGCCGCCCGCGCGCTCTGCACCAGCCTGATCGCGCTCCTGCTCGCCGGCGCGCATGTACCGGTGGCCTCGGCCGCCGGCTGTCGTGGCGACATCGCTGCGACGACTCGCGTGGGCACCGGGGAGTTTTGCGTCCTGGGGTTCTGCCTCTACAAGGCGGAACTCTGGTCGGCGCGGCCCCGGTTCTCTCCCGACGCGCCGTTCGCGCTGGTGCTCAACTATGAGCGCAGCGTGAGCGCCGAGAAGATGGTGGCCACCGGCATCTCCGAGATCGAGCGGCTGGCAACGCGGCCGCTACCGAGCGCCACGGTGCAAGCGTGGCGCGACGACATGAAGCGTGCCTTCGGCGACGTATCGCGGGGCGACGAACTGTGCGGCGTTTACCTGCCCGGGCGCGGTGCGCGGTTTTATGCCAACGGCGTGGCCACGGCCCAGGTGGACGACGAGGCTTTCGCGCGCGCGTTCTTCGGAATCTGGCTCGACCCCCGCACCCGTGCTCCATCGCTGCGCGAGCGGTTGCTTGGTGGAGGTTCGTGAATGATGGCGTCGACGCATTCGTCCGCAACGCGCGTGGTGTCCTCACGCACGAGGTGGAGCTATTTCATTCTCGGGCAACTGGGGTGGCTGGTCTGCGTGTCCAGTGCGGCGCGGGGCGTTGGCTGGGTGGGGTGTTGCGCGGTGGCGCTCCTCGCGGCGGGCCATTTGCGTCTCTCGCCATTTCCCGCCCGGGAGGTGCGGTTCGTGATTGTCGTGACCGTGCTTGGCTGGACGTGGGAATCCTTCGTACAGGCGACGGGCGTTCTCGTTTATCCGAACGGCTGGATTCTGGCGTGGGGCGCCCCTTACTGGATGGCCGGGCTATGGGCGCTTTTCGCGCTGCAGGTCAATACGTTGCTCGGCTGGCTGCGCCCGTACCCCCTGCTGTCGATGTTGCTCGGCGCCGTGGGCGGTGCCCTGTCATTCAGGGCGGGAGCGATGCTGGGGGCGGTTCAATTCGTGAAGGAGGCGCAGGCCTATGCATTGCTGGCGAGCGGGTGGGCCATCTTCCTCCCTGCCCTGGTATGGCTCGGGCACGCCCTGGGAGCGCCTCGTGCCGACTCGCCTGGCTTACCCGGCACGAGGCGCCATTGAAGGTCGACATCGAGGAACCACGTCGCAACGTCGCCGACGACCGGCTCAGCGCCAGCGGGCGACACCGATGCTACGGATCCACACCATGACGCAAGCATGCCCCGGCTTCCCGATGCCTGCGCGCCGCCGCGCAGCCAAGGTGATATATTGCGCGGAGCGTCCAAGCCCCGAACCGAGACACCACCGCGTCCGCATGAACGATATTTCAAAGGATTCCGGCCACGCCACCGCCTCGGGCTCCGTACCGGTCGGCGAGAGCGTAGCCATGACCGCGCGCCGCGAATTCCTCAACCAGCTGTTGCTGGCGGTGGCTCAGGAGGATCGCACGGCATTTGGAGAGCTGTACCGACTGAGCGCCTCGCGGCTCTTCGGCGTCATTGTGAGGATGGTGCGGGATCGGGCCGAGGCCGAAGATTTGCTTCAGGACGTTTTCGTGAGCGTGTGGCGTCGGGCGCATGCCTTCGATGCCGAGCGAGGTAACGCCATGACGTGGCTCACCGCGCTCGCTCGCAACCGCACGATCGATCGGTTGCGGGAAGCGCGCGAGACCCGTCTCGACGACGCCCAGGATCCCGACCCGCCATCCGAGGATCCGACGCCGGCAGCACTCGCAGAGGCCAGCGAGCAACGGCGGCTCCTCGAGGAATGCCTGCAACGGCTCGATCGGCAACCGCGCGCTGCAGTGCGCGAGGCCTTCTTCGGCGGCGTGAGCTATAGCGAGCTGGCCGCCCGTCTCGAAGTTCCGGAAGGGACGATGAAGAGCTGGATACGTCGCAGCTTGTTGCAACTGAAGCGGTGCCTTGAACGATGAATACCCCCATCAACCACGACGATGAGCTGCGCTGTGCTGAATACGCACTCGGCGTGCTCGATGCGTCCGAACGGCGAGCGCTCGAACAAGCCGCCAATGCGGATCCGCGTCTGCAACGTGCATTGGCGCAATGGCAGGATCGCCTGGCGTGCCTGGCCGAGGACGTGGCGCCGGTCGAGCCGTCGACACGCGTCTGGCAGCGCATTCAGCGCGACTTGAATTTCGACGTGACCGCGCCCGCAGTCCCGGAAAGCCGCGGTTCATTGTGGGACAGCGTCAGGCTGTGGCGCTGGGTCGGACTGGCCGCGAGTGCCGCCGTTCTGGCGTTGGTCGCCGTCAACATGAGCTCGCTCGTCTTTCCGCCCACTTCGCAAGTCGCGTCGACCGGCACCTACATGGTGGCGGCCATGGCGAGGCAGGATGGCGTGACACAGTGGACCGCGACGGTCGATCTTCGCCGCAGCAACATGGTCGTCGTGCCGATCGAAGCGCCGGTCGTCGCTGCCGGGCACTCGACCGAGCTCTGGCTGATCCCTCACGACGGCAAGCCGATCGCACTGGGCGTATTCCCCTCGAATCAACCGGCATCGATGCCGATACCGGCTGAGATTCTCGCGCAAATGGACGACAAGGCCGTGCTCGCCGTATCCCAGGAACCGCCGGGCGGCTCACCGACGGGCCTTCCGACCGGGCCGGTACTCGCCTCGGGCGCGATTCGCGGCGCCTGACGTTCCTGCGCCCTTCCTTCGCCCGCGCCGGGGCGCATCGCCCGCGTAACGGCACGCGCTATTGTCCGCAAACGCAGAGCGGACGCTCTTCCGATGGTGTCAGTGCGTGCATCACCGCGTCGGCGGCTTCCAGGCGGAAGACCGTCACGCCCTTCAGCCCCGCCCGCCACGCGTGCCGGAACAGCGCCGCGACCTGCTCCACCGACGCAGTGGCCGCCAACGGCACCGTCTTGGAAATGCCGCCGTCCACGAACGGTTGCAAGGCGGCGAGCATTCGCAGATGGTCGATGCCGTCGATCTGCGCGGCCGTCGCGAAGCTTTCGGGCAAGGCGGCGCGATCGCCTCGCAATGCACGGAAAATGCGATAGGCGCGATTCTCCATACGGTAATCGCACGGCGGGACTTCGGGGTCGTTCGAGAGGCGCATCCGGCGCCGATACACCCAGTCGAAAGCCGGTTCGATTCCGCTGGAACAGTTGCCGCAGAACGCCAGGCTGACGCTACCGGTCGGTGCGAACGACAGCAGATGGCTGTTGCGCAATCCGTGCCGGGCGATGAGTTCGCGTACCGCCCCCGGCAGCGACGACGTGAAATGCCCGGGTGAGAGGCTGCGCTCGACGCGAAACAACGGATAGGCCCCACGCTCCGCCGCCAATGTCGCCGACGCGGCATAGGCATTGTCGCGCAAGCACCGTGCGATCGCGCTCGCCAGATCACGTGCGGCCTGCGATTCATACCGAAGCCCCATCATCGTGAGGGTATCGCCCAGCGCCGTCACCCCGACCCCGATCCGGCGCTTGCTTTTGGCTTCGACCTCATGGGCGTGCAGCGGCCATTTCGTGATGTCGATGGCGTTGTCCAGCATCCTGACCTGTGTATGGACGAGGCGGCCGAGTTCGGCAAAATCGAACGCCGGCGAGCCTCCAATGGCGAATGGCCGACGCACCCTGCGCGCGAGGTCGATCGGGCCGAGCACACAGCTTCCCCAGGACGGCAGGGGCTGTTCGCCACACGGGTTCGTCGCGGCGATGGCTTCGATATCGGCCAGGTCGTCAGCGCGACGAATCGTGTCGATGAATAGCAGCCCCGGCTCTGCGCTGTCGCGCGCGGCCTCGACGATCTGCTGCCAGAGCCGGCGCGCCGGGACGCTCGCGTAGCACCAGTCCCCGTCGGCCAGAAGGCGTGCGCCGTTTGCAAGCCGTTGCGCGTCTGGGGGGGCGACATGGCGCAACTGCCACGCGGCGTCGCATTCGACGGCATTCATGAAATCGTCGGTGACGGCGACGCAGACGTTGAACGTTGTCCAACGCCGACGCCCTCGCTTTGCGCTCACGAAGTCCCCGAGGTCCGGGTGATCGCAACGCAACACCGCCATTTGGGCGCCGCCTCGCGTATCCGGCAACGGTAGCGAGCGGCAGGCAAGGTCGAAGCGATCGATGACGGCACACACGCCGCCGGTTCCGGTGTCCGCGCCCTGTTCCCGCGCCCCCACCGGCGCGATCGCCGAGAAATCGTACCCCACGCCGCCGCCCATGCGTAGCGTGCGACATGCCTGCGCCAGCGCAAGCGACACGCTCTGTGGGGATGCGACGCGCGCCTCCGGCGCCACGATCGGATGCACAAAGCAGTTCACCATCGTGGCGTCCTTGCGGGTGCCGGCGTTAGCCATGATACGCCCGGCGCCGATGGCGCCCCGAATCAGGTTGGCGTAGAACCGACGTGTCCAGCGAGCGCGGTGCTCGACGCGCTCCTGCGCGGCAAGCGCACGCGCGACTCGACGAAAGACGTCGTCGTAGGTGGTCTCACCCGGTGCCAGGTAACGCTGATTCAGTATGACGCGGCATATCGCCGGCGCCGGGACGCTTTTCATGTCGCGCCGACCCGGATCGCGGCCACGCTGGCGGGCCGGTCAAAGCCGCACGTCTTCCGACGCCGCCTTGTGGTGGCGCCGCGCGATCAAAGGGATCGTCATCGCCCCGGCCACACCTGCGAGCGCCGCAATGGAAGCTGCCGCGGCCACACTCTTCCACGGATGTTCGTGAACGTAACCGTCGGTCGTCCTGGCAACCCGGGCGACGGTTTCACGGCTCGTGTGACGCAACGAATCCAGCTGCGAATTCAGATCGCGCAGACGTGCGCCGAAAGCGGGACGTTCGGCGGCCCCGACCTCATCGTGCTCGGCGAGGTCCTTGAGAAACGCCTTCACATCCGCCAGAAGGGCATCGGCGTCGTTGATGAGCGTCTGGCGGTCGTGTTGGTCATTTTGACGAATGTCGTTCATGTCTGACTCCGCAAGTGAGGGATGTGGCACCCGCGAGCGGGTGCATCGGCTCAGTCCAATATAGGTAGTCGGCGCCGACGTACCATGACATGGGACAAATTCGCGCAACGTGACGTCGACGCGTCCAGGCGATGCGGCATGCCATCGGGGGCCGTCCCTCGCCGCGCGCCGCTTACATCGTCTTTCGTAACAGGGCTCGCAACTGCGTGACGGAGCGGGTGTTGAGGACGTCCGCCGCCTCGAGCCAGCCGCGCCGGGCCTGCGAGAGCGCCCACGCCACATTGTCGAAATCGGCGACACGATGCGCATCCGAAGCCACGCTGACCTTCACGCCGTGCAACTTTGCCAGCCGGCACCCCGTGTCGGCGAGGTCGAGCCGGCGGGGTTGTCCGTTGGCCTCAACGAAGCAGCCCCGCTCCGCCATGGCCGACAGGACACTTGCCACGTCGAACTGACAGCCCGGGCGCTCGTCGATCAGACGCGCTAACGGGTGCGCGAGGACACTGAAGTGCGGGTGATCGATGGCTCGCAGCAGCCGGGTGGTCTGCTTTTGCGCGGGCAGGTCGAAGTGATCGTGAATCGCGCCGACCACGAGGTCGAGTTTCCCGAGTACGCCGTCAGGAAGATCCAGCGAGCCGTCTTCCAGAATGTCGACTTCAATGCCCTTGAGAATCGTCGGGAGCCCGCCCCGGGCGTTGAGCGCGTCGATGGCATCCGACTGCGCAGCCAGGCGGCCCGCGTCCATGCCGTGCGCAATCCGAAGGTGCGCCGAATGATCCGTGATCGCGAGATACCGAAAGCCGCGTCGCCCCGCGGCCGTCGCCATGGCCTCGAGTGTGTCGACGCCGTCGCTGCATGACGTGTGGACATGCAAGTCCCCTTTGACATCCCCGGCACACACGAGGTGCGGCAGCGTTTCGTCACGCGCCGCGTCCAGCTCGCCGGCGTCTTCTCTCAATTCGGGGGGAATCCAGGGCAGCCCCAGCGCGCCATACATCGACGCCTCGTCCTTGCCCGCCAACTTTTTTCCCTCCCGGAATACGCCGTACTCGTTGATTTTCAGGCCGCGCGACTGCGCCATTTTCCGGAGCGCGACGTTGTGGGCCTTCGATCCTGTGAGATAGACGAGCGCGGCGCCGTAACTCGCGGCAGAGACAACGCGCAGGTCGACCTGCATGTCGTTGGCGAGCACGATGCCGGCACGCGTGCGCCCCGCCGAGATCACGGAGCGACGCTCGCTGTAGGCGAGAAACGCCTGGATCAGTGCCTGCGGCGCGGCCGATGCTGCGACGATATCCAGGTCTCCCACGGTTTCCCGTCCTCGCCGGTAACTTCCCGCGACGGCAATGTCGGACGCGGCGCCGGAGCGCTTCAGGTAATCGATCAGGGGGGGGACTACCCTTGCGGCGACGTCCAGGGTGAATCGCCGGTGGCGGTTCAGCCTGGCCTGCACGGCTTCGAGCAGCCTGAGTTCCGTGCGGGGGCCGAATCCGGGCAGCGGGCTGATGCGATGCTCGCGCGCCGCCGTCGCCAGGTCGTCCATCGTCAGCACATTCAGATCGTGGCCGAGCCGCTGTACCCTGCGCGGCCCGAGTCCCGGCAGGCTAAGCAGCGCCTGGACCTCGCCCGGGGTCTGCCGACGCAGTTGTTCGAGAAGCTCGCTCGATCCCGTGCGTGCGACTTCCTCGATCTTGCCCGCGAGGTCGGCGCCGATGCCCGGCAATGTGTCCAGATCGATGCCGTTGGCCAGCATGACGCTCACGTCCTGCGTGAGTCCACCCATCGTGCGCGCGGCATTGCGATACGCCCGAACCCGGAACGGATTCGCATGCTCGACGTCCAGCAGATCCGCGATTTCGTTGAAGATGGCGACGATCCTCGCATTGGTCGTGCCGCCGGTCGATGCCGCCGTCGTTACCGGGGGTGGCACGGTCGTGGTGCCATCGTTGGCCGGTGCCGCGCGACCGGCCGACTTGTTTGCCGGACGCTTCATCGCCGCGCTCGCAGATTGGCTGCGGGCACGACTGCGCAACGCGTACTCGGCGCTATGCGTCGCGCAGCCATGCCAGCACCTCGTCGTCGCCGACCTGCGAAAACGCGCGATAGAAGCTACCCACGGCGTCGAAGTGCAACGGCACTTGCAGACAGATCACTTCGTCGGCGTCGTGAGCGAGTTCGCGCACGGCTTCGCGCGGCGCCACGGGAATGGCGCATACCAGCTTCTCCGGTGCCTGCCGGCGCACCGCTTGCAGGGCCGCACGCATGGACGCCCCGGTCGCAACGCCGTCATCCACCACGATCACCACCCTTCCCTGCGCACGGGTGCCCCGACGGCCGGGCGTGAGATGCGCCCGTCGTCGGCGCAACGTCTCGAGTTGCAAGGCCCTCTCCTGCTCGACATACGCGCTCTCGATATCGCCGATCCGCGCGTCGGGCAACAGAAAGGTGTTGCCGCTCTCGTCCACGGCGCCGATGGCCAGTTCCTCATCGTCCGGTGACCGGAGCTTTCGCACGAGCACGACATCCAGATCGCCGCCGAGCGCCTGCGCCACGATCGCCGCGATCGGCACGCCGCCGCGGGGCACGCCGAGAACCAGAGGGTGCTGGTCTGCGTATGGGCTCAACGCCTTGGCCAGTTGACGCGCGGCGTCGGCCCTGTCGAGAAATTGCATGGTGCGTTCAGACCCGGAGCGTCGATTGCACGTTGCCTGCGCGCTCGCGATCCTGTTCGTTGCGAATGAGCGCCGCGAGCATGTTCCAGTCGGCGGCCAGCGCACCCATGATGTCGTCGAGCGAGACCACGCCGACCACCGCCTCGCCGTCGAGCACGGCCAGACGCCGCACCCCGTGAGAGAGCATGGCCTGCAACGCGTCGCTCACATTGTCCTTGCCGGCAATGGACACGAGGCCTGGCGTCATGACGTCGGCGACCGCCGTCTCGCTCGGATCGTGGCCGCTGGCGGTCGCGTTCAAGGCGATGTCGCGGTCCGTCAGCATACCGATGGCGCGCTCCCCGGCCGGGGTGACCTCGGTCACGATCAACGCGCCGACATGCTTGTCGCGCATCTGCATCGCCGCGTCCTGCAACGTACGCGAGCTCGGAATATGCACGGGCTGGCGCGAACAGATTTCCTCGATCTTCATTCGATTTCCTCCTGAGTTCCCGATGGATTTGCGCTGCGCGGGATCGTGCCGCGCCGGGGCGGTCGACCGACGGACGGCTCGCGTTGGCGCACCGCGCCTGACCGACTACTGAAGCTTGGCACCGATTCGCCCGGCCGGTTTGTCGCAAGTCAACGCGACGTCGATCCGGCGTTCCCCGGGGGGCTGGTGAAGGGCTTTGACCTGCATCATGGCGCGCATCGCGCAGCGTTCTATAAATGGCAGATATCGCGGGCGCTGGCCACCGCCAGGAAGGCGCCCGATGCCACTGTTTTTCGAAGGAGCCTCCATGTCTTCAATGCGACAGCATTACAAGGAATTCGTGATCGAAGCCCACGCGAGGCTCGTCGGTAACGGCGGGTACACCGTACCGAGCGCCCAGCGACGCTACATGCCGGTGGCCGTCGTGCGCGGCGCGGCGGCGCGCGATGGCGATGGACAGTCAGAGGACGGGGTGGCTGACGGCGTCGTCATCGAAATCACGTTGAGCGATCGACTGGATCCGGACCCTTACCGCGCGATCCGCTGCGCGATCGCCTATGCGCGTCGAGTCGTCGACGGCATGCAGTTTCCCGAGTTCGACGGTACGGTCCTGGCCCCGAGCTGCATCCCATTTCCACGCACGCTCCATTAGGCCAGCGGGGGCGCACTGCCATGACGCTCGTCATCGCTCTGGTCAACGTCATCGCCTTCGTGCTTCAGCTTGCGGCCGCAGATGCGGCGGTCAATGCGCTCGCGCTATGGCCCGTGGGCGCGTCAGGCGGGCGCCGCCCCAACGCGCCGAGGGGCTCGAGAATGTCTGCGGAGGTTTGGCCATGTTGCACAGGATATTGATCGCCGTCGACGGAAGTCACGCATCGCGTCTGGCCACGCTGCAGGCGATCGAGCTGGCCAAACTCAGCCATGCCACGATCCGCGCGATCTACGTTGTCGATGACAGCGACACGGGGTTGGGAAGCGCCGCGATCGATCAGCCCGGCGTCGTGCGCAGCATGACGGCTTATGCGCAGGACGTGCTCGAGACCTGCGAGCGGCTGTGCGAAGCCGCCGGCGTGGAGTGCTCCACCGAGCTCGTGGCGCACCCGGTCGCCACGGGGCGCATTGCCCAGACGATCCTCGCGCATGCAGCGACGTGGCGCGCGGATCTGATCGCACTCGGTACGCACGGGCGACGTGGCCTCGCACGACTCGTGGTGGGCAGCGTGGCTCAGGGCGTGGTCAGTGCCAGCACCAGGCCGGTGCTGCTCGTGCGCAGCGACGAGGAGGATCAGGTCTGACCCTCCTCGCGCCCAAGGCGCCAATCATGCAATCCGTCAGCCAGGAACGACAGCGTGCCCGATCGTTTGCGCCAGCACCGGAACTTCGTCTTCGTTGAGCGACATGGCGTTGGCCAGCAACCGGTGGTTGAGCCAGCCGCGAACGACGCAGGCCAGTCCGGAGGCCGCGCAATAGAGCGATACGTTTTGTGAAATGGCGCCGATGGCCACGCCGGCGAACGTGTCGCGTTCGGTCTGAGGGAATTGATCGGCCCTGGCGTGATTGACCACGTACACCAGGTCCAGCGGCGCCCGAGCCACAAAGTCCTGATAGCCGGTGAGATTGCGAGCGTCGACGGCGTGCTTCAGGCGCAGCTTGTGCGCCGCCGGATCGTAGCGGTACACGCCCTCGGGCAACGCGGCGTATATGTCGATTTCGTTCACGCCATGCGCCGACGGCGCGGTGCGCCCGCCCGAATCTGCGCGATTGATGCCGTCCGCGGCCCACAGCAGTTCGCTTATCTGCTGGACACTCAGCGGCGCCTGCGAGAACTCCCTCACGCTTTTGCGTCGCGCGAGTGCGACCATCAACGGCGTGCCGCTCCCCAGGAACGGAGGCGGCAGGTCGATGAGCGCGGGTGCGCCCGACGCGGCCCGCGCCTTGGGGACGTGCGTCAATGCATCGTACGGTGGAAATCTGAGCTCATTCATGGTCGGAATCCTTTCAAGGCCCCCGCCGCCGCGGGCACAGGTTGCGTGGAGTCACGGCCGCTGCCAGCGCACATGCAGCTGCGCTTTCGCGTGTTGATAATCGAAGTGGAGGTGTCCGCCGTAGGCATGATGAATGGCGGTGGCGATGTCGCGCGCAATGTGTACTCCGGTTGTCGTGATGGTCGTTCCGGATTCATCGGACGTGATGGCCATCACCCGCTCCACGGGGTGTTCCCGATGCAGCCTCTGGGCGCGGTGCCGAATGAGTCCCAGAATTTCGTCGCGATGCGCGGCTTCGAACGCTCCTGCCAGCGCGATGCTCGCGGCTGCCACACCGTCGGCGATGCGGTGGCATGCGGAACAGGTCAGCGAGGCCGCACCGGGAGGAATCACGCCCCATTGCCAGCGCCCGCGAAGATAAATCGCGTGACACACGGGACAGGCGGCCAGTGCCGGGGCGGCCTCGGGTTGCTTGTAGCTGTCGGGGACCGCTTCTTCCGGAAAGTGGTCCCATCTCACGGGGCGAACCGTGGCCGACCGGGCTCTGAATTTCATGATGCGACTCCTGGAGTGTCTGGCGGGGCCCCCGCACCGGTTCGACCGCGGGCAGCGTCCGTGAGTACCGGGGCACAATGCCGGCACGCCTGCCACTGGCGCGCCGGATATTCCAACACTAGGCGACGGCACGCCGAGCGATTTGGCCTGGATCAAATCCTGCCGCATTGCGCCGCCAGGCGTGGCACGAGGACTCGAACCGCGGCGAGGGTCGCCGCCTGCGGTCACTGGCGCGGCAGCGTGGCGGGGTCGTATTGGTTGCGCGGATTCCACAGCATCCAGCCGTCGGTTTGCGCTGCGTCCGACGCGTCGATCTGCGCACGGATCTCCGCGGCGCCGAACGGCCTGCGATCGAACGCGTAGTCGCGAAACGCTTGCAACCATGGTCGGAATCGAATGCCCGGCAACCGGGTGCGGTCGACGGCCTGCGCCAATGTGCGCGACACGATCTCCCCGGGATGTTCGGTCGGAGCACGACAGCCTGGAAGTCCCCAAGTGAATCCGGACGGATAGAGCATCGGCGAAATGTAGTCCACGAGCGGCGGCAGCGTCTCGAGTTGTTGCCCGATCATCGTGTCGTTCAGGTTCCAGCAGACATACCCGAAGATGTCGACCGACGTGTAGACGTTGTATGGTGCGAGGCGCTCGTTGGCCGCCGACAGAAAGCCGGTAATGGCCGCAACCCGCTGCGCTTCGGTGCTGGGACTGGCGAAACGCAGGGCGGGGGCATCCGGAAAGCGCAGATAATCGAACTGGATCTCGTCGAATCCTGACCGGGCGGCCTCCTCCGCCACGTCGAGGTTATGCGCCCAGACGGCAGGCAGCATGGGGTCGACCCAACGTAGATGTTCGCGGTCCTGCCAAATGTCGCCCTGCGCGTCGCGCACGGCCCATTCCGGATGCGCCTGCGCCAACGGGTCGTCCTTGAACACCACGATGCGCGCAATGAGGTAGAGGCCGCGCGCATGCAGCGTCTTGAGCCACGCCGCGAAATTCTCGATGCGAGGCGTTCCTGGGGGGGCGTACGCCTGTGCACCGATGCGCTCGCGCGCGAGACTTCGATAAGGCGTCATGCCGCGATCGCCCTTCACGTCAATGACCAGTGCGTTGATCACCGTGCGCTGCGTCAGGCCGAGCGCCGCGTCGCGCAATGTCCGATTTGTCACGCCATAGACCGACAGGTAGACGGCTTTCGGGCGCAGGCGCGGCATGGCAACGACGTTGTCCGCGACACCCGCGCGAAGCGAGGTTTCCACCCGGGCGAAGCCGACTGCCTTGAGCGACAGCGAGACACTCGCGCCGTCCCCGCTCGGCGCGGTCAGCGCAAGGGCGAACGAACCGTCCGGCGTGCTGCGCACGATGGACCCCGCGCCGACCACCGTTGCGCCGGCAATCGGTTGACGGGAGACGGCATCGACGACCCTCGCCGTCAGGTATTGCTGGGCCCATGACGCCTGCGCGAGCAGGCACAGCAATGCCACGCTCCATTGCATGAACCGGTTAATCATGGCCGGCCTGCGCATCGCGGAGCATGTTTTTCAGGCAGTTGGTGCCGCACTGCTGGGTCATCAGGTATCGCGGCATCGCCATCGCATCCGAACCGGGTGTGACCGGCCTGGCGTCGATGGAGAACGCATAGCGATACCCGGCCTCTCGGGCCAACGCCTCCAGCGTCGCGTCGTAGATGCCGAACGGCCATGCCAACAGGCGTACGCACTTGCCCGTTTCCTCCTCGATACGTGCTCGCGAGCGGCGCAACTGATCGCGAGCGAAGCGTTCGAAGTCGTTGGGTGAACGTCTCGCGCGCTCCGCCCTGAAATTCGGGTGCCAATACGTATGCGACTCGATATCGACCTCGCCCGACCTGGCCAGCCCGCGAAGCTGGTCCCACGTCATGGCGTACGTAGTGTTCGAGATCGCCGACGGGTAGACGAAGAGCGTGATGGGAACCGGATGCGGTGCGAGTGCCGGCCAAAGCACCTCGAACACGGAGCGATGACCGTCGTCCGCCGTCAGTACCAGGGCACGCTCGGGCAATGTGTCCTGCCCACCCGCGTGCCAGGCGAGAACGTCGGCCAGTGGCACGATGCGAAAGCCGCGCAACGTGAAGAATCGCACTTGCGACGTAAAGGTGTCGATGCGCACCGTGGTGGAATCCGCCGATTGCGCCGAAAACCGATGATAGACGAGAATCAGCACGACATGCCGT
The DNA here is from genome assembly GCF_902459575.1 of Pandoraea morbifera. Classification (NCBI taxonomy): domain Bacteria; kingdom Pseudomonadati; phylum Pseudomonadota; class Betaproteobacteria; order Burkholderiales; family Burkholderiaceae; genus Pandoraea; species Pandoraea morbifera. The sequence continues at coordinate 228,971 of NZ_CABPSD010000001.1, forward strand.
GCAGGTGCGGCGCCGACGTTCGTCAGGATTGCCCACAGGGCGGTGGCGAAAATCAGGACGGCGAGGCGCCGCAGGCCCCTCCGGTTCGAGCTCGACCTGACGAGAGGCTTTTCCGCCGCGGCGATGCAACAGGCTTTTTGCATGATGAGCGCCTCTCACCGTCACGATCTCGCCGGAAGGGACCCGACCCGCGGCTTCCCACGGGACGCCCTCGGCGGCGGCCGCCTCCGTGCACGCTTGGACGTTGGCGGCGGTTCGCGGCGATTACTGAATCGTCAGTTCACGCTGGCCGGCGTCGGCGCGCTTGGGCAGCACCAGTTCGAGCACGCCGTCGCGGTAGTTCGCCTGCGCCTTGTCCTTGTCAACGGCTTGCGACAGCGAGAAGCTGCGATACATGTCGCCTTCGTAGCGCTCGCGATGCACGAAGTTGCCGTTGTCTTTTTTTTCCGTCGCATTGCTGATGTGGGCGCTGATGGAAACCTGGTTGCCGTCGAGCGCCACCTTGATGTTCTCCTTGCTCACGCCCGGCATGTCGGCGCGCACGGTGAACTGCTTGTCGTCTTCCTCGACATCGAGCTTGATCTGCATGCGCTTGCTGCTCTCCATCGCGAGCGGGCGCCAGAATGCATTGCGAAAAAAGTTCTCGAAAGGTTCGTCGAAGCTCAGGGGGTCGAATCGGGTGATGTTTGCCATGGCTGACTCCGTAAGTTGAAAGGCCGCTGTGCATATCCGGTCAGAACCGGTGCGCAACATATCCAATCTATAGGCCATGGCGCGTGGTCGATTGACCGAAATCAAGAGACGCGACGGCGTCGCATTCACCCTTGCATCAGCGAGAGCGCATAGCCTGCCCACATGGCCGCAACGCCCAGTGCAATGCCGGGCACCACGATCCGGGCGAACTTCGCGCCACCGGAGAACACCGCGACGATGCCTTTCACGAGCGCGTTGGAGGACACTCCGGCGAGGATCGGCAAGCTGGCGCCGGCAAGGCTCATATGGCCCTGCTCGGCGAGGGCGGTGGCACTGGCGGCAACGGAATGCGCGTCGGCGAGTCCCCCCACCAGGGCCACCACGAGCAGACCGGCGTTGCCGAACCAGTGCGTGAGTGCCCCCGACGCGAACATCACGACCGAGATGCTCAGCGTCAATGCCAGCGCCGACTTGAGATCGATGCCTGAGCCGATCGGGACCGCTTGCGGCGCGACGAAGCGGCTTGCGCGCCACAGCACCCACAGTCCGTAAAGCAGCGCGGCGAGCGCCCCGGCGCTGAGCGGCAGCGCCAGATGAACCAGCATGGCGGGAAAGATGGCACCGATCACAATGGCCAGTTGCAGCATGGTCGCGATACTCGACAGGACGGCGCCCGCCGCTGCGGGCATCGCCAGCTCGGGGCTGCGCTTCGCATGAGAGCCCATCGCGCTGATGGTGGCGATACTCGATGCAAAGCCGGACGCGAACCCCGTGACGCTCAGCCCTGCATTGGGCCCCATGGCGCGTTGCACGAAATGCCCCGCGACGGCGACCAGCAGCATGACGACGGTAAATCGCCAGATCGTGTACGGATTGAATGACTGGAAGGTATCGATCGGGTGGTCTGGAAGGACGGGCAGGATCACCAGGGCCGCCACCGCCAGCAAGAGGATGTCCTGCAACTCGGCCTCCGTGACGACACGCGTGACCAGGCGATGCAGATGGAACCGCACCTGCATCACACCGGCCACGGCGACGCCGATGGCGATCGTGAGGCCGGGGGAAAGATGGGCCAGCGCCCCGAGGAGCAACGTCAGTATCAGGGAAATCTCGGTGGTAATGCCCGGATCGTCATGCGATCGCATATACGCAATGCTCAGTAATCCGCCGAGCGCCAGAACGACCGATGCGACGATCCAGTTGCCCCCCGTGCGCATGGCCACCGCGCCGAGCACTGCCGCGAGCGCGAACGTCCGGATGCCGGCCGCATTGCGTTCGCGCGTGGCGCCCTTGCGCCGCTCTCGCTCGGTGCCGATCAACAATCCGACCGCCAGCGCCGTGGCGAACGGCAACAGGTCTTGCATGGCTCCGGTCATCGCTTCCCCATGAAATCGCCGAATGTTGGCCGAACCGCTTTCGGAAACGCATTCAGCATACGCCGCGCACGGCATGCGTCGCTGGAGCGTGTCCGGATATTGACGGAGCGCAATGCTTTGACGTGTCGGGCGTCTATGCTGTAATCCTTCCCATCGCTACACGGATCGCCCTGCCCGGCGAAATCGACCATGCAACCCGAATCGAAACCCGCGTCGCCGCAGGACGCGCCCCGGCCGTTCAAACGCGTGATCGTGGCGGTCGACGCCGGCGGCGCCTCCATGAAGGCGGTCGACTACGCCAGTCGCTTGTGTTCGCCGCAATCGCACGTGCTGGTCCTCGGCTTCTTCGAAGACCCGGCGGCTTATCTGAAGCCGCATTCGCGCACGCAGGCGGACGTCAGCGCGGCCTTCGAGGAACTTCGACGGGACGAGCTCGAGGCACTGGAGCAAGCACGCACCACGCTGCAGCGAAGCGGTGCCTCGGTGCAACTGCGATTGCTGGGGCCCGCGCTTGGGAAAGGCGAAATTTCCGCCGGTCTTGCTCGCGTGGCCCAGGAGTGGAATGCGGATCTCGTGATCGTTGGCGCGGAGCCGTCTGCGGGTATTCTTTCCTTACTGGCCTCGAAGGTTTCCGTCTCGCTCGCTGAACATACGCACCGCGCGATTCTGGTCGTGCCGAGTATTGCCGAGCCATCCACGCTGCGCATGCCCCAGCGTATCCTCTTTGCCGTGGACGGCAGTGAAGCGTCGTTGCACGCCGTGCGCGTGGGCATGCAACTCGCACCGGCGCATGCCCATTTGATGGCAATGTTCATCGAAGACCGTGGCGTCGATCTGGCCGAGCTCAGGAAATTCGTGCTCTCCCCCGCGCAGGACGTGAAGTCGGCGGAAAACGTGCTGGATCGTGCGCTCGCCATCATGACGGAATGCGGCGCCGGCATGGCGGTCGAGCGGCTCGTATCCCATACCCGCATGACCGAGGACGTGGCCGCCGCCATCAAGCGGGAAGCCGCGCAATGGGCCGCCGACATCGTGGTCCTCGGCGCGCAGGACCGCGGCGGCATGTTTTCGTGGTTCAGAGGCCACGAAAACGAACGCGTGGCGCGCGAAATCGATCGCCCGCTCCTGGTGGTCAATGTCGCCGGATGAGGCGTCGAGCCCCGCCGCGTGACATTTGGGTCATGCGGCGTGGGACTTCACGATAAGCACGGGCAACGAGGCGTGCTGTAGCAGGCGATTCGCTTCGCTGCCCAGCGTAAGGCGCGCCAGGCCCCGGCGGCCATGGGACCCGGAGATGACGAGGTCTGCCTTCATGCGGGTCGCTTCCGAGAGCAACCGGTCGGCAATATGCGTGTGGCTGTCGATCAGCGGCAGCGTGGCGAATTCCGCCGCAACCCCTTCTCGCGCAAGCAAGTCCAGCGCCGCTTCCCGTACTGCCAGCGTCTCCGCGCCGACCGAGTCGCGGACGTCGGCGATCGAGGGCAAGGCGGCAGCCATCAATGGGAAATACAGGGCCGGGTCGACTTCCACATACGCGACCCTGAGGCTGGCGCCGAGCGCCTTCGCCAGCCGGGCCGCATGCGTGAGTGCGATCTGCGATGGTTCGCTGGCATCGAACGCCACCAGAATGTTGCGATACATGATTGCTCCTCACCTGCGCCTGAACAGTTCCTGCGGCCAGTCGCGCCGCGCCTAATCGAAGCGGCGTTTCGACGCGACGGGGACCATATCCGTGTGACCGAAGCCGCGGCTGTAGTCGAGCACCTTGAGCGCCCAGGATTCCAGCTTGACGATGGTCGTGCGACTTGACCCGTGCTCGGGAATGCGCGTCCACGCGTTCGGGAAGCGAGCGTCGAGCAGGCGTATCGCCAGCGAGCGCTCGGGCGACTCGTCGGGCAGGATCTCCGCGAACGCGTGGCTCGAGATCGCCTTGATGTCGGGCCATCCCGTGTACGGTTTGTAGATGCAGAACGACACCTGTGCGGCGTGCTCGATATTGGCGATCTTGCGGCTGTCGCGCGCCGTTGCGAAATAGATGTCCAGTCCCTGATGCACGAAGCACACGACGTCGGATTGCGTATTGCCGTCGCGCATGAGCGTGGCAAGCGACAATTCCCGGCAACTGTCGAGAATGTCCAGGACAACGGCTTCCAGGTCTGGGTTCATCCTTGCTCTCCGATACCGTCCAGCAGCGGCAAGCCCGTCAGGCGACCGTCAGTCGATCGACCACGGCCCTGACCCCGTGCGTGGACATGGCCGCGCCCCGAATCGCTTCCTTCTCGGCGAGTGAATGCACGGTGCCCGTGAGCAGCACCTCGCCGTTACCGAGCAGGGAGATGTCGAGATGCTGGGCTTCGCGCTGCGCCTGACGGGTCAGCGCTGCGGTGATGTGCCCGACAATCTCCCGGCGATGCGGGCTGCCTTGCACCTTGATGTCGTTGATGACGCCTTTCACGCCCCGGAGCGCGCGTACCGCGCTCTCGGCCTGTACGCGTTGCGTGTAGAGCTCGACATTGCCGTCGAGGGTGACCCAGCCGTTCTCCACCTTGACTTGCATGCCGTCCGGCGGCAGTCCGGCGTGCCACTTCAGGATGGCCAGCGCCGCGCGCGCAATGTCGGCATCCGTATGGCGATCGTGCGACGCCGGCTGGACTTCCAGCGAAACGACGATGGCGCGTGCGCCAGCCACGCGGCTCGCCACGCGTTCGGCCTCGCACTTCTCCAGAAAGCTCCCCACGTCGCCGGATAACGTGACGATGCCGTCGCGCACCTCCACGCCGATGTCGGTGGCATGTATGTTGGTGTCGCGCGCGAGTTCGTCCATCACGTCGCGCTGGAGCTGGGTATCCGTTTTCATGAGGTGTCTCCGTGTCGGGGCAGTTACTTCGGCCTCTTCACCTTAGCGCGACGCCTTTGGTCGCGCGTTCCTGTCTTGCCGGCGCTTGATTCACGTCAACCGTTCGGCCCGGGCGAGCGCACCGAGGTGGTGTGCGGCGCTATAAATGTAGCCATGGCTTCGGTGCGCCGCGAGGTCGCGGTCGAGTTCGCGAAGTCCCATGTGGGGAGATCGAAATGAGCCTACGGAGAATTTGTGTTCATATGGACGACACGGCGACGGGCGCGGCGCGACTTCGCTTCAGCGCCCGGCTCGCGCGCCAGCACGACGCCAGTCTCTGCGGCATCTATCTGCCACACCGTCCGGGAACGGTTCACTCGGGGCAGCGCGAAGCATCGGGCGACCACTTCCAGACCGAGGCACACTCGCGCGCGGCATTGCACGCCGCCGAGCACCTGTTTTCGCAGGTGTGTGCCGAAAGCGATATCGAGGGAGACTGGCACAGTCCGTATGGCGCGGCCGTCGCCATCCTCTCGAACGTTGCCAAGGCGACCGACCTGTGTATCGTGGGGCAGCCGGATGCTCCGGGAGGCGTCGGCGCCCTGGGTGTCGATGGTCTGGGCGACGTGATCGTCTCGTCCGGCGTGCCCGTGATGGGGTTGCCGCACAACGTCACGTTGCCGCAGGAAATCCGTCGCATTGTGGTGGCATGGAACGGCTCGCGCGAAGCGCGCCGCGCCATCAGCGACGCCTGGCAACTGCTGGGCCGCGCCCAGGACATCTTCGTGGTGGGCATCAATCGTTCGCCGGGCGGAGATGACCCCTCGCTGGCCGACATCGTAAGGCTTATGGAATCCCATGGCCTGCGTGCGAAGCCCGTATCCATCCGCGAGGACACGGACGCCAGCGACGGCGTGCAGCTCCTGTCCGTCTCCGAAGCCTACGAGGCGGACCTGCTCGTCATGGGGGCATACGGACACGGACCGACGCGCGAGCTCGTCTTCGGCGGCGCCACCCGCACAGTACTCAAGCATATGTCCACGCCGGTATTGCTGTCGCACTGAAACGCGGCGTCCGGGACCTCCCATCCTTGCGCCGCCCGCTGCCCGCCGCGATTAGCAGCGTTTCGCAGCATCTCGCAGCGGCGGCGCCGCATTCAACTTCAACTCGCGACCATCATCACCACGGCGGCCGCACCCATCAACGCAGTGGCGATCCAGCCCAGCGCAAGGATCGGCCAACGGGCCGTGAACGGCCCCATCACCGAACGCCGGGCTGCCAGCAGTAGCACCACCGCCATCACGGGCACGGCCACCACGCCGTTGATCACGGCGCTCCAGAAGAGCGCTTTCATCGGGCTGATGGGGGAGTATTGGATAGCGGTGGCAGCCACGATGCTCAGGGCAATGATGGCGTAGAAACCTTGCGCACTCGTGAGCTTGCGCTCGAGCCCCTCTTTCCAATGCAGGGTCTCCGCGAGCGCATAGGCGCCCGAGCCCGCGAGCACCGGCACGCCGATCAGCCCCACGCTGACGATGCCCACGCTGAACAGCGCGAACGCCAGGTCGCCGGCCAGCGGGCGCAGCGCGCTGGCCGCCTGGGCCGCCGTCTCTATGCTCGTCACGCCGCCCGCATGCAAGGTCACCGCGGTGGCCAGAATGACGAAGTACGCGGTGATATCCGAATAGAACATGCCCGTCCAGGTGTCCCATCCGATGCGGCGCAACTCGCCGGGTGCGGCGGCGGCATCGTCTCTCAAGGGGCGAGCGCCCGGCTGTCTTGCCATTTCCTCCACCTCCTCCGAGGTCTGCCAGAAGAAGAGATAGGGGCTGATCGTGGTGCCGAAGACCCCCACGATCACGGCCGCGCTGGCGGAATCGAGGCGGAACGTCGGCCAGACCGTTCGCAATGCCACGGTGTGCCAGGGCACGTGCACCGTGAGCAGGACAGCCGCGTATGCGAGCAGCGACATGGTCATCCACTTCAGGAAGGTCACATACCGGTGATATGGCACGAACACCTGGAGCAGCAGCGTGCCGAGGGCGAAACCGATCGTCATCCAGTGCCGGTCCACCCCGCTGGTGAGCTCCGCCACCTCGCCCATGGCAGCCAGATCCGCCGCGATGTTGAGCGTGTTCGCCGTGAGCAGGAGTGCCACGACGACGCGCAGCACGGCCGGCGGGAACGCGGTGCCGATGTTGGCGGCAAGGCCCTTGCCGGTCACCCTGCCGATGCGGGCGCAAATCAACTGGATGGCCGCCATGAGGGGGAACGCCAACGGCATCGTCCACAGCATGTTGAAGCCGTACTGGGCGCCTGCCTGCGAATAGGTGACGACGCCGCTGGGGTCGTCGTCGGCCACGCCGGTAATCAGTCCCGGACCGACCCGGGCGAGCGGATGTTCACGGAGTCTTTTGCGCAGGGCCTCGCGCAAGGTCGGCGATCGTCGGTCGCCCAGGTCGATTCCCATGTCCGCGTGTGTCGCTTGGTGTGAATGTTGAACATCGGGCCGCGTCGTGAGGCGGTTTTTCGGGCGCTGCGATCAGGAAACGACCGAGGCGAGCGTTCGGCGCGGCGTATGTGCCATGTCAGGGCCGCGCCCCGCGCGCAGCAGTAGCTGAGGATAATCCGTCGTGCCCATCGCCTGCGCGATCGCGCGACGCAGGTCGTCTACTTCGATCGGCTGGTTGAGAAACGAGGCGCACAGGCCGCTGGCGGTCAGCGTCAGCAGGACGCGCTGCATTGCCTGCCCCGCACTCAACCAGCTTTCCTGATGATCCGCGGCCGTCGAGAGGCACAGCAGCAACGGCGAACCCTCGGCAAGTCGGTGATGGCTGGCTGCGATACCGCCCCCCACGTCGAACGTGCGAATGACCGAGGTCAGAATGGGGGCCGCGAAGTCGAGCAGATGGCCCGCGTTGGCCGAGTAGCCGGCCATGCCGTCCTCCCGGCGCGATGCGCTGATCCAGGACGCCAGTTCGCGGCGAAAACGAGGATCGCCCAGTTGAATCCGGTCTGCCTGGCCGATGAGTTCGGCCAGATGCAGGCGTTCGCTGTGGGCGGTAACCAGGCTGAGCCGCGCGCCCTCGGCTTCGGCCGCTGCCTGCAGTCGCGCGAATACCGCCGGCGATATCGGTGCGTTGTCGAAGACCTGACGATTCGTGACCCGCTCGGGAATCGCGCCGAACAGCGGCGCGATGTCCTTGTCGACGAACCCGTCTTCGGACAATTGAACGCTGGCGAGCACGTCGGGCTCGGCGGATGTCGGCAATATCCGAATCGCGTATGGGCAGCCAAAATGGCTGAGCGCGACCCGCAGATTGAACAAGGCCGCACCGCAACTGATGATCAACTCGCGATCATACGTGTCGCTCACCGGCAATCCGCGTGCGCGATCGGCGCATACGAGCACGGTGTCGTCGCCCAGTACGAAACGCCACGGCTGGGTATTGTGCGTGGACGGCGCAAGAATGGCGTACTGGAGGCAGAACTGCAGTTTGTCCCGCGCCGTTGCGCGTTGGGGAAACCGGTGTTCGTCGACCGACCATACCCGCAGCAAATCGTTCTGGATGTGGCTCACGAAAGTCTCCTTATGCCGACCGACGCGGCTGGCACATGTGGCGGGCTCGAACGCACGATTGGCATCATCCTTCACTGTTCGCCGCGCGCCCGGTCCTGGTCGGCTTCACCTTCACCCGGCCGGCTGCGGTACCTTGGAGCCATGCCAATTGCTGCGCCACGGCCCGATTCGCCTCGCTCGACATGGCGCTCATTGCGTCCATCGCCGATCGGGTGAAGTCGCCCCAGGCCTGCCAACCGCTTTCGGCCGAGGCGGATGAGGTGGCGGCCGCCGAGTCGGAGAACACGTGTTGCCACGCCTTTTGCGCACCTTGGTATTGTTCGGCCCACACCGTCGGGCCACGTGCGCCGATCTGCATCCACCCCTGCCAAATGCCATGCTGCATCGCCAGTTGCCGGTTGATGAAGGCGAGCTGGCTGTTCAGCATCGCGTTGAAATCCGCGGCGCTTGTCAGTTCTGCACCGAAAGTCCTGTCGGCGTCGAGCAAGCCTTCGTCGGTGCGCAACTGCACCTGGCGCAGGCAGAGCAGATCTTCGACCCAGTGTCGATGCGCTTCCAGCAACGCAAGCATCTGTGCCTTGCACAGACCCAGTAACGGATTCGGTTCCGTGGCCATCTTCACGACTCCCATCGCAAGTGCCGGGCACAAGGGACGAAGGCAAGACGTCCTCTGCCTCCTGATGCGCGAGGCAACCTCGTGGCGCGGCAGGTTTCAGCATAGCGGCGTATTGCGCGTGCCGTTTGCGCCATGTCAACGTTGCGTCTCGGGCGCGACAATTCGCGGAAAAAAAGATGCCCGCCGTAGCGGGCACAGACCCAACTTGCTTGCGTCCTAAACGGGGCCGTATCCGGGCGCAAGTGCCAACCACACGGCAATATCGGGCAATCGACGCATCGGCCAACCCGCACCGACGATGACTCCACCTTAGCGTCGCCGCGCATGGCCGTGTTTGACATATCTCAACGTCCGGGGCGTTGCCCCCTGTTGCCGTGCAATGCCTCCCCGAAACGGTTTGCCGCGAGCAATGCGGCTTGATTCGTATCAAGCCGGGAACGAACAACGCCGATCCCACGCGGAATCGGAACTACGCTTTCAGGCAGGCACGTGTCGGGTATCGCATCGAACGATGCCCGCCGGGCACCCTCCTTCGTCACCTGCAAGGACCACTTACCGTGCCAGACGACTTTGAACGAACGCCCGACATCGCGGTACACGCGCATCGCCCCGCCGACGACGATCGCGACGCGGCGTCGAAAGACGGCGCGCCATTGACCGGACGCCGCTTGCGCGCCAGACGCATGCAGGTGGATACGCTGCGCGAAGCGGTTGCCTATCTTCGTCGCGACAGCCTGATCTGCCGCTCCGAAGGGTTTGCGGCCCAGACCCGTCTGCAACTGGATTTCCGCGACGTCACCGTCGTCGCCACGCTTCAGACGGTCATCGGCGACTGGCTGGAACTCGACGAGATCGGTCTGAGCGAGGCGGCCCTGCTCGCCCTGGAAGTGGACGAAGGCGAATGGGTGCGGGTGCGGCATATGCCACCTGTCGAATCGTTCCGGCACGTCCGGGGCCGGATGTTCGGCGAGGCCTTCACGCCGGCGGCACTCGACGAAGTGATCGGCGATATCGCGGCGGGCCGTTACTCTTCGATTCACATTTCCGCGTTTCTGACCGCCTGCACCGGCAACCGGCTCGACGACGACGAGATCATCGCGCTCACGCGCGCCATGGTATCGACGGGAAAGACGCTGCAATGGCAAGCCGATACCGTCATCGACAAGCACAGTATCGGCGGACTGCCGGGCAACCGGACGACCCCGATCGTCGTGGCGATCGTGACCTCGCAGGGACTGGTCATGCCGAAGACATCGTCTCGCGCCATCACCTCGCCCGCCGGCACCGCCGATACGATGGAGACACTCGCGCCAGTCGACCTCAGCGCGGAAGACATGCGCCAGGTCGTCGACAAGGTGGGGGGCTGCGTCGTCTTCGGGGGCGCCGCGGGCCTGAGTCCCGCCGATGACATCCTGATTCAGGTGGAGCGCCCGCTGGATCTCGACAGCGAGGCCCAGATGATGGCGTCGATCCTGTCGAAGAAGCTGGCTGTCGGCGCGACCCATGCCTTGATCGACATTCCGGTCGGCGAGACTGCGAAGATCCGCACGCGTTATGCTAGCGCGCTCTTTTCCGAGCGCCTGCGCGCGATCGGCCGTGCCCTGGGGCTCGAGATCGACACTTACGTGTGCCAGGGCGAACAACCGGTTGGCCGGGGCATCGGGCCGAGCCTCGAGGCGCGCGATGTCCTCGCGGTGCTTCAGAACCTCAGTCGGGCGCCGGTCGATTTGATGAACAAGAGCCTCGAGATTTCCGGGCGGTTGCTCGAAATTGGCGGCAAGGCCCTTCCCGGCGACGGTCTGGCCAGCGCCCGTCGCACGCTGACCAGCGGGCTCGCCTGGCAGCAGTTCCAGCGAATCTGCGAAGCACAGGGCGGCATGCGTGAGCCGGTCGTCGGGCGCCACAGCCGACCTGTCACCGCTCGGCACAGCGGTACCGTCGCCGCTGTCGACAACCGGCATCTGTCGCGCGTGGCCAAGCTGGCGGGTGCGCCGACAGCCGCGCGTGCCGGAGTCGTCTACGAGGCGCCGATCGGCGCCATGGTCTCGACCGGCCAGCCGCTCTTCACCATCTACGCCGAAAGCCGTGGCGAGCTCGAATATGCATTCGAATACGCCTGTCGCTTCCCCGGCATCGTCGCAGTGAGGGAATCATGAAAGACGTCGCGCTGTACGCGTTGCCTGGCAACGAGACGCTGGCCCGCGCGCTGGCTGCGCAGATCGAGTCGCCAATGCAGCGGCTCGAGGTCCATCGCTTCCCGGACGGTGAGCAAATGGTGTCGATGGAGGGACCGTTGAGCGGAAAAGCCATCGTCATCGTCTGCTCGCTGAACCGGCCGGACGCGAAGCTGCTGCCGTTGATCTTCGCCGCGGACACGGCGCGAGACCTCGGCGCGCAGCACGTGGTTCTCGTCGCGCCGTACCTGTGCTATCTAAGACAGGACGCCCGCTTTCACGCGGGCGAGTCGATCTCCGCCTACAGTTTCGGCCGGGTACTCAGCGCCCACTTCGACGGTCTGGTGACGATCGAGCCTCACCTGCACAGGCTCCCCTCCCTGTCGGTCGTCTACCCGATCCCCGTGCGCGCGCCGCACAGTGTTGCCGCGACGGCCAGCTGGATCGTGCAAAACGTAGCGGATCCGCTGATCGTCGGCCCCGACGAGGAAAGCGAGGCCTGGATCGCCCAGATCGCCAGCCGCATCGGTGCCCCGTCGGTCGTGGCCCGCAAGACACGCGAGGCGGACAGGAAAGTGGACGTGAGCCTGCACGTGCCGGCGAAGTTTTCGCATCGGAACCCGGTGATCGTCGACGACATTCTCGCCAGCGGTCAAACCATGCTGGCCACCATCGGCGCGCTCGTGAAAGCGGGGTTCGGAAGTCCCGTATGCGTTGCGGTGCACGGCCTGTTTGACGGCGTGAGCGTCGACGAACTCGTTGCCGCGGGCGCCGGCCGTGTCGTGACCTGCAACTCGGTCGCACATGCCACGAACGCCATCGATGTGACGCCGTTGTTGGCCGACGCCGTTCGTGACTTGCTCGACAGCCTGCCCGACGCGCAATGAGCCCGGGCTTCGGGCGGCGCGTCGGGGGGGCGCTCCTGCGCGACCCTGGCCGCCGCTATGTGCCGTTACGGCGCGATGATGACCTTCAACGCGTGGGTATTGGCTGCATCGCCGAACGTCCGGTAAGCGTTGAGGATATCGGCGAGCGAGAAGTGGTGAGTGATCAGCGCCCCCGGCGTCAGGCGCCCCGAGGCCACGGTCTTGAGCAGCATCGGCGTTGCCGCGGTATCGACCAGGCGGGTCGTGATGCTGATGTTCCTGTCCCACAGCGATTCGAGATGCAGGTCGACCTTGCTGCCGTGCACGCCAACGTTGGCGATGGTGCCCCCGGCAGCGACGATCGCCTCGCATAGTTCGAACGTCGCGGGCACGCCCACCGCCTCGATGGCCGTGTCGACGCCCTGCCCGCCGGTCAGGCGCCTGACGGCCTCGGCGGCATCTTCCCTGGCGGGCGAGATCACGGCGGTGGCGCCGAATCGAGTGGCTACCTCCAGACGCGCAAGGTCGGGATCGACGACGATGATCTGGGCGGGGCTGAAGAACTGCGCCGTGAGCAACGCGGCGAGCCCGATCGGTCCCGCCCCGACGATGGCCACGCTGCTGCCAGGTTGCACCTTGCCGTTGAGCACGCCACATTCGAAGCCGGTGGGCAGAATGTCGCTCAGCATGACCAGTGCGTCGTCGTCCACGCCGGTTGGCGCGTGGTAAAGGCTGGTGTCCGCGTGAGGGGTTCTGACGAATTCGGCCTGGGTGCCGTCGATGCGATTGCCGAGAATCCATCCCCCGGCGGCGCAATGCGAATACATGCCGCGCCGACAGGCCGCGCACTTGCCGCACGACGAAATGCACGAGATCAATACCCGGTCGCCGGGCTTGAAGGCTGTGACGGCGTTGCCCGTTTGCACGATCTCACCGACCCCTTCGTGGCCCAGGATCCGGCCCGGCTCGACCGTCGGCACGTCGCCCTTCAGGATATGCAGGTCGGTGCCGCATATCGTCGTTTTCAGAACGCGCACGATGGCGTCGGTCGGGTCCTGGATTGCAGGCATGGGCCGATCCTCGAGCGATATTTGTTGGGGACCGTGAAATACGAGCGCTTTCATGGCGTGGCTCCTTGCAAGACGGATTCAATGCGACATCAGAACGGGCACGGTCATGCTCTCGAGCATGGTGCGGGTCACGCCGCCCAGCACCCATTCCTGCATGCGCGAGTGACCGTATCCACCCATCACGATCAAGTCGGTGTTCATGTCTGCGGCGCGCGAGAGCAGTGCTTCGCCCACGGCGACGTCATTGGCGCCGCGCTCCGGTGTGACATTGACCTGAACGCCATGACGGGCGAAGAACATGCCGATGTCCAGTCCTGGAATCGGACCGAGTCCGTCGGCGCGATCGCCACGGCTCACGTGCATGACATCGACCCTCTTGGCCGCGCGCAGAAACGGCATGGCGTCGACGGCCGCGCGAGCCGCTTCACGCCCGCCATCCCAGGCAAGCAGCACGTTGTTGAACGCCTTGGGGAGCTTGCCGGCGTAAGGCACGATCAGGACAGGCCTGCCGCCACCGAGCACGACCGAAGCGACGAAGCCCACAGTCGGCGAGGACTCCGGATCGGTGACGTCCTCCTGCCCCATGATCACGAGGTCCGCGTAACGCGCATGCGTGCGCATCTCGCGGGTCTCATCGTATTTCGGGGTGAGCCACTCCGGACTCAGCGCCTGTAGGCGACACACATCCATGAACATCCGTTCGGCTTTCGCGAGGCGTTCGGGATCGCTCAGGGGAACGGGGGGCGGCGGGAGTACGGCCCCGGCCAGACCCGTGACATCGGGAAATCCGGGGGGATGGAACGGCAGGTAGATCCCTGTGAGGTGCGCGGGCAACCGGAAGGCAAAGTCCGCAGCCATTTCGACGCGTGCGCGGCAGCGTGCGCCGTTGTCGACGTGTACGAGCAAAGTTCGATAGGTCATGGCGTCACTCCACGGAGATGGGATCCGTTTCCAGCCTAGTACGGACGTGGCGCCTGTCGCTTGACGCGGATCAAGGCCGCCCACGACGCGCCGTGTCGGCACAGCGCCCGCCGACCGGCTGATCGGCGGCTGATTGCCTGCCGTTGCACCGGCAGGACGATTTACGGAATGACGCGTATGGGAAATCCGGGCAAACGGTGATACAACGGCAGCATCCGATGCCATTGCATCGAATTCGGGCGACATGATGGCCAAAACGCTGCGTGGCATGCTTCGATCCATTCGGCAGTCCGACGGACTGCTGTTCGCTGCCGTGTGCCTGCTTAGCGTGGGCATCGCCGCGGCCAACTGGCTGGTGGTGCGCTCCGTATTGCACAGCAATGTCGACGCGCGTTTCTCGCAACGGACCAACGCCGCCACCGAGAAGCTCGGGAGCGTATTGACCGCGTACCGCGACGCGGTCCATGGGGCATCGGATTATCTGGCGGACCTGCCCGCGCCCACCGACACCACAGTGACGACGTACGCACAGCGCATGAGGCTCGCGGAGCGCCTGCCCGGCCTGGTCAGCGTGGGCGAGTGCGAGCATAGCGGCGACCGCGTCCGGCGGGTGGCCGCATACTCGCCCATGGGCGGTGCCGTGCCTGCCTTGGACCTGTCGGGGGGCGCCGGGGCCGCGGAGCGCATGTTCTCGCGCACGTCGACGTCGACCGGGCGCGCCTATCTCGTTTTCCTCGCCAACGCGAGCGCGACACCGTCGTGCGCCTATGCCATCGCGGACATCGACATGCTGGTGCACGCGGCGATCGGCCCGATCCTGCACGAGCTGACGCTGACCATTGCCACGGCAGGGGCGACCGATCAACCCCAGCCGGTTTTCGACAGCCTGGCCCCTCGCCCGCCAAGCGAGCCGCGACCGTCCGCCACCTATCGGGCGACGACGCACTTGCCTTACGCCAACATGGCGGGTCTGGACCTCACCTACACCGCATCCGGCGAATTTGCCGCCTTGCGAGGGGCAGGCACGTCTAACTGGGCGCTCGTATTCGGCATCATCATGAGCGCCGCCACCTTGTTCGCCTGGGCTGTCGCGTTGATGTCACGGCGGCATGCCCGAGCGGTGGCCGAGCGCGAGGGACTCGACAAGCGGCGCTCCGACAGTCGCTTGTTCAGCGTCATCCAGTCGGTGCGCGAGGCGATCATTACCATCGACGAATGGCAGCGCATCCAGATATTCAACCCGACGGCCGAGAGCATTTTCCGATGCAGCGCGATGGAAGCGATCGGTGAGCCGCTGGGGCGTTTCATCCCCGAGCGGTTCCGCGATGCTCACTTCCGTCACATCGAGCGATTTGGGGCGACTGGCGTATCGGAGCGCCTGATGGGGCGCGGCAGGCCGCTGTGGGGACTGCGCTCGGACGGCGAGGAGTTTCCGATGGAGGCGTCCATTTCCCAGAGCGCCGACGCGGCAGGGAAGTTCTATACGGTGGTGCTGCGCGACGTGACCGAGCAGCGCCAGATGGCGAACGCGCTGCAGAACTCCCGGCTCGAGCTTGAGAAACTCAACGCGCGCCTGCTTGAAGTGCGTGAAGACGAGAAGCTGCGAATCGCGCGAGAACTCCACGACGATCTTGGCCAGCGGCTCACCGCGCTGAAAATGGACGCCGCAATGCTCAAGCGCGCGCTCGACGGCCATGCCCCCGCAAGCGCCGATGTGAAGCGTATCGAGATGGCGATCGACGGAATGATCAGCGCGGTGCGCCAGATGGCCGCCGAACTGCGCCCGCCGATGCTCGACGATCTCGGGCTCGGTCCCGCGATCGAGTGGTACGCGCAGGATTTTGCACGGCGCTACGGGGTGGCCGTCGACGTCACCGGCGCCCAGGGCCTGCCGCCCGTTCCACCGGCCGTGGCGACCGCGTTGTTCCGTATCGTTCAGGAGGCGATGAACAACGTCGCAAAACACGCGCGAGCGACGTCTATCACGATCGAACTGTCCTGCGACCGGGAATGTCGACTGCGCATCTCCGACAATGGCCGGGGCCTACCCCCTACCCGGCCCAAGCCCGACGCGCTGGGACTGATCAGCATGCGCGAGCGAGCTCGCCTGCTTGGCGGGTCGCTGGAAGTGCGCAGCCCATCCGAGGGCGGCACCGTTGTCACCTCGGTGATTCCGCTGGAGAAACCGCCCTCACCCGGCGCCCCCGCCGTTTGAGGGCCCACCGCGCTTTCGTTGCGCACGACGCGGCGCGCGATCGCGCCGGCACCGGGTTCACGTCGCCCCGACCCGCAACACCGCGGCGCCGGAGAACGCGCCACGGCGCAGATCGTCGAGCGCCTCACCGGCCCGCTCCAGCGGGTACTCGTGCGTAGTCACCTTCAGCGCAATCGTGTCGGCAAGTTTGAGAAATTCGAGCCCGTCGTCTCGGGTCAGATTCGCCACCGAGCGAACCTGGCGCTCCCCCCAGATCAGACGGTACGGAAACGACGGAATATCGCTCATGTGAATGCCGGCGCAGACCACGACGCCACCCTTGTCTGTCGACGCGAGCGCCTGGGGAACCAGTTCGCCGACCGGGGCGAAGAGGATGGCGGCATCGAGCAACTGCGGCGCCGGCGCATCGCTGGGCCCGGCCCAGTCGGCGCCGTGGGCCAGTGCAAACGCCTGCCCCTGAATGTCGCCGGGGCGCGTGAAGGCGTAGACCTCGCGGGACTGCGCGCTGGCAATCTGCGCGATCAGGTGTGCCGCCGCGCCGAATCCGTAAATGCCGAGTCGGCGGGCGTCGCCAGTCATCGACAGCGAGCGATAGCCGATCAGGCCGGCGCAAAGCAGCGGCGCCGCGGTGGCGTCGTCGTAGCGATCCGGCAGACGGAACGTGAACCGGGATTCGGCGACAACGTACTCTGCATAGCCGCCATTGAGGGTGTAGCCGGTGAATCGCGCGTCGTCGCAAAGATTCTCGCGCCGATTCAGGCAAAACCGACAGCACCCGCAGGTTGCACCAAGCCATGGAACGCCGACACGATCGCCGATCTGCAAATCCTCCACACGGCCTCCCAGCGCGGTAACCGTACCGACAATCTCATGCCCCGGGATGATCTTGTCGGGAACGTTCGGAAGGTCGCCGTCGACGACGTGCAGGTCGGTACGGCACACGCCACACACGCTCACCCGGATGAGAACCTGGGTGGGACTTGGCTCGGGAACCGGGATGTCGACCAGCCGCAATCTGTGGTCTGCCCCGGAGAGTTGCATCGCTCGCATACCGGTTCGCGCGGCCGCGCCTCGCCAAGTCTCGTACGTGCCGTACGTGTGCTTATGTCTCGTGCCGCTTGCGCGGCCCGTCCCGTCCCGCCGTCAGGATTGTGCTGCATTCGCCATGAGCGTCAACTGCCGGATGTCGAGCAGCGTGATCTCGCGCTGGCGCACGCGAAGCGCGTTCTGTGCCTGCATCCGGGATAGCATCCGGCTGACGGTCTCCAGTTGCAATCCGAGGAAACTACCGATCTCCTCACGCGTCATGCGCAGCAGGAAGGCGTTCGGCGAGTAGCCTCTCGCGGCCAGACGCGCGGAAACGTCCAGCAGGAAGCCCGCCAGTCGAGCCTCGCCGCGGGCGGTGCCCAGACGCAGCAACTGTTGCTGTTCCCGCACGATGCCGGCGGCGATGAGACGGTGAAGCTGGTGCTGTACGGCGGGTGCCTGCGTGCCGATCGACTCCAGCTCGGAGAACTGGATGGCGCAGACCTGGCTGTCCTCCAGCGCTACGGCCTCGGAGACGTACTGGCCGCCTGCGATCCCCGCCAGCCCGAGCAGCTCGCCGCCCATCAGGTAGCCCGTGACCTGTTCGCGACCGTCGGGGTGCGTCAGCACGGTCTTGAACGAGCCGGCACGCACGGCATAGATGTATTCCAGCGTGTCGCCGGGCCGAAATAGCACCTCGCCCCGCCGGACCGTGCGGCGCACCCGTGTCACACAATCGAGCCGGCGTGCCGACTCGTCGGAGAGGCCTTCCGCCAGGCAGAACTGCCGGAGCAGGCAGGTGCTGCAACGGGGTGCGCTGGCGTCGACGTCATCGAAAGCCCGATGGATCCGGATGCTTCGCGCTGCGATTCCCGAGGTCTCCGAGGGATCGGCCGGACCGCGGGGAACGGGCGCGAGCGGCGAAATCGGGGCGAGGGGCGAACGGTTCGAAAGGGAAGAAGGGGCATACATGGCAACTCCGTCTCAACGGCCTCAAGTCAAGTCATCACGCTTGAAGTATTGGAGACAGACGCCGGAAAAAAAATAAGCGCGTTGCGCGACGTCGTGTCAGCCGACACGACAGCCTGTAGGCATTGGACTACAAACGGTGCGTTCAGGGATTGTCGCGAAGCAGCTCGTGGCGGATCGCGTAGTGCACCAGTTCCGTCTGGCTTCTGAGCTGGAGCTTCTGCAGGACGCGCGCCTTGTAGGTGCTCACGGTCTTGGCGCTCACGCACAGGCTGTCCGCAATGTCCGAGAGCGAGAGACCGCGCGCGAGCATCAGGAAGACATCGAATTCCCGGTCGGACAGGCGCCGGAAGCTCGGGCCCTCGTCTACCGTGCTCGCCAGGTCCCTGGCGATTCGCTCGGCCATCGATGGGCTCAGATATACCCCGCCGTCATGCACCTTGCGCACGGCGCTCACCAGTTCCGCCGGCGCGCTTTCCTTGGTCAGGTAGCCCGCGGCGCCGGCCTTGAGCGCCCTGACCGCGTACTGCTCTTCGCCGTGCATGGTGAGCACGAGCACGGCAAGCCGCGGAAACGTGGCCTTGATATGGGCAATCAGGTCAACGCCGCTGCGTCCGGGCATCGACAGATCGAGCAGCAGCACATCGCATGGCGTGGTCTGAAGCAGCGACATCGCCTCGGCGCCGTTCGATGCCTCGCCCACAATCTCCAGGGCCTCATTGCCGGCCAGGATGCGCTGCAATCCAGCCCTTACCAGCGTGTGATCGTCCGCAACGATGATGCGAGTCATTTGCCCGCCTTTCTGTCGTATACCCCGTTCGATGCATTGCATGTGCAATACCCACGCACGCCCATGCCCGGGCGTCCATGAAATCGATTCTACACGCGGCCTGACGCTTCCGGCAGGCGCATTCGACAGGTGGCGTCTATAGAACATTCCCGGGAGCTTCGGAAGGTTCGACGCCTGTCGGGGGGATCAGAAGCACCGGGCGGTGCGCCTGCCGCGCGCAGTTCTCAGCAACGCTGCCCAGCGCCAATCGCCGGAAGCCTCGCCGGCCGTGCGTGCCGATCACGATCAGGTCGGCTTGCCACTCGTCGGCGGCGGCATTGATCTGCACCGCCACGTCTCCGCCCAGCGGCAGCAGGTCGCGAATCTCCACGTCGCCGCTCACGCCCTCGTCGTTGAGCCGCTTCGTGGCCAGTTGGCGCATGCTCTCCCCTTGCATCCGAAGGGCTTCGATAAAGGGGAACGGATCGGCATCAGTGACATAGGCGACGGGAATGTCCACCACGAACAGCACGTGCAGCCGCGCCCGGCGTGCCTTTGCCATGGCCAATGCGTAATCGAACGCGGCGTCAGCGGTCGGACTGCCGTCAATAGCGACCAGGATTCGTTCATACATGATGTCCGCCCTCCTCGGTGACCGTCGGCAGGCCCGCCGCGCGTGGCGCGGTGCCGTCCGCTCCCGTGACCAGCATGACGGGGCGGTGCGCGCGGCGCAGCACCTGCTCGGCGACACTGCCGATCAACAGGCGTCGGACGCCCCTGCGTCCGTGCGTGCCCAGGATCAGCAGATCGGCTTGCCAGTGCTGGGCTTCACGCAGGATCGCGTCGGCGACCGTTCCACCCCAGGTGCGCAGATCGATCGAGCGCGTGTCGGCCTGCAGGCCTTCGTCGTGCAGTTTCTTGTAACTGTCCGCCAGGGTGAGCTGGCCCTCGGCGATCAGGCCCTCCCGAATCGCTTCAAGGTCGATGTAGGTGGCAAACGCCGCTTGGTAATGGGTGAACGGATCGTCGATGACATTGACTACCCTCACGACATCGTCTGGCATGGCGAACCGGATCGCTTCGTGCAGGGCGTGCCATGAGGTCTCGCTGCCGTCTGTGGCAAGCAGGATTCGATGAGACATTGCGTCGTCCTCACAGGAAGAGTGCGGTGAAATGTGCGTGACGCTCGCCGGTGACATGATTCGCCCGGCATTACGGTGACGTTACGCTGGCGATTAGACAGTAGCGCCGCCGGCACTCGCCGTGTGCCGGCACGCGACCGGGCATTGACTCACATCAACGTCGCGCCGCGCGTCACCGGGCGATTCGCCTCACGACGGCTATGCTCTCAGTGCCGGAGACGATATTCGCTCCGGTCCCTGTCAGAGGTGTTTCCATGCAGATGAGCTTTCTGGGCGCGGCCGGAACGGTCACCGGATCGAAAACCCTGCTTTCGGCTGCCGGAAGGCAGTTGCTGATCGATTGCGGCGCGTTTCAGGGCATCAAGAACCTTCGTGCGCGCAATTGGGCGCCGCCGGCGTTCGATCTGCATCGTCTCGACGCCGTCGTGCTCACTCACGCCCATATCGATCACAGCGGATACCTGCCGGTGCTGGCCCGCTATGGATTCCAGGGCCCGGTGTACTGCACGGCGGCCACGCGCGACCTGTGCGAGATCATGTTGCTCGACAGCGCGCACCTGGAAGAGGAACAGGCGGACTTTCTGAACCGGCACGGCAAATCGAAGCATCATCCCGCCCTTCCGCTCTTCACGACTGCGGATGCCAGGCGCGCCATCGGGCTGCTCAAGCCGAGGGCGTTCGACACACCGTTCGCCATTTCGCCTGACATCGAGGTCACATTCCGTCACGCGGGTCATATTCTTGGCGCGGCCATGGCGCAGTTCGACGTTGGCGCGACAAAGATCCTATTCTCGGGCGACCTTGGCCGGGCCGACGACCCGATCATGCCGGCGCCGGCAAACCCGGAGACGCCGGACTATCTGGTGCTGGAGTCGACCTACGGAGATCGGCTGCACGACCGCACCGATCCTGGCGGACAACTCGCCGAGATTCTCCACCGGACGTTCGCACGCGGCGGCACGGTGATCGTGCCTGCGTTCGCCGTGGGCCGGGTGCAAAGCCTGATGTACTGGATCGCGCGCCTCAAGGCGGCCGGCGAGATTCCGGACATACCGGTGTTTCTGGACAGCCCGATGGCGATCGACGTGACCCGGGTGTATTCGGCGCATCTGGCTGATCAGCGACTGGACCAGGCGCAATGCGCTCAAATGTGTGGCGCGGCTACCTTTGTAACGAGCGTCGATCAATCGAAGTGGCTTGACACGCGGGCCATGCCGTCGGTCATCATCGCGGGAAGCGGCATGGCCACGGGCGGCCGGGTGTTGCACCATCTCAAGGCGATGGCGGGCAACTGGCGCAACACCCTCCTGTTTACCGGATTTCAGGCGCCCGGCACACGCGGATCGACGTTGGTCGACGGCGCGAGCGAGGTGAAGATCTTCGGTGAGTATGTTCATGTGACGGCCGAAGTCATACAGCTCGATACGCTGTCGGCGCATGCCGACTATGCTGAAACGCTCAACTGGCTCGCGAAGTTCGACCGGCCGGTGCGTCACATCTTCCTCAATCACGGGGAGCCTGCGGCGTCCGACAGTTTGCGCAGACGTATTTCGGAGCGCTTCGATTGGCCGTGCCATGTCGTGGAGTTCATGGAGCAGGTGAGCTTGTCCGACGCGGGCCTCGCGTCGGCGCATCGTCCCCCGCCACAGGAGCCTGGCCGTGAAGATTGAGTTCCCCCGCGTCGCCGCCGTCTACAACGCCGACGACATGACCATCGAGTTTGCCGTCGACTGCGACGGCAAGCGAATCGTGTGCGCCATTTCGGCCGAGGCACTCGAAGACCACTGCGACGCCAAGTCCATCAATGCCGAGGACCTGATGGTTGCCTTCCGCGCCCACCGCCCGTCGATCGAGAAAATGACGGCGCGTTATCTCAAGCTCTGTCAGGGCGCGCCGATCCTGCTGCGAAGCGGCCACTTCCGCTGGGGCATGGAGTGCCCGCCTTGCCGGGACGGATGATGAGCTCTGGTGGGCTGGCGACCGGCGCGACGCGCATCGCAGGCGAGATCAGATAACGTCGCGCGATGCGTGCGG
Organism: Pandoraea morbifera; assembly: GCF_902459575.1. Lineage (NCBI taxonomy): Bacteria > Pseudomonadati > Pseudomonadota > Betaproteobacteria > Burkholderiales > Burkholderiaceae > Pandoraea > Pandoraea morbifera. Next base: position 251,258 of record NZ_CABPSD010000001.1, read on the forward strand.
TATCACTGCGACACTGCCTCCAATTGAACGCCCCGCGTTTCCACACCAAAGCACCAGACGCACACGGCGGCGACGCCGAAACACGCGGCGCCGAAGGCAAACACCATGCCGCTTGTCGACCAGGTCACGATCGCGCCCACGAGCGTAGGCCCGAGCAGCGCGCCGATGCGTCCGCAGAACGACGCATACCCGCAACCGGTGGCGCGAGCACGCGAGGGAAACAGCTCTGGCGTGTAGGCGTACAGGACCGCCCACATGCCGAACGCGAAGAACTGCATGCTCGCGCCTGCCGCATAGACCGACCAGGGCGCCGCACCGGTCACCAGGACCTGACCGAACGCATACGTCGCACACGCGCCGCCCACGAGCGTCCCGACACAGGTCGCTTTTCGTCCGAGACGCTCCACGGCCCAGGCGGCGGCGAGAAATCCGGGAATGCCGCCCAGCGAGATGTACACCGTGAAGAGCACGGATTGCGTCACCACGACGCCGGCCGCCTGCTGAAGTGCGCCGAGCCAGGTATTCAGTCCGTAAAACCCCAGCAACGCGAAGAACCAGAGCGTGCCCACAACCACCGTGCGCCGCCGGTAGCTCGGCGACCAGATGACCCGCATGCCCCGCGCCTGCGTCTGGGCGTCGGGGCTGGCGGGAGAGATCGGCGGCAGCACGTCGAGCTTGAGACGGCGCATCACCGATGTCTCGACCGCGCCCACGACGGCGTCGGCCTGCGCATGGCGCCCCTGCGACTCCAGCCATCGCGGCGATTCCGGCACGTACCGCCGAATCACGAACAGGAACAAGGCGGGAATGGCTTCCAGCGCGAACAGAACACGCCAGTTGTGGTGTGCCAGTACCGCATACGAGAGCAACCCGGCCGTGATGAACGCGAGTGGCCAATTGCCGTCCATCAGCGCCAGGTACTTGCCGCGACGCGCGGTCGGAATGAACTCCGAAAGCAGCGTCTGGGCAAGCGGCAATTCCATGCCCATGCCAACGCCAAGCAGCAGCCGGAACACGCCCAGTTCGACCGGGCCGGAAGCGCTCGCGCACAGCAGGCTGCCCGCGCCCCATACCACCATGCTGATCTGGAACACCGGCTTGCGCCCGAAGCGATCGGCGGCCATGCCCGAGCACACCGCGCCGATCGCCATGCCGACGAAGCTCGCGCTGCCGATCATCCCCGCATGCACGTTCGACAACCCGAATTCCGTCTTGATCGAGCCCAGCACGAATGTCATCGTTGCCAGATCGACGTTGTCGAAGAAGAACGCCAGCGCAATCACGAGAAACAACCATCGGTGGTACCCGCATACGGGCAGTCGCTCCAGGCGCTGCGCTGCCGTGATGCGGCCTACTTCAATCGAGTTCATTTTCATACGCCCTCCTCCGTTTCGGTCCGAGCCGTTTTGTTCGTCGGTCGGTCCCGGGATCGGCACCGCCTGCATCAATATCGGACGCCAAAAGCGGAGGGGCGCGCTGGAAAATGTCGTGCGCAATCGAAGTTACGCCAAGATGCTATTTTTGGGTGCCCCCAAAAGTGAACACGGATCAGTACGAGCGCCGTCTCCCAATGCGACTCACCACAGGAAGCCCACGCCCACCGAAGCGCCAACGTCCCCGCGCGATGACGTGTTCGCCACGCCCTTCAGCACCCACCGGCCATCCGCGGAAACCGACGACAATGCCATCGCCAGACCGCCTTCTCCCCGCCAGGTCGCGCCGCTAAAACTGAACATGTGTTTGCCTGGTTCGGTTGCCTGAGGCAGTCCTGCCATGGCCATCGCGGCCGCAATGCCGGCGCTGAGTTCTCCCTCCAGATGCTGCATGTCCCCTCGCACGCCGGCGAGTTGCTGACTGAAGTCGCGGTGAATGGCGCGAAGCTGGTTGACGTTGACGGCATCCGTTCCGGCGGTTCCCGGCCGAACGTTGGCGATTTGCCGCTCCCCGCCTGCGATGCCTATCGAAACCGTGTTGTCGCGGGTCGCCACCGAGCCCGCGCCAAGCGCAACGGATTGGGTCGCCGACGCGCGACTTCCATTGCCCAGCGCCGTCGAATGGTTGCCGCTCGCCTTTGCGCCATTGCCGACAGCGACGCTGTTCTCCCCGGACGCCTCGGCGCCGGCGCCGACGGCCATCGAGTTTTCGCCGGACGCCCTGGTTGGCGGCTGGATCGTCTTGCCCGGATTGATCTTGAACATCTCGCCGTTGCCATCCATGCGATGCGCGATATCGTGCCGAATCTCGTTCAGGCTGCCGTCGCGCCGCGTGAGGGGGGTGGCCGGGCCGACGGGCGAGTTGCTGCTCTTGACCAGGGTTTGATTGGTAAGGCCGATGGCCAGCGCGACGGCTCGACTGACGGCGCCGTCCAGTTGCCGCTTGTTCACCGCGTCGGTATCGAAGCGGCCGTCGGCGGTATGACTGATGGTCCGCTCCGCGCCCGCGGCGCCCACCGCGACCGAGCCCACGGTGTCGTTCATCGCGCCGGAATAGTCACCGACATAGCGTTGTCTGCCCTGGGCCGCGAGGGCACCCGCGCCCAGCGCAACGTCGCCATCCTCGCCGGCAATTGCACCGTTGCCGACGGCGGTGGAATCGACGCCTTTGGCGAGCGCCATCGGCCCGGCTGCCACGCTGCCGGGACCCGCGGCAAGTGAATCGGGAAGCGGCGGAGCCACGCCGCCATCCGCATTGAAGTACTTGGCGCGATTGCCACCTTCGCCGATATTTTTCACAGCCTCGTCAAGCGCCCGCACGAGTTGATTGGTCACGTACAGCTGCGACCCATTGACCGCGTCGATGCTGTCCTGCGTCAGGCGGCCAGCCGCGACGTTCTGGATCTGGCGCGGCGCGGTGACACTGCCGATGCTCAGCACATCGCCGGGCGCCGGGTGGCCGCCCGCAAACGAATGGACCATCCCGTCGACGACGAGCCCCTGAATCGGCACCGCAGCCGTCGCGGTCGATCCGTTGCCCAGGACGACCGCGCCGGCAAGAGTCGCGTCGCGTACCGCGATGCCGTTACCCAGTGCGAGAGCGTTCGCCGGTACCAGAACATTCCGACTCCCGATCGCGATTGCGCCATCGCCGCTGACGATGTTCGATCCCCCCAGGCTCACCGCCTGCGCACCGCTTACGACACTGCTATTGCCCAGGCTGATCGCTTGCGCACCGGTCGCCTGAGCCTCCCTTCCGACGGCGAGGGCGCTCGCCGCACCCGCCAGGGCGTTGTACCCGACTGCGGTGCTGCCCTGCCCCCGTGCCGACGCGTCCCTGCGATCGAGCCCCGTGTCGTTTGTGCGTACATAGCGAATACCGACACCGTTGGCGTCTGTGCCGGCTTGTCCTGCATCGCCGGCAATGTTTCGCAGATTCTGGTTAGTCTCATAGAGCTGCGCCCCGTTAACGGCATCGGTACTCGAGGGACTCAGTTTGCCGGGCGCGACATTGGTAACGGTCGTGGGGGATCCGGCCGGATTCATCGTCACGCGACTGAAGTTGATGGTGCCCTCAGGCGTCTTGTCGTACTCGACGGCGCCTGCGGCGGGTGACGCAGACAGCAACGCCTGATATGTCGCGAACAATTGCGAGCCGTTGATCGCATCGGTGCTGGTGCCGTCGACCCGACCGGCTGCGACGTTGGTGATGGTCCGCTCCTTGCCGGTATCGCCGACACTGACCGTGCCCGACGGTGTTGCACCCGCGAACGTGTATGCCTTGCCACCGAGCGTCGTGCCGCTCGTGCCGACGGCCACGGCGGTCCTGGCGCCAGCACCGAGGGCCACGTCACCCGCATTGGAGGCGATGGCATTTCTGCCCAGCGCGATGGCGCTGGCACCGGTCGCACGAGACTCCCCGCCGATCGCAATCGCATTCGTGCCCGGGGCCTGTGCACCCGCCGCCGCCGTGTTGGAGGCGTCGCTTCCACCGATCGCGATGCTTCCGGTGCCGGTCGCGCTCGCCCATTGCCCGAGTGCCGTCGACCCCATGGCAGTGGCGCTCGCCGCTATCCCCACGGCCGTAGCCCGTTGCGCGGCGGTCGTGCTGAACCCGATGGCAACGGCACCGCTACCGGTGGCAGTCGAATACGGACCGATCACCTGAACCCCCAGCTTATCGCCGCCGCTTGCCGAACAACCGATCACGTTAGACCAGAATCCAGTGCCGTCCACGGGCTTTTTGCTGTCCTTTCGAACGACACCATCCGGCCCCTGCTGGACCGTAGGGGCCGGACAGTCAACCGAGTAGGACGTATACGGGTAAGTGGTGGCGTGGACACCAGGCGACGCCGCGAGGCAGCCGAGCGTAGCAGCACCCAGGACCGTGCGCAGCAAACGATGACGAGTGCTGCGCGCGGGCACTTCCCGGTAAGTAACTCGCTTGGCGGGCGTCCCATGCGCTCCGGACCGCTCGCTTCCCACAATCCTGAATGGCTTTCCCATCGCTTTCGATCCCCATCGTTGACGTGAAATTGCCCCCCCGCACCCTTGTTCGGATGCGCACCAGGCGGAAGGCGTTGGCCAACAAGAGGCTAGTGTCGAAGCGTAAGGCGTGGCTGGCCGACGCGACCGATGACACGTATTGGAAAAACCAAGAGATGGTTGAAAACGCCGGTCGGCGCTGGTGCGGCGCGAGCGTTGCGCCCGGCTCAGATGGGCTGGCCCGGCCCGGTTAACGGGCCGGTTCCCAGCGCGGCAGCCCCCGGCAAGTGCGCCTTGAGGATCGCCACGACCGCCTGCGTTTTCAATGGCACGGGCCGCGCGGCGGGGACGAGAGCATTGAGTTCAACGGCGGGCACGGCGTGCGATGGAAGCAGCCGAACGAGGCGGCCGACGGCAAGGGCGTCCGCGCAAGCAGGTTCCTGAACCACTCCCACCCCGGCGCCGGCCAGCAGCATTTCGTACATCGGCCGCCAATGACTGACGACGATGCACGGGCGAATGGGGACGAGCATTTCGCTTTGTCGTGCACCGATCAGCGGCAGGTACTCGTTATTGAACTGCCCTTTGACGTGAATGAACGGATGGTTTGCCAGATCCCTGGGGGACGCGATGTCGCCATGGCGGGCGAGGTAGTCCGGCGCGCATACCAGCATTCGACGCACGTGGCCGAGGGGATGCGCTATGAAGTTTCCCTCGCCCGTAGCCCCCAGCCGCAGCGACATGTCCACGCCCTCGGTCACCGGGTCGACGACGAGATCGTTCAGGACGAGCTCGATGCACAATCGCGGGTGCAGCTCCCGGATGCGCAAGAGCGCCCGGGGAAGCACCACGCCTCCGAAGCACTGCGGCGCCGCAATGCGCACCGTGCCAAAAATCCCGTCAGCGCCTTTGGCGACGGCCGCGCAAGCCTCCTCGGCAGCGTCCAGTACGTGCTGGCATCTCGTATGAAACAACAGCCCTTCATCCGTGCAGGCGAGCGCGCGCGAGTTGCGACGAAGCAACTGTACCCCGAGGTACTGTTCCAGTCGTTCAATGCGTTCGCTGACGGCGGGCTGTCCGATGCCGAGATCGCGTGCCGCACCGGACATGCTGCCCCGCTCGACAACCCGAACAAAGATGCGCATGGCGGCCAGTAAATCCATGCGGGCGATCTTATCAGCAATCCTGCGGCCCGCTGCACGATGGCAAGGGGTATGCCGCCCCGACCATGTGCATGCGGAGCCCCTGCGGACCGATTCATCGGAGCGCTCGCATGCGGCTACTTCGCGGGACGAAATCGGTCCGGATCAAACGCGTCGTCTGCGAGGCCGGACAGTGACGCGCCGCGCTCGAAGGGAAAGCGCATGTACGGCGCCCGAGGCTGTCCCGGCGGCGAATACTGGCCGTCGGCGAGGATGCGCTTCTTGGCGCTCAGCCGTTCGATTTCGCAGCGGATGGCCACGATCTGATTCGCCGCACCGGACTCGATCGGCGTGTAATCCTTCTCCGGCCGGAATTTTTCGAGCGCGGCATTCTGATGCGAAATGACGTCTTGCGTTTGCTCGCGCATGACCGCCTTGCATCGCGCAATGACGCTGTAATACTCCAGGCTCGTGTTCTGCCCTTTTGGCGCCTTGAGCAACGCGACCGGGCGGTCGACCACCAGGGTGACGTGGGGATTTTCGGCGAGCAATTTTGCGAATTTTCCGAAGCGCGAGCAGTGAATCAGGAAGGCATCGCCGGCAAACGTGAAGCTCTGCGGAACGACATAGGGATGCGGTGAGTCGTTGACTGCCACCCGGCAGATCAGTTCGTCGCGCAGGAACGCTTCGATGGCGGGCCAGTCGGTCCACGCCAGATCGGTGCGGCGCATTTCGGGATCGAGATAGTCAGGCGTCATGAGCGCCGTCTCCTTCTGAAAGGGTGAGCAATTGGTTGCGGCCTGGACCCAGGCCGATCCCGGCAATGCGGCATGACGTGGCTTGTTCCACGGCTTGCAGCAGTGCCTGGAGTGCGCCCGGCAGATCTTCCGGGCGGTGGACGTTTCGCGGCAATGCTTCGAACGCCGTGAAACGGCGAATCGCGGGGACACTTCGGCCGCCCTCGGATAGGGCGATGCCCAGGACTGGTATCTCTCCCGCATGCGTCTTCGCAAACCACGAAAGACAATCGCATTTGTTCAGATAGAGCTCGTCCACCGCATGGCGCTCAACCGCGCTCGCGAGCGCCGCAAGGTCGAGGTACCCCAGACGCCGCGGCCGTCCGCTGCCCGTGCCGTATTCGCCGGTCAGCATGCGCAGCGCGATTCCCATGTCGAAGTCGTCTTCCGATGCGAGCATCGACGCCGCGTCGAAGCGGTCGCGCTCCTCGCGCCAGCCCGTGCCGCGTAGCGCTGCGTCCGCGCAGTACCGGGCGGAGCGCTCGCCGCCGAATTCGGTGGGAAACGGCCCCTCGCCCACGCGCGAGACGATCGCTTTTGCCACGCCGATCGTCTTGCGGTGATAACGGTTGGACAGGTCGCCCCCCACGAATGCGAACGCTGGCGCCGTATGGCTCGATGTGACGTAGGGCTGCTCACCTCCTGCGACATCGAGCATGACCGACTGCGCCCCTTCGAATAACACGCGCGCCCCGGCTTTGACCCGGTGCGTCAGCCAGAGCGCATCGGTCACGACAATCGTCTCCCGAAGGGTTCGCCAGGCGGCGCGCATGCGCGCGACCCTGTCTGCCGTGGCGGCGCGTGCGGCCGGTGCGTCGTCGAACTGCGCCGCGTATCGAAGCATCTGCTCGAAGGCGCCGGCGTCATCGGCCACGAGATCGCGGACCTGCACGACCGAGCGCATCCCGCGGTGCCATCGCAGTGCCAGGTCGGCATAGCACGGGCCAATGCCGTTGCCCGTCGTTCCGATGCCAGCACCGTGTCTGGCGTCGAAGTCGAGGTGCATCGGCTGGATGACCGCACAGCGTTCATTGACGTAAAGCCGCCCGTCGATGCGTGCCCCCGCGTCCCGGAGCGATGCGATTTCATCGGCCAGTTTTGTCAGGTTCACGACGCATCCGGAGCCGATATAGAGCGAGAGGCCCGGATGAAACACGCCGGAGGGGATCTGCGCGAGCCGTGCCTGTCCTTGCGGCGTTTGCACCGTATGTCCCGCGTTCGCGCCACCGTTGAAGCGCGCCACGATGTCATAGTCGCCGGCGATCCGGTCGACGATCTTGGCCTTTCCTTCGTCGCCGTACTGCATGCCGACCAGCACGTCGGCAAACCCCGTGCGTGTCTTCATGACGCCAGCGCGAAGGTCGCTTCGACTTCGACGGGCGCATTCAGCGGCAGGCTGGCCACCCCGATGGCAATGCGCGCGTGCTCGCCCGCGTGCCCAAAAATGTGCGTCAGCAGATCCGATGCGGCATTGATGACCGACGGGGCGTCGGCAAAGCCTTCCGAGGTCGCGACGAAGCCCCCCACCCGCAGCACGCCTGCGACGCGCTCGAGCCGGCCGTCTGTTGCAACGTGGGCCCAGCCCAGCACGTTCATGACGCACAGGCGCGCGGCGAGTCGCGCGTCGTCGACGCTGACGTCCGACGGCACTTTGCCAACGCAGACCGGCGCACCGTCGCGCACCGGCAGTTGTCCCGAGACGATCAGCGTGTCGCCGTGCAGCTTGAAAGGTTTGAAAGGGGCCGGCGCGAGCGTGAGGTTGGGCAGCTCGAGCCCGGCGGCGTTGATGCGTTCGTAGACGTTCATGGAATCTCCTGAATGGCGCCGCAACGGCGACCATTCATTCTGGGCGATCCGGTCTACGGAAAATGTCGCGCCAACGCCGACGTTTGTCGCGCCGACGCCGATTGGCGTCAGGCGGCGTCGATGCGGAAGAATTCCGTCGGCGTGCAGCCAAGCGCCTTTCGGAACATGGCGCTGAAAGCGCTGGTGCTGTCATAGCCCAGCGACGAAGCAATGTCGGTGACCGGGCGATTGGCGCTGAGCATCTGCACCGCCTCGAGCAGCCGGGCCTGTTGCCGCCAGCGTGTGAACGTCATCCCGGTCTGCTCGGGAAACAGGCGGATGATGGTCCGCTCGCTCGCACCGACAACTTTGCTCCACGCCGCCACGGAGGTCTCTTCCGCAGGATTGGCGAGGATCCACCGGCAGATGCGAGCAATACGCTCGTCCGAAGGCATCGGCAGATGCAACGGCTCGACGCCCACTGGCCGGATCTCGTGAAACAGCAGATCCACGACGGCGGCATCCCGGCCCGTCAGCGCGTAATCGAGCGGCATGCGTGTGACCGCCGCGATGAGCTCGCGCAGCAACGCAGATACCGACACGACACAGCAGTCTTGCGTCGCGAGCGGCGAGTGTGCCGGGTCGAAGTACAGTGTGCGCATCTCGATGGCGCCGACCGCCTGCATGCAATGGCGCACGCCGGGCGGCACCCAAACGGCACGCAGCGGCGGCACGACCCATGTCCCCTTGGACGTGGTGACCACAATGGAGCCTGAGCTTGCGTAGATCAATTGTCCGCGCACATGCTCGTGATCGTCGATGAAGAAACGATCGGGCAAGTCGCGTGCCATGCCGCCCACCGGTCGTGAAATTCGCTGATAGTCGTCCCGGTTCTCACTCTTTCCAAACATGGCGTAACCTCGGCATCATTTGACACTTGTTCGCGCGCGGTTGGGGCGCACCTCTCTTAGATTCGGACATTGCGTCGCCACTCCGCGGCGCGAATTCGACTTCCATTTCGATGAGTGAGGCTAGCATGCCGGTTTACCGTTCGTTTGATCAAGAGGCGCTCGATCGTCAGTACAACGTGCGCGCAGGGATTCCTGATCATCTCGAGATATTTTCGCGTTGGGCCCGCACGGGGGAAGCCTTCCGCCGCGCCACGACGTTCAGGGAAGATGTCGCCTATGGCGACCACGCGAAGCAAACCTATGACCTGTTCCCCGCGCAGCACGCCGGCCGGCCAACGCTGGTGTTCATTCACGGCGGATACTGGCAGTCGCTCGACAAGTCTGATTTCAGCGCGCTCGCGGGCCTGTATCAGGCGAACGACATCAACTTCGCCGTGGTGAACTATCGTCTGGCACCGGAAGTGCGCATGGGCGACATCGTCGAGGACAATCGTCAGGCGCTACTGCATCTGTATCGCAACGGGGCAGAGCTCGGCATCGACCGCGATGCGCTGTACGTGTGCGGCAGTTCCGCTGGCGGGCATCTCACCGCGGCGCTGGCCGGCACCGACTGGACGGGCTACGACTTGCCCGCGAACCTGATCAAGGGGGCGTGCGCCATCAGCGGGCTCTACGACCTTGAGCCGATCCGCCTGTGCTACCTGAACCAGGCGGTTCGGCTCGATCCGTCCGAAGTGGCGGACTTCAGTCCCATCCATCATCTCCCCCCCGTGCCGCTGCCGTATATTCTCAGTGTGGGTGGCGACGAATCCGACGAATTTCACCGGCTTCAGGCGCAATTCCAGACGCGGCTCGACGATCATGGGCTCGACGTCAAGGTGGTGCGCCAGCGTGACGGCCACCATTTCGACGCCGTCGACCGTGTCGGAGAATCCGGCAGCGATCTTTCGACGGCGATTCTCGCGATGATCCGGGGGCGCTAACCCGCCTCGCCCGCACGCCGGCGTGCGCCCCGCGCCGTTCAACGGGGGCTGCGTGGGGAAAGCGTCGACAGTCTGGCAAGTCCCTACTTGCGTGCGGGTTCAGGTGAGAGTAAAAGGAGCCATCGTCAACTACCGCGAGTCGCCCCCCCATGGATCAGCCCGTCAAGCTCAACGCCAATTCGCTGGGCCTCGTGGAGTCAGTGATCATGGGCATTGCCGGCACGGCGCCGGCCTACAGCATCGAGATCACGACGTCGACCATCATCGGCACGTCCGGCACGCTCTCTGCCGCCAGTATTCTGGTGTGCGGGCTCATCATGTTCGGTATCGCCTTCGCGTTCATCAATATGAACCGCGCCGTGGCGAGTGCCGGTACCTCCTACTCATGGGTCAGCATGGTATTCGGCCGCACACTCGGCTTCTTTGCCGGCTGGGCGTTGCTGGTGCTTTGCTGCGTATTCATGGTGTCCGCGATGATTCCGGCGGCCAACGCCACGCTGCTCATCTTCGACCGGCCGATGATGAACAACGTCCATTACGTGACGCTGATCGCCGCCGCGTGGCTCACCGTCGTGAGTGCCGTGGTAGTCAAGGGAATCAAGCTCACCAGCTATGTGCAGGTGCTCATGACGATCGTCGAAGGCGTGATCCTGCTGGCGATTATCGTGGCGAGCTTCCTGGTCTTCCCGCACGCCCCCCAGCATCCGTTCGAACTGCACTGGTTCTCGCCGTTGGCGTTCACGCCCGCACAGTTCGCCAACGGCGCGCTGGTGGCGATTTTCTTCTTCTACGGCTGGGACGTGACGATGAACCTCAGCGAGGAGACGCGGGACTCGAACCGCACCCCCGGGCGCGCGGCCTTCTGGTCGATGGTTTTCCTCATGGTGTTTTTCCTCGTCTTCATCGTCATCACGCTGCTTGGCCTGTCCGACGCCGAGATCCAGCATTACAACACCAATATCATCTTCGCCATTTCGGAAAAGCTCTTTGGTCAGACGTGGGGCTATGTGGCCATCGTCGCGGTCCTGCTGAGCACCGTGGGCACGGTCGAGACGCAGGTCCTGCAGTTCACGCGCACGCTGTTCGCCAAGAGCCGCGACGGCGCGCTCCACCACCGCTATGCGCGCCTGCACGCGCGCTGGCAAACCCCCCACATCGCCATCTTCTTCATCTGGGTCGCGGGCATGGCGCTGTTGCTGATGTCCTCGTACCTGCCGACGATCAACGTGATCCTGCAGGATTCGATCACCGCCATTGGCTTCCAGATCTGTTTCTACCTGGGGCTGACCGGGCTTGCCTGCGGGTGGTACTACCGCAAGTCGATCACGAAGGGGCCGTGGACAGCCGTGACCCACGTGATCTGGCCGGTGGCCAGCGGCCTGTTCCTTTTCTTTATTGCGCTCTACAGTATTCCGACCTTCGACTGGGTGACCAATGTCGTGGGCATGGGCGGCATCGCCATCGGGGTCATTCCGCTGCTGGCCAACCGCAAACAGATCTGGCGCGCGTCGCCGGGCTGAGCGCAACCCGGGGGGGGGGCAAAAAGGGCTGCATATGGCGACATATGGCAGCCCTTTTTGCAGCACGCTCCCGGATGACGCCGGGAGCGCTCGCCGACGTTCAGCTCAGGCGAACTTCTCCTTGAGGAACGACACGATATAGGGGGTGGCCGCTGCGGCGACCGTGGACGCCGTCGCCGGGTCGATCCCCATGCGGGCGGCGAGCGACTCGGCAACGCGGCCCGTCAACACGCCTTCGCCGCCTTCCCCCAGCGACTTGAGGAAGCCGTCGCCACGCACGAGACCGGCGGCGAACGCAGCGAAGAAGCTCTTTCCGGCATGCTCGCCCATCAGGCCCGCCCCCTGCTCTTCCGCATTGGCGTGAGCGGCTTGCGTCGCCTCGCTCAACATCTGCTGGGCGTCATCGCCGCTAATGCCCTGGGCCGCAAGCGCCTGGGTCGCCTGATCGCCATGCTCCGAGGCCAGAAATTCGGAAACAAGTTGCTGAACATCCATGGAACACCTTCCTGCAAGTGGGGAATCGTATGCCCCTCCGGGGCCGCACGGCTGCGCCGGGAAAGGCCGGCTGCCGCTGTCGAAACTATAGAAAATCGGCTCCCGCGAAGCCAGGGAAATCGGGTAACGATCCGTAACGGGCTGGGGGAGAGAGATTTCAGATTGTTACTTCAGCGACGATTCGTGCGGCGGCTCTTACAATGGCGGATAGGTTCTCAGGTTCTCCCGCCCTCTCCGCCCAAGGAAACTTACTCCATGACGCACGGCACTGCCCACATCGGATCGACGCCATACCGCACCGACATCGTCGTCGGTGGTCATTCCCTGACGGCCGACGAGCCACCGGCACTCGGTGGCCAGGGAGTCGGCCCTGCACCGTACGACCTGCTGCTCGCCAGCCTCGGCGCCTGCACCGCGATCACGCTCAAGATGTATGCGCAGCGTAAAGGCTGGCCGTTGACGTCGCTTGACGTGTCGTTACGCATCGTCGGCGGCGACGAACGCCGAATCGAGCGTAAACTGACGATCGAAGGGCTGGACGACGCCGGCAAGACACGCCTGGCCGAGATTGCAGAGCGCACGCCCGTGACGCTCACGCTGAAGTCCGGTATTCCAATCGATACGCATTTGGCTTGAACACGGCACATTGCGCCCCGCCCGGATCTCGATGCCAGGTGTGCGCCTCCCCCATTGACTCAATCGCAGACACGCTCGCGTGGAATTTTCGATCCCCTTCATCGCCATTCCGACCGGCCTGGTGGCCGGCCTTGCCGCCGACGCGCTCATTCGTCACGTTCCCTGGGCAGTCGAGCGACGCCTTCACGCGGACGTTCAGGACTACCTCGGCGCCTTCGGAGACGCGTCGGCGCAGACACCGGCGCTCGCTCCGGCACCGCCGATCACGCTGCGCGCCTCGCTGGGTACCGCGAGGTTCTGGTGGGTGATCGTGATGTGCATCGCTCTGATTGGCGCGTCGTTGGCGGTATTCGGTATCAACTTCAAGGGGGCTGCGGCGGCGGGATTATGTGTCCTGCTCGTGGCACTTGCCGTGATCGATCTGGAGCACCAATTGCTCCCCGACGTGTTGACATTGCCATTGCTTTGGGCCGGCCTGCTCGTCAACGTGCAAGGCACGTTCGCTCCGCTCGCATCGGCCGTGCTCGGCGCGGCAGCGGGCTACAGCGTGCTCTGGGTCCTGTACTGGGGGTTTCGCCTGTTGGCGCGAAAGGAAGGCATGGGATTCGGCGACTTCAAGCTGCTCGCGGCGCTGGGCGCCTGGCTTGGTACCGGCCATCTGCTGGAGATGATCCTGGTTTCGTCGGTCGTCGCGGCAGTTACGACCCTCGCGCTGATCGCGCTCAAAAAAATGGACCGGGAGAATCCCTTCCCCTTCGGTCCATTTCTTGCCATCGCCGGCGTCGTCTCACTGCTTGTCGGGCCGCTGGCGCGGCCCGTCGTCTGACGCGCGCTCGCGATGCGCGCCCGCGCCGGCAGCCGTCTCAAGACTTGGGGGCCATCGCGTCGCGGCAGATGTCCTCGCGCGTACTGGCGTACTCCGACGGGTTTTTGGCCTTGACTTCGTTGGCCCCCGTGATAGTGCGCTGAGCCGCTTGCCAGCCGCGCGCCCAGTCGGCCTCGAAATTCGGGTCGTCCGCGAATTCGCGCTTGGCTTTTGCCTTCATTTCCTCGACGCGTTTGGCATCGGCGCCGCAAAGCGCCATCGAAACGTGCGCGTCGCTCGCCGCGAATTGCACGCCCGTCGCGACCAGCTTTTTCGTCTGTTCCGCCGTTTGCGCGTGCGCCGCGTTCCCCGCCAGTGCCAGGGCACAGGCGGCCGCTGAAATCCATGCGCGTGCGGTCGTCTTTTGCATCATCGTCATGAAACTCCGTCGTAAGTTAGTGAATATCGGTGACGACCAGCGACGAGCGCTCCCCGCCCTGCTCGATGTCCTGACGCATCACCAGTCCCGTCGCGGGACAGAAATGGTCGACGATATGTGTCCTGGTGTTACCCTGACGCGTCATGCCGGGCATTTGAACGCTGCCGGTGTCGGTCGACCGCTCATAGCTGATCGGCCAGCACGACAGGCGCCCGCCCGCCGTCTGAAGCGTTTCGGAGGCGCCTACCGAGCGTTCCGACGTCTGCGTGGTCATTTGCGGTATGCGCACCTGACCCATGTTGGCGCCCATGGCAGCCATCTGCGCGTTGATGTTGTGCGTCATTTTCATTGCCGGCAGGCGCTGGCCGGGCGCGGAGACCTGGCCGATGTAGCTCATCAGCCCGCTGCCTTCGACGGATGTCGATCCGGCCAGCGAGTCCACCCCCTTGCCGTGCTTGTCGCCCGGGAGCTTGCTGCCCGTCGTGCCGCGAGCCTGGAACTTGCCGTGGTCGATGCTCAGATCGACCGCGCTTTCGCTGTTGAAGTTGCGCCCGCCCACGTTCATCGACGTGCGCGCCGTGAGCTTGCCGCTGCATCGGTCGCCGTTATCCTTCTTGAATTGGGTGAGCGTGAAGCGCGTGGTGCGCGCGCCGGGTTGCGCACTGAGCGTGAAACCGCCGCCCTCATGCATCCATGGGGCATCGCATGCGCCTGCCCAGGCGGCGGATGCGAGCGTGCCGAGACAGGCGGCCAGTAGCGCCTTGCGTCGAAGACGGGTTGTCGAACTCATGTCGAACGTTCTCCAAAATGGTGGGCATGCACGGCAATTTTCATGACGCCGCCGGCGCATTGCGTCAGCGGCGGTAATCGATCAATTGCGCGTGCGCTCGTTCACCCCGGAAAGCGGATCCGTCATCTGGTTGGAATTTACGGAGCGCTCTCGTCGGCGCTCTCATCGGGTTCTGTGCACGGAGCGTCTCCGTGCCACCTTCCGCGTTCAAACGGGTGTAATGCTGATAGCGCGCCAGCACCTTCGGGACATACGCCTGAGTTTCGGCGTAAGGCGGAATGCCGCCATGACGGAGCACCGCCCCCTGCCCCGCGTTGTACGCCGCCAATGCAAAGGGCACGTTGCCGCCGAAACGGTCGAGTAACTGGGCGAGATACCGCGTGCCGCCCACCACGTTTTGCATCGGGTCCGTGACATCCGTCACGCCGAGGCTCGTTGCGGTGCCGGGCATCAATTGCATCAACCCGCCGGCCCCCGCATGCGAGCGCGCGGAGCGATCGAAGCCGGATTCCACGTCGATTACCGCGGCGACCAGCGCGGGATCGATGCGCGTTGCGCTGGCGGCTGCACCAATCAATGCGGAAAACGCTCGGTAATCGCAACCCTCGCAGGCGTTGCGCGCGGACGCCGGTGCAACGAAGATGCCGTTCGAAACGGGAGATCCGGCTCGCAATGCCGCACCGCTCAACAGCACGCCGCGCGCTTTTCCCGCCAGCGGAGTCGCTCCGGTCATGCCGCTCGGCGATAACGCCGTCGCCGTGTTCCGGGCCGGCGCCCCCGCGCCAGCGCCCGAACCGCCGACAATATATACGACACCCCCTGCCGTTGCCAATGCCGGGAGCGAGAGCAGCCAGGCTACACCCGCCATGCGCAGACCCTCGCGCCAACGCCGAGCGGTGCCTCGCCTCATTGCCGCACGAGTTCCACGCGACGGTTCTGGGAGCGGCCGAGCTCACTGCTGTTCGGCGCCATCGGGCGCGTGTCGCCGTATCCCTTCGCACTCAATCCGTCCGCCTTCACCCCCGCCGCCGTCAGGTATTGCTGCACGGCTTCGGCACGTTCCGTCGAGAGCGTCTGATTGTGACCCGATGTGCCGGTCGAATCGGTATGGCCGCCGATCTCGATTTTCCAGTCCGGGTGTGCCTTGAGAATACCGGCCACGTTATCGAGCACCGGCTTCGCATCGGCACGCAGGGTCGCCTTGTCGAGATCGAAATTCACCCCGTAGAGCGCCAGCTTGCCCGTTTTCTCGAGCTGCGCTTCGGCAGGCGACGCATTGCCGACCTTACACTCCAGCGCACTGTCGCCGATGCGATTGCCGCCGACTTCCTTGACGTGATCGAAGTCCCGCGTGTCGCCCAGCATGAGCGCCGTATAGACGTGCTTGCCATTGGGCTCGAACGTCATCAGGCCCGGGGTGACCGCATTGCTGCCCGCTTCGGTACGGGTGAAGCGCAGCACGCCGCCGTGCTCGATGCCACCGGAGATCGTGCCGAGCAGCTTGCCGATACGCACGCCGTTGCCGCCGCCGCGCGCCGCTTCGAAATAGCAGCCGTCGATGCCGGCACCTTGCTGCTTGAGCAACACGTACCCGTCGGAGCCGAAGTTCAGCGGAAAGTGGTATAGCCCGGCTACGTTGCGCACCGGAGCCTCTGCATTGTCGAACTTGCCGAGTGCGGCGAACTGCGTGAGGCCGATGCCGTAGGGCGCCGCCCCCGGTGGCGACGACAACGTCAGGCGAAGCCAGCGAGCCGTGACGGGCGCCGCCATTTCCGCTTCGATGACCTTGCCCGGCGCGATATCGGCGGCGCCCGGCACATCCTGGTCGTAGGCAACGGTCCACGGTCCGTCGGCCGATGCTCCCGACGTCTCGACCTTCAGGTGGTTCGGTGTGACCTTGACCTGGTTGCTCGCCACGAAGCGAAAGGCGTGAATGGTGGCGTTACCCGGCAGCGCGATCGAGATGGTGTACGGATTCCGGCTGTCCTGAATACCTGTCGAATCGGGGACGTCGTTGAGCAGACGGAACCAGGCGTCGTCGTCGCTTTTCTGGTTCAGCGCAAAGGCGCCCTGAGGAAGCGATGCGACGTTGACGTCGCCGGCCTCCCGCGTGGCCGGCGACGCTGCGACAGGCGTGGCTCCCAGCGCGCTCGACGGGCTCGACGCGACGGATTGCGACGAGCTGGGCGCCGACGCGGCGTTCGAATCGAGCGACGGCTCCGAGCTTTTCTCGGGCGCCTTCTTGTGGCAACCGGCGAGGGCGAGCGCGCATCCCAGCGCGAGGATCGTGCATGCCAGCGCTTTGCGCGCCGGGCGGGAATTCGAATGCATCACTGCAGACTGGCTCCTAATTTTGTTCCGCGCGGGACAACGTGGACACGAGATCCAGATCCGCGCGAATACGTTCCTGTAACTTGTTCAACTTCTCACGGCTGGCGCCATTGCGCTTGCCTTCGTCATACGCAATGAGCGTCGCTTTGAGGTCGGCCTCGACCTTCGCGCGATGCTCGCGCACCAGCCGGTGCGCTTCGTTGTCCGCTTCTTCGTTGGGCGTGCCGTTGCGCGTAAGCAAATTGGCGCGCAGCCGGTGATCGCCGCGAATCGAGGTCTCGTCGATACGCGTCTTCGGGCCCGACGGCTTCGCTGCCCCCAGGCCCTTCAACGCCTCCCGCCCTTCGGGCATCGCCGCGTCGGGCTCGACCGTCACGACCGTGCCCGGCGAACTCCCCAGGGTCGTCGAAGGCCCCATCTGCACGAGTGCGGGTGTCGCCAGGTCCGACGATGCCGACGCCGCAGCGGATGACGCGGGCATGACGGGCGTAGGCGCAAGCGTCGGCACACTTCGGGAGGAAATGATCTCCACACCGCCTTCCTTGCGCGTCGACACGACCGACGCCGCGTCGGCGGGCGTCGTCACCGCGGTGCCGTACACGGCGACCAGCATGACGACGGCATGTTTCACGAATCTTTCACGCAGCCGCATCGTTCACCCTCCACGAAACGGCGACTGCATGCGCACCACCGCTTCGGCCTGGATGGGTATGCGATATCCGCCAGAGATCGCCGAATAGGCGCGGCAGCTATTGCCGTCCGTGCCGAAATCGAGCGAACCGTCGACCGATCCGGTCGAAAAGATATCGCTCGTGCCGTTGACCAGCGAATAGATCACCCGGTTGATGAACGGCACATATAACTCATAGCAGTACTGCACACTGATCTTCAGCAGATTGGCATCCTGGATCGAGATACGCGATCCGTTGCCGGGCGTGTTGTCCCGGTACATCAACGTGTCGTTCGGAATCTCGCGAACCGTCTTGCCGGCGTAATAGTTCGTGCGGGCAAAGTCGGAGAAAGCGGCCGCCGTCGGACTGAGCACGGTCAGTTTCGTAATGCCCGGGTTGCGCGCCTCGGTCTGCGCGCTCAGGATCGCCATCTGTTGGGCGCTGAGGCCCGTCTGATGGGTGAACAATGGCGCCAGTCCGCGTGCGAGCCCGGAGAGCATCGCGCTTTTGGTGCCGTGGTTGACGGCGCCGGCGCGTGCTGCCATGAGTGCCGCGTAGTTTAGCGTACTCTTCGCCTGATATAGCAGACCAAATTGTATCAATCCAAGACAAAGCAACAGGACGATGGGCGCCACGATAATGAACTCCGTGGCGGCCTGTCCCCGCTGGGCGCGGGTTGCGCCTGACGTGGGCGCATTGCCGTTGCGCGCGTTGGGCCGACGCCTGGCTCGCATTCCGTTCTCCTTAAGATCCGATGGGGCGCACGCTGAGCGCCTTGCCGCGCTCGATACCGAGCGCACGACTGCGCCCTGGCGCGAGCTCCAGCGCCATGCGCGCGCGCCAGTGCATGCGATAGCGCCAGGCGCCCACGTTGGCGTGCACGGCCAGCACCCGCCCTTGCCTGTCGAGAAACACCACGTCGATGGGCGTTCGCATGAAGCATGTGTGCACGGCGTTGCACGGCGCGATCAACAGCGCATCGCCAGGGGCCACGTGACGCTTGCCCAGCCAGCCCCGCATGCGCTCGTGCGCCCGTGTCGTCAATTGCGCCGCCAGTGCCAGCGGTTGCGCACCGAGATACAGGTTGACAGGTTTCACAACAGGCCCTCCTGCATGAACTTCATGACGATCGGGAAGCCCAGCACGATGAACGTCACGGGGAAGATGAAGATCACCAGCGGGAAGATCAGTTTGACCGGCGCCTCCATCGCCTGCTTCTCGGCGCGCTGGAAGCGCTCGGTGCGACGCTGCTCCGACTGGAAACGCAGCGTGGTCGCGAGTCCGCCCCCCATGCGCTCGGCCTGCACCACGGCACCCACGAAGTTCGTGACTTCCTTGACCTGCAGCCGGTTATCCATTCGACGCAGTGCGTCCGCGCGCGTCAAGCCGGATTTCAGGTCGCGCAGCACGTGCTCGAACTCGCGCTTGAGCGCGCCGGCCGGCCCCTTGCTCACGGCCTGGGTCATGGCGCCGTTGATGTTCAGGCCCGCCTCGATCGAGAGCGTCAGGAAGTCGAGGTAGACCGGCAACTGACGCGTCACTTGCTTGACGGTCCGGGCGCGAATGTCACGTAGCCACATCCGCGGCAGCAAGAACCCCAGCACCGCCGCGGCCAGCGGCAACAGAATGGTGTTGAGCTCCAGCCAGTGGTTGACCAGCGAGCCCAGCACGAACGCGATCAGCATCACGACGATCGACAGCGACAGAAACTGCGTGGCTGACATCAGGAAGCTTCGCCCCGTCAATTGCAACTGATTCTGCGTGCGCTCGACCAGTTTCGCGGGGTAGTACCTGCCGAAGTGGTGTTCGGCGAATCGCACCAGCGGCCACAACATCCGAAGCGGACGCGACAGTGGATCGAGAAATTCGCGGTCCTCGCTGGGAATACTGCCGCTGAGCGTGGTAAGCGAGCGCACGATCACGCCCAAGAAGATGATCAGCCCGAGCGAGAGAAGGAAAGCGATGGCGATGAACATGGCTTAGACGTCGATATTGGTGATCTTGCTGATGGATCGGTAGCCGAGCACTTCCATGATGAAGATCACGGTGAGCGTGGCCCATCCGATCGGTTTGTCGAACAGCGGCGCCATGGCGACCGGCTCCATCTGCGCGAGCACCACGATCAGGAATACCGGCAGCAGGGTCATCACCAGGCCCTGCGCCTTGCCCTGTGCCGTGAGCGAGCGGATCTTGCCTTCCATTTGCTGCTTGTCGCGCAGGGTGCGCGCCACCGTCTCGAGCGTCTCGGCCAGATTGCCGCCGACTTCGCGCGCAATCGAGATCGCAGCCGTCGCCATCAGGAAGTCCTGCATCGGCAGCCGCTTTTCCATGTGCTGGAGGGCGTCGGCCATGTCCACCCCGAGACGTACCTCGCGAATGAGCAATGCGAGCTCCTGCGAGATCGGCGGCGGCACCTCCTGTGCGGCGCTCTCGAGCGCGACCGGGAAGCTCGCACCGGCACGCAATGCGCCGGACACCATCAGCAATGCGTCCGGCAACTGCTTCTCGATGGCAAGCAGGCGCTTTCGCTGCATGCGGCGCACCAGAAAGCGCGGAGCCAGCAGACTCAGGGGAATCACAACGACGGTAAGCACGACGTTGCCCGAAATCGCAAACACCACCAGTGGGATGGCTACCACCGCCACCGCGCTGAGCATGGCCACCTGGCTGGTGTTGATGAAAATGAAGAGGTCGGCGAGCCCCGTGCCGACTTCATCGGCCACACGCGCGGAGCGACGCACGAACCACGTCTTGCCCTGAAAGATGAGCGCCCACCCCACGAGCGTGAGCACGATGAATGACGAAGCCAGTACCACTGCGGTCATCATGACGATATTCCTTGATGCAAGTCCCGGGGCGGGTGCCGACGCACCCTGCCCGCCTCAATCGGCGAAGATCGACGTATCGACCGGAATGCCGCGCCGAATCAGATCCTGGTAGAAGTCCGGCACGTAGCCGGTCGAATGGAATGTCCCCTGGACCCGGCCATCCTCGCCGTAGCCGGATTGCTTGAACACGAACACGTCCTGCAACTGCACGGTGCCCGACTCGATGCCGCTCACTTCCGTGATGTGCGTCACGCGCCGCGTGCCGCACGAGAAGCGCGTTTGCTGCACGATCAGGTCGACGGCCGACACGATCTGCTCGCGAATCGCATTGACCGGAAGATCCAGCCCCGCCATGAGCGTCATCACTTCGAGTCGCGACAGGCAGTCGCGCGGCGAGTTGGCGTGCGCCGTGGTGAGCGAGCCGTCGTGCCCGGTGTTCATGGCCTGCAACATGTCGAGCGCCTCGCCGCCACGGCATTCGCCCACGACGATCCGATCCGGTCGCATGCGCAGTGTGTTCTTGACGAGATCTCGAATGTGGATCGCACCCTTGCCTTCCATGTTCGCCGGCCGCGCCTCGAGCGACACCAGATTGCTCTGCACCAGCTTGAGTTCGGCCGCGTCCTCGACCGTCACGATGCGCTCGTTGTCGGGAATGAAGTTCGACAGTACGTTGAGCAATGTTGTCTTGCCCGAGCCCGTCCCCCCCGAAATCACGATGTTCGCGCGCTGCTCCACGGCCACGCGCAGGAACGCGATCATCGCCGGCGAGATGGAACCGAAGCGCACCAGATCGTCGCCCTGCAGCTTCTGCTTGGCGAACTTTCGAATCGTAATGTTCGGACCCTTGAGCGCGAGCGGCGGAATCACCGCGTTCACGCGCGAACCGTCTTTCAGGCGCGCATCGACCATGGGCGAACTCTCGTCGATCCGCCGCCCGAGCGGCGCGACGATACGCTCGATGGCGCCCAGCACGGCCTGGTCATCGGTAAAGGTCGTCTCGGTGCGGCTCAGGCGACCGCCACGCTCGATGAAGATTTCGTTGTAGCGATTGACCATGATTTCCGTGATCGAATCGTCGGCCAGCAATGATTCGAGCGGCCCAAGGCCGATCACTTCGTCGAAGATGCTCTTGAAGAGCGCATCGTGCGAGATCGTGGTCGTCTTGAAGATCGGGTCCGCGGCGAGCACCGAGCGCAGCAGCGACCCGACCGTCTCGGAGAGTTCGGCTTCGCTCATGCGGGCCACGTTGACGCGCCGAAGATCCATCGCCGCGATCAGGCGGTCGTGCGCCGTCTTGCGCAGTTCGATGCCCTCCGGCGAGTTCAGGCCGGCCGAGTCGGGATGCGCGGCCGTCGACTCGACCTGAACGACCGAAGGTGCGACCGACGGCGGCGACGCGGGGCGCGTCGGCGTGAGCGCCACCGGCGCGGCGCGCACGGGCTCCGGACGGGCTGTCGCTTCGTGATGCCGCGACGGGGCGTCCGATGACGCCGCCGGCACGCTCACCTGCGCGGCTCGTACCGGGACCGCCCCGCCTCCCGGCGCTTGCCGACCCTGTGACAATGGCGGGACGCCGACGGCGGCGTCGGCGCGCACGGGGTTCAGCCCGTTGACGACTTTCGGCGCTTCGTCGCGCAACGCCACCGCGGGCGCCACCTGAACCCTGCCCTGCCCGGCCTGGACGGCGTCGTTGCTCGCGTCGGCGCGCACCGTTGGCTGCACCGTGGCCGGTTGGCGGTGGACGGTATCGCTGTGCACGCTGATCCGGAACGCGCCGATCTCGATGCGGTCGCCGCTCGTGAGCGGGCCATACGACGTGATCTGCTCGCCGTTGACGAGCGTCGAGGCCAGTCCGCCCTGATCCTCGATGTACCAATGACCGTTGCGCGGTTCGAGCGTGGCCTGCGTCTTGCCGATGAGCAGTCCCTTGAGCACGACATCGCAGCCGGGGTCCTTGCCGAGCGACGCGCGCCCGGCGAAGGTGTACTCGGCCTCCTTGCCCGCGCGGTCATGCACGCGGATTTTCAAAGGAAGCACTTCGTTCTCGGTGCTCATGTCCATCTCCAGACGTTGGCGGGTCGCCGTGATATCGACAAGCTTCAAGGACGGTCCTGGGGATCGGCCTTCGGCAGTTGCGGCGTCGGAGCGTTCTGCTCGCGGACCTCTTCCTCGCGCCGCGCGTTCGCTTCGGGCAGCGGACTCGGATCGCCGAACGAGTGGCGGTAGTTCGCGTCCACGTCCGCACCGCGATTGATCAGGCTTGTGTTCGTCGGGCTGCTCGCATCTACCACGTACGGCGTGACGAGGAAGACGAGATCGCTCTTGTTGTTACGGAAATCGGTCGACTTGAACAGATGGCCCAGAATCGGGATATCGCCGAGCGCCGGCACCTTGTCGACGGCCTTCGAGGCGTCGGCGTTCACCAGACCCGCGATGGCGAACGTCTCGCCCGGGCGCACCGATACCTGCGTCGTCGAGCGCCGTGTCAGGAACGCCGGGTAGCCGTTGACGTTCATCGACGGGTCGATCTGGCTGATTTCGGTCATGAGGTCGGCGCTGATCGTGTTCGTCGCATCGACCGTCGGCGCGATCTCCAGGCGGATACCGTATTCCTTGTAGATCACGTCCTGCGCGCCGAAGCCCGCCGAGACTGGAATCGGCACTTCGCCGCCGGACAGGAATGTCGCCTTGCCGCCGCTACGCGAGTTCAGTTCAGGCTGGGCGAGCACGAACGCGTCGCCGTTCGCCGCAAGAATGTTGATCTTCGACGTGATGCTCGTGGCAATGCCGAGAAAGGCGCCGCCCACCGAACCGCCGGCGGAGCTCGGCGCATTGTCGAAGACGGCGGTGCCGGTATCGGGGAACGGACGATAACGCCCCGTGCGCACGGCGTTGCCGGCGAGCGATCCCTGCGGGCCGTTGATCTGCGAGTCCCATTTGATCCCGAGATTGCGCTCGGCGGTCTTCGAAATCTCGAGAATGTCGACTTTGAAGTGCACCGTCTTCTTGAGCGACGAACCCTCGTCGGTCTCGATCAGGTTGATGACGTCGGGCAGGCCGTCGAGCGCATTCGAGAGCATCTTGGCCTGCTCCGCGTGGACCTTGCCGTGGACGATGAAATGACCACCGTTCGCGTCGATGCTGAGCCCCTCGACGAATCCGAGCGAACGCTGCAGCCGTGCGAGCGTGGCGTTGCGATCGAGGGTGGAGACTGAGACCTTCGTGTTGATCGCCATGCCCTGGTCGGTCCAAACGACCAGCGACGTCTCCCCGGGGGCCTGCGCGAGCAGCAGCAACTGATGGTCGACGACGGAAGCATTGATCAGGTCGCCGTTCCCGACGGCCACACGCTTGACCTTGCCCTCGATCGGGATCACGCGCACTTCGCCCTTGTACATGAACATGGGGGCGCTGGCGGCCGAGCGGGCGTTGCGGTTCTCGTAGATCACGGCCGCTGCGTCGTTGACCGACGCGTTGCGAGCGGCGAGCTGCTGTGCGGAGGCTTTCGGTGCCGTGGCCGGCACTTGCTGGCTCGGTGCCTTTGGTGCGACGGCCGATGTCTGCTGCGCGAAGACCGGGGCCGTCATGTTCAGCCATGCGAAGCTCACCGCGGTGAACAAACAAACCCCTCGCTTGGCTCGCGAAGGCACTCCCTGAAATTCGGTTTTCATTGTCGTGCGTGTCGTTTTCTTACGTTTGAGTGGGCGCGCGGTCATGTCGTGTCATGCGCGCCTCGCCTTGGGCGAATGCGTGTGCCCCCGTGTGCCTGACCGGCGCGTTACTGCCCCCGTCGTCCTGCCAGTGCGGACTGAACCTGCTCCATGACCCGGCGCTGCGCGTCGCTCGGCGTGAGCGCGGGCCGGGGCGCCGCTGCGGCGTCGGCGATCGGTGTCCGCATGCCAGGCATCGCCAGTTCGGGGCGCACCGACACGGAGCTGTCGTGCGAGCCGCCGATGATGTACTGGATGCCGTCGGCGCCCGCGTCGCCGAACAGCGCGGACTGATGCACCACCACGTCGGGCGTGGCGGCTTTGTCGGAGCGGTTGCGCAGCACCGCGCGCAGGCTGCCGATTTTCTGCGCCAGGGCGATCTTGCCGGCTTGCTCGGGCGTGACCTGCAAGGTCAGGCTGCCGTATTCGTCGCTGGGCGTGTCTTCGCTGCGATCACGCGACATCTGCTCGCCGTAGTCGCGCGGGCGCACGTCGCGCCCGGTGGCCAGCACCGTGAGGTCGGAGAGCAGCAGCTGGGCGGATTGCGCGTTGGTGCCTGAACCACCGTTGCCCGAGCCCGGCGCGCTGGTCGGCGGATTGGCGATCAGGAACAGGTCGATGTGGTTGCCCGGCTTGAGCATGTTGTCCGCCGAGTTCGTCGCGTCGATGTCGATCGTCAGCGCGCGCGTGCCCGCCTTGAGCATGTCGGAGAAGTCGCGCGCCTGCATGGCCGAAATGTCCGCCCGACGAATCGGCGAGCCGCGATGCACCGCGCGCACCAGCGTCTGGTTCTCGACGGCGTCGAATTCGTCGGCGCGCACGGTGTCCTCGTAGACGAAGTCGGCCGGCACCTGACGCGCGGCGAAATTACCCGTCGTCACGATCGCGCCGGCTTTCAGGTCCGACGTCGGCACGAGCACCGAAACGCGGGTGTTCGAATTCATCGATTCCATGAGCGACCGACGCATCGCCTCTTCTCGGCCGGACATGTATTTGTATATCCACACGGTCAGCAGCGCCGCCGCGAAAACCGCCACCCCGAGCATGACCCACGGATTGTGAATCAACGCCTGTGTCTTGATCCTCTTCAACATCATTTCTGTTTATCCATCAGTCGGTTGATCGCCCTGCCCGTGTGTCAGGGCAGCGAAAGGGCGTACGAAAACGCCGAATAGAACGACTTGAACGCCGCGAGCAGTTGTGTCATGACGGAGCCGTTGCCCGCGAGCAATACGACCACCACCAGCAACACGACCACGACGTACTCCACATAGGCCTGTCCACGTTGCGACTCGAGGCCCGCGCGCCGTGCCCGGCGCGACTTATCCGTTGGTAAAGGCAACATTGACGATCACCATGGTTTTGCCCGTGGCGTCGGTAAACGACGCGTCCAGGCGGTAGCCGTCCTTCTGCATGGCCAGCGCGTAGCCCTGCGGGTTCGCTCGCTGATAACTCGATGCGCCCGCCGCCAGGGTCCGCCAACCGCGCTGACGCAGCGTCTGCGCGTAACGCCCCATCGCCTGGCGCGCCGAGACCGCCGTCAACGCCAACTGGACGGTGCGCGCAACGTTGCCGCCGTCCTGCGACTGCATGTCGAATACGACCCGCCCTTCGGGCAACGGGTAGTTCGATGGCTGGAGTACGCGGGGCGTCTTGGCCGCTTCCGGATCCAGATGCGCCACGCTGAAAATGCCCGCGTAGTCCGCCTGGGCGTTCGAGAGCACCTGCAGCGTGTAGCTGCACTGACCGTCAATGGCCGAGAGCGTGAGGGTCTTGCCGTCGTCCGCGGCGCGCATCGATGCATTGCGAGCGCGCCAGTACGAGAGAAACGCCTCGCGCACGGCGCTCACGGGCTCGGAAAAGGTCATGACCGCGGCACGCATCTTCAGGCCGTTCACGACCATGTCCTCGCCGGCCCACGACACCTGTTTCGCCTTGACCGGCACGTCGTCGCAAGCACTGTCCGCCCACGCCGGTGCACCGATGCAGGCCAGACCGAGCGCAATTACTGCAAAGGCACGTTTCATTTGTTCCCCAGGCGGTCGGCAGGTACGACGTCGGGCTGGATGCGTCCGAGGTCGAGGGTGGTGATATCGATCGCCGCCGGGGCGAGCACGTCCAGGGCGTAATCGAGCACGGCCCCCTTGGCGGTCGGCACCGCGCCCGCGATGACCGACTTGGCGTTGTTGCTCCCGTCGGGGGTCCAGGTGTTCGTCAGGAGAACGTGCCTGTCGCTGAACGTCACGCCAGCCCAGTTTGGCCACAGCGCGACAAGGCTGGGGCTGTCTCCGGCCACGCGCAGCGAGACGCTGGCGCTTTGCTGGTTCTTCGTCGGCAGGTCGAAACCGGCGCCAATGCCGCTGAGCGAGCCGAGCGCATTGAGGGCCTTATCGGCAACCGTGCCGGTGCCGCCCACGTTGTGCGAGACCTGCAGGTCGCCATACTTTTGAAGGATCGTGTTGCCCGCGATGTCTCGCCACATGGGCTCTTCAGACGACGGCAACTGATTGCGGGTGCCGTCGGCACGATCGATCTTCGTGCCACGACCCAGCACGCGTTGCGCAATCTCACTGCGAATCGCGGCGTCGGATTTGGTCGCGGCGTTTCCGTACTTCGGCGCCCAGCCGTTGTCGTCGTAGTAGACCGTTCGCTCCCACGCGGCATAGCGCGCGGCTGCCTCGGTGCGATCGCGCACGTCCGACAAATGGCCGATCATGTTGATCGCCCAGAATGCGAAGAGCAACGCGCTGCCCACGATGACGACCGTCTCGGCCATCGCCTGGCCGCGTTGCGCGCGGGGTATGGCCCGGCGCCCGCGCGTAGGAATGAGCAGGCGGTGTTTCATGGCGCCCCCGATGCCTGAGCCGCATCGCCGGCCGTGAGCGCGAGCGTGCTCGTCTCGACGAGCGACGACTGCCAATAGGGATTGAACACGCTGGGGTACTCCCATTTGTTGTCGCCGCGCCGCCAGTTCGCGGCGTTGCGCAGCGCGCCCGCCACGCCACCGCTGTCGCCCGGGCGAATGAAATAGGCGCTGGCGCTGGACATCGCTCGCATCTGTTGCGACGCCGTGCCGTCGGACACGGCCAGCGAGCCTTGCGCGATCTGAAGCCGGTCCGTGGTGTTGATCGAGGGCGAAGCGCGCTGCGCCTCGATGACGAGCGTCGGGGCACGATTGAAGTCGGCGCCGTTCGTCGGCGTCGATTGCGTCTTGAGTTCCAGATACGGCTGGAGTCCGCCGCTGCGCGAGAGCGACTTGCCCGGCCCCGACTTGTATTGTGAATTGGCGGCCAGCGTGGTCAGCATATTGGTGAGCGAGCCGCCGTAATCCTTGTAGCCACCGTAGCCGGTGCGCCCGGAATAGCGTCCTCCCGGACCGTTGGCGGCGCCGCCCGAACCGGCCGTCCACTTGAGCGGAATGATGATCGGAAAGACCTCGACCACGCAGATCCACACCCCGTTCACGTCGGTGGCGTCGAGCCCTTCCCATCCCTTCTTGTCCTGACGGAGTTGCGTTCCGCCCGCGTGCCAGTTGGTGGCCGTCACGAAGCTCTCCGGGCAACCCTGCACCATGCCGACAGGCACCATGGGCGTGCGGATGTTGACGCCGCGCTGCTTGACGAATTCGTCTAGCGTGGTCTTGTCCGTGAGCACGTCGGCGAAGCGGTCCTTGCCTGTCTTGCCCTGCGGCGTGTTCTTGGACAGGAAACCGAGCGCCGACGAGAGCGACAGCGCGCCGCGTGTTGCGAAATAGGTCTTGCTGACGTGCGTGTTCGGCTCGTTGGCCTGGGCGATCTCTTCGGCCACGAGCGGGATCTGCAGGGCAATAGCGCTGTGATAGGCGGACTGCTCCAGGCTCAGTGCGGAATCGAGCTGGTCCAGTCCGAGGGTGGCGATCGTGGTCGCCCGGTCCAGCACACGCTTGGCGAGGCTGACTTCCCTGCCGAGCGTCTTCTTGGGAATTGTCCACAGCTGGTTCGGCGTGACCGTGCTCTGGATGAGCGTGTCGAACCAGTGATCGTTCTTATAGGTGCCGTCGACCTCATCGATCCACGACTTGATACTGATCATCTGGGCAGTGGCCACCTGATTGGCAATCATCGCCCGATTGGTATAGGCGGCGAAATTGAGATCGCGCGCCTGGAGCACGCCGACGCTGTACGCTGCAGCGTCGGCCGTGTCCTGGAGTTTCGTCTTTGCATGCACCAGCTGTGATGCATTGAACGCCAGATACATGGCGGCAGCCCCGGCCGCCATCAGTACCGCTGCGAGTGGCAGGGCCTGACCGCGCTCGCGAGCGCGGCGACCCTGCCGTCGGAATCGAACGTCCATGATGCATCCTCCGCCGTGCCGGCCCAGTCGGTCGTTACTGGTTACCGTCGGCGTAGTTGCTCAGGTTCTTCTGCTGATTCGCCTTGCTGCTGGAATCCTGGGCAGCGTCACCCGCATTCTTGATGGCTTTCTTGGAGTTCGAGTCGCCCGCCATTTCCAGCGCCAGACCGGCAGTCTGGTTGCGGATGGTCTTGCCGAAAGCGGCGTAGACGCCGATGGCGGCCACGGCAATCAGCGCGACGATGATGATGTACTCGGTCATCCCTTGACCACGCTGGTGACGGGGACGAAATTTGCGAACAGTCTTGGGTTGCAGCATGATACGCTCCTCGTTGGTAAGAAGTACGGCAGGGTGCTACGGGCAAAAGAAGGCCCCACGCGACCGGGCGCAGAGCCTCGCGTTACGACATATTTCGTTTGCTGGAAAAGACGGCCGGGATTGCCCCGGTCATGGGCGTCGCGTATCACGGCACCGGCGTCCACCGGCAGCGACACGCTCCACCCTTAGCATCAAATGAGAGAGAGAAGTCCTAAATTTTCTCGTTTAATGCAAACTGAATTGCGTTTTGCGAGATTATACGAAGTGAATTTTGGCTTTCAATCGCTTTTCGCATTCATTTTTGTAACACATTGAAACAAACCCATCATTTCTGATAGTTCGGACTTGCGCTAGCGTTAGGCGCCGGTTCCACGACGTACGCAAGACCCGGAGACAGCCGCTGTGAGGTGCGTGGCCGCACGCGGAACGCCTCCCTTTCATTCAGGACGACATAACGCACATGCAAAGTTCGGACGACAACCTGTTGATGGCCCAGCGTGTGGGCCAATTGATGGAACGTCACGCCATCCCTAAATCGAAGCAGACCGGCGCGCTCGCCAAGACGCTCGGGCTGAGTCCCGCGCAGGCGCATCGAAAAATGCGCGGGCAGAGCAACTGGACTTACGGCGAGCTTCGCGACGTGGCCGCCGCATTCAACGCGTCCATTACGGCGCTGCTCGATCCCGAGACATCGGAACATGCGCAGGGCGTGCCTGCGCTGCTCGACTTCGGCAACCATCTCGTGGCGTGCCAGGCGTGGATAGGCCCGGAGATCCTGACGGGTCAGGGGTCCGAGTATGTCGCGATGTCGACGGCGGGGAGCTGGCGCCTCTATCCGACGGACATGGCGCCGCGAGGCAAGAAGTTCGTGGTGGAGCTGATCGAGATCCGGCCGAAGTCGCTCGTGCCGACGCGCCTCACCGTAGCCGTGGTGGACGACGATGGCGGCAGCGACGCGCAAGGTGGATTACGCACGGCCGACACGGTGTGCATGTACCTGAACAGCAAAGGGTACGACGCTCGCGCGTTTTACAGCGCCGCGGCATTTCGCGAAGCACTGAAGCAGACGGTTTTCGACGCCTACGTCGTCGACTGGATGCTCGATCACGAAACGGCCGAGACCGCGCTTTCGGAGATTCGCACGTCCGACAATCCCGACGCCCCGGTCTTTATCCTGACGGGACAGATGCAGGCGGGCAACGTCAACGAGTCCGACATCGCCCGGGCGATTACGGCGTTCGACGTCGACGTGCTGGAGAAACCGGCGCGATTGCCGCTGCTTGTCGCCGAGCTCAACAAGCGGCTGGCGCAGCGCTGAGCGCCCACAAGCCCGGCGCTTCGCCGGGCTTTCCCGTGCTTCCCTCCCCCTGACTCATTCGGTTCCACGCATGGGCCGCTACAGTCCGACGCCGCGCGTCGCCCAGATGCTCTCGAGGACAACCCGCAGAATATCGCCACGCACGGGCTTCATGAGGTAATGCTCGAACAGGCTCAGGTGATGGGCGGGAATGACCTCCGGTGCCTGGGCGCTAAAGGCGATGAGCGGCACATCCGCATTGATGCCGCCCATGCGCCGAATTTCCATGGCGGCCGACACGCCGTCGATCTCCGGCATGTTCAGATCGAGCATGATGGCGTCGTACGGAGTGCGTTCGATGAGGCGATACGCCTCACGTGCGTTGGACACGCTCTCGCACTCGATGCCGTTCACGCGAAGCAGCATCTCGATCGTGTGCCGCACGTCGGCCTGGTCGTCGATCACCAGCACGCGACGCGGTGTCTGCCCGGCGGGCATCACCACCGCGCTGACGTCCGACTTGGCATCGGCAGCGACCGGTGCCCCTGATGCGCGCGTCATTGTCGTGGCCGGCGAGTCGTCGGTAGCGGAGGCATCCAACGGCAAGGTGACGGCCGCCGCGCCCGGTTCAGAATCAGACGCCTCCGTCTCGCTCGCGACATGTTCGAGATCGAACACCACGCTGAACTTCGACCCCTTGCCGACTTCGCTCTCCAGCGAAAGTTTCGCACCCAGCAGCTCGACGAGGCCACGAACGATCGTCAGCCCCATGCCGATGCCGTCGACGCGCTTGCTCTCCGGCGTATCGATCTGCGTGAAGGGTTGGAAAATCTGCTCCTGGCTCACGCGGTCGATGCCGCGGCCCGTGTCGATCACGTCGACACTGAGACGGTCGACACCGGGCAGCCGCTCGAGATTCGCACGCAGGGTAACGCTGCCCCGATCGGCATACTTGATCGCATTGTCGAGCAGGTTGGTCACGATCTGCTGAATTCGAAACGGGTCGGAAAGTACCTTGACCTGCCAGTCTTCGAACTCCAGACGAAGCGCCAGCGATTTGCGGCGCGCCCGCTCGGAAACCGATTCCACTGCGGCATTCAGAACCCCGTAGGGATTGAAGATGCGTTTGCGCAGCGCGAGTTGTCCCGCCTCCATCCGCGAGAAGTCCGTCAGGTCCTTCATCTGCGCTTCGAGTACGTTGGCCGCGCGAGCCAACTGGTCGATTAGCAGCTTGTCCGTGCCGGTGAAATTGCGTTCCACCAGCACATCCGTGGCGGCCATGATGCTCTGCAGTGGTGTGCGAAGCTCGTGCCCGATCATGCCCAGGAAGGCGTTGCGCGCATTCACGGCGTTCGCGGCGGACAAAGCGGCGGCCATCTCCCGTTGCAGCGCTTCTTTTTGCTTCGCGCTGACATCGCGCAACTTGCGCGCGTTCGATGCGAACAGATAGGCGAGCGTGAGCAGCACAATCGTCGCACCGATGCTCGACCCCATGAGCATGCTGCGACGATGCTCATAGTCTTCACGAACTTCGTCGCGCCGACGGGCATTGATCTCGCCGACGACCATCTCGAGTTCCGAGAGCGGCGCGCGCATCTCGTCGAATTTTGCAATCCCCGGCGTGATCCAGGTAACGGCGTTACCTGCCTGATTGCGCATGGCCTCGATATCGGCATATATCGTCTTGACCTTGTCGACACTCGCGACATACTGCGGATATTCCATGAAGCGCGACATGGCGCCGCGCCCCGATATCTGCGCGATGCGAGACTCGAGAATCTGGAGCGAGGCGTCGATGTCGTCGGTGCTCGCGAGCCCATTGGCAACCTTGAGCATGTCGATCTGCGTGCGATCGACGGCCTGCTCCGTACCGATGACCGAGGCGAAACTGGCCTCCGCGCCCACAGGGCCGGCAGACTCCGACTGGGTACGGGACGCAATGAAAAGGTAGCCGGAGAACGCCCACAGGCCGACGAGCTGCACGAAGAGCAGCGTGTATATGAAGATCCGAATGCGTCGCGACACGCCGTCCGAAGCCATCATCGAACCTCGATATGCTTGATCTGATAGACGAAGCGGCGCGAACCGACTTCGGAGGCGAGTACATCGGGATGCTGGTCGCGCGGGAAGATCAGAAACAGCGGACCGAAGTTACGAAGGGACAGCTCCACGCCATTCTCACGGTAGGCGAGAATCGGCTCATAACGATGAACAAAGGCAATGGGGATGTCCTGCACCGAGCCATCGTAGCTGTAGACGCGAAGCATGCGGCCCTTGAAACCGGCCCGGGCGAGGACATCCGCCAGACGAGGTCCTTCCCAGCGTGCGGAAGTGGTCCAGAGCGTTGACGTGTCGATCGTATGCATGGGGAGCGAGAGCAACGCCATGCGCGAGAAGTGGACAATGCGGCGCACGTCGGCGTTGGCGCTCTTGCGGCCCACCTGCTTGCAGCCGTCACACGACACGTCCAGTTCGAGACGGTCGCGCACGGCCTGTACCGCCGTGACGGGGCCGCAGAGCGCCAGCCCCAGGCAAATGGCCCAAACCCTAATCTTCAACATTTCGCCCGCACACTTTTCACGAACATCCCCGGGAGTCAGAATTATTGGTTGTTATTTCGGGACGGCCGGGCACCCCCCACGCAAAGCGACCATTGTGCGCTGGCATCGGGCGAGTTCGCCGGTAGCCAATGGCTCTCGTTCCCTGTCGCTTTCGACGGGAACCTACGTCGGTAACAGTCCTAACGAATCGACTGCCCGCATCGATCGCGATGATACCCGTTGAAAGTGAACACACCGCGCGAGCGCCGTCGGGCGGATCTCTGAACCATTTATGTAGGGAAAACGGGTAGCACCAACAAGCGGAGTCGATGCTATCGCCGTTGACACGCATTGGTCAAGGACGAGCCGACTGGACTTTTTACCGCATTCGGTGGTAGGCAGGAGGCGTCCGAGCCCGCCATTTGACAGACGATTCGGAGTCCGGCGCCTATCGACAGCCGGGTTGACACGATTGACGCCGCGGCGCGGCGAATGCGCCGCCGGCATCGAAAATTCTCTCGATGATGTAGGGATCCCGAGCGGGCGAACGTGTCAGCGGGCGATGTTGTCGAGATAGTATTGTGCGGCGCGGGTGACGTGACGCTCGGCGAGCAACGCCGCAAATGCCGCATCGCCGGATTGAACGGCTCTCAAGATCGCGGCGTGCTCTTCCCACGTAATGCGCACTTCTTCATCGCTGGCATTGACGAACAACATGCGCGAGCGGTCGCGCATCGAGCGCATGAGCTCGGCGAGCATCGCATTGGCGCCGGCCGAATAGAGCAAGTCGTGGAAGCGCGCGTTCAGCTCGAGCAGACCGGATGTCTCTCCCGCGGCGACCTTGGCGTTACCTTCCTGCAGCACTTTTTCGATGCGCTTGACCAAGTCCGGCGTGCAGTGTTCTGCAGCCAGGCGCGCATTGAGCCCTTCGAGCGTGGCGCGAATCTGCACCAGTTCGCGCGCCGTTGCCGGATCGAACGACGCGACGACGGCGCCATGGCGCGGCCGCACTTCCACCAGTCCCTCGACGGCAAGCGCACGCAGCGCCTCTCGCACCGGCACGCGCGATACGTCGAGCTCCTCGGCGATCCGCCCCTCCACGAGACGGTCGCCGGGCTTGTATACCCCCGACGTGATCGACTCGCGCAGGCGGGCAATCACCAGATCCGAAAGCTGCTGGTGCATGATCGGCTCACGACCGTTGGCCCCTGTGGCTCCCCGCACCATAATTCCAGTCTCCAAAAACCGACATTTCCGCACCGACGGACGGGCCGTTCCCGAGCCCCCGGCACCGCGACAAACACCGTATTTTATAGCAGCGACGGCTTTTTGTAGACTGTACACGATCTGGCGGTCACTTTCGCACGACAGGATCAACGCGGCACTGAAGTCATGAAGGCAAGCATCTCCTGTCCGAGCCAATCCTCTCCCGAGTTGAAATGCGCGACGATCGACGTGTGATTGTGCCCGCGCATCTGCACGAAGCGCGGCGCCACGCCGCGAACGCGAGACAACGTCAGGAAGAACGCCGCGCCGTACTCATCGAGGAAGCGATTTTCATACTCGGCAATGGCGATCATCGTCGGCACCGGGTCACGGGCCGCATGGGTCAGCGGCGAACGCTCGACATATCGCGTCTCATCGGCGCCGAAGTAGGCACGCACCGGCGTCGCATTCGGATTACGCGGATCGACGTCGGCAAACAGGCGGGCGCTCACGAGAATCAGGCCGGCAACACCGTGCCCGGTGCCGCCGCGCGACGCCGTCAGCGCCGGATCGAACAGACAACTGGCCGCGTGGGTACCGCCTGCCGAATGGCCGATGAGAAAAATCCGCGACGTGTCGATTCGCAGCTCGTCGGCGTGCTCGCGCACCCACGCAATCGCCTGCGCCACGTCCCGCGCCCCGCCCGGCCACGGCGCCTCGTCGGCCAGACGATATTCGACGTTGATGGCTAGCTTTCCCTGCCGGGCGAACCAATGGCACACGTTGTCGTAAATCTCGCCATTGACGCTCTTGTTACCACGCACGAACGCGCCGCCGTGCACGAACACGACGGCTTCGCGCAGCGTCGGCTCAGGCGTGCCCGAGGGGGCGGCGGCCGGCGCGAAAATGTCGAGCACCTGGCGAGCGTGCCCGCCGTATGCCACGTTGCGCTCCACGTGCGGACTCTTGGGTGCGGCCGCCAAAATCGGGGTGTAACAATCGATGACCGCCTTGCGGTGGGCGATGATGTCGTCGTTCCAACGGGGGCCCAGCGCCAGCATCTGCTGTC
Source organism: Pandoraea morbifera (assembly GCF_902459575.1). Classification (NCBI taxonomy): domain Bacteria; kingdom Pseudomonadati; phylum Pseudomonadota; class Betaproteobacteria; order Burkholderiales; family Burkholderiaceae; genus Pandoraea; species Pandoraea morbifera. Next base: position 286,285 of record NZ_CABPSD010000001.1, read on the forward strand.
GCTGGGCCGGCGGCAATGCGCAGAACGGCGCGCCCGTGATGCCGGACTCGCTCACCATGACACGCTCACATCGCCATTGACGAACGTCTGGCACGCCATGCGGTAACCGTTCGCGAGGTCTTCCGGGCTGAGATGACGGCGCTCCTTGGGCTTTACGTCGTCGGTATGTTCGCGGCCGGCTTCCACGCGACAACGGCAAGTGCCGCACAGCCCGCCGCCGCACTTGAAAGGAATGCCGCCCTTCTCCCGAAGCGAAACGCGAAGCAGATTACTGTTGGGTGGCGCCTCCACCGTCTTGCCGCCGTTAGTGATGAACGTGATCTGAACCATGGTGCTATGGGAGGCCTCCGTGTCTCGGCGGCTGAGCCGCGCTTGTGCGTGATCGGGTCCGACCAGCGCCGCGAGCGATGCGACTGCCTCGGACACGCTGTCGAAGGATTCGAAAAACTTCGTCGGCACGAGATTCGCGCGCTCCGGGTCTGCCTCATCGACAATGCGCACCCGCGACGTGCCGTCGAGCCTGGCCACGACGAACGCCGCCACATGGCGCGCGCCGTAGAAGTAGTCGTGTGTCTCGACCGGCGTGATGCCCGAAGTCGGCTCGCTGCGGTACTGCCCCGGGCGGCTGGTAAGTACGATGTACATGCTTTCCTCGTTGTCCCGGGTGTCAGGACGCCGCCGGCGCTTCGTCCTGCGCAAGCTCGATGTCGTGTTCGATCCACAACTGGCACGCCAGCCGATACCCGGCATCAAGCTTCTCTCCGAGTTGCTTCTTCTCTTTCCAGTTCGGCGACGGCAGGTGCTCGCCACCGGCAAGCACCCGGCACGCGCACCGAGCACATTTGCCCATGCCGCACTCGTAGCGCAAATGCGGAAACGGAAACTGTTTGATACCGGCGCGGACGACGAGATTGGTATTGACCTTCACCTCTTCCCGATATGTCTGCCCGTTACTGCGAAATACGACGACTGGCATGCATCCTCCTATCATCACGACGACCACCGAGCGCTGCAAAGACGGCCTTTGCGAAAGTGTACCGCTTTTATGAATACTGTATACTGAAATAAATAAAATTAACGAGCCCTGTCGCGGACTGTTCGAGATTTCGCGAGTTCGCACGCTGCCATCGAAACGGAATTTGAAGAATTCCCTTCAATCGTATACCGTATACCTACCATTCACCCTCGACACGCCGGACCTTCGATGATCCATTTGACCGACGCACAAATCGACGAACTGATCGACTTCCCACAAGCGATAACCGCGCTGGAGAGCGCTTTTCGCGAACTCGCACGCGGCGCGGCGGCGGTCCAGCGCCGGGTTCGGACCGAAGCGCAGGGCACAAAGCTCTCGACACTTGGCGCCGTACTGCCCGGCGCAGACGTTGCCGGCGCAAAGGTCTACACGACCCTTCGCGGTCAGTTCAACTTCGTGATCGTGTTGTTCCGCGCGTCGGACGGCGCCTGCCTTGCCACACTGGACGCTAATGCGATCACCCGCTTTCGCACCGCCGCGACGACCATGCTCGCGGTACGTGCGCTGGCGCGGCCCGGTGCCCGCACCGCCGCGGTTTTCGGCACGGGTGTCCAGGGTGCGGCGCACGCGCACGCGCTGGCCCGGTTCGCCGGCGTGCGCCAGTTGCGCATCGTCGGGATCGAAGGCGACGTGGCACTGGCCGCCTCAATTGACGAGGCGTACCGCGCGCAAGGGGTCACGGCACGCGCCGTATCGACCGACGAGGCCCTCGATGGCGCTGACATCGTGGTCACCGCGACGCGGGCCAGCACCCCTCTCTTCGATGGCCGCGCACTGTCGCCGGGCGCATTCGTCGCCGCCATTGGTTCGAGCCTGCCGCACACACGCGAGCTGGACGACACGACGTTGGCACGTGCCTCACGAATCGTGGTGGAGTTGCGCGATCAGGCACGCGAGGAGGCCGGAGACTTGCTGATGGCAGCCCCCGGCTTGGTGAACTGGCACGAAGTTGCCGAGTTGGGCCACGTGATGGAGGGCCTGACGACGGGGCGCCGACATGGCGACGACATCGTCGTCTACAAGGCCGTAGGCTTCGGTTTGCAGGACGTTGCGCTGGCTGCCCTCGCCTACCGCACTTACATCGAGCGCGGCGGCTGAGCGTCCACGCAAGGCAAGGGCAAGCGGGCGACCCCCGCTTGCCACAACGGATTCGCCACGCGGGATCGCCTCCCGTCCGTTCGCGAGGGGATCTCGCGTCAGGCCGCCACGTCCACCGGTACGAGATGCTGGAACGTGAAACTGTCCGCGTAAAGGTAACGCACACTGGCGCCATTCGCGAGAAACGCACGGCGCGCATCCGCGATCATGACCGGCGAGCCGCACAGGTAAAGCGCGTGTTCGGACAGGTCGGGATGGTCGGCGAGCACGGCATCCTGCACGTAGCCGCGCGCGCCGCCCCACGCGCCATCGGGTCGGGAGAGCACCGGGACGTAGCGGAAATCGTCGTGTCGGCTTGCGAGCGCCGTCAACTCGTCATGCAAATAGAGTGACGTCCGCGTGCGCCCTCCCCAGTAAAGCTCGACGGGCGGTGTGTCTCCGCTCGCCAGCATCTGCCCGAGCATGCTGCGCAGCGGTGCGATGCCCGTGCCAGTCGCCACCATCACAACCGGACGGTAGTCGTCCTCGTGATAACCGAAGCCGCCCATTGGCGCCTCCACTTCGAGCCTGTCGCCGGGACGCAGCCTGCTCAGACGCGTCTGTGTGAAATGCCCGCCGTCGATCCGTCGGATATGCAGTTCGACCTCGCCCGGGCGTTGTTCGGGCAGACAGGCCATCGAGAAGCTGCGCGGGCCGGCGTCGCCGGTCAACACGTTGAGGTATTGCCCGGGGCGAAATGCCCAGGGCTCGCCGTCGTCGAACGCGAGCACCAGGCGCGTCACGTCCGGGCTCAACGCTTGCGTACGCACCACGCTCACCTGGCGACGGCGCACCGGCGCGGGAGCGTCGAGCACTCGCTCCGTGCTGAGCAGCAGGTCCGAGCATGCCCGCGCCTGGCACAGCAGCGCGTAGCCTGCGTCCGCCTCCTCCTGCGATAACGCGTCCGGCATGGCCTCGTAGCGCACGCGCCCTTGCGAGAGCTTCACGCGGCACGTCCCGCAGCCGCCGAACTCACATGCCGAGGGCAACACGACGCCTGCGCGTCGTGCGGCATCGAGCACGGATTCGTCGGGCGTTGCCTCGAAGCTGCACTGGGCCTCGATCCATGTGATTCGATAGCTCACGGGCCGTCCTCCGTCAGAGCTTGATATCGGGCTGCACCAGGACTTCGCGTCCGCTCTCGCGCAGCAGCGTCTGCAATGCCGCGAGCCCGGCAAGACCGGCCTTGGTGTCCTGCTCGCCATTGCCCCCCGACAGACCGATGCCGCCGACGACCTGGCCATCGACTACGATCGGAAAGCCACCGACAAACGCGGCAAAGCGTCCCTCGAAGCTCCATTGAATGCCGAAGGCTTCGTTGCCCGGCAGCGCAGGACCATTGGGCGGCGTGGTGAAAAGGTGCGTGGAGCGCTTGTGCCCTGCGGCGGTGAACGCCTTGTTCCAGGCGATCTGCGGTCCGGTGATGCGCCCGCCATCCATACGTTCGAGGGCGAGCGGGAAACCGCCTTCATCGACCACGCAGATCGATTCGAGGACACCGATTTCCTGAGAGCGGGCGATGGCCGCGGCGATCATGTGACGGGCCTCGGCGAGTTCGAGCTTGAAAAAGGGTTTCATGGCGTTTGAGATGAGTTGTTGGTGGATCGGGCGTCAAATGCCGCGGTACACCGTCTTGATCTGGAGGTAGAACTCGAGGCCGTCACGACCGGACTCCCGGAACGTGGCCGTGCTCGATTGCTTCAGACCGCCGAACGGCGCGTTTACGAGATTGCCCGTCGTCGTGCGATTGATCTTGACCGTACCGGCCTCGATGTCGCTGGCGAACCGGTGCATCAGGCTTGCGTCCTGCGTGACAAGCGAAGCCGCGAGGCCGTAGTCGCTATCGTTCGCCACAGAAATCGCGTCCGCGTAGTCGTCGACGTCGATCACGGCAATCACGGGGCCGAAGATTTCTTCCCGGGCAATGCGGGCGTTGCGCGGTACATCACAGAAAATCGCCGGTGTAACAAAAAATCCGTTGGCGAAGGGGCCGTGCGCCAGCCGCTCGCCACCGCACACGAGCGTGGCCTCCCGCTTTCCGATCTCGATGTACTCGAGCACGGTTTGCAGTTGTCCCGCGGTGGCCAGCGGGCCGATGTCGGTGCCCGTGTCCATGCCGTTGCCGACCTTGAGCGTCGCGGTCTTCGCAGCCAGTCGCTCGACGAAGGCGGCGCGGATGTCGCGGGCGACCAACACGCGACTGGTGCCCGTGCATGCCTGCCCGGTCAGCGAGAATCCGCCCTTGACGGTCAGATCGACCGCACGATCGATATCTCGCGCATCGAGCACGATCAACGGATTCTTGCCGCCGAGCTCCATCTGCGTGCGCGTCGACATCGACGCCGCCCGGTGAATCTGCTCGCCGGCGGTCGTCGAACCGGTAAAGGAAATGGCCCGAACTTCGCGCGCGCCGACGAGCGTCGGGCCCACTGCCGAGGCGCTGCCGGTGACGAAGTTCAGCACGCCTTTCGGAATGCCGGCTTCGACGAACGCTTCAGTCAGGCGCAAGCCGCTCAGCGGCGCATCCGAGGCAGGCTTGAACACCACCGTGTTGCCACACACCAGGGCCGGCGCGATCTTGCGCGCCGGTATCGAAACAGGGAAGTTCCAGGGCGAGATCACCGTGACAACCCCCAGCGGCTCGCGCAACGTATAAACGGACATTTCGGCATCGTCGTTCGGAAATGTCTCGCCGCCATACGACTGCGCTTCTACGGCGTAGTACCGCAGCGTCTGCGCCGCACGCAGGAATTCGTCCTTCGCAAGCGCCTTCTGCTTGCCCTCCTCGCGCGTGAGCTCCTCGCCGAATGGCTGGGCGTGACGCTCGAGATAAGCGGCGGCATCGATCAGAATCTTCGCGCGTGCGCTCATGGACAGGCGCTTCCATGCGTCGAACGCCTTGGCGGCCGCGAGCACCGCGGCTTTTGCATCGGCGCCGTCCGATGCCTGGAAGTGGCCCACGACGTCGCGCGTGTCGGCAGGGTTCAGATTCGCGAAGGTCGCGCCCGATCGGCTCGCGCACCACTCGCCGTCGATGTAATTCAGGAATGTGGGAACAGTCGTCATGAAGGCAGTGTCCTGCAGGAAGTCATGCGGTCTTCGATACCCGCGCCGCCGGCGAGCGACGGCGCGGCCGGACACCGCTCAGGCGGCGAGCCCCAGCTCGGGCAGCGACACTTCGTTCGCCACGTAGTCGTAGTAGAGCGCGGTCGTGTACAGCAGCCGCATTTGCGCACCGATCTCGCAGATCTTGAGGCAGCGCTGTTGCAACTCCGGCGTGTTCGCGTTCTCCAGCACGATCTGATACCCACGCTCGCCGTGGATCTCGTCCGAGACGATGTGCAGATCGAAGAACTCGACTTCCTCGTCGGTGAACTGGTACTTGTCGCGAAGCGTCGGCGTCTGCTTGCGATAGATCGACGGCACTTGCGACTCCAGGCCGACCACGAGTCCGGCGACTGCCACGACCGGATCTTCACGCATGGCCACCGCGTAGCACCAGCTTTGCAGCCCGCGCGTGGTCGGCGACATGTTGTCCGGGTCGACGACGCGCTCCCGGGTGGTGCCGCACGCCTCGGCAAAGCGGATCAACAGGTCGGTGTGGCGATCGCCACCGATCTCCTCTTCGTACATGTTCGCCAGCAGGAAGTCCTTGGCCTCGGTCATATGGTCCGGCGTGCGGGCATACAGGTAGCCGAGGTAGTCGGCGAAAGGCCCCACGTAGTGATAGTGGTTTTCCGCCCAGCGCGCGAGATGCGCGCGCGTGAGCTTGCCGCTCGCCCACGCGACACTGAACGGCGCCTTGTTCGCGCTCTTGCCCTTGATTGCGTCTTCGAGTGCCGCGCGGAAGGTTTCGCGGTCCATCAGTTCAGCCATGAGTTGCTCCTTGATTTGGGGTGGATAACCCACTGCGAGCGCCGGATGGCGCCCGAAGCGGGTCGATTGATTATTTTGGTACACTGTATACAGTTTTGCCAAAAATGCCAATACAACAAAATTGCCTGTGCGGGACGGCCCGCGCCTCGGATCTCAGATAACGGAAGAAAAGCTGCGAAGCATGCGATGCGACAAACGGTGAATTCAGTCCGCCGCTCGACCGATCGCACCGGGGACCGCCGCGTGGGCCCCCTGAGAAGCACCCTCGCCGACGTTCACGGGATCGATGGCGTCGAGCTGGATGCCGTTCGTCTCGGGCAACATCACCGCAGCGACAATGACCAGTCCATAGCCAACGGCCGCCACGATCGGGATTGCGAGCGTGAGCGTGGTATGACCGCTCGCCAGCCAGCCCGCCATGAAAGGAAACACCGAGCCGATGACCCGGCCTGTGTTGTAGGCCACACCGTAGCCCGTGGCGCGCACTTCGTGCGGATACGTCTCGGAGATCGTGGCGGCCACGCCAGCGAATGTGCCCTGCATCAGTACGCCCATCAGGAAGCCGAGCACCATCATCACCGGCATGGGCGCCGGCACCAGCATATAAGCGATGCTCATCGCGAATGCGCCGATGGCAAACAGAATGTAAGTGGGGCGCCGGCCGAGCCTGTCGGTCGCCCAGGAGCCCACGGCGTAGCCGACCAGCGAGCCGCCGATGGTGATCGCCAGCCACAGGCCCGTGCCCGTCACCGACAATCCCCGCTCGGTCTTGAGCCACGTCGGCATCCAGGTGGCGATCGCATAGTACGCGCCGAGCATGCCGCCGGAGAGCAGACTGCACCACAGCGTGCGTGCCGCGAGGCGCCCGCTGAAAACGCCACGCATCGTCTTGAGCGGACTCGTTTGGCGCCGCTCCGACATCGTGCGTGTGAAGGCTTCCGGTTCCTCGAGATTGCGACGCAGCCAGACGACCATCAGCGCCGGCGCAACCCCGATGAACAGGCAGACGCGCCATGCCATTTCGGGGGGCAACCAATTGAAGATCGCGCTGTAGGCCAGCGCGGCCAACGCCCATCCGAACGAATAGCTGCTCGCGGTAAAGCCCGAGAACTTGCCGCGATGGGCCGGATTGCGGATCGTCTCCATGACCAGGACCATGCACAACGATGACTCGCCGCCAAAGCCCAGGCCCTGGATGATGCGCATCACGGCCAGCTGCGTGGGCGAATTCGTGAGGCCGCAGCCGAAGCAGGCCAGTGCGAAGATGGCGATGGTCCATCGCAGGATACGCACGCGCCCGTAGCGGTCGGCCAGCAGGCCCGCACCGATGGCGCCCACCAGCGAGGCGACCAGCGTGTAAGTCACGATGCTGCCCGCGGTGGCCTTGCTCATGTTCCAGCTCGTGAGCAGCACCGGAATGAGGAAGGAATAGATCATGAAGTCGTAGACATCGACCGTATGGCCGATGAAGGTGCCGGCGAAGGCGCGCTTCTCGTTTCTCGATAGCGAATTGAGCCAGGACATGAAGGTGTCCTCCTTGGTGGGTCGTGGGTGTTGGGAAAAAAGGGTCAGGCGGGTGGAACGAAGGTGTAGCCGGCGGCTTCGAGCAATCTGGCTACGTGGATCGAGCGCAGGTCGTGATACAGCGGCGCCACGATCTGAACGCCCACGGGAAGCCCCTCCGCCGTGCGCCCTGCCGGGGCGACGCTAGAGGGCAAGCCGCACAAGCCGGAGTGGCCGGCCCAGAAAAGCTGCGTCGTCAGCGGCTGCGCCCGCCCGTTGACGTCCAGCGTGCGCTGCCAGGGCGCCCCCGCCTCGTTCAGCACGAACGCGGGCGTCGCCGCCACGGGACACAGCAGCACATCGACGCGCTCGAACAACTCGCGCCAGGCCGCCGCAAAGCGCTCGCGCAACGGTTGCAGGCGCAGCCAGTCGCGGTGCCGCATGACGGCGCCCACGTATTGCAGCGACGCGTACCGCATGTCATCGGCCGGCGTCTGCTCCGCTGCTGCGATCGCCGATGCGAAGGCGTCGTCGCCAAGGTAGCCGCACGTCGACGCCCGCAACATCAACGTGTAGACGCGCATCAACTCGGCGGCGTCGAGCGACGGCCGTGCGTTCCACAGCACCCGCGCACCCCGACGCTCCAGATCCTGCCCAAGGTTCACGAGGCATTGCTCGACCTCGGCGTCGACCTCGGCTATCGGATGATTCGGCAGGATGCCGAAGCGGATTTCGCGCAGATCTGCGGCGTGACAGCGCGGCAGCTCGAAACGCACCGCGCAGGCCGCCTCGGCGGACGGTCCGGCGATCGCGGACAGCACCGCCTCGAGATCCCCGGCGCTTCGCGCGAGCGGCCCCGCCACATTGATGTCGGGGAACGTCACGCCGCCAGGCAGTCCATGGCCGTCGAGTGGCACGAGCCCGTGCGTGCTCTTGTGCGAGAAGATGCCGCAGTAATGTGCGGGATTGCGGATCGAGGAACCGATGTCGGAGCCCACGTCGAAGAATGCCATCCCGCTGGAGACCGCCGCGGCGCTGCCCCCTGACGATCCGCCAGGTGTACGCCGCAGGTCGTGCGGATTGCGCGTGGTGCCATAGACGTCGTTGTAGCTCTGCCAGTCGCGCAGCCACAGCGGCACGTTGGTCTTGCCCAGCAGCACCGCGCCGGCATCGGTCAATCGCTGCACCACGCTGGCGTGCCTGCTCGCGACATTGTTCGCAAACGCCGGATCGCCCACCGTGGTCGGCCAGTCCTTGACGTCGAATGACTCCTTGATCGTGAACGGCACACCATGCAGCGGGCCGCGGACGACGCCCGCGCGCAATTCGGCATCGCGCTGACTCGCCGCCTCGCGAGCCCGCGCAAAATCGCTCACCACAACGGCATTGAGCGCTGGATTGGACTTGCGCCAGGCCGCTTCACAGGCCGCCACCAGCGACTCGGATGTGACTTCCCGGCGCCTCAGCGCCACCTGGGCGGCGCACACCGTGGCGTATTGCCACGGCGTGGTCTGTGACGGCTTCGGCGACGCGATGCCGCGGTCGGGCAACTCGACTGTGGGGTTTGTCATGATGGAACACTCTTTTCAGTATTCTGTATACCATCGATGGACAAATTGTCGCTGTCAAGTCGATTGCGACTCAGGGTTTTTGCCTAGACGTGACCCAGCAACGGTTGCGTCAGCACCAGGCCTCTCATTTCCCATCGGAAGGAGAAAGCCTTGCGGCGCCGACGCCCTGCAAGCGCGCGTCAACCCCACGACGGTGGTCTGAGGGCCGTACGTTGCAGGATGTCAGAATCGTGTGGCGCTGAACGGCCGGGGATCGACGCACGGCGGCGCGCCGGTGATCATCTCCGCGATCAGGCGCCCTGTGATCGGACCCAGCGTCAGTCCATGATGCGCATGGCCGAAAGCGAACCACAAGTCGCGATGACGGGGCGCCGGGCCGATCACCGGCATCATGTCGGGCGTACAGGGTCGCGCCCCCATCCACGGAGTGTCGTCGACGCGCTGCGCGAGGGGATAAAGCGCACGCGCCATCGGCTCCACCGCGTCGAGTTGCACGGGCGTGCGAGGGCTGTCGCGCAAGGCCAGCTCGACCCCCGTGGTCAACCGAACGCCGCGCGTCATCGGGGTGATGAGAAAGCCATGCTCGGCGTCGAGCACCGGCTGGTTCAGCTTCGCGCCGGGCTGCGAGGCGTAATGCATGTGGTAGCCTCGTTTCACGGCCAGCGGAAACCGATAGCCCAGCGGTCGCGTCACCGTATCCGACCAGGGGCCCATCGCCACCACGGCATGGCGTCCTTCGATTTCGCCTTCGCCAGTTTTCACTGTCCACTGCGGCGCGAGCGTTGTCGCATCGCCAACGAGCACTTGTCCACCGAGCGACTGAAAATATGCCGCGTATGCCTCAACCAGCGCCCCCGGGTCGCTCACCGATTCCGACGCCGTGTAGCGCAACGCCCCCACGAGCGCCGGACTGAGCGACGGTTCGTCGCGCTGCAGTTGCGCGGCATCGAGCGACGCGAACGGCACGCCGTACTCCCGCTGCCAGCGCTCGGCTTCCCGTTGCGCCGCCTCCCAAGCCGGCCGGTGATGAAAAACCTTCAGCCAACCGCCCTGCCGGAGCCAACCACCCGCCCCCGCGCGTTCGACCAACGCACGATGCTCCGAAACACAATGCTCGATCAGGGTGCTGTAATGCCGGGCAATGGCGGCGTGCCGGGCCGGCGCGGAGTGAAACCAGTATCGGGCGAGGAAAGGCGCAATCGTGGGCAGCGCCGAAGGGTGATACCGAACGTCCGGCGAGCGATTGCGCGCGTATCGCAGCAATGTGGCGACGTCGCGAGGAAAAGCATACGGATAGACGCCTTCGCGCTGAATGAGCCCGGCATTGCCATACGACGTTTCGCGCCCCGGCGCCTGACGGTCGACGAGTGCCACGCTCAGCCCGCGCTGTCGCAGATGCACGGCCGTCGACACCCCCACGATGCCGCCGCCCAGCACCAGAACATCGAATTTCATGGAAACCCCTTCACGAATGGGTGACGCGTCAGGTATGCTCGCGCAACGCAATTATCATATATGAGAACCTAATTTCTCGCATACGAGAATTTTTGAAATCTTTTCTGTCACGACGCGCCATGGCCGATTCGTCTCCCCGAAAGCGCTCGCTCGCGAAATCGCCGCGAAATACCGGCAGCCCGCCAGTCGACCACGGCGAGGTGGGACGGCGTTTGCGCGATGCGCGCAAGGCGCGGGGATGGACGTTGCGAGACCTGAGCGAGCAGTCGGGCATCGCGGTGTCGACCATCTCCAAGGCGGAGCGGGGCGACATCGCCCTCACCTACGACAAGTTCGGTGCGCTGGGGCGTGCATTGGGACTCGACTATGCGTCGATCTTCCGCGCAGGCCACGTGATGCCGGACACGGCAACGGCGCCGTCGTTCACCGCCGCCGGCACGCAACCCAACTACGAGACACCGAATTATCGCTACGGCATGATCGCCAGCGATCTGCCGCACAAGCGCATGGTGCCCATGCGGGCGCATATCAGGGCGCGACGCCTCGAGGACTTTCCCGATTACATTCGTCACGGCGGCGAGGAGTTCGTGTTCGTGCTGTCGGGCCGGTTGCGTCTGCAATTCGAGACCGGCGAGCGCTTCGATCTCTCGCCCGGCGACAGCCTCTATTTCGACAGCGGCGTGGGACACGTCTATCTGAGTCGCGATGAGCGCGGCGTCGATGCCATCGTGTGCTGCGTCGATACGGCGTCGCCCCGTGGGTCGGGCCCGGGCGATCTGTGACTCGCTGACGTCGAGCGCGTCGCGGGCAGCGCTCGCCGACCGCTCAGGCCAGTTGCCGGGAATGCCAGTCGGGGTCGTCGGCGTCCTGATGATCCGTCAGGATGTGCGCCGGCGCGACCACCACGCAATTCCTGCCGTTGGCCTTCGCGGCATATAGCGCCGCATCGGCACGCCCCATGACGGTCGCAAGCGTGTCGCCCTCGACAAAAGCATCGACGCCGGCGCTGAGCGTCGCCAGCGCATCGCGGCCGGGCACACAGGTGCCTGACGCGCCAACCATCGCACGTAGCCGGTCGACCACCCGCCCGGCCTCCTCCTTCGTTTCCGAGGGCAGCAACAGCGCAAACTCCTCGCCGCCGATGCGGCCAACGATGTCGGTGTCGCGCACGGCCCTGGAGATCACCGACGCCACGTGCGCCAGAGCGCGATCGCCCGCGGCATGTCCGTATCGGTCATTGATGCTCTTGAAATTGTCGATGTCAAGAATGGCGAGGGAAAACGTCGGGCCGCCGGCCGCTGCCGCCGCCGCGACCGCCTCGGCCCGCGCAATGAACGCGCGGCGTGCCAGCACACCGGTCAGGTCGTCGAACGTGGCCAGACGCTCCATACGGTCGGCCAGCCTGTCGTGCGCGAGCAACACCATGCCAACGGACAGACAGGGCAAGGTCAATGTGGCCATGCCGAGAAAGACGATGTTCAAGGGGGTCGGCTGGAGAAACTCGGTTTCGTTTGCCAGGCCGAATGCGTAGGCGAGTGCCCGGATTGCGTGGATCACCGCGCCCGAGATCGCGGCGATCGAGACGAAATAGTAGGCATACTTGGGTCGTCCCGCCGGGCGGAACGTCAGGACTTCCCAGCCGATCTGGAACCGGACATAGGCGATAAAGGCCGAGACCATCGCGCTGCGGGCGTTGACGTGCGGGGTGACGAACGTCCAGTAGACCAGCATGGCGAGGATGACGGCGAACGCGACATACTCGGCGGGCACGGACACGCGCGCCCCGAGGAATTGACGAAAGCCGCGCAAGCCGAGCATCGAGGCGATCATCAGCAGGCTGGTCGCGGTGACCACGACGGCATCGCTCTTGCCGGTCAGCAGCAGGGCCGCAACCAGCGCAAGCAGCCCGCTCGCGACGCACCACAGGCGGATACCCGGCACCTCCGCCTTGAACAACGAACCCAGCACCGCCACGCCCATGACACAGGACAAAATGGCGATGCTGAGAAAAACGGCCGGAATCGACATGAACGCCCAACGAGTAATTGATTTGGTAAACGGCCGTTCAAAGCAAACCTTTAAACCGCTCCCGGCCGTAGCCCCCGCCAACCGGCCTCCAGCGTCACGATAGCCTGCCCGGAGGGCTTGCGCAAAGATTTTCTTTGCCGCCCGCCCGGCAACCCGCTAGCCCCGCGCGACGTATCACATCACCCGGGCACGGCGCACTTCCGACAGATAAATCACGATCAGCGACACCCAGACAATGCCGTACATCAGCATGAAGCAGCTCGACCGGATCTTGAGAATATCGAGCAGCGCGCCGAACATGATCGGCAGCAGGAAACCGCCGAGACCGCCCGCCAGACCGACGATGCCGGTCACCACGCCGAGGTTCTCGGGAAACTCGTCGGCGACGTACTTGAATGTCGAGGCCATGCCGAATGCGAACACGGCGCCGAGAACGAACGCGAGCAGCACGAATGCCACGACCGTCACACTGATGTGGAAAGTCTGCGGCCCATCGATCGTATAAATGACGAAGTCGGTTTTCGGATACGACAACAGGAACAGGCAGATCCACGCGACCCACAGGCACCACCAGGTCACGGCGTGTGCGCCGAACTTGTCGGCAAGCACCCCGCCCACGGCGCGCAACACCGACCCGGGCAGCGAGAAACCCGCTGCCACGGCGGCGGCCATCACCACCGTCATGCCGTATTCGGCCTTCAGGTACTGCGGAATCCACAGCGAGAGCGCGGTGAAGCCGCCGAAGGTGATCGAATAGTATTGGCACAGCCGCCAGACGCGCACGTTCCCCAACACCTTGAACGACGCGAGAATCGAGCCCCCCTTCTTCCCTGCGCCCGGATCGGGGGCGGATGCCAGCCAGAAGATCACCGCGGTCACGATCAGCGCGAGCGCGTAGATGCGCGGCACCATGCGCCAGCCGTAGGCCGCCTGCAGACTCGGCGTGATGAACAGATTGACGGCGGCACCCACGGTACCGGCGCCGAAGAAGCCCATTGCGAAGCCACGCCGGGCCGGCGGGAAGAACCGGGCGACATAGGGCGTGCCCACCGCGAACGACGCCCCGACACACCCCAGGAACAGCCCGATGACGAGGAACTGCCACAACTGCGTGGCATAGCTCACAATGAATACCGGAATCGCGCATGCGACGAGCAGCACGGTCATCACGATGCGCCCGCCGAAACGATCGGTCCAGATGCCAAGCGGCAGACGCATCACGGCGCCCGTGAGCACGGGGGTCGCCGTGAGCAGGCCGAACTCCGTGCTGTTGAGCCCGAGGTCTTCGCGCAGTTGGATGCCCAACACCCCGAACATCATCCAGACCACGAAGCACACGAGAAACGCCAGCGTGCTGGCGAACAGCACCGAGTAGGCGCGTGCCCCCGGCGCCGGCGAGCCCTCGGTGAGCGTGGGTGCAGCGGCAACGCGTGCGGTGTCCATGCGGTCTCCTTTATTGGACCAGCGGCCCGTCGGCCGGCGCAAACGTCACGCCTTCGAGCTCGGCCTGCGAGGCAAGCAGCATCACGTACTGCCGCGTCGCGCGCAGTCGCACCTGCTCCGTGAGCATCGTGGCGATGTCGTCCTGCACCGCCTCGAACGGAATCTGCGTGCCGGGCACGCGATGATCGATGCGCACCAGGTGAAATCCGAAGCGCGTTTTGATCAGACGCGGCAATACGCCCGTCTCGTTCGTGCCGAAGATGGCTTGCGCAAACTCGGGAACGACGCTGTCGCGCTCGAGCTGTCCGAGGCTGCCGCCGACCTGTGCCGACGGACAGTTCGAACGTTCGCGCGCCATGGCCTCGAACCGATCGGGCGCCTTCAGTATGTCGTTCAGGGTCTCTTCCGCCTTGGCGCGCACCAGCGCGAGCGGCGCACGCCCCGTCACGCCGAACAGGATGTGGCTGGCATGGACGAGTTCGCCGCTCGTGAAACGCTCCGGGTGCTGGTCGTAGTAACGGCGCGATTCCTCGACGCTCGCCACCGGCGTCACGACATCCTTGGCGAAGACCGCATCGGCCATGGCATCGGGCAGCCCGGGGTCGAACGTCAGGCCCAGCTCGAGCGCGCGCTGACGCAGCAGTTCGCGAATGGCGAGCGCGTAGCGAGCGGTCTGCTCGACCCCGGATGGCAAATCTTCCCCCGCAGCCGGTGACGCATCGGCGAGCTCGGCCATGGCCTCGTCGATGGCCAGCGGAGGTATCTCGACGCCGTTCACGCGCAGCGGCGCGCGGGCGTCTGCCGTCACAGTTTGCATGGTAAGCGCTCCTGGTGTGATGACGTGTCGCGAATGGCGCGCTCAGCGCTTGCGCACCAATTGGTAAGGACGAATGAGATACACGACCGACGCCAGGCCGCTCCAGATATGGACCATGCGCGTGAATGGCGATACCAGGAAAATGGTGAAGCCAAGCGCGATATGCGCCCGATAGGTCAGCGGCACGCCGTCGAGCAGCGCGGCAACGCCCGGCTGGAACGTGACGATGCCCTTCACGTAATCGGTCAGTTGCTCGAACATGGCGCCGTCCATGTGCCGCATCGAAAGCAGCACCGTGCCCAGCCCGAGGGCAAGCTGGAACCAGAGCATGAACACGATCACGATGTCCCAGGTGCGGCTCGTGGCCCGCACACGCGGCGTGCCGATGCGCCGCAGGATGAGGATCGTCAGGCCGATGATCGCCACAACGCCCGCCGCGCCGCCACCGACCATCGCCAGCAACTGGTGCCGCGAGGCGGTCAGGAAAGGCGAAACCAGCCAGTGCGGCGCGAGGAAACCGACGAAGTGTCCGGCCACGACCACCAGAATGCCCCAGTGGAACATGTTGCTGCCCAGACGCAGCATGCCGTGCTTGAGCAACTGCGACGAGTCGCTCTTCCACGAGTACTGCTCGCGGTCGAAGCGAATCAGACTGCCCACGAGCAGCACCGTCAGACAGATGTACGGATAGATGCCGAAGACGAACTGATGAACGAAAGCTTGCATGGTCACACTCCTTGCTTTCCGGACTCAGCGCCCGGGACGGCGCGCGTAGAACTGGATCGGCTCGCCAACCGTGTTGCCCTGGGTTCCGGGATGCCCCGCGCCCATGAAGCGCACCGGGGCGTCCTGGTAGCTGGCATCGATGGCCTCGTAGTCCTTCGCCTGGGGAATCAGCGCGGCATCGTCCACGTGGGCGGGGGACGCCTGCGTCTCGCGCTGCATCGACGCCCCCGCGAGGCACAGCAGCGCCCGCGTGATCGCCGCGTACGGCGAGCCCTGCCTGGCAAGCCCGGCGTCGATCGCCTGCAACAAATGTTCGATGTCCTTCAACCGCACCGCGGCTTCGGATGCCGGCAACACCGACACATACTCGAGAAACGCCGGCAGATAGTCGGGCAGCTCGCCGGGCGCAAGATAGATGCCGCTGCGCTCGTACGTCTGCATGAGGTCCACCATCGCCTGCCCCCGGTCGCGCGACTCGCCGTAGACGTGCTCGAACAGGTAAAGCGATGTCGCACGCCCCCGGTCGAACTGCGCCACGTAGTTCTCCTGCAGCGTAAGCAGGTCGCGCTCGCGCCAATAGGCGAAAAAGCCCGTCAGATCCCGGCGTGCGGCGCCATCGATACGGGCTGCGCCGAGCAGCGTGTGTTCGATCTCGGAAAGCGCCTCGCTCACCTCGTCGGCCGGGTAATGCAGCAGCGCGCCCAGCAACCGGCACGGCACGCCCGGTGTGATGTCGGATGCGGACATGTCAAATCTCCTGGATCGGGATGGTCCGCTGTTGCTTCTTGACCGGGTTGAAGAGATTGCCCGTGTCGTTTCCGGGCGAGCAGCCGTTGCCGAACGAGAAGCCGCACTCCGAGTGCAGCTCGAACGCGTTTTCCGCATACTCTCGATGTGCTGTCGGAATGACGAACCGGTCTTCGTAGTTGGCAATCGCGAGATACCGGTACATCGACTCGACCTGCGCCACGCTCAGCGCCGCCTGGCGAAGGACGTCGTCGGCCTGCACGCCATCGACATGGCGGGCACGCATGAACGCCCGCATGGCGAGCAGCCGCTCCAGCGCGAGCTTGACCGGCGCTTCATCGCCGGCCGTCAGCAGGTTGGCGAGGTAACGCAGCGGAATGCGCAGCGACCCGACGTCGGGCAGTGAGCCGTTCATGCCCAGATCGCCGCTGTTGGCGGCCGCGTTGATCGGCGAGAGCGGCGGGACGTACCAGACCATGGGCAGCGTGCGATATTCCGGATGCAGCGGGAATGCGATGCGCCAGTCGACCGCCATCTTGTACACCGGCGAGGCCTTCGCGCCCTCGATCCACGCTTCCGGCACGCCGTCGAGCCGCGCCTGTGCAATGACGGCCGGATCGTTCGGGTCGAGGAAGACCGACAACTGCGCCGCGTAGAGATCCTTCTCGTCGGCAACGCCCGCGGCCTCGCTGATCCGGTCCGCGTCGTAAAGCAACACGCCGAGATAGCGAATCCGGCCGACGCAGGTCTCCGAACACACGGTCGGCTGCCCCGCCTCGATGCGCGGGTAGCAGAAGATGCACTTCTCCGCCTTGCCACTGTGCCAGTTGTAATAAATCTTCTTGTACGGGCAGCCGGAGACGCACATGCGCCAACCCCGGCACTTGTCCTGGTCGACGAGCACGATGCCGTCTTCCTCTCGCTTGTAAATCGAGCCCGATGGGCACGACGCGACGCACGCCGGGTTCAGGCAGTGCTCGCACAGGCGTGGCAAGTACATCATGAAGGTGTTCTCGAACTGCCCGTAGATGTCCTTCTGCACAGCCTCGAAGTTGTAGTCCTGAGAGCGCTTGGCGAACTCCCCGCCAAGAATCTCCTCCCAGTTCGGCCCCCACTCGATCTTTTCCATGCGCTCGCCGGTTACCAGCGAGCGCGGCCGGGCGACCGGCATGGCCTTCGCGTCGGAGGCGGTTTGCAGGTGCGCGTAGTCGTACGTGAACGGCTCGTAGTAGTCGTCGATTTCCGGCAAGTGCGGGTTGGCGAAAATGCTCGCCAGCAACTTCAGCTTGCCGCCCTGCAGCGGTTCGAGCTTGCCGTTGGCCTTGCGCGTCCAGCCCCCGCGCCAGCGCTTCTGGTTCTCCCAGTCCTTGGGATAGCCGATACCGGGTTTGGTCTCCACGTTGTTGAACCACGCGTACTCCATGCCTTCGCGGCTGGTCCACACGTTCTTGCACGTGATCGAACAGGTGTGACAGCCGATGCACTTGTCCAGATTCAGCACCATCGCAATCTGTGCGCGAACTTTCATTGGCGTTCTCCGGTCGGGGGCACAAGCACCTGGTCGGCGGTATCGTCGAGCCAGTCGATACGACTCATCTTGCGCACTACCAGGAACTCGTCGCGGTTCGAGCCGACGGTGCCGTAGTAGTTGAATCCATACGAAAGCTGGGCGTAGCCGCCAATCATGTGCGTCGGCTTGACGCTGATGCGGGTTACCGAGTTGTGAATCCCGCCACGCGTGCCAGTGATTTCCGAGCCCGGTGTGTTCACGATCTTCTCCTGGGCGTGGTACATCATCACCGCCCCGCTCGGGATACGCTGGCTGACCACCGCGCGGGCACACAGCGCGCCGTTCGCGTTGAAACATTCGATCCAGTCGTTGTCGACGATGTCGAGATCGCGCGCGTCGTCCTCGGACATCCACACGATCGGACCACCGCGCGACATGGTCAGCATCAACAGATTGTCGGTGTAGGTGCTGTGAATGCCCCACTTCTGGTGCGGTGTGAGGAAGTTGAGCACTTTCTCCCGGTTGCCGTTGCCACGCTGGTTGAGCATGTGCGCATAACTGCCGGTATCGATCGGCGGCTTGTAGACGCACAGCGACTCGCCGAACGCCCGCATCCACGGATGGTCCTGATACAGCTGCTGGCGTCCGCTGAGCGTGCGCCAAGGCACGAGTTCGTGCACGTTGACGTAGCCGGCGTTGTACGAGACGTGTTCCGACTCGATCCCGCTCCACGTCGGAGACGAGATGATCTTGCGCGGCTGTGCCTGGATGTCCCGGAACCGGATCTTCTCGTCGGCGCGCGCCTGCGCCAGGTGATCGTGCGGCAGGCCGGTCGCCTTGGACAGCGCCTGCCACGCGCGCACCGCGACCTCCCCGTTGGTCTCCGGAGCCAGCGTGAGAATGACCTCGGCCGCGTCGAGCGCCGAATCGATGCGCGGACGACCCTGCGACACCCCTGGCTCGTCCACCTTGTAGTTGAGTTGTCCCAACAGGTCGACCTCGTCGTGGGTCTGCCAGCTGATCCCCTTGCCGCCGTTGCCGATCTTGTCCATCAGCGGCCCGAGCGAGGTGAACTTCCTGTAGGTGTTCGGGTAGTCGCGCTTGACGACCACCACGCCCTGAGCGGTCTTGCCCGGCACCGGCTCGCATTGCCCAGCACCCCAGTCCTTCACGTCGTAAGGTTGCGCCAGCTCGCCGGGGGCGTCGTGGGCGATCGGCGTGAGCACCACGTCGGTCTCATCCCCGAGGTGACCTTCGCACAGTTCGGAGAAGCGCCTGGCGATGCCCTTGAAAATGTCCCAGTCGCTACGCGCCTGCCACGCAGGGTCGACGGCTGCCGACAGCGGATGAATGAACGGATGCATGTCGGACGTATTCAGATCGTCCTTCTCGTACCACGTGGCGGTCGGCAGCACGATGTCGGAGTACATGCAGGTCGTCGACATCCGGAAGTCCAGTGTCACGAGCAGGTCGAGCTTGCCCTTGGGCGCCTCGTCGCGCCATTTCACTTCCTCGGGGCGCGCAGCGTGCTGCTTGCCGATGTCCTCGCCCTGCACGCCATGCGTGGTGCCCAGCAAATGCTTCAGGAAGTACTCGTGCCCCTTGCCCGATGAGCCCAGCAGGTTCGAGCGCCATACGAACAGGTTTCGTGGGAAGTTGTCCGGATGATCGGGATCGGTACACGACATGCGTAGCGACCCGTCCTTGAGCGCGTTGGCCACCTGCTGAGCGGCGTTCGCCGGATCGGGGAGCGAGCGGCCCACGTCGAGCGGATTGGTCTGCAACTGCGGTGCGGTGGGCAACCACCCCATGCGCTCGGCGCGCACGTTGTAGTCGATGGGCCGGCCGTGGAACGGCGTCTTGTCGGCCAGCGGCGAGAGCAGCCCGGACGGGTCGCTGTTGTCATAGCGCCACTGATCCGTATGGGAGTAAAAGTACGACGTCGCGTTCATCTGGCGCGGCGGGCGGTGCCAGTCCAGACCGAATGCGAGCGGCGTCCAGCCGGTTTGCGGACGCAGCTTCTCCTGCCCCACGTAATGCGACCAGCCCCCGCCCGACTTGCCGATGCATCCGCACATCACCAGCATGTTGATGATGGCGCGGTACGACATGTCCATGTGGAACCAATGGTTGATCCCGGCGCCAATGATGACCATCGACTTGCCTTGCGTCTTGTGTGCGTTCTCGGCGAACTGGCGGGCCACGGAAATCACGTCCTCGCGCTTCACACCGGTAATCGCTTCCTGCCACGCCGGGGTGTACGGCACATCGTCGTCGTAGGTGTGCGCAATGTGCTCGCCCCCCAACCCCTGGTCGAGACCGTAGTTGGCGATGAACAGATCGTAGACGGTGGCGACGAGCACCTCCCCATCGTTCGTCTTCACGCGACGCACGCCCACATTGCGACGCTGCGTCGACGCGTGCGACGTGCAGGTAAAGTGCGCCTGCGGTTGATTGCCGAAGTACGGAAACAGCACGGGCACGACCTCATCGTGGCCCTCGACCAGCGACAGCCGGGGCTTGATGGCCTGGCCGTCCGGGCCCTCCTCGCGCAGGTTCCACTTGCCCTGATTCGGCGCGTCGCCCTGCGACCAACGATAGCCGATCGACCCGACCGGCGCCACGAAATCGCCGCTCAGGTCGTCGATCACCACTGTCTTCCAGTCGGCGTTGTGTGGCTGGCCCAGCGCGCCGTCGAAGTCCGCCGCGCGCAACTGGCGCTCGGGCACGTAACCGTCGCCATGCGGCACCATGCGCACCAGGCACGGCATGTCGGTGAAGCGGCGGCAGTAGTCGATGAAGTAATCGCTCTTGCCGGCCAGGTGGAATTCGTTGAGGATCACGTGCCCCATCGCGAGGGCCAGTGCGGCGTCGGTCCCCTGCTTCGGGTGAAGCCACAGGTCGCCGAACTTCGCCCCTTCCGCGTAGTCCGGAAATATCGACACGATCTTCGTGCCCTTGTAGCGCACTTCCGTCATGAAGTGAGCGTCGGGCGTGCGCGTTTGCGGCACGTTGGAGCCCCACATCACGATGAATGTCGAGTTGTACCAATCGGCCGACTCGGGCACGTCGGTCTGCTCGCCCCAGGTTTGCGGCGAGGCCGGAGGCAAATCGCAATACCAGTCGTAAAAGCTCAGGCACACGCCACCGATGAGCGAGAGATAGCGCGCGCCGGCGGCGTAGGACACCATCGACATGGCGGGAATCGGCGAGAAGCCGGTGATGCGATCGGGGCCGTAACGCTTGACCGTGTAGACGTTCGCCGCCGCCACGATCTCGTTGACTTCGTCCCAGGAGGCGCGCACGAAGCCGCCCAGGCCACGACGCGTCTGATAAGCGCGGCGTGCGGTGTCGTCCTGGACGATCGATGCCCACGCGTCGACCGGTGCGAGCGACTTGCGCGCTTCGCGCCAGCGCGACACGAGCGCGCTGCGAACGAGCGGATACTTGAGCCGGTTGGCACTGTAGAGGTACCACGAGTACGACGCGCCGCGCGAGCAGCCGCGCGGCTCGTGGTTCGGCATGTCGGGACGGGTGCGGGGGTAGTCGGTCTGCTGGGTTTCCCAGGTGACGATGCCCCCTTTGACATACACCTTCCAGGAGCAGGACCCGGTGCAATTCACGCCGTGCGTGGAGCGCACGATCTTGTCGAATTGCCAACGTTGACGATAAGCGTCCTCCCAACGTCGGTCTTCGTCTGTCGTGGCGCCGTGCCCCTCGGAGAACTGCGGTCGCGACGAAGTGAAAAAACGAAGACGGTCAACGAAGTGACTCATGGCGTTTCCCTGGCTTTGGGCCGGTACACACGGGCACCGGCGGGCGAGCGAAAGCAGGAACGCCAACGTTTCCAATATTCCGGGGGGCGGTTCCCGCTGACTTTATGGTAACGACTGCGCAGTCGGGTCTTCGATTACGGAGCGATTATTGCCTTTCGCCAATGTCATGTAAAGCGCGTCTAACCGAAGGTTTGCGCTTGCTCAACATGTTTCGATATTTCACGTAGTGCTATGTATGCGAAGCCCCGCCCCGCCTGGCTTTCGGAGGTGTTGCGACATGGCGTGAGAGCCTCGTCACACCCATGGGCATCTGCCGCACCGTCTTCAATTTCGCACCGCTATATCCGTAAAGTCACAACGCATTCGTGTGCAACTACGACGATGCCTGTTGCGCACGATGCGTCGGATCGATACGAGCGTTGAATTGAAGGCGTCGGTATTTTTCTGACGTGAAATTTCGTGTTTGCGGACATCGCCACATGCGGCAACGGGTTACGGTGCTATGTGCGGCGCGACAACACATCGTCGCGGGGACCGGCGTCCACGACGCGCCCGCTCTCCATCACCACGATGGTGTCGAAGCGCGACAGAAGGCTCGGCCGGTGTACCGAGGCCACGATACATGCGCTCGGAAACGCCTCATACATGCGCTCGAACACACGGGCCTCGGCCGCGGGATCGAGGGCACTGGTCGGCTCGTCGAGCAGCAGCAGCGAACTGCCTTGCGCAGCCAGCGCGCCGCGCGCCAGCGCGAGCCGCTGCCGCTGTCCGCCGGAGAGGTTGCCGCCGCGCTCGTTGAGTGCGCTCGCGAGGCCGTCCGGCAAGCCGGCGAGCACCTCGTCGAAAGCACCGGCGTGCACGGCGTCGTGCAGTGACTTCGCATCGGCCGCCTCGCCGAACGTGAGGTTTTCTTCAACGCTCGCCTCGAACACCTCCGCCTCCTGCGGAATCAGGGTGGCCAGCGTGCGCAACGCCGCGAAGTCGATCGCCTTGCCGTCGCGCATCAGCGTGCCGTGCTGGGGGAGATACAGGCCCGCCAGCGTGCGCAGCAAGGTGCTCTTTCCACCGCCGCTGGGGCCGATAAGGGCAACGCGTGCGCCGCGCCGCAATGTCAGGTCGACGTCGCGCAGTCCTCCGCGCGCGTCGTCGGTGTATCGCCACGTCACGCCGCGAAGCGACAGCGTGTCCCATGGCGAGTCCGGCGTGACGGCGAGCACCGCGGCGTCCGGATCGCCCGGCGCATCCCAGATCGGTTCGGCGCTGCCGTAGTCGGTATGCATGCGCGCGAAGCTCTGGAAGTTCGACGCCATTGCCCCGACGACCGTCGCGGCCTGTTGGGCGTACTGGTAGATCATGAACACGGTACCGAGCATGACGGCCTGCCCCGGTTCACGCGATTGCAGCACGTAGACGATCACGAGAATCCAGGTCAGCCCCATGCCGAGGATGTCGACGGCGAACCACTTGCCCTCGTTGACCGTGACGGTACGCCGCAGCGGCGCCATGACCGCCTCCATGCGGCGCCCGAGCACCTTGCGCGATGCCGCCTGCAGACGCAGGCCAATCACGGTACCCGCGTTTCCGACGAAGTCGAGCAGCGCGGCGGCATATCGTCGCTCGGCGTCGTTCTCCGCCCGGGCGAGCTGCATCAGCACGCGGTCGAATCGAAGAATGATGACGGCGATGACCACATAGCCGGTTACTGCAATCACACCGCTCGTGCGCGAGAGCAAAGCCAGCGCGACCAGCGGCCCGACGAAGTTGAGTGCGCTTTGCAGATAGCCGAACTGGTTCTGCGCGAAGTCGGACAACGCGCGGCTTGCCTGCACCACACGATGCTGAAGCTCGCCGGAGTGGCGGCCGTCGCGCCACGCCAGCGGTGCGGCGGCAATGCGCGCATACAGCTGATCCGCGAGCCGCACGCGCACACGTACGCCCACGTTGCGCTCGAGAATCCGCCCGGGGCCGTGCAACAGCCACGACAGCAGATAGATGCCGACGAGATAGCCGATCCAACGACCCGCCGTCGACATGTTGCCCTGCTGAAGCGCATTGATGGCCTGCGCCGCGAGCCACGGCATCGTAAGCCGCAACAACTGGGCGAGCGACAGCAGGCCGGCGGCGCCCAACAGGTGAATTCTTACGCCTTGCGCATGGCGCCACAACGCGCGGTAAAGGTCGCTCGCTGCAGTGCCGAGCCCGATGGCTCGCGCGCGCGCGGGGGATTCAGACGCCGTCATGCGTTCATCGCTCCTCGGGTTGTCTTGCCGTCCTGACGCCCTCCTCGCGCACCGCCACGCGGCGGCGCGTGGCCGGGCTTCGCGCGCACCATCGCGCAAGGGATTGGGCGCGGGAGGGACCAATATAGGGGAAAACGGTTCAGGCGTCCTGCCCGAGAACCGCGACGAATCATATACGCGCCGGCAACGGATAACGGCGGGACTTCACGCTCGCGTCACTGCACAACGGCTATGCTTACGGAATTTCGTCTTCTGCGGAATACGCGTCGCCCCCTTGAAATCGAAAATCGAAACCATTGCCGGCGATCCGGCGGCAAAGACGCGCCACGCCTGGGAGGTGTTGCGCGTATTCCTCATGCTCGGCCTGACGAGCTTTGGCGGGCCGGTCGCACACATCGGCTACTTCCGCCGTGAATTCGTGGAGCGACGCCGCTGGCTGGACGATACCGCGTTTGGCGATCTGGTGGGCCTGTGCCAGTTCCTGCCGGGACCGGCGAGCAGCCAGGTCGGCTTCTCCATCGGATTGCTGCGTGCGGGCTGGCTGGGCGGCGTCGCGGCCTGGTGCGGATTCACGCTGCCGTCGGTAGTGCTGCTGCTCGCGTTCGCGATCGTGGCGCCGCATCTCGGCGGGCCCATCGGCAACGGCGTGTTGCACGGACTCAAACTCGTCGCCGTGGCCGTCGTGGCACAAGCGGTCTGGGATATGGCGCGACGCCTCTGCCCCGACACGCGCCGGGCGGGCATCGCCCTGGCCGCCCTCGTCCTGCTCGCCCTGACGACAACGGTCTACGCGCAACTGATGGTCATCGGCCTCGGGGCGTTGCTGGGGCTCTGGTTGCTACGCTCGCGCGAGCTGACCGCGCCATTGCCATTGCCCGCCACGATCGAATTTCGCATCTCGCGAGCGAGCGGCGCTGGCGCGCTCCTGCTTTTCTGCGCCCTGCTGGCCGGGCTGCCGGCCCTGCAACAGTTCGTGGGCGGACGCATGCTCGCGATCTTCGACGGGTTTTACCGTTCCGGGGCGCTGGTGTTCGGGGGCGGGCACGTCGTGTTGCCGCTGCTCCAGGCGCAGACGGTGACCACGGGATGGGTGTCGCCGAACGACTTTCTCGCGGGTTACGGTGCGGCGCAGGCCGTTCCCGGGCCACTGTTCACGTTTGCCGCCTATCTCGGCTGGCTCTCGGGCGGCCCCGCGCATTCCGTGCTGGGTGCCACGCTCGCGACGATGGCGATCTTCCTGCCCGGGCTGTTGCTCGTCGTTGCCGCGCTGCCGCATTGGCAGGCATTGCGGCAGCGCGCGTCGACGGCCGCGATGCTCGCGGGCGTGAATGCCGCGGTGGTCGGGATTCTGGCTTCGGCGTTGTACTCGCCCGTATGGACGAGCGCCGTGCATGGCGCCGCCGATTTCGCCGTGGCGGCGGTCGCGTTCGCTCTGCTGGTCCGGTGGAAAGCCCCGCCGCTCGCCGTGGTGGCGATGTGCGCGCTGGCGGGCGCGACGGGGCTTGCCTGACGGGCCAGCTTGCCCGTCGTGGACTGCCGAACGCTGCAGGATCGCGGCGGCGCCCTTGCCGCCGCCGCGCCCGGTCATTGCGCGTAAGCCCCTCGCTCGATGTACAAGCGCTCGACGGACGTGGCCGCCCGGTTCACGTCACCGGCGTCGTGCCACAGTGGCTTGCGCCCGAACGTCGTGTACATCTCCAACTGATCGGCGTAGTGGGGAGAGCGTGTGCCGTCCGGCGCGACGAAGCCACTTTGTCCCGGCGCGACCACATCGTACGCCAGCACGTCGCTCCCGGTCACGGCCCCGGCGCCCTTCCCGGACTTGCCCTGCCCCCCTTGTTTCCCCCCAGTCGGACCGAACACGATCAAATCATTCTCGGTGCCGCGATTCATGTAGACAGGCGTGCGCACGGCTTCGTCGGCATTGGCCTGCGGCACACCGAAGAAGTTGTTGGCGCGAAACGTAAGCGGCACGGTCGGCGCGCGCCAGGCCGACATGTCGGGGCCAAGCCTCGCCCTGAGCGCGGCGACCGTGTCGTCGAGCGCCGCCAGCACCACGTCGTCGCGACGTTGGCCGCCGAAGATGTCGAACGTCTGCGGCACGCCGGCGTGCTCGCCGAGCAGCGCTTCGTAAAGCACCTTGCTACCGTTGCCGATGTTGAGCGATCCGGTCGGCCCGTCTTGCGGCGCCGCGTAACCGCTCGCGAGGAACCACTTGTCATAAGGCGCGGGCACCACCTGTCCGAGCGTGCGCTTGAGCATGGCACTCAGCCAGGCATCCATGATGGCCGGGCCAGCCGTGTCGTAGTGGCCGGTGTGCTTCGGGTCGAGGCTCAGGCCATTCCATTCGGACAGTTTCAAGGCGAGCTGGCGTCGTGCATCGCTTGCCGGCAGCCCTGCGGTGGCGCGTTCGATGAACGGCAGGAAGTGACGCCGATTGACATCGACCGAGCTCGTATCTTTCAGGATCTGCCACATGTCGTCGACGCCGAGCTTGTCGTGCGCCTCGATGCGCGAGTCGATCTCGACCACGCGATCGGCCCCGCCCCAGAGGAAGGCGAACAGATCGCTCGCCGGGTAGCCCTTCTGCGGCGAATTGTTCCAGTTGGCGATCCAGCCCTGTTTGGGGTTGTAGACCTTGGGATTCGTCGAGAATGGCAACAATCCCTTCCAGTCCCACTCGCCCGTGCCAGGCACTGGCAAACGCGGATCGTGCCCCGGCCGGCGAGCCGGATAGGCGCCAGTGTGAACGTAACCGATGTTGCCCGCCACGTCGGCGTAGTACCAGTTGATCGTCAGGGCATGACGCGCCGCCTGCGCCGTCCAGGACTTCCAGTCGTGCGCCTGCGCCTGATGCGTCCAGGCAAGCAGCGACTGAACCTCCAGGCCGTCCCAGGCGCGCGCCTTGGCGTAGGCCACCGGGCGCCTGGCGTCGCGCTGCATGACGATGCCGTGTACCGTGCGATAGACCTCCTGCACCACGGGTGCCCCACCCTTCACGCGAATGATCTCCACACGCTTTTCCATGTCGTGCCATCGACCGTTGTGGAAATAGCGGTTGGGATTGGCCGGATCGAGTTTTTCCGCGTAGATGTCGATGTCGTCGCCGAAGCCCGCCGTCGAGCCCCACGAGATCTTGCCGTTATGGCCGAACAGGATGCAGGGGTATCCGAACGGCGTGTTGCCGACAAGATCGAAGCCCGCGCCGTGCAGGCCGATGCCATAGGTGTACGCGGGGGCGAACCATCCGAACTGCGGGCCGTTGAGCATGATGGCGCGCGCGTCGCGCGCCTTCGCCTTGCCGACGATCCACATGTTGCTCGTGGTCGGAAAGCCTGCCAGACCTGGCTGCCCGGCGTCGGCAAATTGCGCCAGCATGGTCGCGGCATTGGTCTGCGCGTCCTGATGCAGCAAGGCGCCGTCGCTGCCGCGCGCCAGACGCGCGAACATCGGCGCCGGACCATCATAGCGGGCAAGCGGCTGCATGGGCGCGCCGCTTTCCGGGCCGACCTTCACCGGATACACGCCCTCGGATGCCGGCACCGTAGAGGGGGCATCGGGATTGCTGATCCACTTCAGTTCGTTGAACAGGGCCATGCCCTTGTCGGCGCCGTACTTGTCCTTGAGCGCGGTGACCAGCGCGAGATTGTCGATCTCGCTCGTCGCGTCCGAAAACCGATTGGCCATGGTGCCGACGAAAACCATCGCCACATCAAACGCGTCCCAGTTCGACGGCTGGAACCCGTAATCGTTGAATTGTTTGGGCATGCGCTTGTCGGGTTGCGCGCGAATCTGCGCGATCCACGCGTTCATCCCCGCGGCGTAGCCATCAAGAATGTCGCGCTCCCGCTGCGGCAGGTCGGCCAGTTGGCGGCGAATGGACGCCGGCCAGTAATTTCCGCGAATCGACTTGTCGAAGTCGACGAACTTCTCGCCGAGCACTTCGGCCACGGTGCCCTGCGTGCTGCGTCGCGCCATTTCCATCTGGAACAGGCGGTCCTGGGCGATCGCGTAACCGTAACCGTAAAACAGCGCGTAGGTCGTCGATGCGTAGATGTGGGGTACGCCAAACTCGTCGCGCTTGATCGTCACCTCCACGCGACCGGGCGTCTTTTGCGTCGCTGGCGACGACGCCGTCGTGCCGGCGGCATCTCGCCCGGTTGCTGCCATGCCCGTCACCGGCATGACCAGCGTCGCGCTCACCAGCGAGGCGGCCACGCCGGCCAGGACCCGCTTGTTCACGGTAGGCATGCCGGTCGAGTTCACCGCGTCGGGCCAACGAGAAATCAAAGTCATCAACGTCTCCGTAATTGTTATCGAGGGAAGCGCTGACAGCCTAACATGACAAAACCGACCGGTCGGTTAATTAATTCGACAGACGTTGATATGTTCGCTAAGGTGGTTCGCGGTTGACCTGTCCCCCGGGGCCGGCCTGACGATGGCGTCAACCTGGCTCACACCATGAGGTCATCGATGAAGACACCCTCTCGGCCATTGACAGCGTCCGAAGCCGCACGAAGGTTGGGCGTCTCTACCAAGGCGCTCCGACTATACGAGCAGCATCGTCTCGTCACGCCCGGACGGACACCGGCCGGCTATCGCATCTACGGGGTCGACGCGATGGCACGTGCGTCCGAGGTTGTCGCCTTGCGCGCGCTTGGGCTGAGTCTCGCCGACGCGGCGCGTGTGCTTGGCGGCGATCCGCAGACACTCGCATGCGCGCTCTCGGCACATGAAAACGCGCTGGATCGGGACATTCGGGAGCGACTCCAGCGGCTCGAACGCGTGCGCACCCTGCGCGCCGGACTTGCGGCGGGCAAGATGCCGGCCGCCGGCGAATTGGGGCATCTCATCGAGCGAGCCGCGCCGAGCGTGGCATTTGCGTTACCGTGGCCATGGGGCGGCGAATGGTTCGAAATGCAGGACATTCGAGCGCTGAACTACCTGATCGGATCGCTTGGCAGTGGCAAGACCCGGCTCGCGATACACCTTGCACAGGCATTGCCGAACGGCATCTTTCTCGGGCTCGACCGCCTGAGCGAATGCCGCGCCACCCTCCTTGGCGCACTGTCGCAGGACACCGCCTGGCAGGACAGGGTCGATCGCGCGATGGCGTGGCTCCGCGACGAAGGCGCCCACGCGTCAGACGCATTGACCGTGCTTCTCGCCTCGCTCACGGCCGAGCGCAACGGAGCGCTGGTCATCGACATGATCGAGCAGAACCTGACGCAAGCGACTCAGGAAGCGTTGATCCGCTACTTGCGCCAACAAGCCCGCGCGACGCGCGGCCATCCCCTGTTCATCATGACGCGCTCGTCCGCCATTCTGGATCTGACGGCCGTCGGGCCGCACGAAGCCATCTTGCTGTGCCCCGCCAATCACAGCGTGCCGGTGCGTGTCGCGCCGTATCCGGGGGCGCCGGGATTCGAAGCGGTGGCAACGTGTCTGGCATCGCCCGACGTGCGCGAGCGGGTGGCCGTTGCGCCACCGTCGTCCCTCACGCCACGACGCGGCGACTCGAGCGAGCCCCTGCGGGCTGACACGGCATAGTGCGCATCAGGCGGCGTCGTTGTCGCACCCGGACACCGGCGGCGAACCGGCTTCGGTGCGCGATCGCGCCTGCGTGATGTTGCTGTACGGCGGCACGTCCTGCGTCAGCCAGACGTTACCGCCAATGACCGACCCCTGACCGATGGTGACGCGTCCGAGAATCGTCGCGCCGGCGTAAATGACGACGTTGTCCTCGACGATCGGGTGGCGCGGCAGCCCCTTGCGCGGGTTGCCCTCGTCGTCGGCCGGAAAGCGCTTGGCGCCCAGCGTGACGGCCTGATACACCCGAACGCGCTGTCCGAGGATGGCCGTCTCGCCAATCACGACACCCGTGCCGTGATCGATGAAGAAGCCCGCACCGATCCGGGCGCCGGGATGAATGTCGATACCGGTGTCGGAGTGCGCCTGCTCGGCGATGATGCGGGCGAGCAGCGGCAGTTCGAGCCGGTAAAGCTCGTGCGCGATCCGGTGGTGAATCATCGCGTGAATGCCGGGGTAGCAGATCAGCACTTCGTCCACGCTGCCGGCGGCCGGGTCGCCTTGATAGGCGGCCAGCACGTCGGCGTCGAGCAATTCCCGAATTTCCGGGAGTTTGGCGGCGAATTGCTGGATCGCCGAATGCGTGCGCGCTTCGATCAGGTCGGTGGTAATGGCGGTGTCGTGACGCGACTTGTAGCGCCATTCGAGACGCGCCTGCTCGGCCAGGCCGTTCAGCGCGCTGGTGAGCGTGTGGCCGACGTAATAGTTTTCGCCCTGCTGATGCAGATCCAGCGGCCCGAGGCGCATGGGAAACAGCACGCCCTTGAGCTGCACGACGATGCCGGCAAGGCGCTCGCGCGAAGGCAGGTCGCGTCCCCCCGATTCCAGCAGGCGCCGCTGGCCGTCGCGCCAACGCAAACGCGCCGAATGCAGGGAAGTCACGATATCGTCGATGTCGAACGCAGCCACTGAACGAACTCCTGAAAAGCGAATGCCCGGATAACGACGTCGTGACCGGACATGGCGAACTAAGGGGGGGACGCAAATCGCGCCGTTGCCAGAAGGATAGCGGGTTTCCAAGCCATCAGTCGCGACGTGGTTATCGGGCGCGCCCCGATGCGGGCGGGTCCGACGCCATGCCGGTGGCGACGTGGCGCTCTGCCGGCCGGAGCGCAATCCCGGTCCAGTGTCCGTCGGCCTGGAGTTCGCGGATCAGGTCGGCGATGCACTGACGCACGGCCAGTGTGGCGGACCCCACGGGAAGTGAGTTCGACCAGCACACGCTGGCCGGGCGTTGCAACGGCGGCGAGACGATTCGCCGGGACGGCGGGCGCAACGCCGGATCGCGCGACGCAAGCGCCGACGCCGGCAGGATCGAGCAGGCATCGCCCGAACGCGCGATGTCGATGAGCGTCGGCAACGAGTCGATGTCGGCCACGATGTTCAACTCCACGTCGGCCTGTGCGAAGCTTCGTTCGATGAGCAAGCGAAGACCGTTCGTGCCGCTCGGCGCCACGATCGGCACGTTGGCCAGCGCGGACAACGCACATGGGCGCTGCGGGTCGCCCTCGTAGATCGCCGGGCAAACGCGATGCCCGCCCAGCACATACAGCGCTTCGTCGAACAACGGCATCACCGAAATGCCGCGCGTCTCCGAGTCGCGAAACAGCATGGCCAGATCGAGACGTCCGTTCGCGAGCAATTCGCCGATGTAACCGCTCATGCTCTCGAAAATCTGGAGCCGGATACCCGGATACTGTTCGCGTACCCGCGTGAACAACGGCACCGCCAGAATCGCGGCAATCGTCGTCGGGAATCCCACCGCCACCGGCCCCGATTCGCTGCCACCGCCTTCACGCACTTCCTGGCGAATCTGCTCCATCTGACGCATCACCACGCGCGCATGTCGATACAACGCCTTGCCCGCCTCGGTCGGTGTGACGCCCTGGGCACTGCGCAAAAGCAATTGCGTCTGCAGCTCCTCCTCCAGCCCGCGCAGTTGCGCACTCAACGACGGCTGCGCGATGTGCAGGCGATCCGCGGCCTTCGATACGCTTCCACTGTCGACGATCGCGACAAAATTTCGAAGCTGCCTCACGTCCATGACGACCCGCGCCGCCGATTGGCGACGCGCTCCAATTTCGGAAAGCCATAGCGTACCCCTATATCGCCACCAGCAAAACTCGGGCATTTCGCGGATCGATCCGCCCACATGGGCGATTCCCGCCTATCGGGAATCGAATCCGCCAAGAAGCGATAGTTTCATCCTATACCCACATCCAAAATCCATATTTCCTCCCCCGACGGGTGCGGGCCTATAGTCGCGTCATCAAATCAATTCGAATCCCTACACGGAGACAACAGAATGCGAGACGGTCTTTCTGCCACGACCGCGCGCGGCAGCGCGGGAGTTGACGCAAACACGCCCACGTCGCGCGCGCATCACCCGCTGCGCGACGCCTGGTGGCGGCTCATGGACATGCGCGTGGGCATCGTGCCGCTGCCAGTGCATCTGGTGCTGATCGCGGCGATCATCATCACGGTACTCACCACCGGCAAGCTCTCGGCCGAACTCTCGCCCATCATTGCGCTACTCGCCGTGTGCAGCTTTACCTGCATGGAGATCGGCCAGCGCATTCCCGTGTTTCGAAGCATTGGGGGGCCGGTCATCCTGGTGACATTCCTGCCCTCCTACCTCGTCTTCACGCATGCCTTGCCGCCGTCGATGGTCGCCCCCATCGTCAGCTTCTGGAAGCAGAGCAACTTCCTGTACCTGTTCATTCCGGGCATCATCGTCGGCAGTATCCTGAGCATGGACCGCAAGGTCCTGATCGACGGCTTCCTGCGGATTTTCGTGCCGCTCGCGGTGGGCTCTGTCCTCGCCGGCATTGTGGGCACCGCGGTAGGCACGCTGCTGGGGATGGGGCTCTTCCACACGGTGTTCTTCGTCGTGATTCCGGTGATGTCAGGCGGTCTGGGCGAGGGCGTGATCCCCCTGACCCTCGGCTACTCGGAAGTCATGCACCAAAGCCCCGGCGATCTGCTCGCCCAGGCGCTGCCGGCCGTCATGCTGGGCAACGTGTGCGCCATCGTCTTCTCGGGCGTGCTCAACGCGATCGGCAAACGCTATCCCGCGTTGACCGGCAACGGCCAGCTCATGCGATCGGGCGACGATGACATCGGGGCGCACGACCCGCACCACCCCCATGCGAAGCCCGGCGCACCGGTCGATGCCACCGACATCGCCGCCGCCGGCATGATTGCCGTATGCCTTTACTTCGTCGGCATGCTCGCGCAGAACACGCTCGGCCTGCCCGGCCCGGTGATGATGCTGGTGCTTGCCGTCGCCGCCAAGATCGGCTTCGTCTTCTCGCCGAAGCTCGAAGCTGGCGCGGGCGTCGTCTACAAGTTCTTCGCCACCGCCGTGACCTATCCGCTGTTGTTCGCCATCGGCGTCGTGATCACGCCCTGGCAGAAGGTCGTGGACTCGTTCAACGTGCCCACGCTGGTGACCATCGTCGCGACAGTCGTGACGCTCATGGCAACCGCCTTCGTCGTGGCACGGCGCATGAACATGTACCCGATCGACGCCGCCATTGTCGTGGGCACGCACAGCGGCATGGGCGGCACCGGCGACGTGGCCATTCTCACGGCGGCCAACCGCATGCGGCTGATGCCGTTCGCGCAAATCGCGACCCGCATCGGTGGCGCCATCACGATCACGCTGGCCCTGATCGTCCTGACGAAGATCGTCTGACAAGAACGCATTCCCCTCGTTACCACGCGCGCAATCCGCGCCTACGCAATTCGGAGATTTCTTTCATGAGGCCCTTGGACGGCATCAAGGTCATCGCACTCGAACACGCCATCGCGGCGCCGTTCTGCACCCGCCAGTTGGCCGACCTCGGCGCACGTGTGATCAAGATCGAGCGCCCCGGCGTCGGCGACTTCGCCCGCGCCTATGACACGCGCGTGAACGGCATGTCGTCGCACTTCGTGTGGACCAACCGTTCGAAGGAAAGCCTGACGCTGGACCTGAAGCAGGATGCCGCGCAATCGGTTCTGCACGATCTGCTCGCCGACGCCGACGTGCTCGTGCAGAACCTCGCCCCCGGCGCGGCGGATCGGCTCGGTCTGAGCTACGACGCGCTGTCGGCCCGCTATCCGCAAATCATCGTCTGTGGCATTTCCGGCTACGGGCCGGACGGGCCCTACCGCGACAAAAAGGCCTATGACCTGCTCATCCAGAGCGAGTCGGGCTTCCTGTCCGTGACAGGCTCGCCGGAGGCGTCTGCCAAGGCTGGCTGCTCCATCGCCGACATCGCCGCCGGCATGTATGCCTACACGAACATCCTGTCGGCGCTCATTGCCCGTGGCAAGACGTGTCGCGGCAGCCGCATCGACATCTCCATGCTCGAATGCATGGTCGAGTGGATGGGCTTTCCCCTTTACTATGCAGTGGACGATCAGCCGCCGCCGCCCCGTGCCGGCGCGGCGCATGCCACGATTTTTCCCTATGGTCCG
The DNA here is from genome assembly GCF_902459575.1 of Pandoraea morbifera. Classification (NCBI taxonomy): domain Bacteria; kingdom Pseudomonadati; phylum Pseudomonadota; class Betaproteobacteria; order Burkholderiales; family Burkholderiaceae; genus Pandoraea; species Pandoraea morbifera. The sequence continues at coordinate 320,203 of NZ_CABPSD010000001.1, forward strand.
TTCGAAACGGGCGACGGCAAGACCGTCATGCTCGGGCTGCAGAACGAGCGGGAGTGGAAAACATTCTGCGAACGCGTGCTCGAGCGCCCGGCGCTGGCCGATGATCCGCGCTTCTCGTCGAACCCTCGGCGCCTTGAGAACCGCGACGCCCTGCGCGCCATCATTCGCGAGGTCTTCATACAGCTCGACGCCCCTCAACTGGTGAGCCGACTCGACGCCGTGGGCATTGCGAACGCCAATCTGAACGACATGCACGACGTGTGGCAACACGCACAACTCGCTGCGCGCGGGCGCTGGGCCAACGTGCACACGCCCGGCGGCACGATCAGGGCGCCCATTCCCCCGGGCATGCCGAGCGCCGGCCCGGACTTCGCCCCGCGCATGGATCCGATTCCCGCGCTCGGCCAACACACCGACGCCATCCTGGCTGAGCTCGGTCGGACGACTTCACAGATCGAAGCGCTGCGTGCAGCGAAGGCGGTGTAAGCCATGGCGAACCGCCCCGTCATTCGCAGCTGGCTTTTCGTTCCCGGCAACCGCCCCGAGCGCTTCGAGAAGGCGCGCGCCAGTGGCGCTCACGCGATCATCCTCGACCTCGAAGACGCCGTGCCCCCCGTCGACAAGACCGAGGCACGCGCGGCGGTTTGCCGATGGCTGGCGGACCCCGGGCGTGACGCGAGCGTGCCGACGTACGTCCGCATCAATGCGGCGTCCACGCCCTGGTTTGACGACGATGTTGTCGCCCTGAACGGCCTCGATACGCTCGAAGGCCTGGTCGTGCCGAAGGCGGAGACCGCGGCCACCCTCGCCCGAGCGGCTCAAGGGGCATCGCCCACCCTGCAGCTGGTACCGCTGATCGAAACGGCGCAGGCATTCGCATCGCTCGACGAGATCGCCCGCGCACCGCGCGTGCGCTGCCTGATGTTCGGCACCATCGACTTTCAGCTGGACATCGGGATCGAGGGCGATGGCGACGAATTGCTTTTCTTCCGCTCGCAACTGACGCTCGCGTCGCGCCTCTCGGGGATCGACGCCCCCGTCGACGGCGTTAGCACCGCGCTGGACGCCGCCCCGGAAATCGAAGCGGACGCGCGCCGCGCTCGCGCTCTCGGATTTCGCGGCAAGCTGTGCATCCATCCGCGGCAGGTGCCGGCGATTCATGCCGCGTTCGCATGGCGCGACGACGAATACGCGTGGGCCGAGCGTGTGATGGCCGCCGCCCGGGCGAGCGGTGGTGCCGCCGCGGCGCTCGATGGCAAGATGATCGACGCTCCGGTCATCGCCAAGGCCCGTGAAATTCTCGCCAGTCGCTAGCGAACCGACGACGTGCCGCCCGAATGGGCCACATCTGCTGGAGCGGAATCCCTCATTTGATGGATGGAAGCCGGCCGCGCCCGTGATGTAATGCTGCCGACCGATGCGTGCGGGGTCGCAGCGTCGAAATAACAACATCCAACGGGAGGTGTGATGTTCACGTCACCAAGGTTCGCCGCAACGGCCATGTTTGCCATTGCACTCGCCGTATCGTCGGCCGATCTCGCGGCCGGCGGCCTGGCTACGAGTGCCACCGCACGTCCATCGCCCACGCAAAGCCCTGGCAGGACCGGCGTGAGCGCCAACAGCAACAACGTCAATGCGCAGATCCTGATCAACACGCTCAACGCGTTGTCCAGCCAGAAAAATACCGCCACGCCATCGGACACTTCGTACGAGGCACCGGCGCCTCAACGTCCGGAGCCGACCTATCAAACGCCCGTCGCGGCGCAGCCCGAGGCACTCGTCACCAGTAACGGGTACAACTGCGAAGACTCGCTGCGCAATTCGATTTCCCGTACCAATCCGAATTTCACCCCCGAACAGAGCGCCATTGCCGCGCGAGCCTACTGGGAGAAGGAGTATCGGATTATCAGCTCGAACAACGCGCGAGCGGTGCGCGCGGAGCTTGTCCAAACAAATGACGAACTGGCCGACCACTGTCTGTCCGAAGCCCTCACGGCCAGCCTCCGAGCGTTGGGTTGGAGTCCGCAAACCATCGCGACGGACCACAAATCAAAGTTCGACGCGATCGTATCGCGGTCGATCGCCGAACGCGACAATGGCAGCGGCAAGAAGCGCCTGGTGCTCACGCAGTATCCGAACTGCCTGAGGGTGAACGACGTCAGGCTCGATCACGACGTGAAGGACATGTACTGGTACAACATCGTCAATACCTGCGGCCAAAGCGTCCAGGCGCATTGGTGTGAGGGAAAGGGATGCAAGCCCACCGATCGCGCGGCAGACATTGGCGCGGGGGAAAAGGAAGAGAGCTGGATGTTGGCGCATTCGCGCTCGGAGGTCCGCTTTCGCGGTACGGCATGCGCAACCGAGTACCAGGGGCATGACGTGCAGTACGACAAGAATCGCAACGAATGCTGGGTCTGGGCGGAATGAGCCACGGGAACAACCGGCGACCGGCATGGCGCAATCCATGCCGCCTGCCGGCGCTGTCGGACGTTCGCGCAATGGTCTCCGGATACCCCGCCTATTCGAACGCAGGATCGATCGGCACCCGGTAACCCACGGCCAGGCGGTTGGTCTCGTTGGCCATGCCGACAACGGCGAGCAGTTCGCCGAACATCTCGTCGGTCATGCCCGCGCGGCGCGCACCTGCGGTATGACTGGCAACACAGTAGCCACAATTGTTGGTAACGCTCACGGCGATGTAGATCAGTTCCTTGACCAGAGGATCCAGCGCGCCCTGCGCCATCACGTCCTTCAGACTTTCCCACGTACGCTCGAGGGTTGCGGGATGCTGCGCGAGGTACTTCCAGAAGTTGTTCACGTCGGGTACACCGCGCGTGGTCTTGATGTCGTCGAAAACCGCCTTGACTTCAGGGGGCGCGCTGGCGTACTCAACAGGCGTTTGCTGGCTCATGGATGGACTTCGCCGCACGGGCGTTCATGGATGGGAAGCCGTAGGTTACAGGCTTTCACCGACGAGCGCCGCCTCCGGATCAGGCGCGGACCGCGTGCAGACGGGTCCGGGAGGCGCCGGAGGCCTCGATGCCTTCCGTATCGTGCACCTGACCGGCCAACCGGAACACGGCCACCGCCGCCTTGAGCGATTCGGCCTGCTCCGCAAGCGACTGGGCGGCCGCCGATGCCTGCTCGACCAGTGCCGCGTTCTGCTGCGTGACCTCGTCCATCTGCGTGACCGCCTGCGCCACCTGATCGATGCCCGCCGTCTGCTCTTCCGAAGCTGCCGAAATCTCGGCCATGATATCGGTGACCCGACGCACGCTCGTGGCAATCTCCTGCATCGCCGCACCGGCCTCGCCCACGATCCGGCTACCCGCCGCGGAGCGTTCCGCCGACGACTCGATCAACGACTTGATGTCACGTGCCGCGCTGGCAGAACGTTGCGCCAACGTACGAACCTCGCCCGCCACCACGGCGAAGCCACGCCCCTGCTCCCCCGCACGCGCCGCTTCCACGGCGGCATTGAGCGCCAGAATGTTGGTCTGGAATGCAATGCCGTCGATCAGCGCGATGATGTCCCGAATTCGCGCCGATCCGGCATCGATGGCGCGCATCGTGTCGGTGACTTCAGACATCGCCGCGTCGCCCGCACCGGTCTGGTCGCTTGCCTGGCGTGCCAGTTGATTCGCCTGACGGGCATGCTCCATGTTCTGCCGCACGGTGCTCGTGAGCTCCTCCATGCTGGCAGCCGTCTGTTCGAGCGATGCCGCCTGCTGTTCGGTGCGCGCGGACAGGTCCAGATTCCCGGCCGCGATCTGCGCCGCGCTTGCCGCGATCGCCTCGCCGCTCCTGCGCACCTTGGCCACCGTCTCGCTCAGCTGCGACTTCATGTTGGCGAGCGCCTGCAGCAGCCGTCCCATTTCGTCGGACGACGTCACACGAACGCTGCGTTGCAGATTCCCGTCGGCGATTTCCTGGAAATGGCCCAGCACGTCGTCCAGCGGCTGCGTAATCGCGCGATCGAGCGAGCGCGCCGTGAGCACTGCCGCGACCACGGCGAACGCGATCGCGCCGAGCGTCATCGCGACCAACCGGTCATAGGTCGTGACAGCCGACTCGAAGTTCGCCTTCGCGCGGCCATCGTAGAACTTCTTGAGGGCATCGTTCGCATTGACGTAGGCGGTGTAGCGCTTGCCGAGCACCGCGGCCTGAGGGTAATAGGCATCGGCGTCGCCCGATGAAATGCTGCCCTGAAGCAGCACGAATGCGTCCTTGAGCGCCTGTCGCGCGCTTGTCACCTGGGCGGCCATGCGCTGCGCCTCCGGATCGGCAGGCAGCGAGAGATACGACTGCCAGGCCTGCTCCGACTTGCCCCAATACTCGGTGCCCTTCCTGATGTCCTCCGCCTTGATATCGGCGCTCGGTGCCTGCGGCGCGCGAAGCACCACGGCACGGGCGCGTCCGATGTGGATTTCGGACTCTCCCAGCAAACGGGTACTGGCCAGTTCACTCTCGTGAACCTCGCGCAAACTGGCCACCGTGTCGCGCAGTCCAAGCAGCGCGAGCCCCCCGATGATCAATACCAGCCCGGCGAGGCCAGCTACGGCTATACGCAGCCGCCAACGAATCGTCCAATGCTTCAACATTTGCGCTTCCACCTTTCGTTCCCGAGCATCACCACCGACACCCGGCAGTCACCGGCCATCGGACGCGGCATGAACACTGCCTGCGCACCGTGGCGTTATCGCCTCCAACGGCCTGAAATGGAAAAACTTGAGACAACGGATCAGGGATGCGCGCTATCGACAACGGTCGAATCGGCGTTTTGGGAGCGAACCGCAGCGGGAAACCCGTCGGAGCTCAGGGACTCGCGGAGCTATGCCACGACAACAGCCAACCCGGCTATCGCCGTGTTCACGGCACGCGTTGCGGCGCCGGGCACGTCGGGGTGCCGGTTCGTCGGCACCGGAGGAGGTGTCACCTCGCACGCCCTGCGTGGGCACGGACAACGCTCCGGGAAGGGACTTGATCAACGACGCCCTGGCGCGGGCGTGAAGTGCAATGCCGGGCAGCCGTGCCGCCCGGCCGATGACGCCATTACAGGGCGCGCTTGACGGTGCGCGCGGCGCCCGAAATATCCTGCCCCACGCCGTCGACGGTATTGCAACCTGCCAGGGACAGCAGCGAACCGACCACCAGGAAAAACGCCACGAAACGCGCCAACATATCGACCTCGATACAAATAAGCTGAATAACCCCGGGTTACCGTGCCTTGGACGCGCCGAAGGCCTGGTACCCGGCTTCTTGTTGAGCAACGCGGATGCTTCTGCCCGCGCCTCGACGCAACGCGCCATTGTGCGTCAAATTCGCGGGGAACGGGCGAATCCGAGCCCCGTGCCCGCTTACGCCGCCGCCAGCGTGTGCCGAATGTGCTCGGCGAACGCCATGCTCAGGTGATTTGGGCGCGCGCGATCGAACTTTACCGTAATCCCAACCGACGGCAATAACGGCAGCGTATCAGCTGTAACAATGCGTAAGTCCGCCGGAACCGCCGTCTGGGTCATGACCGCAATGGCCTGCCCGGAGCGCGCAAGTGCCGTCAGGCCCGCGAGGTTGCTGCTCGCATAGGCCAGACGATATGCCCGTCCCGCTCGCGAAAGCGCTTCGCACGCCGCCATGTGGTCGAGCGTATCCGGGTCGGACAACGCCAGTGGCAATGGCGCCTCGCGGTCGGCGAGCAGCGTATCAAGTCCCGGGCTGCCGATCCATACGAGCGGCTCGCGCCGGATCACGTGACTCTCGTCTACCCCTGCCGGCACGGAAATCAGCGCAAGATCGAGCGCATGCCGCGCCAATTGCGCCTGTAACCGAGGAGTCGGCTCGCAAATGACTTCGACCTGTGCTTGCGGATGCATGACGGCGAAATCGCGCAGCAGCGGCGGCAGGAAGGCAGCCGCATAGTCGTCGGGACATCCGAAGCGCAGCGTGCCGCTCAGACCGCCGCCGGACATGTCCGCAATCGCCTCGTCGTGTGCGCGCAAGATCCGCTGGGCATGTCCAAGCAGACGTTCGCCGGAATTCGTGACGACCACGCCCCTTCCTGTGCGCTGAAACAATGGTTGGTCGACGACTTGCTCCAGACGCTTCATTTGCTGACTCAACGCCGATTGGGTCCGGGCGACCCGCCGCGCCGCCCGGCTGAACGACCCGGCTTGGGCGATCGCCACGAACGAGCGCAAAAGGTCGATCTCGAGATACACGCTCACGATATTAGCCTCACTTCTAACTCAGTTAAGCATTATTCGCTTCCATGAAATCAGAGCGATGCCTAGACTGCAAGCGGTAAGTGCCCTTCTTTCCCGCTCCTTGGAGATTCCCGCGTGTCGAAAAACCAGGACGCCGACTTTTGGCGCAACGCCCGGCAACATCTGATCCGCTATGGCGGCACATTCGAGCCGATGATCATCGAACGCGCACACGGCAGTTTCGTCTACGACGCCGACGGCCGCGCAATCCTCGACTTCACCTCCGGACAAATGAGCGCCGTGCTCGGCCACAGTCATCCCGACATCGTGTCCGTGGTGACCGAGTCCATCGGCAAGCTCGACCATCTGTTCAGCGGCATGCTGTCGCGCCCCGTGGTGGATCTGGCCACGCGACTTGCCGACATCACGCCGGCGGGTCTGGACCGGGTCCTGCTGCTCAGTACCGGCGCAGAGTCTAACGAGGCCGCCATTCGCATGGCCAAGCTCGTTACGGGCAAATACGAAATCGTGGGCTTCGCGCAGTCGTGGCACGGCATGACCGGTGCCGCCGCATCGGCGACCTACAGCGCCGGGCGCAAGGGCGTGGGGCCCGCCGCTGCCGGATCATTTGCGATTCCGGCGCCATTTACCTACCGGCCGCGCTTTGGCACCGGGGGCGAGTACGACTATCTGGCGGAGCTGGACTACGCGTTCGACCTGATCGACCGGCAGTCCAGTGGCAATCTCGCGGCCTTCATCGCCGAGCCGATCCTCAGCTCGGGCGGCATCATCGAACTGCCGCCGGGCTACCTTGCCGCGCTCAAGCGCAAGTGCGAGGCGCGCGGCATGTTGCTGATCCTGGACGAAGCGCAGACCGGCATCGGCCGCACGGGCACGATGTTCGCATTCGAGCGCGATGGCGTGACGCCGGACATCCTCACGCTGTCGAAGACGCTGGGCGCCGGTCTGCCGCTGGCCGCGGTGGTGACCTCCGCCGAAATCGAGGAGCGCGCACACGAACGCGGCTATCTCTTTTACACCACACACGTCTCCGACCCGCTGCCGGCTGCCGTCGGCCTGCGTGTCCTGGACGTCGTGGCGCGCGACGGCCTGGTCGCGCGGGCCAACCTCATGGGCGAACGGCTTCGAAACGGTCTTCTGGGCTTGATGGAACGCTTCGACTGCGTGGGAGACGTGCGCGGCCGCGGCTTGCTGCTCGGCATGGAGATCGTGAAAGATCGTGTCAGCAAGGCCCCTGCCGACGGGTTGGGCGCACGGATCACGCGCGAATGCATGAACCTCGGGCTGAGCATGAACATCGTGCAGTTGCCCGGCATGGGAGGCGTGTTCCGTATCGCGCCGCCGCTCACTGTGAGCGACGAGGAAATCGATCTCGGTGTGTCGCTACTCGGGCAGGCGATCGAACGCGCACTGTCGGTGCGGGCCGATTGACCTTGAGCGCGCGCGCGACTGCCTCGTCGGGAAGCGGCCGGACCGCGCACGCACGGGGGCTGATGACCGCATCGCTGTTGCCGGTGCCCGCCGCCGCAAATTCCGGAGGCGGGTTACCATGTCGGGCATTGACGCATCGCCCCCGACCTCCGCCCCATGAACGAACTTCCGTATCTCGATCACGACGCGCTCGCCGCCCTTGCCGACGCGTCGGTCTCCCCGGATTCGCTTGCCGCATCCTGTTCGTGCACGAAAGCGCCGCTCGATGGCTGGGCCAGTCTGCCAAACTCGCTGCCCGACGATCAGCTCGAGCCTGTGGGAACGCTCATGGCCCTGCACGCGTCGCAAGAACCCACGTTCAGCGAATACCACCCGGAAGGAACCTCCTACTGGTCCGCGCGCGCACCGATCGCGCCACGCTACTTCCCGTATAACCGCGCAAACGTTTGCCGATGCCGGCAATGCGGTCGTCTTTATCTGCGGTACCAGGAAGGGGGCGGCTATTTTGTCGATCAGCGTATCCGTCGCCTGGACCCCGCCCTGATCGTCGACGCCCCGCCAGACTCCGCGGACTGACGCCCGGGCCGCAGGCGCTGCCTCCCCGTTTTCACGCGGCGTGCCGGGATCGCCGATGCCTGGCAGCACGTGCCGATGGAGGCGCCAGGTCACCCGCGATCACCCTCACGGCGTGCGCCGCCTGCCCTGGCGCTGCGGCACGGAGATACCGAGCGACTGTTCCAGAAATGCCATGAGCGCCTGCAACCGCGCAGTTCGCCCACGCCGGATCGGGACGAGGAGCGTGACCGGGGCGCTGTCGAACGCCCAGTCGGACAACACGCGCGTCAACCTGCCCGCCGCCACGGCGTCGCGCGTGTCCCACTCGGAGCGCAGCACAAGCCCCATGCCCTGTTCCGCCCAATCGCGGGCCACGCTGCCGTCGTTGCACGTATAAGCCGCCGACACCCGCACGCTCTCGCGCGACGCGGAGGGCGGGTCGCCGGCGCGGCGCCGTCCGCCATACGGCGTCGAAAACGCCATAGCGTCACGTCTTCGTCGTTCTCCCGAATGCAGATGCAGCGATGCTGCAACAGGTCGCGCGGATCCGTCGGCGTGCCAGGTCGCTTCAGATATTCGGGGCTCGCACACACCCATCGCTCATTCGGCGACAGCGACCGCGCGATCCACGACGAGTCCCTTACCGCGCCCACATGGATGACCGCATCGGAATCGCGCCTGTCCGGCCACGGGGTCTCGCGCAGATCCAGTTCGAGCTGCAAATCCGGATGCAACGTGGCAAACCTCGACGTGGCTCGCGCGCAGATGGGAGCCGGTGCCTCGGGCATCACGGTCTCGACGCTCAAGGAAGCCACGAGTTTTTTCGAGGCGGGCGTGACCGATATCCTGTATGCGATGGGGATGGTCGAGCGCAAACTGCCCGCCGCGCTCGCCTTGCGGCGCCGGGGCTGCGATCTGAAGATCGTCACGGACAGCGCGACATCCGCCCGAGCCATGGTGGCGTTCGGCGCGCAATTCGGTGAAACCTTCGAAGTCCGGATCGAGATCGACACCGACGGCCACCGTTCGGGCATTCGCCCCGACGCGCCGGCACTCCTGGAGGTCGCGTGCGTCATCCACGACGGCGGTGCCAAAGTCGGCGGCGTGACGGAGGTGCGCGCGGGTGTGTACGTGTTCTTCGATCTCGTGATCCACAACGTCGGAGTCTGCACGACGGACGATCTCGCGCTCAGCGAGCTGACCACCGTCATCGGCCATCAGCCGGACAATGGCTGGGCCATCGTTGACGCCGGCTGGATGGCGATGAGCCGGGATCGCAGTCCGGCCGCGCCTGCACGGCTGGTGACAACACTTGCGGCGGCAGCGGCGCGCGGGTCCGTTTTTTCTCGTCTCCGGCCGACGATTGGCTTATCCTTCAGGCTTTCCACCCGCACGCCCGTGTCTGGAGGGCTCCTCAAGGTGTCACGTCAATCCGCCCAGCCGACCGTCGAAGCGCTCAATGAGCAAGGGCCCGCGCCCCGCTATCTGCAACTCAAGCAGTTCATTTGCCGCCAGATCGACAGTGGCGCCTGGCCACCGCACCACCGCGTGCCATCCGAGAACGAACTCGTCGATCTCTGCGGCGTGAGTCGCATGACGGTCAACCGTGCGCTGCGCGAACTCACCGCGGAAGGACGTCTCGTACGCATGCAGGGGGTAGGCACGTTCGTGGCCGAGCCCAAATCGCACTCGCCGCTGCTCGCCGTCAACAACATTGCGGACGAGATCTCCGGGCTCGGCCACCGGCACCGCGCGGAGGTGAAGCTGCTGCGCGAGGAACTGGCCGGGCCGGAACGTGCGCTTGCGATGGGCCTGCACGAGCGCGAAAAACTGTTTCACTCGGTCATCGTCCACTACCAGGACAACGTTCCCGTGCAGATCGAGGACCGCTTCGTCAATCCCGCACTCGCCGCGAATTACCTCGAGCAGGATTTCACCAGGCTCACGCCGAATGCCTATTTGCAGCGCATTTCGCCGCTGACGTCAGGCGAACACGTCGTCGAAGCCGTTACCGCCACGCCTGAAGAAGCGCACATGCTGCAGATCGCGCGCACCGAGCCGTGCCTGCTCATCCGTCGCCGTACGTGGACGGGCAAGCGTGTCGTCTCCGTCGCGCGGCTTCTTCACCCCGGTTCGCGCCATCGTCTCGAAGGCCGCTTCGGCGACACGGCCTAAGGCGCCCGCCCCGCTGCACTCCTCGTGAAAACCCTAGTTCACGATAACTTGTATATACAATACTGTACAAGTCATTCAACGCTCAGACCCAGAGGAATGCCGTGAGCCCATTCACCCGATATCGCGACGTCACCATCCGCGCCCCGCGCGGCACCAAACTCAATGCCCGCAGTTGGCTCACCGAAGCGCCGCTGCGCATGCTGATGAACAATCTCGACCCCGACGTTGCCGAGAACCCGAACGCGCTGGTCGTTTATGGCGGCATCGGCCGCGCGGCGCGCAACTGGGAGTGTTACGACAAGATCGTCGAAACACTCAAGACACTGGGCGACGACGAAACGCTGCTGATCCAGTCGGGCAAGCCCGTCGGCGTCTTCAAGACGCATGCCGACGCCCCACGAGTGCTCATCGCCAACTCGAACCTGGTTCCCCATTGGGCTAACTGGGAGCATTTCAACGAGCTCGACGCCAGGGGGCTCGCCATGTACGGCCAGATGACCGCCGGCTCGTGGATCTACATCGGCAGCCAGGGCATCGTGCAAGGCACCTACGAGACGTTCGTCGAAGCCGGCCGTCAGCATTACGACGGCAACCTGAAAGGTCGCTGGGTGCTCACCGCCGGTCTTGGCGGCATGGGCGGCGCGCAACCGCTCGCCGCCACGCTGGCCGGTGCATGCTCGCTGAACATCGAGTGCCAGCAGAGTCGCATCGACTTCCGTCTGCGCACGCGCTATGTCGATGAGCAAGCGGCCGATCTCGACGACGCACTCGCACGCATTGCGAAGTACACCGCCGCCGGCCAGGCCGTCTCAATCGCCCTGTGCGGCAACGCCGCCGAAATCTTGCCCGAGCTGGTGCGCCGCGGCGTTCGCCCGGACATGGTGACCGACCAGACCAGTGCGCACGATCCGCTCAACGGCTACCTGCCGATCGGCTGGACGTGGGACAAGTACCGGGAACGCGCGCGCTCCAGCCCCGCCGAAGTCGTCAAGGTGGCGAGGCAATCGATGGCCGTGCACGTGAATGCCATGCTCGCGTTCCAGGCCGTGGGCGTGCCCACGTTCGACTACGGGAACAACATCCGGCAGATGGCCAAGGAGGAAGGCGTCGCCAACGCGTTCGACTTCCCGGGTTTCGTGCCGGCATATATCCGGCCGCTGTTCTGCCGTGGCGTGGGGCCGTTTCGCTGGGCGGCCCTCTCCGGCGATCCGCAAGACATCTACAAGACCGACGCCAAGGTCAGGGAACTGATTCCGGACGATGCCCATCTGCACCGCTGGCTCGACATGGCGCGCGAGCGCATCAGCTTCCAGGGCCTTCCGGCGCGCATCTGCTGGGTCGGTCTCGGGCTGCGGGCGAAGCTCGGACTGGCGTTCAATGAAATGGTACGCTCGGGGGAATTGTCGGCCCCGGTCGTGATCGGCCGCGATCACCTCGACTCCGGCTCGGTCGCCAGCCCGAATCGCGAAACGGAAGCCATGCGCGATGGCTCCGATGCCGTCTCGGACTGGCCGTTGCTCAACGCCCTGCTCAACACGGCCAGCGGCGCGACGTGGGTCTCGCTGCATCACGGCGGCGGCGTGGGCATGGGCTTTTCGCAGCATTCTGGCGTAGTCATCGTGTGTGACGGCACCGACGCCGCCGCCGCTCGTATCGCCCGCGTGCTGCATAACGATCCGGCAACCGGCGTGATGCGCCACGCCGACGCCGGATACGACATCGCCATCGACTGCGCTCGCGATCAGGGCCTGAACCTGCCGATGCTGAACGCCGCCAGGTGAGCGCGCACCACGACAGCCCAATAGCAAGACATCCCCGACTATGCCGAATCAAGGAATTCCGTCCATGGCAAAACTCTTTGTGACGCCCGGTGCGCTCACGCTGGCGCAACTGCGCAACGTCTATCAGAACCCGACCACCCTCGCGCTCGACGAATCGGCTTACACGGCCATCGACCGGAGCGTGGCGTGCGTCGAAAATATCGTGAGCGAAGGCCGCACCGCTTACGGCATCAATACCGGGTTCGGACTGCTCGCGTCGACCCGCATCGCCCACGAAGACCTGGAGAACCTGCAGCGCTCGCTGGTGCTCTCGCACGCGGCCGGCGTTGGCACCCCGCTCGACGACGCGCTCGTGCGCCTGATCATGGTGCTCAAGATCAACAGCCTTGCCCGCGGCTTTTCCGGCATCCGGCGCAAGGTGATCGACGCCCTCGTCACGCTGGTGAACGCGCAGGTGTACCCTCGCATTCCACTCAAGGGCTCCGTCGGTGCCTCGGGCGACCTTGCCCCGCTGGCTCACATGTCGCTGCTGTTGCTCGGCGAAGGTCAGGCCCGTCATCGCGGCCAATGGATGAGCGCGCGCGAAGCGCTCGCCGTGGCCGGACTGGCCCCGCTCACACTGGCGGCCAAGGAGGGCCTGGCGCTCCTGAACGGCACGCAGGTCTCCACCGCCTATGCGCTGCGCGGCCTGTTCGAGGCGGAAGATCTGTTCGCGGCGGCCAGCGTCTGTGGCGCCCTGACCGTCGAGGCCATGCTCGGCTCGCGTGCGCCTTTCGATGCCCGCATTCATGACGCCCGCGGTCAACGCGGCCAGATCGACGCGGCGGCGCTTTATCGATATCTGCTCGGCGAGACGAGCGAAGTCGGTCAATCGCACGCCAGCTGCGAGAAGGTGCAGGACCCCTATTCGCTGCGCTGCCAGCCTCAAGTCATGGGCGCGTGTCTCACGCAGATCCGTCAGGCAGCCGAGGTGCTCGCCGTGGAAGCCAACGCCGTATCCGACAACCCGCTCGTGTTCTGGGAACAGGGCGACGTGATCTCCGGGGGCAATTTCCACGCCGAACCGGTCGCCATGGCGGCGGACAATCTCGCGCTGGCGCTGGCCGAAATCGGCTCGCTAAGCGAGCGCCGCATCTCGCTGATGATGGACAAGCACATGTCGCAGTTGCCAGCGTTTCTCGTGGCCAACGGGGGCGTGAACTCGGGCTTCATGATCGCGCAGGTCACGGCTGCCGCACTGGCGTCGGACAACAAAGCCTTGGCACATCCGGCGAGCGTCGACAGTCTCCCGACCTCCGCCAACCAGGAAGACCACGTATCGATGGCACCCAACGCCGGCAAGCGGCTCTGGGAGATGGCCGATAACGTCAAGGGCATCGTCGCGATCGAATGGCTCGGCGCCTGTCAGGGGCTGGACTTCCGCGAAGGCGTGCGCACGACACCGGTGCTCGAGCGCGCACGCGCCCTTCTGCGCCAGTCGGTTCCGTTCTACGATAAGGACCGCTATTTCGCGCCGGACATCGAAGGCGCGAGCGAACTGATCGCCCGGCGTGAACTGAGCAGACTCTTGCCGGCCGGTACATTGCCAAGCCTTTGACTCGCCTTTGATTCCGCCCTGCCGGGGCGAAACGAACAGCGATTCGCGCTCCGGCCTCATGACGCACGGGTGTCTTTCGTGCGGCGGTCGTCCACCGGGTGTCACGACCGCCGCCCCGACACGCCGACTTCCTCTGCCGCCCGCGCTCGCGGGCCGGTGAATCATGCTTTCAGGAGACAGCTTGAAAAACCTGCAACGCAATCTGAGCGCGCGGCACATCCGCTTCCTGGCGCTCGGCTCCGCCATCGGCACGGGCTTGTTCTACGGCTCGGCATCCGCCATCCAACTCGCCGGTCCCGCGGTCATCCTCGCGTACATCCTCGGCGGCGCCGCCGTCTACATGGTCATGCGCGCCCTCGGTGAGATGGCTGTGCGGGAACCGGTGTCCGGCTCCTTCGGACGCTACGCCCGCGACAATCTCGGGCCGCTGGCGGGGTTTCTCACCGGCTGGACGTACATCCTCGAGATGGTGATCGTCTGCCTGGCGGACGTGACGGCGTTCGGCATCTACATGGGCTTCTGGTTTCCGCACGTACCGCAGTGGATCTGGGTGCTCGGCATCGTGATGCTGATCTGCGGCCTGAATCTGTGCAACGTGAAGGTCTACGGCGAGTTGGAGTTCTGGCTGGCGCTGGTGAAGATTCTCGCCATCGCGGCGATGATCGTCGGCGGCGGCGTGATTCTGTTCGCGGGTGTGCAATTGCATGGCGACCACGCACCGGCGCTGAGCAATCTGTGGACGCACGGCGGCTTTCTGCCCAACGGCTGGGGCGGTCTCGTCGCATCGCTGGCGGTGGTGATGTTCGCATACGGAGGTATCGAGATCATCGGCATCACGGGCGGCGAGGCGAGGAATCCCGAGACGGTGATCCCGCGTGCCATCAACGCTGTGCCGGCGCGCATCCTGCTGTTCTACGTGCTCACGATGTGCGTGCTGATGGCGATCTTTCCCTGGACCGGCATCGGCAGCCAGGGAAGTCCGTTCGTGCAGATCTTCTCCGGACTCGGAATCCGCTCGGCAGCCGCGATTCTGAACGTGATCGTGATCTCCGCGGCGATCTCGGCCATCAACAGCAACATTTTCGGCGCGGGCCGCATGATGTTCGGCATGGCCGGACAAGATCAGGCGCCCGCGGTCTTTGCGGCAACGTCGCGCCACGGTGTTCCATGGGTCACGGTGCTCGTCATGACCGCCGCATTGCTCGGCGGCGTCGTCCTCAATTACCTGATTCCCGAAGGGGTGTTCCTGATCATTGCATCGATCGCCACGTTCGCCACGGTATGGGTCTGGCTGATGATCCTGCTCTCACAGGTCGCGATGCGTCGGCGTCTGCCTGCGCGGGAAGTCGCCGCCCTGAAGTTCAAGGTCCCGCTTTGGCCGGTCGGCCCTGCGCTGGCCATCGCCTTCCTGTTGTTCGTGATCGGCGTGCTGGGCTATCGGGACGACACGCGCGTCGCACTGTACGTCGGCGCGGGCTGGATCCTGTTGATGTCGCTCGGCTACCAGTTCGGTGTCAAACCCAAGCAAGCGCAACTGCGCAGCCAGATGCGCATGGAATGAGTCTCTTATGAAACGTACCTACTGGAAGCACTGCCACGTCGCGACCATGCGCGACGGTCGCTACAACGCCATCGAAGACGCCGTCATCGTCACGCGAGGCAAGCACATCGAATGGGTTGGCCCGCGCGGCGAGCGATCGGCCTCCGGCTCCGATATCTGCGTCGACCTGCAAGGCGCGTGGGTCACACCCGGGTTGATCGACTGCCACACGCATCTGGTCTTTGGCGGTAACCGAAGTCAGGAATTCGAACAACGCCTGCAAGGCGTGAGCTACGCCGAGATATCGGCGGCTGGCGGTGGCATCCGGCACACGGTGCGTCATACGCGCGACGCCACCGAGGACGCGCTATTCGTCTCGGCCCGCAAGCGTCTGCTGGCGTTGATGCGCGACGGCGTGACGACCGTCGAGATCAAGTCCGGTTACGGCCTCGATCTGACCAGCGAGCGCAAGATGTTGCGGGTAGCGCGGCGCCTGGGCGAATCGCTGCCCGTGACGGTAAAGACAACCTGCCTGGCCGCGCACACGGTCCCGATGGAGTTTGCCGGCAAGGCGGACGAGTATGTGAATTATGTCTGCTCGGAGATTTTGCCGACATTGGCCGAGGAGCGGCTGGTGGACGCGGTGGATGCGTTTTGCGAGACGATCGCGTTCACGCCGGCACAGGTCATGCGCGTACTGTTGCGTGCACAGAAGCTGAAGTTGCCGGTGAAGCTGCACGCCGAGCAGTTGTCGCCGCTGGGCGGCTCGAGCATGGCGGCCGAACTGGGGGCGCTGTCGGCCGATCATCTGGAGTACATGACGCCGGAAGACGCCGCCGCGATGGGACGCGCCGGCACGGTGGCGGTGCTGTTGCCCGGTGCCTTCCACATGTTGCAGGAGACCCGCCGCCCCCCGGTTGACCTGCTGCGCCGGCATGGCGTGGACATCGCGGTGGCCTCGGACCTGAATCCGGGAACGTCGCCCGCGCTGTCGCTGCGCCTGATGCTCAGCATGGCTTGCACGCTGTTCGGCCTGACCCCCGAGGAGGCGCTGGCCGGGGTTACGCGCAACGCGGCGAAGGCGCTCGGCATGCTCGAGACGCATGGGACGATCGAGGCCGGGAAGACGGCGGATTTCGTGGCATGGCAGATCGAACGACCAGCGGAACTCGCGTACTGGCTTGGCGGCGAGCTGACGTCGCGCACGGTTCGCAACGGCGAGTGGCGCGACCCCGCCTCGGCGTGACGCCGCCGCACGACACCCATTCAGGAGATGAAATCATGGCAACGCCATTGAAGCCGGCGCCGCAAAGCCTGCCGATCTGGCACGGACGCACCGACACGGGCGAGCGCGGCGACACGCGCCGGCTGTTCAATGTCGTCAATGAAATCGATTCGCGCGAGTCGGCGCCCCCTGCGGGCGCACGGGTGTTGCTCGGCTTTGCGTGCGACGCCGGCGTCAAACGCAATCAGGGCCGCATCGGCGCCGCCGAGGGCCCGTCAGCGATTCGTCGCGCATTGGCGAACCTGCCCGCGCATGACATCTGCACGCTGCACGACGCAGGCGACGTCACGTGCGAGGGCGATGCCCTGGAGGTTGCTCAACAGGCGCTGGCCGATGCGGTACGTCGTCAACTTGACGCCGGCGCACTACCGATCGTCCTCGGCGGCGGTCACGAAGTCGCCTGGGGAACATGGCAAGGCTTGCGCGCGCATCTCGACGCCATCGGCGATCGATCGCGCGTGCTGATCCTGAACCTGGACGCGCATTTCGATCTTCGTACAGCGCGACCCGGCACATCGGGCACCCCGTTCGACCAGATCGCGCAGGCCTGCGAATCCGCCTGCCTGCCTTTCGATTACGCCTGCTTCGGTGTGAGCCGCCTGAGCAACACCGCGTCGCTGTTCGAGCGGGCCCGTGCGTTGAGCGTGACCTACGTCGAGGACACCGAGATGCAGGATCGCCACCTCGACGCCCGCCTCTCGCAAATCGATGCGTTGATCGCCGATGTCGCACACGTCTATCTCACCATCGACCTCGACGTGCTACCCGCCCCCGTCATGCCCGGCGTGTCGGCCCCGGCGGCCTATGGTGTGCCCATGTCCGTGATCGAAGCCATCCTCACGCACGTGCGACGCTCCGGCAAACTCCGCACGGCCGACCTCGCGGAATACAATCCCCGCTTCGATCCCCAGGGCAACGGCGCTCGCGTGGCGGCGCGGCTCGCCTATCGGTTGCTCTAGCCGATCCCCGCTCCGCCATTCGCCGATGCGGTGGCGTGAATTCGCCGCAGGTCCTCGGGATCAGAAGCCGGGCGTGACATTTGCGCCGAACGCGCCCCTGCCGGTGCTGGATTGACTGGGCAATGCCGGCCTGTCGAACGGTGTGACAGCGCCTGTGGTCGATACTCGAGCGATAAAGCGGCTTGCAACACCGAGATGCGCCGTGAATCTCCCTGAATCGCTTTCGACGACGTCACGCCAGGCGAAGGCGCGCTTCGAGCCCGCCACCGTCGCGGTTGCGCAGTGTCAGACGCGCGTCCATCGCCTGTGCGAGCTGCTTCGCGATCGCAAGCCCCAATCCGGTGCCACCGGTGTGACGGTTGCGCGAGGTCTCCAGCCGCACGAACGGCGCAAACACCGCCTCCAGTTTGTCCTCCGGGATGCCCGGGCCGTGATCGGTCACCACGATCTCGATGCCCTCGTCGCAACGCACGACCGACAGATTGGCATCGCCCCCGTACTTCAGCGCGTTGTCGATCAGATTGCCCACGATGCGGCGTAACGCCTGCGGGCGCGTGACCACCGGCTGCCCGACGGTTCCCGTCAAGGTAACGGGTTGACCGGCGTCCGCGTAGTCGCAGACCAATGTGTCGAGCAACGCATCGAGATCGACCTTGCGAGGCGCTTCTGCGGCGCCATGGAGCGTGCGCGCATACGTCACCCCTTCCTTGACAAGCAACTCCATCTCGCGCAGGTCCTGTTGCAGGCGCTCGGCAGAGGATTCGTCTTCCATGGTGTCGACGCGCAGGCGCATGCGCGTGATCGGCGTCTGCAAATCGTGCGAGATGGCCGCGAGTATCTGCATGCGCTCGGTCATGTAGCCGCCGATGCGATCCTGCATCGCGTTGAATGCCCTCGCGGCGCGCGCCACTTCGGACGGTCCCTCTTCATTCAGGCGCTCGGCACGCAAGTCGGGACCGAGCGTATCGGCGGCATTCGCCAGCGCATTCAACGGACGTGTCGCCACGCGCACGGCCAGCCAGCAGCATCCGGCGATGAGCAGCAATTGCAGGACGAGCACTACAGGCAGCCAGCCGGAGAGCGGCAGTGTCGGTGTCGGGAACACGTCGATGGTCAGCGGCGAGCCGTCACGCAGGCGCAGATGCACCTGTAGGCGGTCGGCGTCGCCGGGCACGCTGCTCACCGTCAGCGGATAGGTCACGCCGATGGCGTCCCGAATCACCGCCGCGACCTGCGCGGCCAGTCCCGCATCGGGCGTGCCGCCGCTCGCACCCGGCCCCAGTTCGAAGCGGTAGCTGCGGCGTGCCAGACGCGGCAGCCACTGTGCACGTTCACTCGCCGGCAGATGATCGAGCAGCGCCACCGAACTGGCGACCTCGCTCTCGATGTAGACGCTCATCATGTTCGACGTGACGCGGTTGCGCTCGGTCATGGTGAGCCAGAACGACAGCGCCTGGGCAAGCGTGAGCCCGACCACGAGGATGAGCGCGAGGCGCGCAAACAGCGAGCGTGGCCAATGCCGCCAGCGCCATTTGCGCCATGCGCCCCGCGGCGAGGGACTGGGAGGCACGGTCGGCACGGGTGTCATGCTGGCGACGCCACGACCGTTACGGCCGCGCAAAACACATATCCTTCGTTGCGCAACGTCTTGATGTAGCGCGGTTCGCGCGCGCCATCGCGCAGGCGCTGCCGCAAACGGCTCACGAGCAGGTCGATGGAGCGGTCGAAGACATCGGCCTGCCGCCCTTGCGTGAGATTGAGCAGTTGGTCCCGCGTCAGCACCCGTTGCGGGTGATCGAGCAACACGCGCAGCAGTCGATACTCCGCGCCGCTGAGCGCCACTTCCGTGCCGTCACCGTCGAGCAGGTGTCGCGCGGTGGTGTCGAGCCGCCAGTCACCGAAGGCGAGCACCTCGGCGGTCTCGGTGACCTGCATGCCGGGTGGCAGCATGCGGGTGCGGCGCAGCACCGACTTGATCCGGGCGAGCAACTCGCGCACCGCGAACGGTTTGGCGAGATAGTCGTCGGCGCCCATTTCCAGACCGACGATCCGGTCGGTCTCCTCACTGCGAGCGGTGAGCATGAGCACCGGCACGGTTCGGAACTTGCCCGCGCGCAGCTCCCGGCACAAGACGAGACCGTCGTCGCCGGGCAGCATGAGGTCGAGCACGATGAGATCGGGGGCGCCGTCGGCGAGCACCGAGCGCATCTCCCGACCGTTCGCCGCCACGCTGACCCGCATGCCGTTCTTCTCGAGATAGTCGGCGAGCAGTTCGCGAATTCCGCGATCGTCGTCGACGATCAGCACATGATCGATTTTGTCCATGCGAGCGATTATAGCGACGGAGAAGTCGGCACACGGGCCCTGCCGGCGCCCGACGGGTCCGGCATGGCGCGCCTGCGTGCGCGCTCGGGCTCCAGGGTCACGCCGCGGAGGGTGGACGCCAGCTCGCATTGCAGCGGATGCAAGGCTTCCACGCTGAAGCCGCCCGCCAGAAAGGCGACGATGCCAAGCAGGCGTCTCATGCGTCCTCCACCACGGAAAGCCGTTGGCCATCGGCCACCGATGCCGTCATGGCATACGGATCGATACCCTCCAGACAGCCAATGTTCGCACGCCACATGCCGGGTGCCGTACGGGTCTCATGGAACGTATAGATACCGCAATGCCGGCAAAAATAGTGGCGTGCGACGCGCGTGTTGAATTGATAGCACGCCAGGTCGCCTTCGCCGGACAGGAGATGCAGTTGCGACGCGGGAAAAGCCGGCGTCATCATCGCCCCCTTGCGACGGCACAGGCTGCAATTGCAGCGGGCGGCCGGTTCGACGGGCGCTCTGACTTCGAAACGGACGGCTCCACAGTGGCAGGAACCTTGCAGCAGGTCGGACGACATCTCGTGACTCCCGGGTTGGCCCGCGCCGGTGGCGCGATCGCTGAGTGCTTTATAGAGCAAATGTCGAACGCGTTTGTATCACTGTGTATCCGAAGGCCGCCCGGATACACGACGTTGCCGAAATGAGGGGTTCCGAACACATGGCGGATACGCCCGGGCGATGCAATACGACTACCGGCACCCCAGGACGGATGCCGCTTTCGCGGCGATCCTCGCCGACCTTGCACGCCCACAGGAGATCACTGCCATGTTGACCGTACTCAGAAGTGCCTTCATCGCGCTCACGCTCGCCGGACTTGCCGCCTGCAGCCCATCTCAGGCGCGTCCGGCGACCGGCGGCGCCGCGCCGGAACTGGCCGGCATCGACAACTGGCTGAACAGCGCGCCGCTTACACTGCAGCAACTCCGCGGCAAGGTCGTGCTGGTCGATTTCTGGACCTACTCGTGCATCAACTGCATCCACACGCTCCCGTACGTGCAACAGTGGCACCGGAAGTACAAGGACCAGGGATTGGTCGTGGTGGGCGTGCACACCCCTGAATACGCCTTCGAGCGCGACACCGGCAATGTCCGTGACGCCATCCGCCGATTCGGACTCACCTATCCCATCGCCCAGGACAACCGCTACGCCACGTGGAAAGCCTACGGCAACCTGTACTGGCCCGCGTTCTATCTCGTCGACAAGTCCGGAAAGATCGTCTACACGCACTTTGGCGAAGGCGACTACGAGAAGACCGAGGCCGCGATCAAGGCGCAGTTGGCAACGGCACGGTAATGCGCGCGGCACACCATCGGGCCCACAGGCGTCGACTCATGCCGCGCCCCGCGGCGGCTCGCGGCATAGCACGTCGAAGCTCTGCGCCAGATCCGCCGGCGTTATCGCCGCGTGCTGGTCGAACATCGCTATCGTCTCTCGCTGCATGACATGTCCAATCAAGTAACTTTTGATGTTTCAAAATGTCATGCCAGGCCGTCGTTATTCAAGTCGCCCACCGAAAATGAGAGGCGGCGCTAAATATTGGCGTCCGGGAGTCGTTATTCCTCATGAACCCGCCGGCTTCCATACCGGTTCTTACAGACCTTCGGCAACGCCTGCCGATGCTTGCGGAAAATCTGGTGTCTTTGACGACAGCCCTCCCCCGATGACGGCCATCACCCCCCTCTCCCGTTCTGTAACGCTGGCAAGCGCGGAAATCGCCTCGCGCGCCGCCAGCGCGAGCGCCGCCGACGCGCCACCTGTCGCGACGGGCCCATCCGCGTCCACGTGGGTCACGCTCACGACTGCGCCGCCCCTTGCCAACTGGCCAACCTATACCCAGCCAGTCGCCAACGGTGCGACGTTGTATTGGCAGACACCGCCTTCGGATCCTCTGTCGTTGCTGATGTCTGGCAACGCCAGCACTCAAGCGCTGGGCAACCGTCTCGACAGTCTCGGCCGAAGGCTGCTGGATGTCATCGCGGGCGGCGCCACGGCATATTCACAAAGCGTGCTTCGCTCGCGTACCGTCGCCGCACCGTCTGCCGACGCGCTCGCGGTGCAGCGCACGCAACTCCAGACCGATGCGGACAATCGCTTCGCTCTGACGATCAAGACCGCGTCAGGCGCACAGGTAAGCGTGCGTCTGGGCAGCAGCGACGATGGGCTGTCGGCCGAGGTCGCCGTCACCAAGGGCACGTTGACGGATGCCGAGCGCGATCAGCTCGGCAAGCTCGCAGACGCCTTTCAACGCGCCGTCGATGGCCTGGCCAAGCAGCCGCCCGTCGTGGATTTCGGCGCGCTCACCGGCTTCGACACCGCCCTACTCTCGTCCGTCGACCTGTCGGCGACGCTCGGCGCCAACGGGACATCTGCGCAAACCATCGCATTCCACGCCGACGCGATGCAACGTAACGTCCACGTCGACGGCGCGAGCGGCCGATTCGAGGTCAACGTCGACCTGCAGTCCATGCAGGCCGTCGGCAGCCCGAAAGCACAGGCCGCGGCGCTCGACGCCTGGCTCGCCCGGTTCGATATCGCCCGGACACGCGGTAACGGGGACGCCTCGCTGATGCAAATGTTCAAGGGCGCCTTCACCGGGCTCAACGGCCACTACCCGCCGGCGCCGGCCTTGCCGCGCATCGCCCTGAGCAGCGCCGACAAGTCCGTGCTGAGCGGTCTGGCCGACTTCAGCGCGTCGATCTCGCAAACGACCTCGGCATCCAACCCGCTGCGCCCATCGGAAGTCGACGGGTTCGATTACCGGATCTCGCAGCATACGGATATCGGCGGCAAGGACACGCTCAACCGCACGGTCGCGCAACAAGCCGAGGCGACGCTCACGGCGAGCTATCACCGATCACTCTGGGCCGGCGTGCCGTTGAATCTGACGACCGATCCGAAATCGCAGAATTATGAATACGTGAAAGTGCACGACTCGGCAAACACCGACATTCAGGTCGGCTATCGGGACGGCCTGCCGGTCCGCGCCGCGGTGTACCGCAGCGCGGACCAGTCCACCGAGGTGCAGCGCTTCGAGATGGCCCGGCTGGTCAGCGACGTCATCACGCCGCAAGCGATGTCGCAGCGCAGCGACTTGACCACCCTGCTCGCTTCGATGCTGCGTAACGACGTTGCTCACCCGGCACCGCCCGCCGGCAGCGATGACGCCGAAGTCGACGACGCCGCCCGCGCCGAGATTCGCCGCCGGACCGCGCTCGAAATCGATCTGGCGCGGCTCGGCTCCGCGTCGTCGTGAGAGGTGATCCGCGACGCGCGATTGCGGTCGCGGAGTAAGATGGTGGGCAAATATTGATGAACCACGGGGATTTCCGGAGTTCTCGACCGCCCGATGTCAGAGACGACAGACGCGACCGACGCCCACCGAACCCTTCGTCCCGCAGCGGCGAACGTCGTCGACACCGACCTGCCCGCTCGCCTCGACCGCCTGCCATGGGGACGATTCCATACGCTGATCGTCATCGCCCTGGGCATCACCTGGCTGCTCGACGGCCTTGAAGTCACGCTGGCCGGCGCAGTGGCCGGTGCCCTCAGAACCAGTCCCTCGCTTGCCCTTACCAACGCGCAAGTCGGCCTCGCGGGCAGCGCCTACATCGCCGGTGCGGTGCTCGGTGCGCTCGGGTTCGGTTGGCTCACCGACCGGCTCGGACGCCGCAAGCTCTTCTTCATCACTTTGCTGCTGTATGTCGTCGCCACCGCCGCCACCGGTTTTTCATGGAGCTTCGCAAGCTTTGTCGTATTCCGTTTCCTGACAGGCGCAGGCATCGGCGGCGAGTACACCGCCATCAACTCGACGATCCAGGAATTCACGCCGGCGCGCGTACGCGGCTGGACCGACCTGATCATCAACGGCACATTCTGGGTGGGTGCGGCCCTGGGCGCCGCGGGTTCGATCGTGCTGCTCGCGCCCGGCACGTTGCCACCGGACTGGGGATGGCGCGCGTGTTTTTTCATCGGCGCCGCATTGGGACTCGGCATTCTGTTAATGCGTATGTGGGTGCCCGAAAGCCCACGCTGGCTCATCCTTCGCGGACGCGCGTCCGACGCCGAATCGATCGTCGGCGGTATCGAAAGATCGCTTCGCGAGCGTGGGCACGCGCTCGCACTACCCGACGGCCCACGACTGCGACTTCGCGTGCGGCAGGCCACGCCGCTTCGCGAGGTCTGGCACACGTTGATTCACACCTATCGGCAACGCTCGCTGGTTGGCCTGACCCTCATGACCGCGCAGGCCTTTTGTTACAACGCCATCTTCTTCACCTATGCGCTGGTGCTCACCGACTTCTATGGGGTGAGCGCGGCGCGCGTCGGCTGGTACCTCCTGCCGTTCGCGGCCGGCAACGTCCTTGGCCCGATCGTGCTCGGCCACTTCTTCGACGCGGTGGGGCGGCGCGTGATGATCAGCCTTACGTACGCCATCGCCGGCGTGCTGCTGGCGCTGTGCGGCTGGGGCTTCGCGCAAGGTCTGCTGAGCACGCTCACGCAAACGCTGGCGTGGTCGGTCATCTTCTTTTTTGCCTCGGCGGCCGCGAGCTCCGCGTACCTCACCGTCAGCGAGACCTTTCCGCTCGAGATCCGGGCGCTCGCCATCGCGGTGTTCTATGCCGTCGGCACTCTGCTTGGCGGCGTCGCCGGGCCCGCCCTCTTCGGCTGGCTCATCGACACGCAGCGCCGCGCCGACGTGTTCATCGGCTATCTGATCGGCGCGACGCTCATGCTTTGCGCGGCGATCGTCGCCGCGCGATGGGGCGTTGCAGCGCAACGGCGACCGCTTGAAGCCGTCGCCGCGCCACTCTCGGCATCGCCGCCCGACGACCATTGATGGACTCACCGACTCAGCGACTCGAACCGTGCGCCCCGGCGGTCGCGACAGCGGCACGCTGCCGATACCACACCGCGTACACGACCGAGAGCGCCACCACGAACGGCACACCGTAGAGCAACGTCATGCGAAACGCACCGGTGAAATAGGTGGTGACCAGGGTGGCAAGCATGAGCAGCGCGCCTGCGAGACTCGCATACGGATATCCCCACATGCGAAAAGTCAGGGACTTTGCGTCGTGCGCGCGTCGGAAATACAGATGGGTGACGAAGATCATCAGCCACGTGAACATCGCACCGAACATCGATACCGACATCATGAGCGTGAACGACGCCTGCGGCGCCATCACGTTGAGCGCCACGGCCAGCGCGATACCGATGGTCGAGAGCATGAGCGCCGCGACAGGAACGCCGTTGCGGCTCACTTCGCCGAAACGACGGGGCGCATAGCCCGCGCGCGACAGGCTGAACATCATGCGTGTGGTGATGTAGAGCTGGCTGTTCATGGCCGAGAGCGCGGCCACCAGGATCACCAGATTGATGACCCCGGCTGCACCCGGAATGTGCGTGGCCGCCATCACCTTGACGAAGGGGCTGCCGTCCTCGCCGGCGGCGTTCCAGGGCACGATCGCAAGCGTCAGGGCCAGCGTGAGCAGGTAGAAGAACACCAGTCGGAACATCGTGGCGCGAAAGGCGCGCGTGATCGCCCGCTGCGGGTCCTGCGCCTCGCCCGCAGCCACCGCGATCATCTCGATGCTCAGATAGCTGAAAATCGACACGATCACGGCCACCCACATGCCCCAGGCGCCCTTTGGGAAGAATCCGCCGTTCGCGGTGTAGTTCGCCAGTCCAATGCCGCTGCCCTGCGGCGCGTGCCACACGATATAGGCGCCAAGCATGAGGAACAACACGATGGCCGCGATCTTGAGCATCGAGAACGCATATTCGACCGCGCCGAAGACCTTGACGCTCGCCGCGTTGATCGCGATGAGCCCGGCCGAGAAGCCGACGATCCAGTACCAGCCCGGCACGCCCGGAAACCAGTACTTCATGTACACGGCGATGGCCGTGACTTCGGTGCCCACCGCGAAGACGATGGACGACCAGTAGGCATAGCGCACCAGAAACCCCGCCAACGGTCCGATATAGTGCTCGGCGTACGCGCCGAACGAGCCCGACGTCGGATGCGCCACCGTCATTTCGGCCAGGCACCCCATGAGCAGCAAGGCGATGACACCGCCGATGGCATAGCTCAGAAGCACGCTGGGTCCGGCAAAGCCGATGGCGAACGCACTTCCCAGAAACAGGCCGGTGCCAATGGCGCCACCGATGGCGATCATCGACAACTGCCCGCTGCTCAGGCCGCGATGCAGCCCCTTCTCTCGCTCGACAATGCTGTCGAAGCCCGGTTGTGTCGTACTCAAGTTCGTCTCCTGTGATTCGATGAGTGGTCGTTAAAAACTGTGTTCGATACCGATACCGATGCCCCGGTAGTGCGCACCCGGCGGCGCGCTGCCGTTGCCGGTGCCAAAGTTCGGACGCGGTGAAAAGCCATAGCCGCCCCACGCGCGGTTGATGACCTGGTAGTAAGCGAGATACACGTCGGTGAGCTTGGAAAAGTCGTAGCGGTAGCCGAGGTTCATTTGCGTCGCCCCGAGGCCGTCGGTGCTGCAAGGCACCCCGCCGGTGCGCGAGCAAACGCCGTCCATCGCGTAGCCACCGCCAATCCACACTGAGTGACGGCCGCCGCCGAACCAGTGCTGCACCATCGCGTAGACGGCGTCGCGCCGGTAGCGATCGAGGTTGCCGACGGTGCCGTCGTTGGTGCGATACGTCAGGCGGTCCCAGCCCGCGACCCATTTCGTGTTCGCGTAGGTGAAGACGATCAGGACCTTGTGGGCGTCGTCGCGCGAGCCCGTCGCACGCGAACCGACGTTCGACGGATTCGCCGACGGCGGGGCGCCGAGCCACGCCAGCCCGAAATAGTCCTTGTGCATTTCATACGCGTAGCGAACGCGCAGCCCGCCGTTCACATATTCCAGTCCAGCGCCGAAGACCTGCGGCGTGATATCGCCCGCTCGCGTGGCTACCGAACCGTTCGACAACGAGTACGAGAATCGCAACTGCAAACCGGCCCACTCAGGGGTCCAGTACTGAAGACTATTGCCCTGACGGCGGTTGAACGTGGCGTCGGCGGCACCATTGACACGCCCCGACTGCGTGGTTGTGTTCGGCACGTTGAAGCCTGGATTGCTCAGGATCGTGCTCAGATCGCCGGTATAGGGATTGCGCACCGGAGAACCGACCGCGAGCGTCGACCACTGGTACGGTGTGTCCCAGTTGCCCATGAACGCCGTGCCGAACGGGCCCTTGACGCCGACGTTCGAATTGCGCCCGGCAATGCTGCCGGTCGATTTGCCGTCGAAGGCAATTGGGGTCTCGATCTGCCAGATCGCGGCGTACCCATCGCCCAGATCCTCCCTGCCCCGCATGCCGAAGTACGAAATGCTCGACAGCAGGCGCGTCCCGCTCAGCGTCGGCGCGCTGACCGCGCCTGCCGGGGCCTGCGTCGGACGCGCGGCCGATGCCGGCGCGTGTCGTTCGCTCACGCTGACCCAATCCATCATCGGCGTGAGATGGCCATAGAGCTGCACCTGCGCCTGACCGGTCTGGCAAACGCCCATGCCCATCGCCAGGCCGATCAGCATGCCCGGCAGCCGTGTGTCGGCGCGCACCGGACGCCGGCGCGGCAAACCACGACGTAACTCCCGAAACTGCAACGGGCCGCGCATGTTCGCTCAGCCCGGCAACGTGAAGCCGCACGCGGCCAACTGCGCATGCAGCCGTTCGTGCTGTTCGGGCGTGAGTATCGAGAGCGGCGCCCGCACGCGTTGCCAGGTTGGATCGTCGCGCTGCGTCGCGAGCACGGCCTTGAGCGCAGCGATCATGGGGAACGACTGCACGATGCCGCGCACCGCGTCGGCCTTGGCCTGGAGCGCCGCACCGCCATCCGCTGCCCACTCGCGGCACAGTCGCGCAATCACCTGAGGATTGATATTGACCGTGGCGGAAATGCACCCCCTCGCGCCCTTGGCCGAGGCGCGCGACACGAGCGATTCCGATGCCGGGAAAATGCCGAAGCCGGGAAACGCGTCAAGCATTTCGCTCAGGTAATTCCAGTCGCCGGAGCTGTCCTTGATGCCCACGACCGTTTCAGGAAAATCGCGAATCAGCCGTTCGATCAGGGGCATTGTGATCGGCACGCCCGACAGTGCCGGGATGTGATACAGGTACACGCGCAGGCGCGAATCGGCCACTTGATCGATCACCCGAGCGTAGTAGGCGTACAGGCCATCGTCCGTCACGCCCTTGTAGAAGAAGGGAGGCAGCATGAGCACGCCGGCACAGCCATGCGCCACGGCATGACGCGTGAGCCTGACAGTCTCGGGCAACGAGCAGCAGCCGGTACCGGGCAACATGCGACCGGCGTCGAGACCATGCCCGACGAGATGGTCGAGCAGCGTCATGCGCTCGTGGCCGTCGAGGGAGTTCGCCTCGCTGTTGGTGCCAAATGGGGCGAGCCCCGCACCGTGCGAGAGCAGCCATTCGCAATGCGCGACAAAACGGGGGGCATCCGGCGTCCAATCCGCGTGAAACGGGGTGACGACGGGCGCAAACGCCCCGGTCAATTCGTGATCGACCATGACAGTTCCTGGAAGAGAGAGGGAGATGAACGGTGCCGCCCGGACCCGGCCGCAACAACTACGCAGCTCGGCGCGTCAGACAGCCGCGACCCGCATCAGGGCGACGGATCGATTTCGTGCAGGAATTGCAGAATTTCTCGGCCGAGCGAGTCGTCGCCCGTATCGAGGTGCGCCACGACTGACGTGTGGTTGTGATCGCGTACCTGCACGAAGCGGGGTGCGCGTCCATCGCGCAGCGCCAGGCGGTGGCAGAACTCGAATGCGTATGTGTCGAGATGCGGATTCTCGAACTCCGCAATGACAACCATTGCCGGCACCGGCATGGCATCGGCATGCGCCAACGGTGCGTCCGCGTCGTGGCGCTGCGGATCCTCACCGTAATACGCAATCACACCGGGCGCGTTCGGATTGTCAGGCAACACGTCGGCGCGCAAGCGTGCACTGATGAGCACCGCGCCCGCCACTTCCGGCATCGCCGGCCTAACGCGAGGGTCGCAAAGATAGCTGGCCACGTGCGATCCACCGGCCGAATGCCCGATCAACAGCATGCGTGACAGGTCGGCGCCGCCCTGCCCCGCATATGGGCTCACATGTTCGCGCACCCACCGAACGGCGGCGGCCACGTCCTGTGCGCCGCCGGGAAACGCGGCGTCCGGCGCGAGCCGATACTCCACGTTGACGGCGATGCAGCCATGACGGGCAAAGTAGCGTGGCACATTACCGTAGATCTGCGCGTTGGCGTTCATGTCTCCGCGCACGAAGCCGCCGCCGTGGACGAACACGACGACCGGCGCGGGCGAGTCGGACGACACCTCCGGGCGGTAAATGTCGAGCCGGTGGCGGACATGCGGACCGTAGGCCAGGTCCCGCTCGACGACGTATCCGCGCGTCGGCGCCTGCGCGAGCAGCGGCGTATAGGCGTCGATCACCGCACGGCGCCCGGCCGCGATGTCCTGTGCCCAGACGGGCCCGATTTCGCGCATTCGCGCCCTCGCCAGTTGCCACTGCGCCGCCATCAATAAACCCCCATCAATTGCGAGAGCTGCGCGATGTAACCGGCGTAGCGCGGATGCTGCTTGATCGTCTGCGGCGAGCGCGGACGCGGAAGATCGATCACGACCTCCTGCTGCACCTTGCCGGGACGGGCCGACATGACGATCACCCGGTCCGACAGGAAGACCGCTTCCTCGATACTGTGCGTGACGAGCAGCACCGTCTGCCGATGTTCCTGCCAGATGCGCAGCAGCTCGACGTTCAGGTTGTCTCGCGTGAGTGCATCGAGCGCGCCGAACGGCTCGTCCATGAGCAGCACCTTCGGTTCCAGCGCCAGGATCTGTCCGATCGACGCGCGCTGACGCATGCCGCCCGACAGTTCATGCGGATGATGCTCGGCGAACTGCGAGAGCCCCAGCATCTCCAGCAACGCCTGTACCCGCGGCTCGCTCGTCTCCCTCGGGATCTTGCGCAAGCGCGTGCCAAGCATCAGGTTCTGCCGTACCGTCAGCCAGGGCAGCATGTTGCTGGTCTGGAATACCACGCCGATGTCGGGCACCGGACGCGATACGCGCCGGCCCGCCACGCGGACCTCGCCGCCATCGTGCGGCACCAGTCCGGCCACGATGCGCAACAACGTGCTCTTGCCGCAACCGCTCGCGCCGAGGATCGACACGAACTCACGATCGGCGATCGAGATCGATATGTCGTCGAGGATCCGCACCGGCGCGCCCTTGCGCTGCTTCGCCGCATAGGTCTTCTCGACGTGGCGGACTTCGATCACGGTATTTGCGCCGTGCGCAGCCGACGCCGCACCGGCGCTCCGCTCCTGCGGTGCGTCATGCTCCGCCGGATCCGCCGCGCGCGCGGCATGCAATTGCGCAACCGTACCCGTCGCATTGCTCATACATTGATCCCCCGCCACCAGACAAACCTTGCCAGACGCTCGATCGTCCAATAAAGCACCACGGCCAGCAGCGTCACCATCAGAATCGCCGCGAACATGACGTCGGTGCGCGCCGCCGCCGACGCAAACACGATCAGGTGCCCCAGGCCCTCTTCCGAGCCGATGAACTCGCCGACGATCGCCCCGATGACCGCGAGCGGCATGGCGATCTTCAGACCGTCGGCGAACGCGGGCAGCGCTGCCGGCAGATACAGCCGCCAGAACGTGTCCCACGGGCTCGCGCCCAACGCGCGGAAGTGCTCGTCGAGGTTGCGCGCGACCGACGCGAGCCCCCCCATCGTGGCGACCACGACCGGAAAGAAAGCGAACAGGAAGGTCGACGCCAGCTTCGACGCAAAGCCATAACCGAACCACACGATCATGAGCGGTGCGAGCGCGATTTTCGGCATGCTTTGCAACGCCGTAACCAGGGGATACAACGTGCGCCGTGCGAGCGCGCTGTAGCTGATGACCACGCCGATCACGAGTCCGCCGGCCACGGCCGCGATAAAGCCCGTCAGCACTTCCACCGTCGTCACCCAGGTGTCGGCGAGCATCTGCGGGTGGACTTCCCAGGCCGCACGAAAGATGGCCGACGGCGGGGGCATGAGGTACGACTGCACCTTGAAGTACGTCACGGCCAACTCCCACAGGGCGAGCAGCACGCCCCAAAATACGATCGTCTGTGCGATGCGTTTCATTCGATGTCTCCTCCGGAAGTTCGGGCGGCTAGGCCTTGCCGCCCGACTTCTCCTTGACCATGCCAGGCGGTGGCGGCACGACGAAGCGCTCGAAGCGGAACCGGTCGAAGCTCTCGATGTTGCGCTCCCACACACGGGGCTCGTACGGATGCTCGGCGTCGATCTGGGTCATCTCGCAGTACAGCTCCACATTGTTGCCGTCCGGATCCTTGAACACGAGGAAGTAATTCGCACCCGGACCGTGCCGTCCGATGCCGCGCACGATCTCCACGTCGTGCGCGCGCAGCACTTCCACGGCCTGCTCCATCTCCTCGACGCTGTCGACGAGATAGGAGAAGTGCTCCATGCCCGGGCGGCTGTAGCGCGGCAGATCGTCGATATCCGGCGAGTCCTTGGGAATCTGCGAGAGCGCGAGGTCATGGTGATCGCTCGCGGCGCGCAGGAACACCATCTGGTCGCCGATCCAGTCGGAGACGGTCAGTCCGAGCACCTCGGTGTAGAACTGCGTCGATTTCCGGATATCGCGCACGACCAGCACCAGATGGCCGAGACGCCGGGGATTGAGTTTGGGTTTGGGGCTTGTCATCTCCACTCCTTGCATGGCTTCGACGCGCGAGCTCATTCGACGAACTGATTGGTATAAAGGTCGGTCGCCTTGAGCGTCGGGGACAGATGGAACGCCTCGCGCACGAACTTCGCCGTCGATTCCATGCGCGGCACCGGCAACCACCCCGGCTTGTGACCCTGTGTCTCGCGATCGCTCTGCAGCGCGGCCATCTGCCGGATCTGCTCGGTCATCACCTGTTTGTCGAGCATCGGGTACTGCGAGGCGATCACGGCGGCCGACGCGTCCGGGTGCTCGCGCATCCAGGCATAGCCGCGATAGGTCGCCTGCACGAAGCGGCGCACGACATCGGGCTTCTGCTCGATCATCTTCTCGGTCGTCACAATGCCGTTGCCAACCATGTCGAGCCCGAAGTCGCGATAGCGCAGCGAACCGATCTCCCGACCCTGTCGGGCCGCGAGCGACTTGAGCACCGGCAGGTTCGCGCCCTCCCAGCACTCGGTCAGATCCACCCGGCCCTGCAGGAATGAGGGATTGATCGTCGACGGATCGAGTCGCAGCAGCTTGATGGACGTGGGCGGCAGGCCGTTGGCCTCGAGCCAGGCCGGCACGATGTTCTGCAGTGGCGACGCGCCGCCGCCGCCCATCGACAAGCCCTTGAGATCGGCAGGCTTCGCAAGCGTCCTGCCCGGCTTGACGAGGTAGCAGATCGCACCGGGCCACACCGCGTTGATCGAGCCGACCATCTTCGTCTTGCCACCCTGCGCGCGGTTGAGCATCACGCTGATCGGATCGCCATAGCCGAACTCGAACAGCCCCTGATCGATCTCGTTGACGGTGCGCTGCCCCCCATGCCCGACGACAGCCGACACCTCCAGGCCCACGTCGCGGTAGTAGCCCTTGTTGATCGCGACGAGCACGCCGCCGGTACTGCCTTGCGGCAACCACGAAAGGTTGAACTTCACCTTGTCCTGCGCGGCGACCGGCGTCGCCCACAGCGCTCCCGAACCGGCTACGCCGAACGCACCGACGCATGCGAGCGCCGTCCACCAGCGCCTTGCCCACTGCCACTGCTGCATTGCTGCCTCCTCCAGACCGCCGCGAGAACGGCCGTTGTTATTTGTGCTGTGCCACGACGCGGTTCTCGATGACACCAATGCCCTCGATCCCCGCGACCATCACGTCACCCGCCTTGAGATACACGCCGCGACCCATGCCCACGCCGGTCGGCGTGCCCGTGGCGATCAGATCGCCGGGTTTGAGCGTGAGAATGCCGGACAGGTAGGCGATCTGCTCCGCGATATCGAAGATCATTCCCGCCGTCGTGTCGTTCTGCATCGTTTCGCCGTTGACCGACAGCGTCATGCGCAGATTCTGGGGATCGCGAATGACGTCGCGCGGCACAAACCAGGGCCCCAGAGGAGCGAAGGTATCGAAACTCTTGCCGCGAAACCAGTCGTGCGTGAACGGATAGTCGGTACGGCGGTTCAGATCTCGTGCGCTCACGTCGTTGATGACCGTGTAACCGGCAATCCACTCGTGCGCCTGTTCCACCGGGATGTGGCGGCCGGGACGGCCGATCACCACAGCGAGCTCCACTTCCCAGTCGACTCGCTCGGCGTGCGGCGGCAGCACGACTTCCGTGTCCGTGGCCGTCACACTCGTCTCGGCTTTCATGAACATGTACGGCGAGCTCTCGCTGCGCGGCGCGAGCTTGGTGCCCATCTCGGCCGCGTGCTCGTAGTAGTTCGACGCGGTCGCGAAAATGCGCCCGGGCTGGTACGGCACGCACAGGCGATAGTCGCCAGTGGCGAGCGCGCCGATCTTCGCAGGCACGCCGGCGTCCAGCGCACGGCGCACCGCCGCGTCCAGTGCTTGGCCATGCACGTACCAGTCCGAAATCACCGACGTCAGGTCCTGCGCCACAGCGAGCACGTCATCCGCATGCGATTCGTGCAGCACCGCCGCCAGATCGTACAAACGCCCGTGCTGCACCAGCGCCGTGCGGCGGGCGGCACCCGCCCCCGGCGCCAGTGATTCATAAGTTGCGATGCCAAACCAGGTCACACCTTCCTCCTTGTCTTCCTAGTGGGAGCCGATCGCGTTTTCCCCCATCGGCTGTCTTTTTGATTGCCATATGCAGATACAATACATAGCATATGTATACATAGCAACTATTTTGTATTTAATTTTTTCATCCTAACGATCGGGACGATTGACACCGCCATGACCGATGCACCGCTGCTTCTGAACTTCATTGCGCTTGAGGCCACCGCGCGCGAACAATTGCTGGCCGCAGGCTTTCGTCTTCACGACGTCGATGTGCATCGAACGCGGATCGAAGACATCGTGTTCGCGCCGAACGTGCGCTTGCTACTGACCAACGGCACGACCGGACTGAGCGCCGCGCAAATGGATGCGCTGCCTCGGCTCGAACTCGTGTGCGCCTTCGGCGCGGGCTTCGAGAACGTCGACCTGGCCGCGGCCACCGCGCGCGGCATCGCCGTCGCTCATGCCCCCAACACCAATGGCGAGACGGTTGCGGATCACGCGCTGGCCTTGATGCTTGCAAGCGCGCGCGGACTCATCACCCTCGATCGCGCCGTGAAAGCCGGAGGCTGGGGCCGGCACCGCGCCCCGCGTCCCACCCTCAACGGCGCACGGCTGGGCGTCGTGGGCCTTGGCAACATCGGACACGCGATCGCCGTGCGCGCGCAGGCCTTCGGCATGTCCATCGGCTATCACACTCGCACGCCGCGCACCGAGTGCCGCTGGGATCACTTCGAGAGCGTTGGCGCACTCGCCGATGCCAGCGACTTCCTGGTGCTTGCCTGCCCCGGTGGACCTGCCACGCATCACCTTGTCGATGCCGACGTGCTCGCAAGGCTCGGTCGCGACGGCTTTCTCGTGAACGTGGCGCGCGGCAGCGTCGTCGATACCGCAGCCCTGATCGAAGCGCTGTGCGACGGCGTGATCGCCGGTGCAGCTCTCGACGTCTTCGAGACCGAGCCCGACGTGCCGTCCGCATTGCGCATGCTGGAGAACGTGGTGCTCACACCGCACATCTCCGGTCGCTCTCCCGCCGCGCTGCAGGCGCAGATCGACCAGCTGCTCGCGAACCTGCATGCGCACCTCGCGGGCACGCCACTGCCTGCGGCGGCAAACACGATCGAGCGCCGCCACGCCGGCGCGTAAAAAGGAAGCGGGCAACCGGGAGACCATCGGAGGTTGCCCGCTTCAACACTTCACGCTTTGGAGGCCCTGTGAAGTCGTCTGCGGCGACGGCACGACAAGTCGTGCCGCGCAATCGCGAAGCTCAACGCGCCGGCCAGGGCTTGGCCGGCGCTTTCATCACCGGCTCGCCAAGCAGCGGGCTCGACAGTGCGTAGGCGCCGTTCTCGGTGAAGGCCCACATGATGTTGCGGTCGTACTCGGTGTACATCGCGAACACCCCCTTGCCGAGCGTGTAGACGGGCAGTTCCGACTCATCCGCCAGACCCGGTACGAAATATCCCGCAATGCTCGGCTTGGCAGGGTCCTTCACGTCGAAGATCTGCACGCCCGCGTTGTAGAACGAATATGGCACGATGCCCTGGCGCCACGTTCCCGGTTGACCGATCGAGTTAGACCGCTTTGGACCGAAATTGCCACCGCGCTGGCAGAAACTCGTGAACGGCGCGCCTTCGGGCACTTCCGGCTCGGGTAGCTTCGCCGCGACCTTCATGTGGGCCGGATTACGTGCGTCGACCACGAAGATGTCCTTGTACGGCTCATAGCAGTCGCGGTTCATCGGATAGCCGCTGGTGAGCACGTAACCGGTGCGCTCGTACTGGCTCACATCCGCGTTGTCGTACTCGGTGCCCGCGAAACTCGGCGCCGTATTCACGTTACCCAGCACCTTCGGGTGGGCCGGATCGGACAGGTCGAACGACCACAGCCCCAATCCGCCCATCGCGCCGAAGCCCACCTTGCCGCCCTGCTCCAGCGGCTTGGGCAGGAAGATCGGCATGCGCGAGCCCATCCAGGACGTGCGATTGCCTGCGCGCGGATTCTGCAAATAGGCCTGCTCGTGCTCGGCGTTGCCAAGGATCTGGCCCGGCACCGAAATCTGCGAAACGAACTTCGGGTTGGCCGGGTCCGACATGTCCCAGACCTGATAGCCCGGCGAGTAAAGGTAGTTCGGATATTCGGTGAGCGCGTAGCTATCGTCCGGCGCGGCCGAGAGGATCATGTACTTGCCGCCGTAGAACTCCGGCGAATCGAGCGAGCCCGAGCCCTGTTGCTGGCCGATGGGCGCGTTCGGGTGCCGGTAATCGGTCGTGCGCGTGGCGATGAGCTTCCAGTCCGACGGCAGCGGCCCGTTCATCTCGAACACCCGGAAACCCTTGAGCGAGTTGTAGTTGCGCTGCGCGGCAACCTTTTCCGGCTCTTTCGACTTGTCACGCATGAGGCCGTAACGCCCGATCTCGAACGACGCGACGAGAATCGGCTTGCCGAGCTTCTTGTTCCACACGATGGTGGCGCCGCCCAGATAGTCGTGCACATTGTTCGGATCGAACTTCTCGCTCGATCCCTTCGGGCCCCACACGCCGCCCTTGGAGAACACGACCTTGCCGTTTGCCGGGTCGGTCACATCCATGATGCGCAGATAGTCGCGATCGTGAATGTACAAATAGCGCTTGCCATTGAAGTCGGCGATGTTGTTCCATGCATGGAACGGCGAGCCCACCCCCGGATAGAAGGCCAGCACCTTGACGTTCTTCGTGTAGCTTTTGTTGTCCCAGTTCGCGAGCTCACCCGGGAAACGTTGCCCGGTGTGAACCTCGGGCGTGGCCTTTGGCCAGATGAACTTGCCCGTGGCCGGATCCATGCCGTAGTCGACCCCCGCCTTGAGCGGCTTGGGTTCGCGATCCGGCGTGAGGCGCAACCAGCCGGCCAGGTAAGGGTCCTTGACGTTCGGCGTGCCGGGTGTGCCCGAGGGTTGCGCCGGAGTGGCGGCGGCCGGGGCCGGTGCGCTGTCGGGCGCAGAGGCGTGCGCGGCGAGCGTCATCGTGAGCGCCGCGAGCACTGCGGTAGCGGTCAACGACACGCCGAGTGTCTGCTTGCGAAACATGTCTTCCTCCTTCGTTTCAAAAATCGTCCCGTCGGCGCAAGGCGCGCACCGACAACGTGATGGCATGCGTGCGAAGCTCCGTCAGAACGCGTGCCGGATGCCGAACTGCACCCCGGACGGGTTCTGCGTGCCGGTCGGTCCGACCTGGAAGGTCACCGGGTAATGCACCGTCGTATCGTTGCTGTGCTGCACGCGGGCATACGTGGCGTAGAGCGTCGTGCGCTTGGACAGGCCGTACATGTAACCCACCACGAAGCCATTGGCGTTCGAGAGGGCCTTGTTGTCGTCGTCCTGACGATGGACGAAGCTCGCGTAGAAGCGATGTCGATCCGTCAACGCGTAGCGCACGCCGGCCTGGATATCCCAGCCGCGCACGTTGAACGCAACGTACGGTGGGTAGGCGTAGTAGCCGTTGTAGGTGTGATAGATCAACGTTGGCTCGACGCTACCGAACCGGTACGTCGCGGCGAAGTAGTTGTCGCGCGATGAGCGGATCTGGCTCGATGAAAAGATGTCGCGTGTGTATTGCAGCTCGCTCACGGCGCCGAGAAAGATGCCGCCGTTGCGATATTCGAGCCCTGCCGAGTAGAAGCGGCCCGAGCGCGTGCCGTCGCCCACGCCGGTGGTTGCCATGAAGCGTCCCATCAGGCCATGCCAGCGCGGCGTGTTGTACTGAATGGCGTTATCGACGCGATACGACGCGTAGAAGAACTCCATGTTGTTGACCATACTGAAGTCGGCCGCCCAACTGGGATCGGCATAGCCCGCGATCCAGTAAGACGGGGTGAACTGGCGGCCCAGCGAGAATTCGCCCCACGGTCCCTTGATCCCCACGAACGACTGGCGCGCCTGCACCGACTGGGTGCCAGTGTTAGCGGAGAACATCGGTTCGTAGGTGAAGAACGCACGGTTGCCGCCGCCGAGCTCCTCGTAACCGCTCAGGTTGAAGCGGGAGTTGTTTAGGCCGCCGCTCGAAACACGTGTGACCTTGCCGCCATTCGCCCCCGAACCCCACAGCTGCTCCAGATTCAGGTCTACAAATCCCGAAAGCGTGACGCCCCCGGTCGATTGCGCGTACGCACCGCCCTGCATTGCGCCCAGCAGCAATGCACACAACACTCGCTTCTTCATGCCGTCTCCTGAAATTTCTCGTTGTTGTCGCGGCGCCCCCCTTCATCGACTTGCCGGGGATGTCTGCCGTCCGTCCGTTGTATGTATACAATCTTTAAAATTATTATACATAGCAAAGAAATTGGATTTCTACCGCTATTTGCTTATACAAACGGGCGATTTTGTTATAGCGGGTTACCCCTGATGGCCTTTCCTGGCCGACGACAAGGTCACCGCTCGAGCATGATCAGGACGATGGCGGGGACCGGCCCCGCCGTGGTGTCATAGTCCGTTGCGATCGGCGTGGAGGCCCTCGTGGCGCAGCTTCGGCGACTCGTCCCTGCCCGAGCCATCTCGCGATGCGCCACCCCAGCCGAGGGCAGTCACGTCGAAAATGACGCCGTTCGGATCGAAGAACTTCACTTCGTAGAAGATATTGCTCTTCACGGGCACCTCGCCCATGTAGTAGCGGCCGCCGGCAGCCTCGATCCTCGCGCGTGCGGTGTCGACGTCGTCGACCCAGATGCCGATGTGGTGCAGCCCCACGTACTCGCGTCCGCGATCGCCAGCGGCCTCGTCGTTCTTGTAATTGAGCAGCGCCAGGTTGATGACGCCGTCGGACAGATATACGCCGCGCGCGAGCGACGAATCCGTCTCGCCGACTTTCTTGAAATCGAACGCCTGCATGTAGAACTCCGCCGCCTTCCAGGGATCCGGCACGGAAAGCGCGATGTGACGTAGTTGGGCCATGGTGAGATGTCTCCTTCAAAGTGAGATGTCAGCTCGTGCCGGAACGCCCGGCAGAGGCTTTATGTATACTATCTCAGTCATTTGCATTCAAAAACGTATTTTTGAATGCAATGAGATGACGCATGATGATCGGTTTCCATGGCACGTCCGCGCTGTCTCGCGCTGGAGAATGAGCGTCGAAAAAAACACCCGTATAATCCCGATGTATACAATCCGATCAGAAAAACACATCCACGGAGCGAGATAGACACGCATGGCCGAAACCATTGCCGCACGAATCTGCCGCGTTTTGACGGGAGAGATCATCGACGGGCGCCTGCCGCCGGGACAGAAGCTCGAGGAAGTCGCCCTGGCCGAGCGCTTCAAAGCGTCACGCACCCCGATTCGCGAAGCGCTGCGGGAGTTGAACGCGCGAGGCCTGATCGAACTCACACCGCACAAGGGTGGCGTCGTGGCCAGCATCAGCGTCGACGACCTGTCCGACATGCTCGAAGCCATGTGCGAACTCGACGCGCTGTGCTGCCGCCTCAGTGCCCAGCGCATGAGCGCGATGCAAAAGAAGCAGCTCGAGATGATTCACCTCCAGAGCAAGCAGTGCATGGACGCGGGGGACGAAGCGGGTTATCTCGCGCTCAACCGGGAATTCCATCAGTTGCTCAGCGCCGGCACGCAGAACAAGACGCTCATGGCGCTGATCGACAGCCACCGGGAACGCCTGGCGCCGTTTCGCGCGGCACAGTCCGACGTCGAGGAGCGCTTCACCGTATCCTTCGACGAGCACGAGCGAGTGGTCGAAGCTGTACTCGCGTCCGATGCCGAAGGCGCATACAACGCCATGCGTAGCCACACCGCACGTCTGAGCATTCACGTGCTTGAGCGTCTGCAACACAGTCGCAAGCCGACGTGACGCCATGGGCGCCCGCCCGCTGGGCACACGGCGTCGAAAGGCCGACAGCCCATGCCGCCTGCCGCGCATGGGCTGTTTGGGTCATCACGTTCCAATTCCACGATTGGTGCATTGCGCACCGAGCCTGTCTCGCCAGCACTGGCGCGCCACGTAGCGCCGATGTCACTCATACCGCGCCAGCTTCGCGTGGTTGAACCTCACCGCGACGCCAACTAGCCTCCATCGGTGAAATGCTTCAGTGCATTTCGCGCGCCGCGCCCACGCGCAGCGCTCGCGGGCCGTCACCGACGGCGTTCCACCCAGGCTCTCGTGGAGACACACATGTCAGAAATCACCGATGTGCTGGTCAGCATCGACACCAAGACGATCGTCGACCGGTACGGCAAGAATTGCAGCATGGCCAATCCTCCGATCATCGACTTCAAGCATGTTTTCATGATCGTGACGCAAGGCAATGTGGTGAGCGGCCAGGCAGGCGGCGAGCTCGACGTCGCGGCGACGGTCGGCGACGTCATCCGCTGGCGCGAATGTTCCTTGTCGCTCGGCTTCGAGCAGTCGTGCATCTTTTACAAGTTCATCGGCAATCAGGGCAACGACCTGATCTCGCCGCCCTCGCCTCGAGAGGCGGAAGTCACCATCCCCGTGCCGAATCCGCCCGACCCGACCAAGCCGAAGAAGCAGAAGTGCTCGAACTACTTCTGGTCGTGCGAAACCCTGAAGACCGGCCGCGTGACGTATCACTTCCAGTTCATGGTGCTCGACCGCAGTGGCAATCTGTGCGGCTGCTATCAATGGGACCCGTTCATCACCATCCGCAACCACTGAGCCGGGCCAAATCGCGATGCTCGGCGGGCGAGGCTGCCCGCCGCGTCGCGGCGCCCGAGCGTAACGGCGAGGAGCCTCCATGTCCGACGCACAGACGCCCGATGCCCGCACCGTAACCGACGTACTGCTAGTCATCGACACCGTGACGCTGCTTGCGCGTCACGCGCACGCGGCACCTGCCCAGCGCCACGCCGAGCCTGGCGAATGGTTCACGCTTGCCCCGGGGCAAGTCGAACCCGACGCGGCGCGGATGGCACCCTGGCGTATCGACGCGACGCCCGGCAATCGCGTGCGCCTGCGCTGGACACCGCTGGCCATGCAGGGGGAACACGCGGTACTGCTCGACCTGTCGCCGACCGACACGACGGTGTTCGGCGAGTGGCATCTGCACATGCACGCCGACTCGCCTCGCCATGCGCCATCGATGGGTGACCCCGAACACCCCGCCCTACGGGCCGCGCCCGACGTCTATTGGCAGGCGGAGGTCGAACGTGCAGGATCGACCGAATTGAGCGTGGAACTCACCATCACCGACCGGGACGCCAACGTACTCAGGCAACTGCAGCGGTCCCTACGAATCGAGGTGCAGTAGGCGATCGAGGATGCGCCATCACGCCCGCGATTGCGATTGCGATTGCGATTGCGCAGCATTTGAAAATCGAATACGTTGTATTTTGATATTTAATTTGTCGATGCGGGATCGCTTCGCTATCTTGTGAGTCTTTCCCCGCCGTTTCAGCGTTTCACCTCCCACGAGACCTCGCGGCACTGGCGCCACGTCACACAACGCCAGCGAGGCCAGGGGCATGCAACAGAGGCCGTTCCATGACTTACCGCGTTTTCGCTGGTGCCGTCGGTGCCGACGGCAGCCCCCTGTCCCTCGCTACGCGCGACGGTCGCTTTACCTACGTTGGTCCGCAAACGCCCGACACCGCCCACGCTCAGGTCATCGATCTTCAAGGCAAGCTGGTGCTGCCCGGCTTCGTCGACGGCCACATCCACCTGGACAAAAGCTTCGTGGGCGATCGCTGGCGACCGCACCGCCCCGTTTCGACACTGCGCGAGCGGCTGGCCGCCGAGAAGCAGGAAATTGCCGACGCCGCCCCCATGGAAGATCGCGCCGACGCGCTCATGCGTCAGTGTGTATCGTTCGGCACGCTTGCCATGCGCTGTCACGTGGACGTGGATGCCAGCACGGGCCTCACGCATTTGCAAGCGGTCATGGCCATGCGCGACAAATGGCGCGAGTTGCTCGACATCGAACTCGTGGCGTTCCCCCAGGCCGGCGTGATCCGTTGCCCCGGCACCGCAGCGGTGCTCGAAGCCGCCGTGCGCGAGGGCGTCCAGGTCGTGGGCGGCATCGATCCGACCACGCTCGACGGTGATGCGCACGGTCAGCTGGACGTGATCTTCGGCATCGCCGAGCGGCACGGCACGAAGATCGATATCCACCTGCACGAACCCGGCGACATCGGCCTGGCGCAATTACATCGCATCGCCGCTCGCACGCGGGCCGCCGGATTGCACGGGCGCGTCTCGGTGAGCCATGCCTACGCACTGGGCGACATCGGTGCGGGAGCGCTCGACACCGTAGCCCGGGCGCTTGCCGACGCCGGCGTGTCGATCATGACCAACGCCCCCGGCGATCGTGCATTCCCGCCGATCCTGCGCCTTCGCGAAGCGGGCGTGCGCGTCTTCACGGGCAACGACAACATTCAGGACAGTTGGTG
Source organism: Pandoraea morbifera (assembly GCF_902459575.1). Lineage (NCBI taxonomy): Bacteria > Pseudomonadati > Pseudomonadota > Betaproteobacteria > Burkholderiales > Burkholderiaceae > Pandoraea > Pandoraea morbifera. Next base: position 362,305 of record NZ_CABPSD010000001.1, read on the forward strand.
GCCGTACGGCAACGGCGACATGCTCCAGCGCGCCATGCTCATCGGCTACCGCTCCGGCTTCTACACCGACGACGCCCTGCACGTGGCACTGGACATGGCGACCGAATCGGCCGCCGTGGTCATCGGCAAAACGGATTACGGTCTGCGCGCCGGCAATGAGGCAAGTTTCCTCATGTTCGACGCACCGAACGCCGCTGCGGCCGTGGCCGCCGCACCGGCCGCGCGCGCGGTGATTCGTCACGGACGTTACTGGGGCGGTCCGACGCCACTCGCGCTCGATCCGGCCCTGTTGCGGGACACAGCAGGGTCCACCCCGACCTGACTGTCATGCGCGATGTCGCGGCCTGCGCGAGGCCGCGACGCCATTCTCGTTCGTCGCGCCAAGGTGAAGCGATCCGCGCGCCCCCATGGTGCGGATCGTCGCCTACGGGCCCCGCGACGAGCGTTGGGGAGAAAAACAGAATGCATCAGGAGCCATCAACCATGTCGAAGACTACGTATTACGCGCCTCACGGCGGGCATCCCGGCCAGACGGAACTGCTCACCGACCGCGCCATGTTCACCGAAGCCTATGCCGTCATTCCGAAGGGGGTGATGCGCGATATCGTCACCAGTCATCTCCCGTTCTGGGACAACACCCGGTTGTGGGTATTGGCACGGCCGCTTTCCGGCTTTGCCGAAACGTTCGCGCAGTACATCATGGAAGTCGGCCCCGGTGGCGGCAGCGACAAGCCCGAGCAGGACGACAAGGCCGAAGGCGTGTTGTTCGTCGTCGAGGGCGAGATCACCGTCACCATCCAGGGCAAGGCAAACACGCTTGCCCCGGGCGGCTATGCGTTCGTTCCGCCGGCCACCGAGTGGCAACTGCGCAACCTCAGCCAGGGCACCGCTCGTTTCCACTGGATTCGCAAGCACTATCAGGCTGTGGACGGTCTGCCATATCCCGAGCCGTTCGTGAAGCACGAGCAGGACGTCGAGCCGATCCCGATGCCGGGCACGGACGGTCGCTGGGTCACCACGCGCTTCGTCGACATTCAGGACATGCGCCACGACATGCACGTCAATATCGTGACGTTCCAACCGGGTGGCGTGATTCCGTTTGCGGAGACGCACGTGATGGAGCACGGACTGTATGTGCTCGAAGGCAAGGCCGTCTACCGCCTGAACCAGGACTGGGTGGAAGTCGAAGCCGGTGACTTCATGTGGTTGCGCGCCTTCTGCCCGCAGGCCTGCTATGCGGGCGGCCCGGGCCCGTTCCGCTACCTGCTGTACAAGGACGTCAACCGTCACATGAACCTGACGCTGGGCGCCCAATCGAAGTAATCGGGCAAACCGGCACAGCCGGGCCCGCATCGCCCGACACGCGCGCGTCGCTCACTTCGGCGCGCGCGCTCTCGTGTCCAGCATTCCCGCCAGCACCTTCGCCAGCGCACCCACCATGGGGTCGGCGCTCGGGCGGTGGAAAATCGCAAGCTCGAACGCATCGATCACCGGCAACCCTTGCGCGCGGCCCAGCACCACGTGCCCAGGCAAAACCGCCCGCGGAGGCACGAGGCTGATCCCCATTCCGTCGGCCACCGCTCCCTGGATACCGCTCAGGCTCGAACTCGTGAAACTGATGCGCCAGTTGCGCCCCATCGACTCGAGCGCATGGATCATGTCATCGCGGTAGAGACCGCGTGTCGGAAACGTGACGAGCGGCACCGGATCGAGAGCGAACGACGGATGCTTCGCACTGTCGATCCATGCGAGCTTCTCCGGCCGGCTGGCCACCGCTTCCCGACTGTTGCGGCGCTGCTTGACCAGCACCAGATCGAGTTCACCGCGATCGTAGCTGCCCAACAAGTCCCGGCTCAGACCGCTCGTGACCTCGAGCTTGACTTGCGGATATTGACGATTGAAGCGAGCGAGCACCTGCGTGGTCGCACCCGTCGCGAAGTCCTCCGGCACGCCCAGACGCACCGTCACGGCCACGACCGCGCCAGAGAGCGCTTCGAACATCTGGTCGTTGAGCGCGAGCATCTGCCTGGCAAAGCCGAGCAACATTTCCCCCGCATCGGTGACATGCACCTCGCGGTTGCCGCGTTCGAGCAGCTTGTGCCCGACCATGTCCTCGAGGCGTCGCACCTTCTGACTCACGGTGGACTGTGTCGAATGCAGGCGCGCCGCCGCCGTGGTGAAACTGCCGCAGTCGACCACCATCATGATCGAGCGCAACAGATCCAGATCGAAAATCGGGCGATTCGATTTTGCACTGCCAGCCATGTGATCTATTTACCATTGCAATGGATGGCATCTCTTGTATCACGCACGGCGCTCGTCCGACAACTGGCGATTGCTGCGTGGCCAGGCACACGACACGGCGAAGCCGTGCAGGGGTACGCCACGCGTCAAAGGCCCAGGGCCCGCCCGTCGCTGCGCGGGTCGTGCGCCCCCGTCATCTGTCCGTGCGGACCGAGACGAATCGCCCCGGGATGCCCCGCCAACTGACTTTGGGGTGGTAATGGGCTGATCTCGTGGCCCCGCGCCGCCAGCGCGGCGAAGACCTCGTCGCCCGCGTCCTGTTCGAGCTTGAGGCTGTCGCGGCTGTCGGAGAACGTTCTGCCGAGCAGGAACCGCGGGCGACGCAGTGCGGTGAGCGGGTCCATCCCGTAATCGATCAGGCGCGTCAGCACGGCGGCGAGCGTCTGCGGTTGCCCATCGGCCCCTTGCGTGCCATACAACAGTTGCGGGCGGCCTTGCTTCAGGTACATGCCCGGATTGAGCGTGTGAAATGGCCGCTTGCCGGGTTGCAGGGCGTTGGGGCTCTTCGGATCGACACTGAACGCGGCACCCCGGTTGTGCCACAGCACGCCGGTGTCGCCAAGCACCACACCGCTTCCCCAGTCGAAGTACACCGTTTGCAGCATGCTCACGCAATTGCCCTGGCCGTCGGCTGCACCGATGTACACCGTGTCGCCGGTGCGGTACACGTGCGGCCACGGCATGGCGCGATTCATGTGGATGCTGCGGGCATGCGCGTCAAGCGTCGGACTCGAGAGCAGCCGGTCGACCGGCACGTCGCCGAAGTCCGGATCGGCCACGTAGCGGTTTCGATCGATGAAGGCAAGCTTCACCGCCTCGACCAGCACGTGATAATAGTCGGCACTGCCCTCCGGCATCGACTTCAGATCGAACCGGTCGAGAATGCCCATGATTTCGAGGGTGGTCACCCCCTGAGTGGGCGGCCGCAGCCCGAGCAGTTCGCCATCGCGATAGGCAACGCGCAACGGCACTTCCTCGCGCGCCACGGCGTTCGCCAGATCGCTCGCTCGCAATGGCGAACCGACTTTCTTGAGCCCCGCGGCGATGCGCCCGGCGAGGTCGCCTTCGTAGAATTCCCGTCCGCCATGCGTGGCAATGCTGTCCAGACTGCGCGCGAGCGCCGGTTGATGGAATCGCTCGCCCGCCTGAGGCACCCGCCCGTTCGGCATGAAGACGGAGGAAAAGCCTTCCCATCCGGCGATGTCGTTGGCACGAAACGTCTGCCAGAAGTGCTGCGAAGGTGTGACGGGAAAGCCGTTCGCGGCATACTCCGTGGCGCGCGCGAACAGCGACGACCATGCCTGCCGTCCCCCCCATTGATCGCGACTGAGCGCGAATGCCTTGTCCCAAACCGCGACGGTGGCCGCCGTTGTGAGGGTGGCGCCCGGCCCCCGCACCGGAATCGGGGTGCCTGACGACAACCCCACCGGCAACGCCGCCGGCGCCTGCCCAATACCCGAGAGCGTACGCACATTGCCGTCGCTATCGCTGATCACCATGAACGCATCGCCCCCCAGGCCGGTGAAGTGCGGGTAGGTAACGCTCAGCACCGCGCCGATGGCGATCGCCGCCTCGATGGCGTTGCCGCCCGCGCGCAGCACCTCGAGCCCGGCTTCGCTTGCCAGTTCGTGCGGGCTGGTGACCATGCCGCGCGTGGACTGCGCCAGACGCGGACCGGCCGGCACGTCGACTTCGGCGCGCAGGGTCGCCGGGGCGGTGCCCACCGCTTCGGCCGCCTCGGCAGCGGCAACCGGCAGTACCGCGCTACCGGCCAGCGCCGCCGTGCCCATCAGAAAGTTGCGCCGCATCGGACTGGCGGCGTCGCCGGTGGCGCCCGTCAGAGCCGTGACAATTTGTGTGAACGTCATGCCGTCTCCCCTCAATCAGACTTCCGCCTTCCAGCCCTTCCAGAGGCGTGGATGCGTAACTTCCGGTGCCGAGTACCGCTCCTTGATCCAGGCATACACCGGGCCCAGCGCGTTCATCGCCACGGCTGCGCCGAGCGCGGCATATGGGTCTTGCGCCACCGGGCCGAAGCCGCCGAACAGTGTGGCGAAGTACGTGGCGAACCCGAAGAACATGCCGGGAATGAAGTTGAGCTGAGGGAAAATGCGCGCGAGCGCCATCATCGATCCGTTGCCGACAAACAGGATCGCCATCTCGGCGAGCACCAGGGCGTTGCCGCTGAACTGCGTGGCCGCCTGCCTGAACCCCAGCACGATGAGAAACGCGAAGCATGCGCCGACGGGCAGCGTCGCCCAGATGCGCTTGAGGTTGACCGGCGTCGGCCCTCCCATTGCAAAGGTGGCAGCCCAACTGATGAAGATCGCCCATGGCGGCAGGTGCAAGGGCAACATCGCGATGGGGATGGTGGTGACTGCAAGCAATGAGGCGACGACTTCCGCAGGCAGCTTCTTCATGATTGTCTCCTTGAGTTATGTAGGAACTTCACTGCGCACAACAACATGAATGCCGGTGAATCTCGCAGCTGTGCCGCGTCACGACCGTGATGCGGCCGCGTTTGATCACCCACAGGCGTGGCGGGATATCGAGCAGCGCATCGGCCACCCTGAACGTATCGAGAATGATGAGATCGGCTTGCTTGCCCACCGCAATGCCGTAGTCTTGCGACAGCCCGATGGCACGCGCCGCGTTGTACGTGCCCATGTCGAGAATCGCCTGCTGATGCTCCGGCACTCCGAACTGGGCCACGTGCGCGAGCAGGTTGCCGATCTGCAGCATGTCGGCCTTGCCGAAGGGCGTGAACGCGTTGCGCACATTGTTCGACGAGTACGCCACGTTTACACCGGCGCTGTGTAACGCCTTGACCGGCGTCAGGCCGCGCCGCGGGTTCTGCCTGTCCTTGCGTCCGCCCAGATACAGATCGGTCGCCGGCAGCGTCACGATGCTGATGCCGGCCAGCCGGATCTGTTCGATCACCGGCGCGAGCGCATCGTTGTCGAGTGCGCCGAGGCTCGTCACGTGCCCGAGCGAAACGCGCCCCTGATAACCGGTGTCGATGGTTCTCCGGGCAATGTAGGAAATCGCCGCGAAGCGTTGATCGCTGGTGTCGTCGGCGAAATCCGCATGCATGTCGATCGGTGCGTCGAAGCGCTGCGCGAGCTCGAACACGATGTCGATGTGGCGACGGGTGTCGTCCCAGTTCAATTCGTTGTAAGGGCATCCGCCGACCACGTCCGCCCCCATGCGCAAGGCATCGATCATCAGCTCGTAGGTGCCTTTCGACTTGAGAATGCCTTCTTGCGGAAACGCCACGATCTGCAAATCGAGCAGGCTGTCGTACTCGTCCTTGAGCGCGAGCAGTGTTTCCACGCCGATCAGCCCCTGGATCAGGTCGACGTCCGGGTGAGCGCGCACGGCGGTGGTACCGTTCCTGATCGCCATGTCGAGCACCTGGCGCGAGCGATCGAGAACGTCTTCGCGCTCCTGCTTGCTCTTGAGAATGCCGGTCACGCGAATCGCTTCGTCGAGCGTGCCGAAACGCGCGGGCAGGCGGCGGTGCAGCAAGGCCTTGTCGAGATGCAGATGTGCCTCGATGAGCCCGGGAATGGCGGCACGGCCCTGTGCGTCGATCTGCTCGTCGGCGCTGGCGTCGATGCCCGGCTCCATCGCGGCGATGCGTCCGCCCTCGATCGCGATGTCCACGAGCGGCGCGTCGTCGCGCACGCACACGTTGTTGATCAGCAGGTCCACATGCATGGTGCGGTCTCCTTACTTCACAGAATTGAACGGATATGCTGGCGAACGCCGGCCGGGTGGCAATGCAAGCGTGCCCCGGCCGCGCAGCCGGCGCTGATCGCGCCTGTTTCGCATCGGGGCTTGAAGCAAGATTAGAAGCGCGCCCGCGGAAGGGGCATCGGGATTTGCTGGTTTTCGTCTAGGAATTTCCCTAGACGCGCTGCAGCATGCGAAAGTGCGGGAAGGAGGATGGCCGGGCGCGTCGTGCGCGCCGCGGCATCAGGCGTCGGTGCCGGCGACGATCAGGCCGTGCTCGATGGCGTAGTGCACCAGTCCCGCGGTCGATGGGATGTCCAGCTTGGTCAGGATGTTCGCCTTGTGGGTGCTGACTGTCTTGGCGGAGAGGGACAGGCATCGGGCGATGTCGTTGATGCCATTGCCTTCGACCAGCATCTGGAAAATCTGGAATTCGCGTGCGGTGAGCCGTGTGTGCGGCAGCGCTTCGGCAGGCTGCTGCAGTTGTCGGACGAGCTTTTCGGCGACCAGCGGCGAGACGACGGTGCCCCCGCGCGCCACACGCCGGATGGCGCTCATCAACTGCTCCGACTCGGCGTTCTTGGTGAGGTAGCCGGCCGCGCCGGCACGAATCGCCTGCACCGCGTACTGCGATTCCCGATACATGCTCAGCACGAGAATCGGCAGTGCCGGATAGCTGGCCTTGATCTGGGCGATCAGTGCGATGCCGCTCTTGCCGGGCATCGACATGTCGAGCAGCAACACGTCGACGGCGCTCAGGCGCAGTCGATTCAGGACGTCATTGCCATCAACGGCCTCGGACGCCACGCGCATGTCGGGCGCCGTGGAAATGATCTTCTTCAGGCCATCGCGAATGATCGCGTGGTCATCGGCAATCATCACTCGCATGACCACCCCACTCCGTTGGTGATTGTCGCGGCATTCGACGCGTCGGGACGATTCGTCACTCCGGCGGCCGGGCGGGCCGGGATACGGACGCTCACGCACGTGCCCTGTCCGGGCGCGCTTTCGATGTCGAACGCACCGCCGAGCATCATTGCGCGCTCGCGCATGCCCATCAGGCCGAGGCGCTGACCATGGCTCGCCTGCGAGGTATCCATGCCGCGGCCGTCGTCGGCAATGCTCACATGGCAGTGGCCGTCGCGCAGATCGAACACCACGCGCACATGCGACGCTTGTCCGTGACGACTCGCGTTGGTGAGCGACTCCTGCACGATCCGGAAAATGGCCGTGCTGCACTCGCTGTCCAGGCACGCCGTCACCGTCTCGGGCATGACCAGCTCGCAGGGCAGGCCGTGACGCTGCGAGAACGTCTCGGTGAGCCATTCGAGCGCGGCGTGCAGACCGAGTTCGTCAAGTACGGCCGGTCGCAGGTCGGCGGCGATGCGGTGCACCGCATCGATCGTCTCGTCGACCAGGCCCTTGAGCATCTGGATGTGCGCCGCCCGATCATGCGCCGACGCGTCGGGCTCGGTCTCGAGGTAGCTTAGCCCGAGGCGCAGGCCGCCGAGCCATTGACCGAGTTCGTCATGCAGTTCGCGAGACAACCGTGTGCGCTCCGCCTCGCGCACCGTCTGCAGGTAGGCGGAGAGTTGGCGCAGCTGTGCGCGGGAATCGAGCAGCGCCATTTCCGAGCGCTTGCGATCGGTGATGTCGCGCGAAATGCCGACAGTGCCGACGATGCGACCGTGCGCGTCACGCACGGGCATCTTGACCGTATCGAACCAGTGCGGAGCACCGTCCGGCCCGGGCCGGCTTTCCTCGTAGCGGCGTCGCACGCCACTGGCCACCACCGCCCTGTCGGTCGCCAGATATACGCGCCCCCATTCGGAAGTCCAGACCTTGTCCGGTGTGCGACCGATGATCTCGGCTTCCGTGCGGCCGCAGGCGGCCATGAAGGCGTCGTTGACAAGGATGTACCGCGATTCGGTGTCCTTGAGCCAGGCCTGGTCCGGGATATTGTTCAGAATTGCCCGGTGCAGTTCACCATGCGTCTCCACTGCATCTCCTTGCCGTGCCGATGAAATGGCGCGGCGCAGCAACCTCATGAGCGCACGCGCCCGGGCGCGCTTGCACCCACGGCACGCTGTCAGGCCGGCGCCGGTCCGGCTCCAATATAGCCAGACCTGCGCCCTCGCGCGCCTCTAGTTTTCCCGCATATGACCATGCTGCGAGGTGTCATGATTTTCCCTGATGAGCGCGCAGTGCTCGCCGCCGGGACATGTCACGCGTCGTAGCCGCGAAACAGGCCGCACAGCCGGAACACCTCTTCCGTGTAGGGAATGTTCTTGACCTTGCAGTAGCGGCTGGCGAGCTTCATGAGCTCCTTGATGTCGCGCCCGCTGGCCTTCGGATAACGACTCGCCAACGTCTCGATCAGGCTGTCGTCGAGATACGCCCCCACCTGCTCGGCCTGCATGCGCCAAAGCCGGCGCGCGTGTTCGGGGCAAGGCGTATCGTAGTGGATCGTCGCGATGCAGCGCGACAGAATGGCGTCGTCGACATCGCCGCTGCGGTTCGTCGTCATGAAGAGCAAGCCGTGGAAGTACTCCAGCGAGCGCAGGAATTCGGCCACGATGGCGTTGTGCTCCAAATCGTTGTCGCGGCGCCGGATGTACACGTCGGCCTCGTCGAGCAGCAGGATCGCGTTCCAGCGCATGGCGCGGCGCAGGATGGTCATGAGCGTGGCTCCTACCGACGCGGCGGTGGTTCCCAACTGCCCCGAGTGCACGCGATACAGCGGCTTGCCCACGACCTCCGAGTAGATCTCGGCCGTCAGGGTCTTGCCCAATCCGGGCGCTCCCTGACACAGAATCGTGGCGCCGCCCGATTTCCCGGGCACGAAGTCCGGCATCATCACGTTCATGTTCGACGTGAGGATGTCGATCAGGTCATGATGGTGCGACGGCAGCACGAGCTTGTCGCGCAGCCCCGGCTGGTACTCGTACTCGGTCATGTTCTGCACGTGTACCCAGAGATTGCGATGCCAGTCGAGATGAAACACGTGCACATAGCAATGCAGCGGTATCGTCTCGAATGCCCGGTCGATTTCGGCGTTGCGCCAGAAGTCCGCATCGCACGCCATCTCAAAGTTGCGCTCGAGCCGCTCTTCGTCGTTCACGCACCTGGCCGCCGTACCGTCCACCACGCGAATCAGTTCCGTCACCCCCTTCGGATCGACGGAGAACGCCGCGCGACGAATGACGAATTGCGCGCCGAACGCGCGCTGCACTTTCAGGAAGCGTTGCGCGTGCTGCTCGTACTCGTGCTTGAACTCGGCACACTCCTTGTAGAAACCGAACTCGGCCAGCAATTCGGGAATCGTGCGATTGGCGATGTCGTCGCGCGTGAAAACGAGCGAGGTCGTCATGCCGGAACGGCGCAAGCGCTGCTCCGTCAGGTTCGAGTTGGCCGACTGCATCGTGTTCGCCAGCATGTCGATGACGACATACGGCGCGCCCTGCTCCGGCTCCACGTAGCGCAGGCGCCGCACGAGCCATGGCAACAACGCGCCGTCGCGATGGCGCTGGTACAGCCAGCCGTCGATGACGTCACGCGCGAGGTAGGCGACGAGGCCTGGCACCAGCTTGTCCAGGCTGGGGATGACGCGTGCCTGCGGCGCGTTGTAGGCATTATCGAGCGCAAGCATCTGGAACATCAACGCGCGTTCGTTCTGCGTCTTGCACAGCAGGTAGAGCGTGTTGAGCGACTTGGCGTCGAACCACTCGCTCGACACCATCATGTTGCCCCGGCACACACCATAGGCGGTCAGTTGTTTGCCCAGCGCGGAATCGGCGCCGATCAGTTGCAGCAAGGGATGAATCAGTGACTCGGGAATTTCGAAATCCATGAACGGCACTCCCCGTAAGGCGGTGTTGCCCGTGCGTGCTGCGCGTTGTGGCAGCGCGCGTGTCAGGCGAGGAAGAAATCGATGGCGCGTGCCACGACGCCCGGTTCGATGATGTGCAACCCATCGAATTCGACGTACTCCACGTCGTAGCCTGCCGCCTTGAGCTTTTGCGCGTTTGCGCGACCGCTGGTCGCAATCGGCAATTGTTCGTCGATCAGGCCGTGCGCGACGAAGATGCGCGGCTGTCCTTCCTGCATGAAAATGGACATGAAGCCGCCCGAGAAGGCAATGACATGACTCGCGATATCGCCATTCGTCACGCCGATCGACAGCGCGTAGCTCGCGCCGTCGGAGAAGCCCGCGAACGCCACTCGGCCAGCATCGATGCGATACCGCTGCGCCACGATGCGCAGCGCCTGCTCGAGACGCTCGAGATCGGGGCCGTTGCCGCCGATCACGATGTCCCACGTCGGAAAGGTCGAATGCGGAGCAAGCACGAGAAACTTGTGTTGCCGGGCATGCGGTTCGATGTGCGGCAACACCTTCTCGGGGAACCCGCCCGCACCATGAAACATGACGAAAAGTGCGACCGGTTGGTCCGTCGGCAGATCCGGCGGCACATACAGTACGGCGTCGCGCGTCTCACTGAGGCCGAGCGGGTGCCGCCCGGGAGGTAATGCGGCAAGGGCCGACGGGGAACTCGAAGGCGTGCCGGACTCCGCCTGCCCCGCCTCCGCCGCGCGGGAAGCCGGCACCAGGACGTCTGCGGACATGCGGCCAAACAAGGAAGCGTCGAACATGGCGCGGTGATTGTCTCGTGATTGTCGATATTTTTGATATATTGTATATCACGAATCTTCCCCATTGCGGTGCAGAATCGACACGCGTGACATGCGAGCCGCGCGAGCGGCACCTGGCAAGCGCCGATCCCGTCCCCGGCGCGAAGCATCGCGAGTTGCGCCAGATCACTGTCGGCACGAAACGCGAAACGCGCTCGCGTCCCGTTGGGAAAGCGCCGAGTGGCCTCCCGCACAAACGGCGTCATCCGATCGAAACCGATGACCGCGTGGTGCGCCAGATCGGCAGCGACGCAGGCTGGCCGTAACGCGCGAGATAGTCGTCGCGGGCATGCAAACCGATGTCGATGCTTCCCACGCGGCGTGCGACCAGCGCCTACTCTGCGGCGGCGCCATGCGAATGGCTGCCGTCTGATGCGCGCCCTTATGCCGACGCGGCGACGGCAGACGCGAGGGTCAATTGCCGCGAGCGCCCCCCAGCAGGCGCGAGATGCGCCGCGCGGCGTCGGTCAGCGCGGCCACCGTTTGCGGATTGGGATGCGCCGGCAAGTAATGAATCGAGCCGACGATGGCGAGGGTGCCGAAGAGCGACCCATCGTCCTGCACGATGGGCGCGGCCAACGCGTTCACACCGAGGAACACTTCCTCCGGTGCGTCGGCCCAGCCGCGTTCGCGCACCAGCGCGAGTTCGTGCGAGAGCCGCATCGGATCGGTGATCGTATGCGGCGTGCAGGCTTCGAGGGGGCCTGACAGGACGGCGTCACGTCGATCGGGCGGACCGAATGCCAGGGCGATCTTGCCCTGTGCCACGCTGTGCAACTTGAACTGCGTGCCCGGGTGCAGCAGGATCTCCAACGGACTGCGCCCACGCATGACGTCGAGCACGACCACATCCTTCTCGGTGAACGAGCTGATGACGATGGTCTGCCCCACGGCATCGCGCAACTCCTCCATGACCGGGCGCGCCAGCCCCACCACATCGAACTGCTTGACGAGCTTCTGGCCCAGCAGGAACAGGCGCCAGCCGATGCGGTAGCGGCTGGTGCGCGGGTTCTGCACCACGTACCCTTCCTGACGCAGCGCCGTCAGATGACGATGCACGCGCGCCTTGGGCACACCAAGCGCTTCGGCCAGATGCGTCACCCCGCATTCGGCATTGCGCTCGGCCAGCAACTCCAGAATGCGCAGCGAAATCACGGAAGTCGACGACGTATTGAGTTCATCGCCGCCCACCTCGCCATGGCTGGACGAATTCGGCAGCGTCGTGGCGGCAGCCTGCGCGCTGGGTATCGCGTCGTTCGGGGTGTCCTTCGATGGCTTCACTGCGTGTCCTTTGTCACTGTCGCCGCACGGTGACTACTGTGCGTCGAGCGTGATGAAACGCTCGCCGAACACATGGTAGCGCTGCGGCTTGTTTTTGTTCGCGTCTTCGGCGTTGACGTAACGGATCGAACTGCGATTCCGGCAGGCCCGCGGCAGAATGAAGCAGCGGATGAACGTCGTGTCCCGCGCCTCGGTCGTGGGCGCGAGCACAGGCGCATGCCCCAACTCGAGCCACGCCTCGCCGGGCCCGTGGGTATGCGACGCGCCGAGCGTTTCGATCGTGATCTCGCCCTCGAGCGTGCAGCGCACACCGGGCCCTTGATGCACGTGCGTATGCGCCACGCCGCCGGGGGGGAATTGTACCTTGTCGCACCGCATCAGCCAGCGCTGCCGCGGGTCCAGCTCGATCGGTGCAGCCAGCTTGAGCGTCGACGACGCCCCCGGCGCGGAAGCGATCTCGCCCGGCGTCGGCGCATCGCCCGACATCAGCTCCCAGCGCCACAGCGTCGCGCCTTCGCCGCCCACGTTCAGTGCCACATCGTCTTCGCCCAGCCAGGCCGTGTGCGCCGGATGATGCTGCGCCCCCGCCTCGAACTCGATGGCGACGTCGCCACGCACAACAAAAATCGCACGCCTCGCCGCCGGCAGATAGACAGGCGCATGGTTCGGCGCAATGACGTCTTCGTACAAACGCAATTGAAACGGCTTCACTTCTCGATCTCCTGTAACCCATTGCTTGCCCCGACCATCGAGACAATGCGGATACGTAGTATCGTTCATCGATACAGCAAGCACCATTTATGGTTTACCACGACGCCATATTCTGAAATGTCCTGCTAACATTCAAACGAAATCATTCCCACGCGTATCGATAAACGATACATGACGAATGGTATAACGATGACGTTCATGAAGGAGACAAGAATGGACACTGGCACGACCGCCCTGAAAGCGGCGGGCGGGGCACGCCGGCCGTGGTATCGCGGCGCGAGCCCCGCGCAATGGCGGGCATTTGGTTCGGCGTATATCGGCTGGATGCTCGACATCATGGATCTGATGCTGTTCGCGATGGTGATTCGCTACATCAGCGCCGATCTGCACTTTGACAAGGGGGTGGCGGGCATGATCGCCTCGCTCACGCTGCTGGCCACGGCCTTCGGGGGATTGTTCTTCGGATTCCTCGCCGATCGCATCGGCCGTACCCGTTCGATGATTCTGTCGATCCTGTGCTACTCCATCGGCACGGCGTTGTGCGGCTTCGCCGACTCGGTAACACAACTGCTGGTCTTCCGCTTCCTGCTCGGACTTGGGATCGGCGGCGAGTGGTCGGCCGGCGCCGCGCTCATCACGGAGACGTGGCCCGCCGAGCATCGCGCGAAAGTCATGGCGTGGGTGCAGAGCGCGTTTGCCGTCGGTTACGCGGCCGCCGCGATCGTTGCCGCCGTCATCCTGCCGTACTTCGGCTGGCGCTGGGTCTTCGCGTTCGGCCTGCTGCCGACGGTGCTGGCGTTCTGGGTCCGTCGCCACGTCGAGGAGCCGGCCATTTGGCGCGAGCAACGCGTGCGTCTCACGCTGGGACAGACCTTGGGCATGCTCTTCGGTCCGTACGCCCGCAGCACGCTTGTCGGTCTGGCCTTCACGGCGGCGGCGATGTGCGGCTATTGGGGATTGTTCACGTGGATTCCGGCATATCTCGCCACGCCCGTCGAGCAGGGCGGACCGGGCTTCGACCTGCTGCGCTCCACCACCTGGATCGTCATCATGCAGATCGGTGCGGCAGCCGGCTTCGTGTGTTTCGGCTACATCGCCGATCGCATCGGCTGCCGCAAGTCGTTCCTGCTCTTCTTCATCGTGTCGGCGGTCACCGTGCCGCTCTACGTGGCGATTCGCGAGCCCCTGCTCCTGCTGGCGTTCGGCCCGGTCGTGGCGTTTTTCGGCACGGGGTTCTACAGCGGCTTCGCCCCGACCTTCGCCGAGATGTTTCCGACGCAGGTGCGCGCCACCGCCCAAGGCTTCATCTACAACACCGGGCGTGCGGCCAGCGCACTCGCGCCGGCCGCGGTCGGCCTGCTCTCGCGCGGCGAAAACGTGAGCGCCGCCCTGGGAGCGACGGCCGGATTCTTCCTGCTCGCTGCCGTCATCGTGTACTTCTTCCTGCCGGAAAGCCACGGTGACGCGCTCGCCTGAGCGACGTCGTCCCGGGCAATGAAGGCTTGGCGCGCCGGTACACGTTGTGTCACCGGCGCGCTCGCATCCCCACGCGTGCCTGTCGGTCGCCTGTGGGCGGCCGAACGCGTCAGACCTGCGGCAGGCGAATCACCGACTCGCACGTCGAATACAGTCTCGCGACATCGTCCGCACGCAAATTGAGCACCGCGCGCTGATTGACGTAGCCCTTGTCGGTGATCTCTCCCAACTCCAGCGAGGGCGGCGACGCCAGTATCGCCGCACGCGCCGCGCGCTGCGAACTGCCCGCGTCCTGAGCCAGTTGGTCCAGCGCGGACGCAATCGCGGCACGCACCTCGCCATGCATCGCCATCGCCTTGCCGGCATGCGCGGCATTGGCAGCCAGTTCCGCCGCCTTTGCGCGCATGGCCGGACTCGGGAAGATCAGCAAACCGATCTCGTCGCGGTCGTGCCCGGCGATCACCACATCCGACGCGTAGGGTGCGAGCGCCGTGACCGCTCGCAAGCGCAACGCGCCGACGGAGACCCATGTCCCGCTGGTCAGCTTGAAGTCTTCCGAGACGCGGCCGTCGAAAATCACGCCGGCCCCCGGATCCCTGGGATCCGACAGGCGACCGGCGTCGCCGGTACGATAAAACCCTTCGTCGTCGAACGCCTGCGCCGTCGCGGCGGGATCGCCCGCATAGCGGTCGAATACCGCCGGGCCTCGCACGCGCATTTCCAGCTTGTCGCCGTTGGGCACGAACTTCAGCTCGTTGCCCGGCGCCGGCACGCCGATGTTGCCGGCACCCGGAATCGGAAAATGCACACTGGTGATGAGCGGCGAGGTTTCCGTCGCGCCCCATGCCGACGTGAAGAACGGCAATGTCTCACAATGGCGCGACGCGAGCCGTTCGAAACGCTGCCAGAGCGCGGGCGGCAAACTCGCCGCCGCGTAAAACAATACTTGCAGTCGGGCGAAGAATCTGGCGGCGAACGCGTCGTCGTCTTCCAGGAACGGCGCGAGCGCCTCGAACCCCTTCGGCACGTTGAAGTGCAACGTCGGCGATACGTCGCGCAGCGCCTCGACCGAGCGCTCGATCAGCTCCGGCACCGGACGGCCGTCATCCACATAGAACGCGCCGCCGTTGCGCAGGACCATATGGAAATTGTGATTCGCGCCGAACGTGTGGCTCCACGGCAACCAGTCGACCACCACCGGCGCGGCCTCATCAACGAACTGCCAGCACTGCGCGATCATCTGCTGGTTCGCGGCAAGCATGCGGTGCGAATTGACGACGATCTTCGGCTTGCCGGTCGAGCCCGAAGTCAGCAGCAGCTTGGCCGTGTCCTCCGCCCGCACCTGCGCGAAAGCGGTGTCGACGGCCGCCGACGCCGCAGTCCCCGCCAGCGCATCGAAGCATAGCCACTGCGCGCGTCCATTGCGGGTCGCGACGATCGGGCAGCGGATCGGCGCGCCATCGAGCGCACGCCCATAGGCATCGCCGTCTTCCACATAGATCATCGACGGGTCGAGACGCGCGAGAATGCCGTGCAGCTTGCTCATGTCCTTCGCGACTCGCGAATACGCCGACGACACGATGGCGGCGTGACGCCCGGCCATCATCGCGCCGAGCACGAGCAATGCATGATTGACACTGTTGTCGGACAGGATCACGACCGGGCGATCGCGGGCAATGCCGAGATCCAGCAATGCCTGCGCCACGCCGCGAGCGCGGCGCAGCGCGTCGCCATACGTCACACACCGCCACAACCCCGGGCCACGCTCACCCGGTTGCGCGCGCTCCGCCACGAACACGGCGTCGGGCGTGCGCTCGGCCCACTGCACCAACCAATCGGCAGGACTTCGCGCGTACGCGCCCAGCGGGGTACGCGACCGTATGATGAAACTGCCGTCGGCGCGCGCCTCGCGCTCGATATCCGGCCGGGCGAGGCGTGGCGTGCCGGCCGCTGCGAAGGCGGGATTCAGTCGATGGTCCACTTTCCGCCCTTGACTGTGACGAGCACACGACCATCTTCGCCATAAGCCGAATGGTCCTGCGCGTTGACATTGATCATGCCGTGCGTTGCCGCAAGGCCACGGGTTTGCTCGATGGCCGAGACCAGAGCGTCGCGAAATGCCTGCGTGCCCGGCTGCGCCTGCTTCGCGGCCACCGCCACCGCGCGATCGAGCACCAGATAGGCATCGTAGGCATAACCGGCGAACAGATTTCGCGACCCGACGCCGTACAGCGCCTCGTAGCGCTTCGCGAAATCGGCGGCTACGGCCTTGCCGGGGTGGTTGGGACTCAACTGTTCGGCCACCAGAATGTTGCCCACCGGCAGGATCACCCCCTCGGCGCTCTTGCCGGCCACGCGCAGGAAATCGTTGTTGGCGACACCGTGCGTCTGGTAGATGCGCCCCTTGTAACCACGCTCGCGCAATGTGCTCATGGGCAACGCCCCCGGCGTGCCGCTCGCCGCGATGATCACGGCGTCGACATTGGCGGACATGATCTTGAGCGCCTGCGCAGTGACCGATTGATCGTTACGCGCGTAGCGCTCGATCGGAGCAACCTGGATCTGCCTTGCGCCCGCGCGCGCCTGAATGTCCTTGAGCCACGCTTCGCCATACGAATCGCTGAAGCCGATGAAGCCAAGCGTCTTCACCTTGTGGGCCTTCATGTCGTCGAGCACCGCGTCGGCCATCACCGCCACCGACTGCGGCAGCGAGAAGACGTAGCGCATCTGTGCCGCGCTCGGCACGAACGGACACAGCCCCAATTGCGGCGTGCGCGTGTCGGCGGCTACCGCCGCCACGGCCAAACAAGCGGGGGTCGTCGACGACCCGATGATCGCATCGACCTTGTCCTCCGTGGCCAGACGCCGCGCGTTCTTTGTCGCCGTCGTCGGATCGGTGGCATCGTCAAGCACGATGTAGCGCACCGGCAGACCGCCGAGCGTGGGCGCGAGCATGCCGATGGCCTGCTTCTCCGGGATGCCCAGCGACGCGCCGGGACCGGTGCTCGAGAGCGTTACGCCGATGGTGACGGCCGCCGGTTGCGCGCCCGCCTGCGTGGAAGCGCACAATGCAGCCACGCAAAGCGAGAGCGTGGACAGCGAGAATGCGATACCGCGTGTGAATCGGTTTGCCGCCATGTGACATGTCTCCTTGTCTTTTCGTTATCGGGGCCGGACAGTCAACTACGCACCGCTGAAACTCACCGCATGGCGAACTCCGGCATCACTTCCCGGTTACGCGGCAAGCCCATGATTTCACGGGCTTCGGCCGGCGTTGCGGGCTCGTAGCCCATATCGCGCACCATGCGCACAATGCGCTCGGTCAACTGCTGGTTGGTCGCCAGCACGCCTTGTTCGTAATAGAGGTTGTCTTCCAGGCCCGTGCGCACGTGACCGCCGAGCAGCAGGGAGTTCATCGCCGAGGGCAACTGCGCCGGACCGATGCCCGATACGCAGAAGATGCTCCCCTTGGGCAGCATGTCGACCATTTGCTGCAATATGCGCGGGGTGTACGGCATGGCGTTCTGAAAGCCGCGATGCACGCCCAGCACGAGGTTCACGAAAAAGGGCTCCTCGTCGAAGCCTGCCGCGGTAAGCGTGGCCAGGTCCTGCACGATGTGCGTTGGGCTGAACACTTCCCACTCGGGCTTGATGCCGCGCTTTTTCATCTCCACGGCCAATTGCTTGCAGCGCTCGGGCGAGGTGTGCATGAGCAGCTCCTTGCCGCCGAAGCTCGCGATGATGGTCGTGGCATCGAGCGTGCACATCTCGGCGCCGGCCTCCATGCCCTTGATGCGCTCGTCCCACAGAATTTCCCAATAGCCGTTGGCGGCCTGTCCGATCATGTCGCCATGCACGCCCCCTCCGGTCGAGTTGTTGATGACGATGTCGCACTTGTCGCGGATGCGGCGGTTGATGTCGCGGTAGATCGCCGGATCGCACGTGGCACCGTCGTCGCCCGGACGTCGCGCGTGGATCGCCACTACGCTCGCACCCGCGTTGTAGCAGTCGTAAACGTCGCGTGCGATCTCGTCGGGCTGCGTGGGCAAGTGCGGATTCTGCGACTTGTGGGCCATGCCCCCCGTGGGGGCAATCGTGACAATGACTTTCGGCTTGCTCATGCGTGTCTCCTTGAATCGTTCGCTCAATCGCTTCATCGGCCGACGGGCCGACGACATTGACGTGGCGTCGCGCCGACGGGCGCTACGGTTTGCTTGCGAGAATGCCGAGAATGATCGCGTCTCGCTGGGCTTCGAGCCGCGCGTTGCCGCGCCCCGCCAGTTCGGCCTCCACCCCTGCGGTGATACGCGCCTTGAGCGCATCGGTCAGTTTCGGCGCGCCCAGATCAGCCCACCATGACTCGATGGGCGAGCCCAGATGGTCGAGCAGATGCGCGATTCCGCCGGCGCCGCCCGAGAGGTGCAGATTCAGGAACGGGCCGAGCGCTGCCCAGCGCAAGCCCGGGCCGTAGGCAATGGCGTCGTCGATGTCCCCGACCGACGCCACGCCGGTATCGACCAGATGCATCGCTTCGCGCCACAGCGCCGCCTGCAGCCGGTTAGCGATATGCCCCTTGACCTCTTTCTTCACGTGAATGGGTCGCTTGCCGATTGCGCGATAGAACTGCATCGCGGTGTCGATCGCCGCCGCTGACGATTGCTCGCCGCCGATCACCTCGACGAGCGGAATCAGATGCGGTGGGTTGAACGGATGCCCGAGCACCACGCGGCCCGGGTGCGCGCACACGGATTGCACCCGGCTCATCAGCAACCCCGACGAACTCGATGCGATCACCACGTCAGGAGGCAACGCCGCGTCCATCTTGCGAAACAGTTCCTGCTTGAGGTCCTCACGTTCGGGACCGCTTTCCTGCACGAATCCGGCGCCCGACAGCGCGCCCTCGAGCGTGTCGTGAAACGTCAGCGCGTCGCGGTTCGCGTCGGGCGACAGACCGATGCGAATGAGCGTCGGCCAATGGGCATCCACCGATTCGCGCAGGCGCTCTCGTGCGCCAGGCGCCGGATCCCATGCGCTCACGCGCAGTCCGCGCGCCAGAAAGTACGCCGCCCAACTCGCACCAATCACGCCAGTGCCGATCACCGCGACCTGCTCGATGTTGTCGTATTTCACGTTTGTCTCCGTGGTGGGCCGCACGATTAACGCGACGCGCGGCCGAGAAATCGTTCCATGCGCTCTCGCGCTTCGGGTGTGGCGAGCATCAGCGCACTGGTCACCGACTCGGTGAACAAGCCGTCGGCCATCGACATGTCATGGATGCGCGAAAGCGCGTGAATCGTCGCCCAGTTCGACAACGGGCTGTTCTGCGCCGTGTCGCGTGCGAGTTGCGTGGCGAGGGCGAGCCCCTCGCCCGCTTCGGTCAGGTAATGCCCCAAGCCAAGTCGTTCGCCGTCGGCCGCATCGTAACGGCGGCCGGTGAGCATCATCTCCGTCATGCGATCCGGCCCGAGAATCCGCGCCACGCGCACCGACGCGCCGCCACCGACGAAGATGCCGCGCTTGCCTTCGGGCAACTGGAAGAACGCGCTTCGCTCTATAACGCGCACATGGGCACAGAGCGCCAGCTCCAGGCCCCCGCCGATGACGGCGCCATGCAACACGGCGATCACCGGGCGTCCCCCGAACTGGATCTCGTGGAATACCTTGTGCCAGCGCTGCGAGACACGCAGTACGTCGATCGGGTCGCGCGTGCTGTTCTCCGAGAGGTCGAGCCCCGCGCAGAAGTGCTCTCCCGCGCCGCTCAACACCACGGCACGCACACTGTCGTCGAAATCGCGGAACGCGGCCTCAAGGGAATCGATGGCGGCGTCGCACAGGGCGTTGCGCTTCTCGGCGCGCGCCAGCGTCACGAAAGCGATCGCGCCTTCGACGTGAACTCGCAAGTGGGAATAAGTCATGTCTGCATTGGCTCCGAAACGTGGAAAGTATCTTATAAGATATTTTCTACGTTGCACCATTTGTGCAATGCAGTTCAGGGTTAACAGGGATAATCCGCCATTAAATGAAATTTACTGCACACTCATCACGAACCGTGGTCGTCGAACGCCGGACGATTGTCGCGAGCGAGCTATCCCATAGTATATTTACGCGCGACACCTTCGAATCCCTGCCGCCCCATGCCGAAACTGCCTGCCGATGCGCACCTGCCTACCAAGCTCGACGACGTCGGTGCGGGCGTGACGTCGCGCCTGGCGTCGCTTGCCATGCGAATTCGCACGCTGCGGGCGCAGCGCGGCATGACGCGTAAGCAACTTGCCGCTCAGTCCGGCGTTTCGCTGCCGTATCTCGCGCGTGTGGAAGCGGGTACCGGCAACGTGTCGCTCGCCGTACTGCACAAGCTGGCGGAAGCATTGAATGTTGGCGTGGAGACGCTGGTGGCCGAGCGCACCGCCTACGATGGCGATCTGCTCATCCTGGTCGAATATTTGCGCCAGCAACCGCCGGAAGTGCTCTCGCGGCTGCGGCGCGAGATCGTCGTGCCACAACCCGCGGACGGGCGCCGTGCGGGGCGACGCATCGCCCTTATCGGACTTCGCGGCGCGGGCAAGTCGACGTTGGGCCCAATGCTTGCGAAGGCCATTGGCGCGCCCTTCGTCGAACTGGACAAGGAAGTCGAGCGCGAGGCCGGCATTGCCATCGGCGAAGTGATCACGCTCTACGGTCAGGCGGCGATGCGGCGCATCGAACGCCAGTGCATCGAGCGGATCATTGCCGAACATGACCACGTGGTGCTTGCCACGGGCGGCGGCATCGTGTCGGAAGCGCCGACGTACGAGCGCGTGCTCCGCGCCTTCCGCACGGTGTGGCTGTGCGCCAGGCCCGACGTTCACTTCCAGCGTGTCATGCGGCAGAACGATGCACGCATTGCCACCGAGGCCTTGCGAAACGAAGCCCTCGATCACATCCACCGCATGCTCGACGCGCGCGAATCGCTTTACCGGCTGGCCGACATCACGCTGGACACTTCCGACATCACGCCCGACGCAGCCCTCGAAGCCCTCACGCGCCACCTCGCCCCGGTCCGAGCAGCGTAAGTCGGCGTCATCGGTCATTCGCCCGACGATGCCGACGCCAGCATGCTTGAGCTGTCACGGTCGCCGTACTATAGTGGCCGACGCCACGCATCGCTGGCGCTGCGTTGGCGTGCTCACAAAACCGGCATGAACGCTTCGCCCAGCGCATCGCTGCAGGCCGACTCAAGGATTTCGCCCACTATGGACACCACCGTCGTCGAGAGCTGGAAGGATTTCACGGAACTCTCTTCGCGCTTTGAAGGATGGGCGTTTCGCGGGCAGCAGGACCAGCGCTGGCACCTGCAAAGCTCGCTATCCCGCTACCTCCACGCCTATGTGTCGGACAAGGAGCAGTGGCGCAGCCGCGAAGCGCGCGCCATTCGCATCTTCCGCCGCAAGGCCCACAACCACGTGCCCTGGCCCGAGCTGCTGCACGACGATCTGCGCTGCCTCGGCCTGATGCAGCACCACGGCGCACCGACCCGCTTGCTCGACTTCACCAAATCCCCGTTCGTCGCCGCGTTCTTCGCACTGGAGCGCGCCACGACCGACGCGGCAATCTTCGCGCTCAATACACCTGCGCTGTATGCGGATCGTGCGCGGCCGCGTCACGCGCCATGGCTCACGCGGGACACGATCGACCCGCGCGTGAAAGGCAACATGGAGAAATACTTCCTCGGCAACGACAACGAGGTGGTCTGGTTCGGCGAGCCGGAGGAAATGGACGGACGCCTGATCGCCCAGTCGGGGACGTTCGTGTTGCCGGGCGTGATAGACCGCCCGCTGCATCGAATTCTCGACGGTTACGAAAGCGACGAGCCGCTGCTGCGCAAGATCGTACTGCCATCGGCATTGCGCGCCGACGCGATGAAATGGCTTTATCGGATGAACGTCACGAATGCGTCGCTGTTCCCTGACCTCGACGGCCTGGCGCGCTCGATTGCCGTCGAAATCGAAATGGTGTGGCCCACGCAGACACTCGGCTGACGATCACCACGAAATCGTACGGTCAGCCGCGCCGTGCAATAACGCTTCACACCAACCGCTCAAGAAAGCTCGGGCCGCCCGACTTGCGCTCCGACTTGTTCGCGTACATGCGCTGATCGGCAATGCGGATGAGTTCGCTCATCGATTCGCCGTCGTCCGGGAACACCGCCACCCCCACGCTGACTCTCACGCTCACCGCGGCATCGCCGACATCGACGGCCTGTTCGATCTCGGCGCGCAAGCGCGTCACCGCGAAGTCGATGCGCTCGACGATCTCGGTGTCCTGGAGAATCGCGACGAATTCGTCGCCCGAGTAGCGCGCCACGAACCCACCCTCGCCCACGGCTGCCTTCATGCGCGCGCCGATTTCGCGCAGCAGCAGGTCTCCCACGGCATGGCCGTGGCTGTCGTTGACGTCCTTGAAGCCGTCGATATCGGCGAACAGCAGCGCGAGCTTTCCGTTGGTGCGTTGCGCGCGTCTCACCGCCTCCCCGACGAATTCCCCAAACGTGCGGCGATTCGGCAGTCCAGTCAATTCATCGAATCTCGCGGCATGATAGAGGTCGTCGATGAGCTGCTTACGCTCAATCGCCAGCGCCGTCTGATCGCAGACAAAAGCCAGCAAACGTTGCGCGGCGTCGACCTGCAAGGCGCCCGCCGGACCGTAAATCATGAGCGAGCCCACCGCGCGCCGCGCCGTGAGCATGGGCAGCACCACCAGGGCGGGATGTTTACCCAGGTCACTCCCATCAGGTGAGAACTCGGTGGCGCACACCGACAGGTTCGACGCGTCTGCGGCTGCCGCGGGACTGGCGTCGATGATTCGCCACAGGGGCTGCTGGCCGTGCGTCGCCCGCACCGAGAGCGCGCGGGCCTGAGACCAGTCGAGCAAGGCAACGTCGGCACTTTCGCGGAATTGATACGCCTTTTCCCACGACCCGATAGCGGCGTCACAAGTCCCCACGACCATCGCCTCGACCGGAAACAGCGTGCAAAGGGTGTCATGCACGGCCCGGCACAGGGAGCGGATATCGGCCGCGTCGTGGGCGGCTTCGGAGATCGAATACGTCGCCCGCTGCATTGCCTCGGCCTGCTTCCTGGCGGAAATATCGCGCGCCACGCCGATGCGCAGTCCATGGGCTTCGGACCAACGGGCGGACCACATGATGTGCACATAGTGGCCGTCCTTGTGCACGTAGCGATTCTCGAATCCGATTCGGGGAACGCCTGACATCACGCGTTTCGATTCCTCGATGGTGCGCTCCCGATCATCCTTCGCGACGAATTCGAGCATCGAACGCCCCATCAACTCCTCAGGCGTGTAACCGAAGATGGCAGCACTCGCCGGGCTCACATAAACAAGTGTGCCCGTGCGATCGACGAGAAATACGGCGTCCAGCAGCAGCTCCATGCAGCTTGCCAGAACGTCTTTTGTTACGAATTCCATTCATTTCGAACGGACACGAAGCGTTCGCCGAACTCCCGACGATTCCAATATTTGCACATTACCGCAATATGTTGCGTATCCGCCCCGGCCCGTGTTGCTCAAGAAATCGGTTGTTTTACACTCGGATCCCCCCGAATCTCGAAATCGAAACCGGGTGATGACGCCGATTGTCACTTGAGCAATTCAAATTGGCAATCACAAAGATTCGCCCCGTGGCGACCGTACCACGGGGCATGAGACAGGTACCCGCAAGTAGAAACATGCGCATTCAATTAAAAAATGATTCACATGTTTTCCATAAATCCATTGGATTGCGAATTAAAAACATTCACGACTTTCGTCACCGCGCATCACCGTCAATTTGCGACGTCCCGGCGAAATTCCAATACCTGACATTCAGGATGACGATTCACGATCCGGCACTGGCGTCGTCCCAGCGCAGCCCCCCGACGCCAAGGTCGCGAGGACCGGCAATCCCGTTTTCGACGTCGATGGCATGGGGTCCTACCGGATCCTGCGCGAGTCGACTAGGATGGGAGGTGGAAAGATCGACATTGCCGCCCGGCCAATGGTGCGAGCGGCACATCACAGGAGACTGACATGACGAAGCTCGTCACGTGTGTTTGGTTCAATGGCGACGCGCGCGAGGCGGCCGAATTCTACGCCGCCACGTTTCCCGACAGCCACGTCGACGCCGCTCACCGATCCCCGATCCCTGGCATCGGCAAGGGCGAGGAGCTGACGGTGGAATTCACGGTGCTCGGCCAGCACTTCGTCGGCCTGAATGGCGGTCCGGAGTTCACGCCGAACGAAGCCGTGAGCTTCATGGTGCTCACGCAAACCCAGGAAGATACCGACCGCTACTGGAATGCCATCGTCGGCAACGGCGGTACCGAATCGGCGTGCGGCTGGTGCAAGGATCGTTGGGGATTCTCATGGCAAATCACGCCGCAGCGGCTGCTCGATCTCGTGACCCATTCCGACACGTCCCTGGCACGACGCGCCATGGAGGCCATGATGACGATGCGCAAGATCGACATTGCCGCGCTGGAGCGTGCCGTGGCCGTTTGACTTGGTGTCCCGCCGCATGGGACACACGGCGGCGTGCAACGGGTCGACGCGCTTGACGTGACCCGCGCAAAACGGATAGAGTCGCGGCATGACGAATTCGCCCCTCTGCTTCCCGCAAGCCTTGCACGCTGTCCCGATGGGTCAGCCGGGTGCGTTCGTCAAAAGCAAAAAACAGTCGCTCAACTGACCGGGGCGTGCTGTTCCGTCAGTTGAGCGACGGAACAGCCTCGTGGACCCGGCAGTCCCGCCCAGCGCCTTGCGCGCGTCTGCCCCGCAATCCCCGCGTATCTGAACTTCCTCGTCGCCCTGCTGCACGGTTTCCGTACAGGTCAACACACGTTCGCGGCTCGCTCAGCCGCGCGTTGCGTCCAGGGAGACATTCATGCAAGTCGCACAGCCTCACCTCGCGTCCACGGCTTCTGCCACGTCGTCGACATTTCGCGGCATCTGGTTGCCGCTTGTCACGCCATTGCGGCGTGATGGCGCCGATACCACCGTCGATCACGCCGCCCTGCGTCGGCTCGTGGCGCACTATCGCCACTCCGGTATCGCCGGTCTCGTCATCTGCGGGACCACAGGCGAGGCCGCCGCGCTCGACGATGGCGAGCAGCTCGCCGTATTCGACACCGTGCTGCGCGAGGCCGGCCCGCTGCCGGTGATCGCCGGGCTCGCCGGCAACCATCTTGGCCACACGCTGGCGCGCCTCGACGCTTTCAACGGCCTGCCGCTCGCCGGCGTGCTAAGCCCCGCTCCCTACTACATCCGGCCGTCGCAGGCAGGCCTGCTCGACTGGTTCCGCGCCCTGGCCGACCGGTCCCGCGCGCCGCTGGTGCTTTACGACATTCCCTACCGTACCGGCGCAACGCTCACGCTCGACACGCTGCTCACGCTTGCCGGCCATGACAACATTCAGGGGATCAAGGATTGCGGCGGCAATGCGCACACCACACAGGCGCTCATTGCCGATGGGCGTCTGTCGGTGCTGGCCGGCGAAGACCACCAGTTGCTCTCGACGCTCGCCATGGGCGGCCACGGCGCGATCATTGCGTCGGCGCATTGCCGGCCGGCTCACTTCGCGGCGCTCTACCGCGCCGTGCGGGCACAACAGCTCGATGTGGCACGCGTGCTGTTTCACGCGCTCATGCCAGTGGTACGGCTGCTCTTCGCCGAAGCCAATCCCGCCCCGCTCAAGGCGTGGCTGGCGCGCGAAGGATGGCTGGAGGATGTGCTGCGAGCGCCGATGACGAGTGCTTCACCGGCGCTCGCGCAACAGCTGGTGGATGCCGTGGCCGCGATCGACGCCGCATTCGGCGCGCAAACGACGACCCCGGCAAACGCTGCCTGACACCACGCTTGCGACCTCAGGCGGCGGCGCGTTGCGCGATGAGCGCGCCGGCACCTGCCGAGGTCTCGCGACGGGGCTGCGGCAACGTGGCAACTCGGGGCAGCCCGGCATCGGCGTCGACATGGAACTTCGACGTCTCGCTCACGAGATCGGCGGCCTGTTGGCGCATATGCTCGGCTGCGGCGGCAGCTTCCTCGACGAGTGCCGCGTTTTGCTGCGTGACCTGGTCCATCTGCGCGACAGCCTGGTTGACCTGCTCGATGCCGCGAGCCTGCTCGTCGCTGGCGGCGGCGATTTCAGCAATCAGTTCGTTCACGCGGCGCACCGACACGACGATCCGATCCATCGTCTGCCCGGCCACTTCCACGCGTGAGGTGCCGTCCTGGACCTGCTGGATGGACGCCGCGATCAACTCGCGAATGTCCTTGGCGGTGCCCGCCGAGCGCTGGGCCAGCGTACGGACTTCGCCGGCCACGACAGCGAAGCCGCGGCCCTGCTCGCCCGCGCGCGCCGCTTCGACCGCCGCATTGAGCGCGAGGATGTTGGTCTGGAACGCGATGCCCTCGATGGCGCTGATCATGTCGCTCATGCGAGCCGAGGCGCTGGCCATCGCCTGCATGGTCTCGATCACGTCCCGGACGCTCTGCGCGCCGGCATCGGCAACGCCCGATGCCTCTTGCGACAGGCGCCGCGCCTGCATTGCGTGCTCCACGTTCTGGCGCACGGTCGAGGTCAGCTCTTCCATCGACGCGGCCGTCTGCTCGAGCGAAGCCGCCTGCTCCTCGGTGCGTTGCGACAAGTCGGTATTGCCCTGCGCGATCTCGCGCGCGGCGTTGTCGATGGCGCCCGAAGCGCTCTGGATATTGCGCACCAGACGGCTGAGCTGGTCGATCGCCGTGTCGAGCGAGGTCGCCATCCGGCCGATCTCGTCGGTACTGTCCACGCGAACACGATACGTAAGGTCGCCGCGCGCGAGTGCCGTGGCCCCCTCGGCGGCGGCCCGCACCGGGCGCGTGACCGAGCGCACGATCGCCAGCCCCGCAATGATCGACAGCACCACGGACGCCAGCAGTGTCAGCATCAGCCACAGCCGCGCGGAGGTATAGGCGGCGTTGGCGTCGGCAGCTTCCTTGGCGCTCACGGCCTTGCCCACGCCCATCAGGTCGTCGAGCGGCGAGAAGTAGGCGACCTGCGCCTTTTGCATCGGCCCCATCAGCTCGGCCTTTGCCTGGGCGAAGTCACCGCTGTGCACCAGCGTCTTGATCGTATCGAGCTCTTTGCTGTACACCACGTTGGCCTCGGTCAGGGAGCGATACAGTGCCTTGCCCTTCTCCGTGTAGAACATGGTGGCCATGCCGGCGATGCCTTTGTTGTTGGCTTCGCGCAGCTCGTCGATCTTGGCCAGGCGGGCGTCGATCTGCGAAGGATCGGCCGACATCACGATGTCTCGCAAAATGACCGCAACGTGCGCCGCCCGATCCTTCAGGTTGTGAAATTCCAGAATCTTGTGGTTCAGGTCGGAGACGATGAGCTGCGTGTTTGCATCCATCGTCGACATCTTCGTGACCGCGACCACCGCCACGACGAGCAGCATGACCACGTTGAG
This sequence comes from Pandoraea morbifera, assembly GCF_902459575.1. Classification (NCBI taxonomy): domain Bacteria; kingdom Pseudomonadati; phylum Pseudomonadota; class Betaproteobacteria; order Burkholderiales; family Burkholderiaceae; genus Pandoraea; species Pandoraea morbifera. The sequence goes on from NZ_CABPSD010000001.1 coordinate 389,988, forward strand.
GGAAAAGGCGGCGATAAGCCGCTTGCTGATACTCAGATTCTTGAACATTGCCTTGCGCGTCCAGCGATTCGTCCTGCGTGTCGAGAAAGACCCACCGCCAGACTCGCGCGGCGGATCTCGTTCGATACCTTCCCCGGTACCTTTGACGAGGATTAACGTGTGCTTCGCAGGAAAACTTGAGCGGTTTCAGGCAAACCTATGGAATACCCTGAAACGTCCGGCCAGCCACATGTTTCACAGGTGAAAACGCCTGCCGGCAAGACGCAATCGGCAAATGCAGCTTCGGCATGAAGGGAGTGCCGATACGCGCACGGGATCGGGGCAGGCAACGTTCGCCCTGCGAACCTGAGCGATCAGGTGCCCCGTCCGGCGCTCCATTTCCCGGGCGACACGCCGAACGCGCGTCGGAAATAGCGGGTGAAGTGCGAGAGGTCGTTGAAGCCCTGCGCCAGGGCGACGTCGGTGGCGGAGACCCCGGCGCGCAGGGCGGGCAACGCGCGCGCCAGCCGCAGTTGATTGCGCCACGCATGCGGCGCGAGGCCCGTCTCTCGGGAGAACAGACGCGCGGCGTGAAATGGGGAAAGGTCGACGGCTTCGGCGAGCGACGTGAGCGACATCGGCTCGGTAAGATCCGCCGACAACCGCGCTTTCATCGTCTCCACGCGCACGGCGTCGCGATGCGTGGGCGTCTCGGGGATACGCGCCTGAGCGTGGCGGACCAGCATCATCGACACCGCATCGATCAGCACGCTCTGGGCAAGCAGGGGATCCGCCCCCGTCTGCAGCAGGCGATGAGCCGTGAGCAACCGCTGCATGACCTGCCTGTCGCGCACCACGTAATCGCCGAACCAGGGCAGCGCATCGGCGCCGGCCGCCAGCCCGGGCAACGGATGCGTCAACTGACGCTGTACGCCCTGCACGAAGTCCACCGGCAGGTAGAACACTCGGTAACGCCAGCCGAAGTCGGTCTCCCGAGATCCGGTGTGGACTTCGCCGGGATGGATGATGGCCACCGAGCCGGCGTCCGCCACGTGCTCCCCACCTCGATAGGCGTAGCGCTCCGCGCCCTCGACAATGCAGGCGAACGTATACGCATCGTGCCAGTGCGGCGCGAACGTATGGTCGTTGTATTCCGCCGTAACCATGTCGGCCCCGGGCACCAGCGACGAGCGCCAGTACAAAGGGGCATTGCGGAACGGCTGGTGAGGAGGACGAACGGCGCTCATGGCCATTACTTTACACCGGGAGAGCTGCCACAGCCCGGCGCTCGGGGCGCCGACACGCCGACAGGCCGACACGCTGACACGCTCAGCGCGTGGCGACCACGAACAGCCGGGGAAACGGCAGCAGCACCGTCCCGTCGGGGAGCGCGGGATAGGCCTTGGCGATCTCGTCGGTGTAACGGGAGAGAAATGCCTCGCGCTCGCCCTCGTCGAGTCGCGCAAGGAACGGTCGCAACGCACTGCCCTTGAACCACTCCACCACTGCCGGAGCGCCGCCCTCAAGGGGGTGATGGTAGGTGGTGCGCCAGATGTCGACGCGCGAACACAGGGTGCGCAGCAACGGGTAATAGAACGCTGCGCCATGACGCGCCGTGCGCTCCACGCCCCTGAGCCGGTCGGCCCACCGCGCGTCGGCCGCCACCTCCCGCATCAGTCGATGCGCCGGTTCGTCGAGATTGTCAGGCGTCTGCACCGCCAGCGAGCCGCCAGGTGCCAGACAGGCAATGAGGCGCGGATACAGCGTCGCGTGATCCGGCAGCCATTGCAGCACGGCGTTGGCCAGCACGACGTCGAACGGCCCGGCCTGCCAGGTGGCGATGTCGGCAACCTCGAAGCGAAATTGCGGCAGACGCAAGCGCGCCGCGTCGATCATGTCGCTCGAGCTGTCCAGACCGAGCACCTCCGCGCCTGGATATCGGGCCGCGAGGACTTCCGTGGAATTGCCGGGGCCGCATCCGATATCGACCACTCGGGCGAGCGCCCGCTCCGGCGGTGCCGGGATCGCCGCCACGAGATCGCGCACGGGGCGCGTGCGCTCGTCTTCGAACTTCACGTACTGCGCCGCCTGCCATGCCGGATTGACGGGCGCATTCGGGACATTCTCGGCATTCGAGGGGCTCGGCGACGGCACTTGCGGCATGACTCACTCCAGGGGGCACGAACAATGCCCCAACGATATCAGGTCGCCGCCTGCAACGCCTCCACGAAGACGCGCAGATGAGCGGGTTCGGCGTCGGTGATCGCCCAGTAGGTCATGCCGCCGCGCCGCCAGCGAGCGATCGCATAACCGTCCGCGCCGGTCATCATCGGCGCGGCAGCCGCCTTGTCGCGCGCGGGGAAAACGTACACGTCGATCGGGTGTTTGTCCGTACGATAGACGAGCACGGCCACCGTGCGACCGCCGACATAGTCGAGACGCCCCCCTTCGAGCGGAAAGCCATTTGCCGACAAGTCGACCACGGGCGGTGCGTAATCGATGCGACCGTTGAACCACGGCTTGACGGTGTGCCGATCCGTCGAGATCACATCGATGGGATGCTGCGAGAGCAGCGCGCGCACGTGGCTCGACACGATCTCCTGCGGTTGCAGGCCCTGGGTCGCCGCCACGTCCGGCGCGGGTTCGGGCGGTGTCGGCGGACGCGCCACGAGCAGCGCCATCGCCACGGCCAGCCCCCCCAGGATCGCACCGCCCGCGCCACCGAACAGCCACGGGGCCAGGCTCGGGCCCCACGCTGCTTCCGCCTGCCGGACGGGCGCGCCGGGCGCGGCGCGTGACGGCGCCGCCTTCTGCCCGGATGCCCTGCCGGGCGTCGCGCCATCGGTATCGAGCCGTTCACCGGGCGCCCTGCCGGCGCCCATGTCGGACGCGTGCGACGCCAAAGCGCCGGTCAGCGCAGAGGCATGGCGCTCGGCGTTCGCCAGATCGTCATGCAGACGTCCGCGAAGTGAGGCGGGCGCCTCGTGACGCAACGAGCCGTCGCGCAGCAGCCTGCCCAGCGTGGTCGCATCGCCGTCGCCCGCTGCATCGCTTTCGCCGGCGGCCGGGGCGACACGCCCCGTGCGTGCGCCGTCGTCGGGCAAGCCGCGCGGCACTTCTGCCGCCTTCGTCATGTCCGGATCATCAGGTTTGTTCATCGCGTCCTCCCCCGTGGGTGCCATCGAGCGGCAAACGCGCGAGGCGTGTGACCTGTGCCGACGGCGACACCGGCGAGCCCGGCGTCGTCGAAGCCAAAGGCGCACGCGCGTGGCGCGCGTCCTGCGCCGCGCGCACCGCGTCGGCCAGCATCCGCCGGCCGCGGGCCAGACGCGACATCACCGTGCCCGCAGGCACGCCGACGATCGTCTCGATCTCCCGGTAACTCAAGTCTTCCATCTCTCTCAACACCAGGACCTCGCGAAATACGACGGGAAGCGACGCGAGCGCTTCGCGCACCAGGTCGCACTCATCCCGGCGCACGGCCAATCGCTCCGGATCGCCGGGCGAGGTGTCGTCCCATCCCGGCAAGCGGGTATCGCCCTGCATGCCGTGAGCGACTTCGTCATAGGGTGTGCCATCGGCCGCCTCGGAGCGGCGTCGCCACTCGGTGAGCCACGTATTCCGCACGATGGCGAGCAGCCACGCACGTGCGTTCTCGCCCCGAAAGCCGTCGAAGAACCGCAACGCCCGAAGATACGCTTCCTGCACGATATCGTCGGCGTCGCCAGCGCTGCCGGACAGCCAGCGCGCGAGGTTGTAAGCCGCATCCAGATGCGGCAAGGCCAGCGCTTCGAACCGCCCTGGCGCTGGTGCGCCAGGCTTATCAGCATCGCTCACCCGAGTCTCCCGAGAACGGGCAGCGCAGTGCCCGGAATGGGTCGGTCTGACGTCACCGACGCCGCGTCATTGCTTGCATTGAATCACATTCGCCACGCCACGCCCTCATTTCACGACGATCACCCCCGTCATGTGGGGATGGATCGCACAGAAGTAGGGGTACGTGCCCGGCTTGTCGAACGTGAAGGCGAACGTGCCGTCGGTGTCGAGTGCCCCCGATGCGAAAGCGCGCGGATCGCTGGCGCTGGTGACCGTGTGCGGCTCGTCATCGCCATTGATCCAGGTCACGCGCTGTCCGGCGTGCACGGTCAGCGTCGCCGGCGAGAAGGTGAAGTTGTCGATCCGGACCGTTTCGGCATCGGCCGCGCGAGCCGGCATCGACGCCCCGAGCGCCAGGAGGCTCGCCGCCGTCAGCGCAACACCGAGATGCCGGGCACGCCACGATGCCGAGCGTGCATTGAGAAATCGCGTATTCATGAGGAGGCTCCCTGAGTGCCGCGGTCACGAGGCCAAGGTGGTGTCGGCGAGCCGCGGCCCGCCGTCGAGCGACGTAAACTCGACGCGCCGGATTCCAAGCGTCTGCCGCAATCGATCCGCATCGACCTTCAGTGGGCCCGGACCCGGCCCACTGCCCGGCGCGGGTTGGGGAAACGCGGTCGACATCGCGGTCTGCAACCGCACATGGCCTTCCACCTTCTGCAGCACCTGATGGATGTGTCCGTTGAGGACCGTAACCGAGCCGAAAGGACGCAGCATGGCCAGCGCCCGCTCGCCGTCATCGGTCCCCCAGCCCCAAGCGGGATACAGCGACCAGAGCGGCATATGCGTGAAGACGACGAGCGGCGTGCTGTGCGAGCGCCCCTTGAGGTCCTCGGCGAGCCAGGCAATCTGCGCATCGCCCAGATAACCCATGCCGCCCGACTTGAGGTTGAGCACGTTGACTAGCGCGACGAAATGCACGCCGCTGTGATCGAAGCTGTACCAGCCGTGCCCCTGCGATCCCGGCACGAAGCGCGAGAAGAACCCGCGCCCGTCGTCGCCGATGACGTCATGCTCGCCGGGGACGTAGTGCGTCTCGAGCCCCGCGCCGCTGACGATCTGCTGTGCCGTGTCAAACTCCTCGGCACGCGAAAGATGACTCACGTCACCCGTATGCAGCATGAATGCGGGGCGGGGCGAGGCGTCGCGTATGCGCTCGATGGCCATTTGCAGCGTACCCGCGGGGTCCGGATTCGGCGCGCTGTGAAAGCCGATGTGGCTGTCACTGATCTGCACGAACGAAAGCGTGCGGCCGGTCGCCGCCGCCGCCGGCGCGCCGATCGATACGATCGATTCGCCGCGCGGCACGCCGCCGTCGAGTGTCCAGAGAATGCCGGCACCCGCCCAAGCCAGGCAGGCCATCGCCCGGCGTCGCGAGGGGGAAGTCGGCTGCCCGGCGTCAACGCTCCGGGTTGCGCCATGCGGGATGTGGGGACTGTGGGACGGGACTTCGATATCGTCATTGATGTCCCGGTTCGGCGTGGTTCGGCTCATGACGCACCTCCGTGCGGTATGCGGTTCGGGCGTCGACCGGGCCGTCGGAGCGACGGGGGTTCTGCAACGCCTTTATCCGTAATACCGCGGAGGCCGTCCTTTTATTCCCCGACGATCTGCCGCCGTACGCGCATCGCATTCGCGCCCGCCAGACGAATGCGATAAGGATGCCAGGCCGACATCACGTGCACCACGCTGCGACAGCCATGCGGGTCCGGGCTACCAGCCGCGTGCGCGTTGCCGCCGTCGGCGTTATGCACGGCGCGGCGCAGCAGCTCGCCCGGATCGACTGGAAGCCCCCTCTGGCGAAGCTCGAAATGCAAGTGCGCGCCGGTGGCGGCCCCCGACTTGCCGACGGCGCCGATCACGTCACCCGCCACGACGCGGTCGCCAACGCTCAGGCTGCGCGCCTTGACGGACAAATGCGCGTAGATCGTCTCGCTGCCATGCCGATGTTCAATCACGATGTAGCGACCATATCCGCGCCGCTCGAATCCGAGCGTCTTCACGACGCCGTCGGCCGCCGCGCGTACCGGCGTGCCGGTCGGCGCGGCCAGATCGACGCCGGTATGACGATGGGCCACCCGGCGCAACGGGTGCCGTCGCAAACCGAATTCGGATGTGACGCGCCCGTCGCTCACCGGGATGACAAGGCGCTGCCCGCCCCTGGCGGGCGTGAGCGGCGCCAATACCCCCGATCGCCCAATGACGCCCGCCGACCGCTCGTCGTGCGTGGCAAGACGGACCGCCACCGCCCCGGGCAACGCGTTGCTGCCGCAAACGGACTGACGAAACGCCACTTGAGCACACGGCAGCGGGCGTGCATTCGGCGTCGGTCGATCGGCGAGCCGGGAAAGCGGTTGCATGTGGGCGGCGGTGAGGCGCGGGTGCAAATACAGTGCATCCGTGCGCTCGCCCGCGCCGGCGTCTGCCGGCGTCGGCGCAAACATGACCAGCATCGCAAACATCGCCGACGGCACCGCACCCAGGCATCGCCGGCGCGTGCCGATGCCCGCGGCGAAACTGCGTCGTCCGCGCGGATCGCCCTGTCGGCATGCGTCGCCGTCCGGCATCCGCACATGCCGCCCCGGCGTCGGAGAGGTGAAAGACATCGCTTGAAACCCAAATCGGAAGCGACGCAGTCTACGGGGTGTTGAGGCGATAATTGACGGGAAAACCCCCAATCGACGAGCCAACGGCGGCCGACCCCCCCAATTTTGGGAAACTACCCAGTGCGGCCAACACCCGGATGGGACGACGGGGTTCGTTCAGGCGGTGCGGGCGGTCGCTGACGATGCCCGCCCTCGCAGCAGACGCGACGAATTGACGCCCCTCGCGCCGTCGAACAAAACACCTCGTCCGATGTCGGACGCTGTGAGCTGCGCGCCGTGCGATGCCGCGACGTGTCCCCTCGAACGCGCGTGCGCGTAAGATAATGCGTTTGCCCGGCTGCCCCCGCCGGGCCGATTTTTGGGTAGTCATGTCAAGCGCCTGGATTTCCATTACCAATTTCGGCGGTGCCGCCGTGACGGTCCCCGCCGCCGCCGCTCTCACGCTCTGGCTGCTCTTCGCTCGCGCCTGGCGCATGGCGCTGGCATGGGGCGTGCTTTTCGGCGCCGCCGCCCTGGTTGTCGCCATTTCCAAGATCATGTTTCTCGGCTGGGGCCTGGGCTCGCGCGAGCTCGACTTCACGGGGGTGAGCGGGCACACGATGCTTGCCGCCACGGTCTACCCGGTCATTGCGTGGCTGCTGCTGCGTCGCGTCGCGTGGCCCTGGCGAGCCCTCGGCACGCTCGCGGCCATGGCGGGAAGTGTGGCCGTCGGCGTGTCGCGTGTGGCCCTCTCGGCGCATTCCATTTCGGAGTCCGTGGCGGGATGCGCCGTGGGCTTCACCGTGGGTGCGGCCTTCGCCTGGCTCACCCGACACGACGACGCCCCCAACCTGAAGACGCTGCCCATGGCCGCCAGCCTGTTCGTGCTGGTCATGTGGCTGCACGGCGAACGGGTACCCACGCAGCGCTGGATCACGCATATCGCGCTCACGCTGTCCGGTCGCGAGCAGCCTTTTCGCCGCATCAGTTGGCACGCGCGCAAGCCGCTGCCGCACCCGGTCCCGACATCTCCGGCCGCCGGGATGCCAGCGACCTCCCCTGGCTCGCCGTCGGGCACCGCCCGATAGGCGCTCGCTGCACCCGCGCAACTTGTCGCAGATCACGGAAGTCTCACGGGGCCTGCGATATATTCGTCGCATGGGTTGCACGTCTCGAAACCCGCGAACCGGTACGACGGCGATCCGCGAGGCGGACCGCCAGCCCGCAGTCAACGCCTGATACTCCATTGACGCGGCGACCGGGTGCTCGCGGCATCCGCCGCTTCTCGTTGTCGCAGCCGGCAGGCGCCTGCACGCCTGCGACAGATCGAAACGGAGTCCGCCATGCCAGAGCGCAGCAAAACGTCACCGTCGGCGCCCGCTGAAATTCGGCAACCCGAACCGCCACCGACGTCCAGGGCGGCATCGCGCTCGCGCGGAACGCCACTCACGGGACCGCATACACGGCGCGCCACGCCTGTCGGCGCCGACCCTGCCCGCAAGCACGACGCCCAACTGACGGACCCTCATGAGCCAGGGGGGACAACGACTTCGGCAGCATCGACGTTTGCCGATCATCTCGACCGCGCGGCAATGGCCACCACGGCGCGATTTACCGGCAACGTCTCTCCGGCGGCCGTCACACTCGCATGGGCCGATTGGGCGATGCACGCAATGACCGCGCCCGGCCATCAGCTCGACGTCTTCAGGGCGTTCACCCGCCTGGACAAGTCCGCCGCCGCCGAGGAAAAAGTGACAGGTGGTCCGCCACAGACCGACCGGCGCTTTCGCGATCCAGCGTGGGATACGCCACCGTTCTCCTGGTGGCGAGAACGCTTTCTGCGAGCGCAACACTTCGTCGACGAGATGACTGGCGATATTCCGGGGGTAGATCCGCACCATCGCGACGTCGTGCGCTTCATGGCACGCCAATGGATCGACGTTTTCGCGCCGAGCAACCAGTGGTTCCTGAACCCTGAAGTCCTCGCCGCGATTCGCGCGTCGCACGGGCAAAACCTTGTCGACGGCGCGCGACGCTGGTGGTCGGACCTCCAGGACATGGCGGCCGGCCACGCGCCAGGCGCCGGACCGAAGGCCTGCGAGGCGTTTCGCGTCGGGCACGAGATTGCCGCCACGCCCGGCAAGGTCGTCTATCGCAATGCCTGCTTCGAGCTGCTCCAATACGCCCCGATACAACCGCGGACATGGCGCGAACCGGTACTGATCGTGCCCTCGTGGCTGCTCAAGTACTACATCCTCGACCTGGAGGCGCAGCATTCGCTGGTGCGCTTTCTCGTCGAACAGGGGCACACCGTCTTCATGATCTCCTGGCACAATCCGGGCCCGCAGGCGCGTGACCTGGGCCTCGAGGACTACCTCGACACGGGCCTGCTCACCGCCCTGCGCGAAGTTCGGCGCCTGACGGGAGAGGCGCAGGTGCACGCTTGCGGATACTGCCTCGGCGGCACGCTTCTCGCCATTGCCGCGGCTGCCCTCGCCCGGCGACGCGGGCGCGGCGATCTCGATGCCAGGGCCCTCGCCAGCGTGACACTGCTCGCCGCCCAGACCGACTTCAGCGAACCCGGCGAACTGGGCTTGTTCATCGACGCCAGTCAGGTTGCCTATCTGGAGGCGATGATGTGGCGACAGGGGTTCATCAGCGGCGAACAACTTGCCGGAACCTTCCAATTGCTCAATTCGCGCGATCTGATCTGGTCAAGACTCATGCGCGACTATTTGCTCGGCAAGCCGGCGCAAACGACCGACTTCACCGTGTGGAATGCCGATACGACACGCATTCCCGCGCGTCTGCACAGTCAGTGCCTGAGAGCGCTGTATCTGAACAACGCGCTCGCCGGCGGCACACTGAAACTGGGCACGCAGCCGGTCGCACTCGCGGACATTCGCACGCCGATGTTCGTGGTGGCCACCGAGCGCGACCACATCTCGCCATGGCGATCGGTCTACAAGATGCATCTCCTCTACCACGGAGATCTCACATTCGCGCTGGTCTCGGGTGGCCACAATGTGGGCGTGGTGTGCCCGCCGGGGCACCCGAGCAGCCACTATCGGGTGGCGACGCGCACGGCGGGATCGAACTATCGCGATCCGGACGCATGGTTCGACGCCACGCCCGCCATGCCGAGCTCGTGGTGGCCAGCATGGCAGGCGTGGCTGCTCGCACGAGGCGGCGGCGAGTCGGTCGCCGCGCCCTGCCCACCGAAAAGTCCGATGGGCGACGCACCCGGCGATTACGTGCTGGAGCGGTGAGCCTGCGTGCCGCCGCGCTTGGGCGCCACACGGCCATTGAGCGGCGACGACTGCGACACGGCCGCTTCCGTTGCCTGCACGGCTTCGCTCGACATGCGGCGCCAGGCGTCCATGGTGCCTTGCGTGGCGTCGTTGAACGCCTGGAACCACTTCTGCAACGGTGCTTCGGCCGCCCGGGCCGCATCGCCGGCGCTCGAGCCCGCGCTCATCATGTCCGGCACCGCCATGGCGCCCGCCATCCCATGCTGGAGCTCCTCGCCCGTCTTGCGGCAATGCTCCGCCCACAGCATCTGATTGTTCGCCACCACCGCGAGCCACTCGCGCCAGAACTCGTTTTGTTGCGCGAGTTGGCCATTGAGCAACTGCAACTGCGCGGTAAACAACGCATTGAAGTCCTTTGCCCCGCCGAGCGACCGGGCCGCCTCGGCGTGGGTCTTGAGCAACTCCGTGTCCCGCGCGGACTGCAACTGGTGCATGCGCTGCGCGGCCTCCAGCACGATGCCGTAGGCGCCCAGCGCACTCGCCGTGCCAAGTTTTACCATTGCCAGCGCAGGATTCGTTTCCTTAGACATCTTGAATCTCCTAAGTCAGTAGTGAGTCATGCCACATGACCCGTTATTCCATGTGCATGCCGCCGTTGATGGCGAGATTGCTTCCGGTGATGAAGCCGGCGTCGTCCGACACGAGGAAAGCGACGAGCGCCGCCACCTCGTCGGGCCGTCCGAGGCGACCGACCGGAATTTGCGGAAGAATGCGCGATTCGAGCACTTCCTTCGGCACCGCCGTGACCATCTTCGTCGCGAGGTACCCCGGCGAAAGGGTGTTGACGGTGACCCCCGATTTGGCGACTTCCAGGGCAAGCGATTTGGTGAATCCGTGCATGCCCGCCTTCGACGCCGCGTAGTTCGCCTGCCCGAAGGCGCCGCGGCTGCCGTTGACCGACGCGATGTTGACGATACGTCCCCAACCACGCGCCACCATGCCGCCGAAGAGCGGGCGAGTCATGTTGAAAACGCTATCCAGATTCGTACGCAATACCGACTGCCAGTCCTCGGCCGACATCTTGCGCATCGTGGCATCGCGCGTGATTCCCGCATTGTTGATGAGAATGTCCACCGGACCCGTGTCGGATTCGACTGCCTTCGCACACGTCTCGCATGACGCGAAGTCGGCAACATCGACACGATAGGCAGCGAATTCACGCCCGGTCTCGCGCATGCGCGAGACCCAACCCTCGCAATCATGATTCGTGGGGGAGCAAGTCACCGCGACGCGGTATCCGGCATCGGCAAGACGCACGCTGATGGCCTCGCCCAAGCCACCCATGCCACCTGTTACCAAAGCGATTCGTGTTGTCATGGCTACCCGTCTCTCGTCTTGAAGTGGATCGTTGAACTTCAGATACCTCCAGCATAGTCGCGAACCTTCGGCTTGCCGCCGCATTCGGCACCCTGGCATGCCCTTCGCTTGACTTTGGTCAAGCCTCGCGCGCCAGGAGGGCGCTTCACCATGACACGTGCGCTCGAAGCGCACTCGGGGCGCATCGTTCACAGGCATCGTACTCCAAAATATTTCGACGGTCGGGCGCGGCACGCCGCTTCAAAACAAACCAATGAAGCCCCCCTCTCGATAGTCACAGGTCAGCGCGAAAAGTCGGTGACGCCCCGTTGCGGGGCATGGACAATCCATATATCATCGCCCGTAGATTTAATTTCTCACCCCCCCTGTGAGTCACGAGCGCATGATGCCCTTCCATTCCGATATCGCACCACGCCGCCGCCGGCTCACGCTGGCGCTCGCGTCCACGGCGCTGGCCGCGGCCGCCCTGGCGGCCTGTTCACGCAAGGCCCCGCCCGAGCCGCCGCCGCGCCCGGTCGTCGCGGTCGCCGCGACGCTGGCGGCGAAAACGCCCATCGCGTCGTTGCCCGCACAGATCGAGGCCCGCTATTCCACGCCATTGTCGTTCCGCGTCGCGGGCAAGATCATCGATCGCTCGGTGCGCCTGGGCGACGCGGTCAAAGCCGGCCAGGTCGTGGCCCGGCTCGATCCGGCCGACCTGTCGAAGAACGCCGCCAGCGCCCGCGCACAGCTCGACGCGGCACAGCATCAACTCGATTACGCCACGCAAACCGTGACTCGCGACCGCGCGCAGGCACGCGAGAACCTGATCGCCCCGGCGCAACTCGAGCAATCGGAAAACGCCTATGCGAGTGCGCTCGCGCAACGCAATCAGGCCAGCCAGCAGGCTGCGCTGGCGAGCGACCAGTTGCGCTATGGCACCCTCATGGCCGTTCGCGACGGCGTGATCACTGCGGAACAGGCCGACACCGGACAGAATGTCAGCGCCGGGCAGCCGGTATATCAATTGGCCTGGACTGGCGATGTCGACGTGATCGTCGATGTGCCCGAAGTCGCGCTCGGCGCCTTCCGCGCGGGCCAGACGGCAAGCGTCACGCTTCCCGCCGTGCCGGGCAAGACGTGGGAGGCGCGCGTGCGCGAGATCGCACCGGCGGCCGATCCGCAAAGCCGGACCTACCGCGCCAAGCTGTCACTCCTGTCGCCGGGTCCCGATGTGAAGCTCGGCATGACGGCCAACGTCGCCTTTGCGCAGCCGTTCACCTCGCCGGCGTCAACGGCGAGCGCCGCCGGCGATGCGCAGGCACCATCGCTACAGCCCATCACGCTGCCTTCGACCGCACTCTTCCACGACGGCAACCAGCCGGCGGTATGGGTAGTCAAGCCGGATGACACGCTCGTGCTGCGCCGCGTGCGAATCGCGCGCTATGGCGAGCGCACGGTCACGGTCGCGAGCGGCATCACGCCGGGCGAGCGCATTGTCTGGCAGGGTGTTCATACGGTGACGGCCGGCGAGAAGGTCCGCGTCATCGCCCCGTTGCACCCCGAGGACTTCGCGTCATGAGCACGCAGGACGGGAAGCCGCCCGTGCCCCAGACAACGCCCCAGCCCCCTGCGGAACCGATCGATTACCGTCACGAGGAGGGACGTTTCAATCTCTCGGCGTGGGCGCTGCGCCATCGCGCGCTGGTCGTCTTCCTGATCGCGATGGCGACGATCTTCGGCATCCTCGCGTACTCGCGACTTGCGCAATCCGAAGACCCGCCGTTCACCTTCCGCGTGATGGTGATCCGCACGTTCTGGCCCGGTGCCACCGCGAAGCAGGTTCAGGAGCAGGTCACCGACCGGCTCGCGCGCAAGCTTCAGGAGATGCCCGCGATCGACTTCCAGCGCAGCTATTCGCGCCCCGGCGAGTCGCTGCTGTTCTTCGCGATGAAGGACTCGGCGCCCGCTAGCGAAGTGGCGCAAGAGTGGTACCAGGTACGCAAGAAGGTCGGCGACATCGCGTATACGTTGCCACCCGGCGTTCAGGGCCCGTTCTTCAACGACGAGTTCGGCGACGTCTACACGCATATCTTCACGCTCGAGGGCGACGGCTTCGGCCCGGCTCAGCTGCGCGACTACGCCGATTCGCTGCGCACGGTGCTGCTGCGCGTGCCGGGTGTGGCCAAGGTGGACTACTTCGGCGATCAGGACCAACGCATCTATGTCGAGATCAGCAACACGCAGCTCACGCGTCTTGGCATCTCGCCGAACCAGATCGCGCAGGCGGTCAACGCTCAGAACGCAGTGTCGCCCGCCGGCACCATCGAAGCCCCCAACGACCGCCTGGTGGTGCGTCCTAGCGGTCAGTTCCGCAACGTGCAGGAACTCGCCGACACGCTCATCCGGGTGAACGATCGCACGTTCCGCCTGGGCGACATTGCCACGATCAGGCGCGGCTACGTCGATCCGCCGGTCTCGGAGATGCGTTTTGGCGGCAAGCCCGTGCTCGGCATCGGCATCACCATGCAGACCGGGCAGGACGTCGTGCACCTCGGCAAGGCACTGGCAAGCACCATGGGTTCGCTGCGTGCACAACTGCCCGCCGGCCTGAAACTCACGGAAGTGGCCAGCATGTCGCAGTCGGTGTCGCATTCGGTCGACGATTTCCTCGAGGCCGTCGCCGAGGCCGTCGCCATCGTGCTGATCGTCAGTCTCGTGTCGCTGGGATTTCGCACGGGCATGGTGGTGGTGATTTCGATTCCTGTCGTGCTCGCCGTCACGTCGCTGTTCATGTATATCTTCGACATCGGCCTGCACAAGGTCTCGCTCGGCACGTTGATCCTCGCGCTCGGCCTGCTCGTCGACGACGCGATCATCGCCGTTGAAATGATGGCCGTGAAGCTCGCCCAGGGCTGGGACCGCAAGCGCGCGGCCGCGTTCGCCTACACGAGCACGGCCTTTCCGATGCTCACCGGCACGCTCGTGACCGTTTCGGGCTTCCTGCCCATCGCGCTGGCCAAGTCGAGCACGGGCGAGTACACGCGCTCGATCTTCGAGGTCTCGGCCATCGCCCTGCTCGCCTCGTGGCTCGCCGCCGTGGTCCTCATTCCCCTGCTGGGTTACAAGCTGCTGCCCGAGCGCCCGCGCGAAGCCCATCACGGCGACGATCACGAGCACGAGGTCTACGACACGAAGTTCTACAACCGCTTGCGCGGCTGGCTCACCTGGTGCATCGAGCGCAAGCTCGTCGTGCTCGTCATCACGGTCGTGTTGTTCCTGATCGCGATGGCCGGTTTCTCGCTCATCCCGCAGCAATTCTTCCCGAGCTCGGACCGCCCGGAACTGATGGTCGACTTGCGGCTGCAGGAAGGGGCGTCGTACCAGGCGACCCTGCGCGAGACGCAGCGCGTAGAAAAGCTCCTCGAGGGCCGCAAGGAAATCGATCACACGGTGAGCTTCGTGGGTACCGGCGCGCCCCGCTTCTATCTACCGCTCGACCAGCAACTGCCCACGCCGAACTTCGCCCAGTTGGTGATCACCGCCAAATCGGTGGAAGATCGCGAGGCGCTCGCACAATGGCTGGAGCCGAAGCTGCGCGACGCCCTGCCCGGTGTGCGCACCCGTTTGTCGCGACTCGAAAACGGGCCGCCCGTCGGCTTCCCGGTGCAATTCCGCGTGAGCGGCGACGACATCGGCACCGTGCGCAAGATCTCGGAGCAAGTCGCCGACGTCATGCGGGCCAACGGCGACACGGTGGACGTGCAGTTCGACTGGGACGAACCTTCGCAGCGCTCGGTGCGTTTCGAAGTGGATCAACAAAAGGCGCGCGCGCTCGGCGTGAGTTCGACCGACATCGCGAACTTCATCGCCATGACGCTCACTGGCTACGACATCAGCCAGTACCGCGAGCGCGACAAACTGATCTCGATCACGTTGCGCGCGCCCAAGGCCGAGCGCGTCGATCCGGCAAAACTCGCCACGCTGGCCATGCCCACGCCCAACGGCCCCGTGCCGCTCGCCACACTGGGCCACGTGGTCGACGACCTCGAGTACGGCGTGATCTGGGAACGTGACCGCCAGCCGACGATCACCGTGCGCTCGGACGTGCGCCCCGGCAAGCAGGGCATCGACGTGACCGACGCCGTCGACAAGAAGCTCGGCGACATTCGCAAGGCGCTCCCGGTCGGTTATCGCATCGAGATCGGCGGATCGGTCGAAGAGTCGGCCAAGGGCCAGTCCTCGATCAATGCGCAGATGCCGATCATGATCATCGCCGTGCTCACACTACTGATGATCCAGTTGCAGAGCTTCGCGCGCACCATGCTGGTGGTGCTCACCGCGCCGCTGGGCATGATCGGCGTAGTGGCCACCCTGCTGCTGTTCGGCAAGCCGTTCGGCTTCGTTGCCATGCTCGGGGTGATCGCCATGTTCGGCATCATCATGCGCAATTCGGTGATCCTGGTCGATCAGATCGAACAGGACGTGGCCGCCGGTCACCCGCGTTTCGACGCCATCGTCAGCGCCACGGTGCGGCGCTTCCGCCCGATCACGCTCACCGCGGCCGCGGCCGTGCTGGCGTTGATTCCGCTGCTGCGCAGTAACTTCTTCGGTCCGATGGCGACCGCGCTGATGGGCGGCATCACCAGCGCGACCATCCTGACCGTGTTCTTCCTGCCTGCGCTGTACGCCACGGCATTCCGCGTGCGTCACGACGAACGCGCCTCGCACGCTGGCACCCCGCAAGGAGACCGCTCATGATTCCGCGTCTCAAGTCGCACTGGTGCGCCCCGCTCGTTCCCGTGCTGTCGCTCTGGCTGGGCGCCTGCGCCTTCACGCCCGGCGACACGCCGCCCGCCATGCCCTCGCCCACCCACTATGGCGTGAGCGCACCGCCCGAGCGCACGGTCAGCGCACAGGGCGCGTCGCAGCAATTCGACATCGGCGCGGCCCCCGTCGAGGCATGGTGGCACGCCTATCGCTCCGACAAGCTCGACGCACTCGTGGACGAAGGCTTGCGCAACAGCCCGAACCTCGCGTCGACCGAGCGCGCATTGCAGGCCGCGCGTGAACAGTTGAAAGCGCAAGTGGGGGCGTCGCTCTTCCCCGAGGTGGACATCGGTGGCCAGGCCGCGCGCGAGCGCAATCTCGGCATTCCCACGTTCGGGCCGCCGACCGCGCTGTACAACATGTTCGTAGGACAGATCCAGGCGCGCTATACGTTCGACTTCTTCGGCGCGTCGCGCTTCGCCAATGCGTCGCTCGCCGCGCGGGTCGACCAGCAGGCGCTCCAGCTGGCCTCGGCACGCCAGGCGCTCGCGGCGAACATCGTTTCGGGCGCCATCGGCGCGTCCGTTCTCGGCGCGCAGGTGAAGGCGACCGAGCGCCTCGTCGCGCTGGCCCAGGCCGACGCCAACGACATGGCGCGACGCGAGGCGCTCGGCGCGGTCTCGCGCTCGGACGCCCTCGCGTCGGCCCAGAACGCCGAGTCGCTGGCTGCGTCGCTGCCCGGCCTCAGGGCGCAGTGGCAATCCACGCGTCACGCGCTGGCCGTATTGCTCGGGCGCACGCCCGACCAGGCACCGGACGATCTCGCGCTGGGCGAGCTGAAGGTACCGGAGCGCGTGCCCGTTGCGGTCCCGTCGACACTTCTGAAATCGCGGCCTGACATCCAGGCCGCGGAAATGGCGCTCAAGGCGGCATCGGCCGAGGTGGGCGTGGCAACAGCGCAGATGTTCCCGAGCCTGTCGCTCACCGCGTCGATGGGCAAGGGTGGGTTCAACTGGCCGACCGTCCTCTCCGGGGCGGGGTCGCTCTGGAGCATTGCCGCGTCGATTTCGCAGCCGATCTTCCACGGCGGCGCCCTGCTAGCCCAGCGACGTGCCGCGATGGCGACGTACGAGGCGTCCGTCGAGCAATACAAGCAGACCGTGCTCGCGGCGTTCAGGAACGTGGCGGATACGCTCGCCTCGCTCGAAGCCGACAATACCGCCTTGTTGCACGCGGACAATGCGAGTGCGGCGGCCGAGCAGATCTATCGCGATACGGCGGCGCGGGTGCGTCTGGGGGCGCTGCCGGTGTCGGCGGCACGCGGGCGCGAGCAGCAGTACTGGAACGCCTATTTGACGACAGTGCGTGCAACCGGCGCACGTTTGTCGGATACTGCGCTACTGTTTTACGCGATGGGGGTGCCGCCCGAGACCGCCGCTGACGCGGCAGGCCAGGGTGCTTCCGCACACGGGAACGCCCTGCCGCCGACGCAGAGCCGGGCGCGGCCCGCGCCCGCATCGCAAGATGTCGCCACTCGATGACTGCCACACCGACCACCCGGGGCCGACGCCCCAAACACCTGCCCGATGGCCGTGCCGCGCTGCTCGGCGCGGCCATCCATGCCTTTTCGCAACATGGTTACGACGGC
The DNA here is from genome assembly GCF_902459575.1 of Pandoraea morbifera. Classification (NCBI taxonomy): domain Bacteria; kingdom Pseudomonadati; phylum Pseudomonadota; class Betaproteobacteria; order Burkholderiales; family Burkholderiaceae; genus Pandoraea; species Pandoraea morbifera. The sequence goes on from NZ_CABPSD010000001.1 coordinate 407,453, forward strand.
GCCAATCTGCGCGGCATCGCCCGTGCGGCCAAGGTCGACGCCAGCCTGGTTCGCGTGCACTTTGGCTCCAAGGAGCAATTGTGGCGGGCCTGCGTCGACACGCTCGAAGCCGCGCTGGCCGAACCCGCCGAACGCCTGCGCGCGCTGTCCATCGATACCTCGCGGCCGGTGACCGACCGGCTCAAGGAAGCCATCGAGATCATTGCCGCGCACGCGGTGCAGCACCCCGAGCACAAGCAATTCATTGCGCAGCATGCCTCCGAGACCGGCGATCGCGGCGCGATCCTGCACGGCCATCTGGTCATGCCGGTGTATGACTGCATGGAACCGCTGATCGAGCAAGGCATGGCGGCCGGCGTGGTCCGCGCCGAACACCCCGCCATGTACTTCTGCCTGCTGGTGCACGCGCTGCATCCGCCCCCAGGCTCACCGGTCCTCATGCAACTGATCGCCCCGCAGGTCGGTGGCGACGCATTCGCGCCGGCCCTCATCCATCAAGTCGAGATGCTTTTCTTCGCGCCGCCTGCGTCACCGCCTTGCGAGGGGCTGCTCGCCCATTTGCGAAACAAGCCGGACAGCAAACAGGGCTGACGCTCGTCAGCCCTGTTTGCCCGTTCAGTCCGTTGAGCCCTTTGAGCCCTTTTTACACCCCGGACAGGCTCGCGCCGGCGCGCCGCCTCGCTATCTCGTAGCCGGCGCCCCCGGCGGCAGTCCGGCGGCGCCTGGCGTCTGCGCGCCCGTGTGCAGCACCACGCCGCGACGTTCGCGACCGAAGTAGATCATCACCGCGATCACCACCGCCACCGTTCCGGCAACGAGCGCCATGGCCAGGCCGAAGTTGCCGCCATGCGCCTTCGCGATGCTCGCCTGCAGATTGCCGTTCACCGAGGCAAACAGATTTCCCAGTTGATACACCAGCCCCGGGAACGTGGCGCGAATCTCGTCTGGCGAGAGTTCGTTGAGGTGAGCGGGTATCACGCCCCACGCGCCCTGCACCGAGATCTGCATGAGGAACGCGCCAATCGCCAGCATCACCGCGCCGCTGGAAAACGCCCACAACGGCAGCACCGGCAACGCGATGAGCGCGGCAATGACGATCGCGCGCCGACGACCGATCTTCTCCGAAATCGCACCGAAGAACAGGCCGCCGATGATCGCGCCAATGTTATAGGTGATGGCGATCCAGCTCACCGTGTGCGGATCGAACTTGTGCTGCACCTGAAGGAACGTCGGGTAGAGATCCTGCGTGCCGTGGGAAAAGAAGTTGAACGCCGTCATCAGCACGATCGCATAGAGCGCGAGCTTCCAGTCGCGCGTAAGCACCTGCACGAAGTTGGCACGTGGCGCCGCGCTTTGTGCCGTGCCTTTCGCCCACGCCGGCGACTCCGGAACATGCCGACGGATGTAGAACACCAGCAATGCCGGCAACACGCCAACGAAGAACATTCCGCGCCAACCGATGCTCTCGTAGAAAAGGCCGTACACGATCGATGCCAGCAGATAGCCGCTCGGGTAGCCCGCCTGCAGCAAGCCAGACACGATACCGCGCGAATGCGTCGGCACGCTCTCCATCGTGAGCGCCGCGCCAACCCCCCACTCGCCCCCCATCGCGATGCCGAACAGCGCGCGCAGAATCAGCAGCATCGTAAGACTGGGTGCGAAGCCCGAGGCCAATTCGAGCAGCGCGTAAAGCAGCACGCTGGCCATCATCGCCGGTCGTCGCCCAACCCTGTCGCCCAACCGGCCGAAGATGAAAGCGCCGAGAGGACGCATCGCCAGAGTGAGCAACAGCGCGAACGCCACGCTGCCCAACTCGGTGTTGAACTCCTTCGCGATGTCCTTGAGCACGAACACCATCAGGAAGAAATCGAACGCGTCCAGCGTCCACCCAAGATAGCTTGCCGTTACCACATGCTTCTGTTCTTTTGTCCAGGACATGGTGTCTCCTTCATCGGCGGCAGTATTGCGCGACCGATTCACTCTACTCCTGAATCCTCCCGGGAAAGCAAAACGGGCCGCAAACCCGCATGAATACTGGGCCAACACCTTTGCAACGAAGGTTTCATCTGTCGCAACAGGCGGACTCGGCCCGGCGCGGCGTACCTGGTCGCGGGCGGCGACGGCCGCAGGGGCATCGGACGCGAATGCCGTCTTGGCGTTATCCGGGACGCTGCCGGTGTGCCGATGCATTACACTGGCGGCCGAATTCTTCAGCTCTCATGTCCATGTCCGAAGCCATTTCCACCACCGTCATTCTCGGCGCCGGCCAGGCTGGCGGCGAAACCGCCCTCGCCCTGCGCCAACTCGGCTACGCCGGCCGCATCGTCCTCGCCGGCAGCGAAACGCATCTGCCGTATCGTCGCCCGCCGCTCTCGAAGGCCTTTCTCGCCGGTCAGGCCGACGAAGCCAGCTTACTGATTCGTCCGGCAGACGCCTGGGAGAAGGCCGATATCGATGTGCGGCTGGGCGTGACGGCCACCGCCATCGACCGTGCCGCACGCACCGTGACGTTTGACGACAGCGAGACACTTGGGTATGACCACCTGGTGCTCGCACTGGGCGGACGAGTACGGGCGCTGCCAGTACCGGGCGCGCAGGCGCCGAATGTTCATTACCTGCGCAACATCGCCGACGCACAACGTCTGCGCGAGGCGCTCACGCCCGGCAGGCGCGTCGTGGTGATCGGCGGTGGCTACATCGGTCTGGAAGTGGCGGCCAGCGCCATCAAGGCCGGCGCGTCGGTGACGGTCCTCGAAGCGGCACCACGCCTGCTCGCACGTGTGGCGGAAGCCGACCTCGCCGGGTTCTTCGCCACGCTGCATCGCGACAACGGCGTCGACGTGCAGACCGGCGTCGGCGTCACGGCAATGGAGCAGGATGCATCGGGAAATGTCGTGGCAGTCATCGCCGGCGAGAAGCGCCTGCCGGCGGACGTCGTCGTCGTGGGCATTGGCCTGATCCCCAACACCGAACTGGCGCGGGCCGCCGGCTTGCAGGTCGACAACGGCATCGTCGTCGACGAGTTCGCCCGCACGAGCGACCCGGCGATTCTGGCCGTGGGCGACTGCGCACATCACGCGCACCCGGCCCTGGGCCGCCGCATTCGTCTGGAGTCGGTGCCCAGTGCCAGCGAGATGGCCAAGGTGGCGGCGAGCGTGGTCCATGGCGAAGCGCCGAAGGCCGTTGCCACCGCCCCGTGGTTCTGGTCGGACCAATTCAATGCGAAGTTGCAGATGGTCGGCATGACCGAGGGTCACGACGCCGTGGTCGAGCGCCGATTGCCGGATGCACAGGGCGCGGCCGTGTTCATGCTGTTCTATCTGCGCGAGGGCGCCATGGTCGCAGCGGCAAGCATCAACCGTGCGCAGGAGTTTCTGGCCGCACGCGAACTGGTCGGCCGGCGCGCGGTCATCGACCCGGCACGTCTGGCAGACGCCACGACGCCCCTCAAGACGCTGCTCGCCGAACTCGGCCCGACTGCCTGAGGTTCGCGGGTTTGCCGCGGTGCCGCAACGCGCTCAGACGTTGCGGCCCACGGCCCGCACGCCCGGGACGTCCCGGCCAGCCGCCCCGCACTGCACGTCAGACATGGCTCGCGTGGGCGGGCAACAACAGCACCGGCCGCCCCGCGTTGCGGGCGGTATCTTCCGCCACGCTGCCCAGCGCGAAGCGGCGGAAACCGCGACGTCCATGCGTACCCAGCACGATCAGATCGACGTCGGCATCCTTGCCCGAGGCCACGATCTGATCGGCAACGCCTTCGCCGACCGGCTGAATCTCCCGCATTTCCACCTCGCCCGGCACGCCCGCTTCGTGCATTCGTTGTCGCGCCCAGTTGCGCACCTGGTCACCGACGGCGCGCACCGCATGGAGCAACGGTTCCGGGTCGAAGCCGGCGATGAACGGGCCCGGCAGATCGAGCACATGCACCACGCGCAGCAATGCGCCGTGCTTGCGAGCGAGCGACAGCGCGTACTCGAAAGCGCGGCGCGCCGTCTCGCTGTCGTCGAGCGCGACGAGAATCTGTTCATAATGCCCGCCCGCGCGCAGTGGCGCATGCGGACGCGCCTCGCCCGCAACGAGCATGACCGGCACTTCGGCACTGCGCAAGATCTGTTCGGCCACGCTGCCCAGCATGGCACGCCGCACGCCGCTGCGGCCGTGCGTGCCAACGACGATGATGTCGGCGCCAAACTCGAGGGCTTCGCGCCTGATGGCTTCGGGCACTGTCTCGCCCGTCGTCCGCAGATCGATCAGGTGTGCCTGGGCGTCATCGAATCCTTCTTCGCGCAGAGATAGCACGGCGCGTGCGAGATGCTCCTCGCCCTCACGCTGCATGTCCCGGCGCACCTGTTCCAGATCGATGAGTTTGCCAAAGGCCGACGTGAGCAGCGTCACGGGGTCTTCGACAGTGTGGATGACGCGAATCACGTCGCCCTTGCGGGCAAAGGCGGCGGCCTCGCGCAATGCCCGGCGCGACGACTCGCTACCGTCGGTGGCCAGCAGAATGCGTTTTGTCATGGAGGGCCTCGCGTGGAAAGTGACGAACAATCGCGCGCGCCCGAATGTTTCGACTGACAAACCGGCCGCGCGCCGCTTCCACTATAACGCCCGATGACCGACCTGCGCCAGCGTGGCACGAGCCAGCGCCGGCGCGGATCGCCAAACGGCGGGAAGCGTCGCCGCACGACGGCCGCTCACGGCGCTTTATCACGCCTTGCCCCGCCTTGCCCCGCCTTAACGCACCTTGATGCGCATTCATGCGCTGTCACGCGCATCATCGCGCGGCGTCGCCCCAGCGATAGGCGTGCGAGGCGTCGTCGAGCTTCGCTTTGAGCGCCGGGTCCAGGACGTAATCGATGGTGCCGAGCGTCTCGGTCAACTGCTCGACGCGGCTCGCACCGATGATGGCCGAAGTGACGACCGGATTGGCCAGCACCCACGCGAGCGAAAGTCGCGTGAGCGACTCGCCGGCGTCTTTCGCGATGCCCTTGAGCGCTTCGATGGTCTCGAACTCGCGCTCATGCCAGTAGCGCTGCTGGTACATCGCGCCGGCCTTGCCGACCGTGGCGGTGAAGCGCCCTTCGCTGGGCGCGGCGTCATGGCGATACTTGCCCGTGAGCAGTCCGCCGGCGAGCGGATTGTAGGGAATCACGGCAAGTCCTTCCTCGCTCGCGAGCGGCAGCAGTTCGCGTTCGATCTGTCGGAACAGCAGGTTGTAGCGCGGTTGCACCGAAACGAAGCGCGCCGTGCGCAGCACGTCGGCGCGGCCCAACGCCCGGGCCAGACGATACGCCAGGTAGTTCGACACGCCGATGTAGCGCGCCTTGCCCGATTTCACGATGGTGTCGAGGGCTTCGAGCGTCTCGTCGATGGGAGTATCCGTGTCGTCGGAGTGCAGTTGATACAGATCGACGTAGTCCGTCCCAAGACGGGCCAGCGAAGCGTCTATCGCATCGAGCAGATGCTTGCGCGACGCCCCTTTGTCCCACGGTGACGGCCCCATCTGGCCGCAGGCCTTCGTGGCCACGATGAACCTGTCGCGACGCCCCTTGAGCCAGCGGCCGACGATCTCTTCGGTGCGGCCCGCCAGCGAGGTGTCGGCGCCAAGCGGGTAAACGTCGGCGACGTCGATGAAGTTTACGCCCGCGTCGGCGGCGCGATCGAGGATGGCGTGGCTTGCCGCCTCTTCGGTCTGCAGACCGAACGTCATGGTCCCCAGGCACAGGCGGGAAACGGTCAGGCCGGTGTGGCCGAATTTCGTGTATTGCACGGTAACTCCCGGAAGGTTCGATTCTGGCGATGGCACTGCGCGGTACCGTCCGCGCGCACGCGCCCGAGCAAGCAGGCTCGGGCGAAACGCACAGTATGCGCGATTCCGGAAAAACCGGTGTGCGAGCGGTTCAAGGACCGCTTGAGCCCTATTCGAGGGATTTCAGATCGAGCCAGACACCGTCGACGCCGCGAATCATGATCTTGCCGCCGTACTTCATGACGGTCGTCTGTTCGTTTTCCGACACGAAGGCCGTCTGCGGCAAATCGTTGGCGTAAGGCGCCAGGTCGGGTGCGCCGGCGAACGGGTTGTTCGCGACGAGATGCGAGACGAGCGTCATGAGCGCCAGATAGCTCGTCGGCGTAGAAATCGCGATCGGCTTGCCATGCGAGGCCGTCGCGCCGGCGCCGAAGCCCACCAGCTTGACCGCCACCGGCACATGGGTGATTTCGGGCAACGGAATCTCGCGCATGCCGGAAATCTGCAGCTTGCTGCCGCGCAGTGCCGCTCCGTGTTCGGGCACGAACACGACGATCGCCTTGCGCCCCGACTTCTCGATGGTGTCGATGAACTGGCCAAAGTCGTCGAACATCGCCTTCGCGCGAATCGGATAGCTCTGCACGCTAGAGAGCTTCGAGCCCTCGAGACGATTGCCGTCGTGCAGCGAGATCGTGTTGTAGTAAAGCGCCACGCGCTTGTCCGGCATCGCGGTGCGCTGCTTCCACCACGCTTGCAGCACATCGCCGTCGGAGCGGATCGGGGTTTCGTCGAAGGCGCGCATGGACACCCGGGAGCGCGTATTGTCGAACGGCGTGACACCGGGCACATTGAAGTTCTGCTGCACCTCCTGCATGAAGTTGTCGAAATGCCCGTCGTGGTTCATGGCGAGTTCGGGCGTGAAGCCGAGATTCTTCAAATCGCTCATGACATAGCATTGCGGGCCGGCCGGGTCATACAGCGCCTTGTGCGTCGGTTGACCACAGCCGGCGCGCAATACTCGGATGGCCGCCGGGCCGCTGTAGCTCGCCGCCGAGTTGAAGTTCTTGAAGATGAAATCGAAGCGCGAGAGCAGCGGCTGGTTTTCGAGATTGTCGACGTCCAGATCGTCCTGCGCGAGCGAGCAGATGTGCAGGAAGATGATGTCGTAGTCGGGCCCCGCGCCCGCCTGGGCGGGCAACGAGACCGAACGGGTGAGCTCGCGCGCGTAGAAACTGCTGAGCGCGGCGTTCGGCGTCGGGCCCGGAGGTACCTCGCCGTCGCCGACGACGAACTCGCTTGTCCCGGCAGCGGCGCTGTTCGCGTCGGCGGCCGAGCCGGTCGCCACCGCCGAGGTATCGCCCTGCGCGGCAACCACCGGCGGGACAGACAACAGCGAGCCCACGCGCAGCACGGCCGGCACGATCAGCAGCGCGAGCAGCACGAATGTCGTCACTCGCACCCAACGGTTCACGATCCAGTAGACAAGCAGCAGGACCGCCAGCACCAGCCAGTCACGCGCGGAAACGAAGCGCCCGAGCAATTCGACGATGTACGAGAATCGGAACTGCAGGAGCGCGGGCAGTTGCTCGATGAAGCGGCCGAACGGCGGCAGGTTCGAGTCGTAGTAGAGCAATGCCGCGCCCACCGGAATGGCGATGACCTGCCGGGTGATGCGGGCCCAGCGTGGCCGCAGGCGAATCACCAGCAACAACGCGAAGATCAGGTTCGGCAGCACATGGAAGCCGATGATGCCCGCCCACAGCAGCAACAGTTTCAGAATGAAATAGAGGTTCCAGATACCCATCGTGGGATTTCCTCAGGTATGACGTTCGCTGCGCAGACGATTCTGCCAGCGTGTCACCAGTTTGCTCAGCAAATAGTTCGCCAGCACCTGATAGCCCCGCAGGCCCATCGCCAGCATTTCGAAGAGCGCCTTGATCGGTTCGTCGCGCGTACGCTCCGCGTCCCAGTCGCGCCACGCGTCGGCACGTCCGAAGGTGAACTGCACCAGATGCTTGTCCTGCTCCGGCGTGAGGGGCAAGAAGGCAAGGAACACGTCGTGTCCTCGCGCGCCGACCACGCTTACCGGAAAGCCGTATTCGGTCTCGCCGCGCGTGAGCGCGACCTGCGCCTCGGTACCTGCCGTCAGGCTGAGCGGTACCGGCAATTGCAGTGCCAGGCCGCCGCCCGAGAAATCCCGCGTATGGCAAGCCATCGCACGGCCGTCGGGCAGATAGAGCGTGGCGGGCAGGCGCATCGTCACGCGGTGCGTACGCCTCACCTGCCGAACTTCCGTCGCCACCGCGACGGCCGCGCCGAGCACCGCCAGGTTGAACGTCACCCACGCCAGATTGAACCCGAGGGCGCCGCCCTCGCCCGGTGGCCCGTAGAAGTACCGGAGGATGCCGGCGAGAAAGCCCAGCAGGTTGAAGCCCAGCAGCACCAGATAGGGCTTCGAGATGCTCCAGTCGAAGAAGCTCTGCTCGATCAGCCCGCCCTTGGCGGTCACGTTGAACTTTCCGTAGCGCGGATTGATGAACGCGACGGTGGTCGGCAGCGCCACGTACCACGCTAGCACGGCCTCGTAGACATCCGACCAGAACGAATGCCGGTACTTGCCCTGGATGCGCGAGTTGGCGATGTTCGCGTGGGCGATGTGCGGCAACACATAGGCGCAAATGCTCAGCGCCGCGGCCTGCACGATGTGCAGACCGAAGAACAGGTAGCAGATCGGGGCGAGCAGGAAAATAATGCGCGGAATGCCATAGAAGAAATGCAGCATGCCGTTCGCGTAGCAGATCCGTTGACCGAATTTCAGGCCGCGCCCGAACAGCGGGTTGTCCACGCGAAAGATCTGCGCCATGCCGCGCGCCCAGCGAATGCGCTGCCCCACGTGCCCCGAGAGCGACTCAGTCGCGAGCCCCGCCGCCTGCACCACCTTCAGATACACGGTATTCCAGCCGCGACGGTGCATCTTGAGCGCCGTATGGGCGTCCTCCGTCACGGTCTCCACGGCCACGCCGCCGACTTCATCGAGCGCCGTGCGGCGCAGCACGGCGCAGGAGCCGCAGAAGAACGACGCGTTCCAGAAGTCGTTGCCGTCCTGCACCACGCCGTAGAAAAGCCGCCCTTCGTTGGGCACCGCGCCGCGCGTGGCAAGGTTGCGCTCGAAAGGGTCGTCGGAGAAGAAATGGTGCGGCGTCTGCACGAGCGAACAACGTTCGTCCTTGAGGAACGCGCCCATCGTCGTTTGCAGAAAGGAGCGCACGGGGATGTGGTCGCAATCGAAGATCGCGATGAACTCGCCCTGCGTCTGGCCGAGCGCGTGATTGATATTGCCCGCCTTGGCATGACGATTGTCCGGGCGCGTGACGTAATGCACTCCGGCCTGCTCGGCGAACCGTCGCATCTCGTCGCGACGCCCGTCGTCGAGCAGATAGATGTTGAGCTTTTCCGGCGGCCAGTCGATCCCGCACGCGGCATACACGGTCGGGCGCACCACATCGAGCCCCTCGTTGTAGGTCGGAATGTAGACGTCCACGGTCGGCCATAGGCGCGTGTCCGGCGGCAGCGGCGTGATACGGCGGTGCAACGGCCAGACGGTCTGGATGTAGCCGAACAGCAGGATCATCCACGTATACATCTCGGCGGCGACAAGCGTGTAGCCGACGATGGCCTCGGGCAGCGTGTCGAACGCGAGCGACTGCGTCAGACGCCACCATACATAGCGAATCGTCGAAATCAGCGACAAGCCGATCAGCACCAGCACCGAGTACTGACTGTCGAGACGTCGGAATACCAGTGCCAGCGCGAGTGTGCACAGCGAGAACAGCAACTGCTCGAAGGGATCGAACGGCGTGGTCACGATCCAGAACACGCCCATCAGGCCGAACAGCGCGACGACCGTCGAGGTCAGGCGCCAGGCCATCACACGCTCGAGTCGCATGTCGAATCGGTGGGCAAGTTGCGCCGGCGTGTCGGGGGGAATACCGAAGAGCGATTGCACCACCCACAACCGCAGGCGTTCATTGCACGCGCGAAATGCGAGCCACGCCGAGTATGGCGGAAATGTCGGGCGCCGGTCCGCGCGACGCCACAGCAGCGCTCGCACCATCTGCCAGAAGCCCGCGTCGACCGGGAGATCGAGTCGCTGTGTGACGCGCTCGTTGATCCATGCGAAGGCGCGCCCCGGATAGTCCGGACGTCCGCTGCGCGGCGGCTGGAACAGTGCCCGCAACCACCAGTCGCGCCACTGGTCGAGCTGGCGCACGTCGAGCCGCATGGCCAGCCGCGCCACGACATGATCGCCCCGCCGCGCGATCCACAGGCGGTGTCCCGGCGCTCGCAGTGTCGCCGCGAGCAGCCACTGCATGACACCGGGCGGGCGTCCATCCGGACGATGCGGCACGGCCAGCCGCCGAGCCAAGATTTCGCGACCGAGCGCATACACGGAGACCAGGGAGTCGCGGATCATGGCGACACCCTCCCCGCCGAGCCCGGCGAGCCGGTACCGCCGTCGGGCGTCGTGGCACGCAGCACCCAGGCCGCGAGCTCCACGAAGTCGAGCGCGGCCTGAGAGCCGTGTCCTGCCTTCGCCAGCGGCTCGCCGGCGGCGGCGGCAATGCCGACGGCGTCGTCGCGATGAATGCGCAACGGCACGACGGCATCGCCACCGCGCCCCTGGATCAGGTGCAGCAAATCGTTGTTGAGCGGCGAGCTGGCGGCGGCCAGATTCGGCACCATTTGCACCCGTCCGGCACACGCGGCCATCAGATCGGGTTGCGTGACACAGCCGGTCGTGGTGACCGGCACAACGCCCAGCACCAGATCGGCGGCCGCCACCAATGCCTGTGTCATCGTGTCCGGCAGTCGTGGCGTGTCGATGAACACCCGGGCGCCTTCGGGCAATCCGGCCTCGCCAAGCTGGCGACGCAGGCCGTTGGTGTCGTCACGCAGCCACTTCGCCATGGCTGCCACGCTCGCGGCATTGTTGCGTCCTGCCGGCAGCAGCGCAACGCCGGGCGGCGTTTCGCGCACGACCGTGCGCCAACCGTCGGGCGGCACACCCCCGGTCAGTACGCCCGTCTCGCAGGTTTCGCGCAACCCGAGCAGCGCGGCAAGGCTGTTCTGCGCATCGAATTCGATCACGGCGCTCGGATGCGACGCATGGGCCAGTTGCGTGGCGAGGTGCGCGCACACCGTACTGCGCCCGGCGCCCCCCGCGCTCGAGACGACGGCGATGAGCGTCAGCATGCGACCTCCCGAGCGGTGGCACCGGATGCCGGGCGAGGTGCGCGCACGTCAGGCGCCTTGAAGGTGACATCGATGCAGTCGCGCATAGGTCAGTAACTCCAGATCGGGCGAACCGGCGACGGCGGCATCGGGACATCGCCGCGACGGGCATCGAAGTGATAACGCATATAGACAAGGAAGCGGTTCGGTGCATAGTAGTCGGAGCGTTCGAACTGTACCTGTCCCCCGATCACCCAGTGTCGGTTGATCCAGTATTCGGCACGTCCGAGCAGCGAGAAACCGACGCCAAAACCACCACCGGACCCGTACGTGAGGTCGCCGCTGGCCGCTTGCAGCGCGCCGTTCGTCGGGAAGTAAGGCATCGACTTCTCCTGACTTTGCGAGAACGAGACCGAGCCGCGCAGGTAGTACGACCAGCGCTGGGTGCGGCCATACCATTCCAGCGGCAGTGTCAGCGACACGTAGGTCTGTGGGCTGTAATAGCCCCCGTGGCCATAGGTGTAGAAGCGCTCGTTTTGCGCAAAGCTGTCAAAGAACAGCGTCACGCCCGTGTTCATGCGCATGTCGCGCTTGTAGATGAGCGGCAGATCCACGCCGGCGCGGGCCGACACCTCCGTATTGTTGAGCACATTCTCGCCGGTGAGACGCGCCACGCTCGCCTCGCCGAAGACGCCCCACTTGGGGAAGTCGCGCGACGCGTGAAACGTGAGCGCGTCGCGTCTCACTCCGCCCCACTTGCCGTCGCCGAAGACCTCGGGCAACGGGAGATAAGCCCCGGCGTACGACACCATGCTGCCGGTCATCGGGCGGCGCGACGCGTCGACCCAATAGTTGTAGCGCCCCAGATTGCCGAACAGTCGCACGCCGCCCGTCACATATGACACGGGGAAGCCGATCGGCGTGTGGCCGATGTCGGCGCGAATCCAGTCGTTCTCGTAGCCGAGCATGAGCGCCTGTCCGTGCGCCTTCTGCCGCTTCGTGCCATAGTCGGCGAGCACCCCGGGATTGGCCGCTCGAAACGACGGCACGTTCAGCAACGGCAGCGTGCCGAATTCCGAAGTGCCATTGAGCGGCAGGTCGCCCGAGTCCGCGCTGACGTAATCGGTCTGGGCAAACACATGGCCGTCGTAACCCACGGCATATTGACCATACAGCGGCACGGCCCGCGCGTTGAACATCGAAATGCCGCCGTCGCCCTTCTTCTGGTCGATTTCATAGCCCGCCGCAACATAACTGTTGCGCCGCGCCTCGAGCGAATCGATCGCCGATTCGGCCGATGTCATGCCGTCATAGCCCGGCAATGCCCCCTGCACGATCTCTTCCTTGCGTGCCTGGTCGTACCACGCCTTGGCCTCGTTGTAGTGGCGTTGCGATTGCGCGATTCGACCGCGTTGCACCGTCACCGCCGGCGTATCGGGAAACTGCGCACGCAGCCTGTCGTTCAACGCGATGGCTTCGTCGTAGCGCTGCATCGCATTCAGGCGTCGTACCGCGGCCAGCTGCGTCCAGACGTCGTCGGGCGGCGCCTCGGCCAGCGCGCGATCGAGCTCGCGATTGGCGGCCTCGTCGTCCTGCATCTCGTAGAGCACGCGCACGAGAGAAAGCCTTGCATCCTGATCGTTGGGGTCCTGACGGAGCTGATCTTCGGCGATCTTGCGAGCGTCGTCATAGCGCCGCTCGTCGAAATAGATGTCGCCCAGCATCGACAAGGCGCGCGTGTCGGGCGGCTGGCGCGAGAGCAACGGGTCGAGCTTCGCGCGTGCCGTCGTGAAGTCGCCCAGCGCGCGCGCGCGGTCGGCCTGACGCAGCGCGAGCCGATCCTGCAGGTCCTGCCACTCGTCGCGCTGATCGGTGCCGAGGACGGCCGGGTCCATGCTGGCCAGGAACGTGCCGAGCTCCGCATCCCGCTCCGCGGTGTTGAGCAACTCGGCATAGCGCAGTTGGGCTTCCGGCTGCGGCTTGTCGGCATGCGCGGCGAGCCAATCGCGCATGAGCGCCAGCCCCTGCTCCGGCTGACCGGCCGCCACGCGCGCCCGGGCCACTTCGCCGATCAGCTCGGGATCGTCGCCCGCCATGGCCAACGCTTCGCGATAGCGCGCTTCGGCCCGTGCGTCGTCACCGGCCGCTCGTGCCTCGCGTGCCTCGCGCGCCGCATCGCGAATGGCGAGTGTCGTCTGCATGCGTCTGATCGACGGCGTGACGTTCGCCGCCGGAATCTGTGCAAGCGAAGCGCGCGCGCCGGCCTCGTCGTCGATCACGTTCAGGTAGATCGCCTGCGCATACAGCATTTGCGCCCGGTCGTCAGGGTCGAGCGGGGCTCGCATGCCTTCGGCCATCACCTCACGGCCGATTTGCGGCAGACGTAATTTCCGGTACAGGCTGGCGAGCGAATAACGCGTCCAGGCGTTGCCCGGATCGAGCGCGACCGCACGCTCGAGCGCCGCGAGTGCCGGGCCGTTGTGCCCCTGGGCAATGAGGCGCTCGGCGTCGTCGGCGAGCGCCGCCGATTCTGCCTTGTCGAAACGCGCCTTGTCCTGTGGGAAGCGGCGGCGCAGGTCGCCGAGCAGATTCGCAAGCTCCGTGCGGCGTTGCTGGCGCGAATACAGCGTGATCATTCCGCGCAGCGCCGTATCGTTGTCGGGCTCGATCTTCAGCGCCTGCTGGAAAAGTCGCTCGGCGTCGTCATCGCGCTTGTCGTCAAGCGCAATGTCACCGAGCAATGCGAGTCCGTCGGGATTGCGCGGATCGCTCGCCAGCGCGCTGCGCACCAGACGGTCGGCTTCGGCCAGTCGACCGGCGTCGCGGGCGTCGCGCGCGGCCGACATGGCGCCCCAGAACTGCGATGTCTTGAGCAGGCTGCGCCACTTGCCAGCGTTTTCCGGATCCTTGCGCACCGCTTCGGCAAACAGCGCCTGGGCCGCCTTGTGATCGCCCTGGCGCATCTTCACGAGCCCGAGCGAGCCGAGCAACTCGCCGTCGTTCGGCCGTTTGGCCCGCGCCGCATCGAGCGACTTCTCGGCCTCGCCCAGGCGCCCCTGATCGAGCGCCTTGATGCCCGCCTGCCGCGACTGGTATGCGGGATCGTTGAGCATGCGCGTGCGGGCGGCCTGCTGCGCGTTGAGCTTGTCGTATGCCGCACGGATGTCGGCATCGTTCGGCGCCAGCGCTAGATAACGCTGATACAGCGGCAGCCAGGCGAGGTTGCCGTCGGCCTTGGACAACCCTTTCTGCCAGAGCGGCAGCAGCGCGTTCATGTCGGCATTCGGGCGCGCCGCGAGCTCGGCCACCATGCGCGTGCCCGCCAGCCGCGTCGAAGGACGGTCGATCATGAGCTCGGCCAGCGACTGGGCAGCGCGCGTATCGTTCGGCGAGCGTCTGGCCAGATCGGCCAACCCCTGCTGCGCCGCCGGCCAGCCATTCGTCGCATTGGCCTGCGCCCGGAAGTATTCCACGCCCAGTTGGCCCGTCGGCGGGCCGTCGGGGAACAGCGCCTTGTATTCGGCAAACGCGGCGTCGGCCTGGCCGCTGCGTTGAAGCAATCGCGCACGTGCGATGCGGGACTTGTCGACCGTGTTCACACGGATCACATCCGCCAGTGCTTTCGTCGCCGGGGCGTTCGGATAACGCGCACGAAGCTTCTGCAACGCCTGGTTTGCCTGCTGCGGATGATTTTCCTCGATCTCGATCTGGCCGAGCAGCGACAGGGCATCCGGCTGGTCGGGCTGCACGAGCAACGCCTTTTCCAGCGCGGCACGCGCGAGATCGTTGCGATGTCGGGCCTGCCATAGCACGGCGCTGGCGAGCAGATTGCCGACGTCGCGATTGGCCGCGACCGCGCCGCCGGCCCCGGCGTTGGCCCCGGCGTTGGCCCCGGCGTTGGCCCCGTTGGCGCCGGCAGTCGACGACGTCGGCCCCGGGGCCGCGCGCACGTGCACAGCGCCTGCGGCCATCAACAGGCATGTCATGCATGCGGAGCGGATCAGCGTGTGGCGCAAGCCGCCTCCCATGGCACCTGCAACGTGCCGTCGGCGGCAAAGCGGTAGCGACCGTCCTGCCAGCCCAGACCGAACAACGAAAGCACCGAACCGTAGTAGCCCGGGGCCGATTGCGCGTCGAGCGAGCGTGCGCGCGCCGCCTGCGCCTGTGCTTGAGCCGTGTCGCCCACGGCATGCAGCAGCGGCACGAGCGCCGCCGAGAAGCCGGCCCCTCCATCGCGGTTCGCCGTGCCGTCTCGGGTATTCACCCGCTCGGGCGGCGCGCCATGCTGCGCCACGTACTTCAGCATGCCGCCGAAGCTATGCGCCAACGCGCGGAAGTCATCGCTTCCCGGCGCCAGCATGCCTGCCCAGAGATAAACGCGGATAGCGTTGTAGCTGCCTTCTCCCTTCGTCTCCGGATCGATCTCGAAGCCGCGACCGGCGCGATAGATCGCCCATTCGGGCGCGAAGCCCAGCGGCGGCGCCGTCAGCGCGATCTGCTTGAGCGAGGACGTGATCAATTGCCCCCATCCGCTGTCCGGGAACAGCCCTGCCAAACGCCTGACGACCTGCATCGGCACGTAACTCGGGTTGAGTCGCCAGAGATCCTTGGCCGGATGAAAGCCGACGGGCGCCGGGAGCAGCGTGCGCCCGAGCCCCGGTACGAAATCGGTCTCCTCGGCGGCAATGCGCCGGGCGAGCAGTGCACCCAGCGCGAAGTAGCGACGCTCCTTCCACAACCGGCCCGCCTCGCCGAGCGCGTAAGCGATCCACATGTCGGCATCGCTCGCAGGGTTGGTATCGAGCACGCCCCACTGGCCGTCATCCTTTCGGCCCCAAAGCCAGGCAGGCAGATGCGCGGTGAGGTCGCCCTTCGCAAGGTTGTTCACGGTCCAATCCAGCACCTTGTCGAACGCGGCGCGATCATTGGCCACGAGCGCGAACATCAGCGCATAGGCCTGCCCCTCGGACACCGTGCGCTGATCGCTCTCGCTATGGTCGATCACGCGCCCGTCGTCGCTCAGAAAGCCCGCCTTGAAGCGCGTCCAGTCGGGCCAGTCGGTACCCGCGCATGACCGCGCGAGCGCGACATTGCCCGCCACATTGCCGGATGTCCGCGGACCTGCCGCACCCGGCGGCGTGGCGTGGGCCGTCTGCGACAGGCCGGCGAGCATCGGCCCCGCGCCGCAAGCGGCGAGCGCACGCAACACGGCACGACGGCGCCGGCCGTAGCTCTCGGCGCGTTCCATTTACTTCTCCAGACGACGTGCAGCGCGACGCTGCAACCAGCCGAAGCACTTGAGCGCGATCGCAAATGCCGCGAGCAAGGCCACAAGGCCGACCAGGATCGGGTGACTCGAAAGGTGGTAGCGAATGCGTGTCCACCAGCTCACGTCGCCCACGAAGTAGGTCTTGCCAAGCCGATAGGACTCGGTGCGATTGTCGGTCACGACCGCGAGATCGCCATGAATCCCCGAGCCGCGCACGTTGTCGTCGATGGCGCTGACGACCTTGAGCAGCGCCGCATCGTTCGAGGCATTGATCGCCACGACGGAGCGCGACGAACTCACTGGCGATTCGAAGCCGATCAGTGCAGCCAACATCCCGTCGGACTGCGCATCCATGCGCTCCGGACCCACACGGCTCGCCGCCATGGCCGAGCCCGTGGCGCCATCACCGCGAAAACCCTGCGGCTGCGCCGACAGCACGCGGCGTTGCTCGTCGATGATCAGGGGCAGATTCTTGCCCCACTTGTTGAGCAGCGCAGCCACGTCCTTGCCGCCCACGAGCAACAGGTCCCGATCCTTGAAGCGGTCGGTCTGCGTGGTATCGAGCACCTCGAAGCGGTCGGCATAGGTTCCCGTGGAGCGGCCGAACTGGCCCAGCGCCGAGAACACCGTTTCGAGTTCCGCGGTGTCGGGCGTCTTCGACATCACGACGGCGGTTTGCGCAAGATCGGCGTATTTCGTGAACGGGAAGCCGCTGCCGACGAAGAAGTTCAGATTCGGCATCTCGGCGTAGTGCGGCAGACCGCTGAAGTCGATCGTCGAATCCGCGTCGATGGCCGAGCGCGCCGCATTGGTGATCGTCTGGCTGCACAGGCCTTCCTTGTGCGGCTCCATCGCGAACTGAAACGACAGCGAGTTGCGCGCGCCCACCTGGAACGCCGGGATGCGCACCGACTTGCGATCCGCCATCGTGCCGTCGGACAGCAGGTCGACAAGCATATGGCTTCGATCGGCGCTCGCGCCGGCCTCACGCAGACGATACGCCCGCACGAACTGGTCATTGATCGACACGCTCAGCGACGAGTCGTCGGCCTTGACCGGCGGCGTATAGCGATACTTCAGCTCCATCGGCACGCCGGTGTTTTGCCATGTCAACAGGTCGGCCGGCAGGTTCAGCGGGATGCGGATCGGCCACGGCATGTAACCGCTCGCCTGAAGCTCGTTGGGGTTCTCGACCAGCTCCCCGAACTTCACCGGACGGTCGGTGCGAACCCAGCGCGGTGCGTCGTAGGCCGGGCGCGGCGGCAATGGCGTGAGCGCGGCAATGCGCGCGGTGTCGCCCGACAGCGCGGCGCGCCCGGAGACGAGCGCGAGTGCCGCCGTCTCCAGATCCTTGGCGTCGCGCCCCTGAACGACCAGCAGCTTGAGCGACGGGTCGTTCGGGTTCGACATCATGCGCAGCGTCGGCGCATCGACCTTCGCGAGCGCCAACCCCGGCAGCAGGGTGTCGTTCGTGACGAACGCGATGGCGTGCTTCGACGGCAGCGTATTCACCGTGACCGGGAAGCGCGTGCGGCGATAGTCGCCGATCGCCCCCGCCCAGGTCGCCACCACACCGGCGGCGTGCACCACGGCCAGCGACGGCGGCGCGCCGAACACGAACGGAATCGATTGATCGCGATTGTCGTGACGATCGAAGAACGGCGACGGCAGCGTCGCCAGGTCGTTGCGCAGCGTCAGCGGCTGCGTGCTTGTGACGATCTCGCTTTGCGGGCTCACGTCGGCCCAGAGACTGGAATGCATCGGGTCCTCGCACTCCATCGTGTAATGCCCGATGAGCATGAGACGCACGCGGTTGAAGCCCGAGAGCATGCGGGGATCGAGCGCAATCTCGCGCACGAGGTTCTTGCCCCCGTCCTGCTTGTTGAAGGGCAGCGTGGCGATCAACTCCTCGTTCAGATATACCTTGAGTTGCGAGAGATCGGGAAGCAGCGCGGGAGAATACGCGTAGCGCAGACGCAGCAGCGCCGACGCCACGGTCTGATCGAGTCGGATACCGAAGCTTACGTCGCCCGAGCCTTCGGTGCCGCGCAGGCGCAGACCGTCGGTCTGCCCCAGTTGCGCGAACGTGACCGTCCGCTGGCTCGTGCCGGGCGCGGGCGGCGCCAATACGACTGCGCCGGCATCGGATGCCGCGGCGGCACCGGACGCCGTATCCGGGGTTACGACCGCGGCAGCGCCCGCACCGGGCTTGCCCGCCTTGCTCGCAGCCGTGGGGGCCGCCTGCGCGGGTCCGGCGCCTGCCGGCCCCATCGCCGCAACGGCCATCAGACAGACGGCGGTGACTTTTGTAACGTTGTTGTAGCGCGAGCCAGACTCTCGAAGCCGCATTGTCGATGCCTCATCTGTTCGTGGGCTGCATTCTCGCCATCTCGACGCGCGCCTCGCCTGATCGACCCGACGCCCTGCGTCGTCGTGCAGCAATCCGAAGGTTGCGCGGGTCCGGCGGGATAGCGCTGCCCGTATCTCAGGAAACGGTACGTTGCGCCATGCTAGCTTGCCTTCACGCAAGTAATCAAGCGCACATTTCACTCCGCGTGTCGTGCCACCGGTACAACGGCCGACGGGTCGACAGCCATCATTGCCGCGTGCCTGCGCCACCGTATAGAATGCTCGACATGATCCTGAACGATCCGTCCCACACCCCCATGTCAGACAACGCTGGCACGATGATCGAGCGACGCCACCCCTCGGACGTCGATCGGCTGCGCGACGTGGTCGGCAGCGACGTGTTGCCTTTCTATCGGGACGAGCAGGCCGTGGCCGCCTATCGGCGGGCCGGCGAGCGTTGGCCGCACCTCGTCGCCGTTGCCAATTCGCGCGCGCCGCTCTGAGCTCGCATGCCGGACACCTCCATCGTCGCCGCATTCGATTTCGACGGCACGATTTCCACCACCGACAGCCTGCGCGTGTTCGTGCGCGACACGATCGGCACGCCGCGATTCGTCGCCGGCGCCGTGCTCGCCGCGCCGTGGCTCATCGGCGCCGCCCTGCGCATCGTCGACCGGGGCACTGCCAAGGCAGCGTTCCTGCGCGCCTCGCTCGGTGCTCGCGAGAAGGTCCAGTTGGAGCGCGACGCACAACATTTCGTCGCCCACCGCCTGCCCCGACTGCTGCGTCCTGAGATGCTCGCCCGACTGCGGCAGCATCGTGCGCTCGGCCATCGCGTAGTACTCGTGAGTGCGTCGCCAGGGTTGTACCTGCGCCCCTGGGCGGCGTCCGTCGGGTTCGAAGCCGTCTTGAGTACCGAGCTGGCCTACGACGAACAGGCACGCTTTTCCGGTCAATTCTCGAAACCCAATTGCTGGGGTCCCGAAAAGGTACGACGCCTCGAAGCCTGGTGGGGCGACAATCCGCCGCGCGTGCTGTTCGCCTACGGCGACAGCCGGGGGGACAAGGAGATGGCCGCACGAGCCGATCACGCGTGGATTCGCGGCCAGGGTCGGCTCATGCCGCTCACGGACGCCGACGCCTCGCCGCGCGCGTCCTGAAGCCAGCGCGCACGCCCGGATCATGTCCGCTTCCACCGAACCCGGCCGCCGCGTTGCCTGGATCTCACGTCTCGCTCGGCTCGAGCCTGTCGCGTTCTCGCGTTGGGATGCCTTACACGCCGCGCTCTCCGTTGCCGTCCCCACGGCCATCGGCGCGGCAATCGGCCATGGCGCGGACGCATCCCTCGTCGCCCTCGGTGCACTGCCCGCCATCACCGGCGACCGCACCGGGCCGTACCGCTCGCGCGCGCGCTCCATCCTCCTGACCATCGCCACCGGCGTGGTGGGCTTCCATACGGGAATGCTGATTCACGACGTGGGCTTGACGCACCCGTGGCTGGCGCATGTGCTGTTGCAACTGGCGGTCCTGTTGCTCAGCTTTGCGGGCACGTTCGGCAACGTGGCGTCGGCGGCGACCTTGCAGGGCGCCATCTACCTTCTGGTGGGATGGGGGTTGGCGCTGCCGCCGCCTGAATGGCGAGCGCCGTTGCTACTGGCCGCCGGCGGTGTCTTCAGCGTGCTGCTCATGGCCATTCACTGGCTCCGACATCCGGGCGCAGCCGAACGCGACGCCGTCTCCGCCATTTACCAACAACTGGCGAACGTTCTCGATGCGAGCGGCACGCCACGCGTGCGGCTGGCGCGCCGCTCGCTCGAGAACGCCATCGCCGCCGCCTGCGACACCCTGCTTACGGCGCGTGCGAGCACCGCAAGCGGCCAGGAGGTGCTCGAGCGTCGCGCCGCCCAGGTGCTGGCGGCCGAACCCATGACTTCGGCGGTCATCGCGCTGGCGCAGGGGGGGCAACCCGTGCCCGCACCGCTCGGACGTGCACTGTATGGCATCGCTCGAAGCATCGCGCGTGACCGCCCCATCGATGTCGAAGCGGCCGCCGCCGTGGCGAGCGACCATCACGCGCCATCGCTGGCCGCCGCGCTGCACCGCGCCGAACCCCTGCTCAGCGGCACCGTGCGGACCGCCGAGGCGCCGCTCGAGGCGCTGGCACGACATCAGGCACGGGCAGTCGCGCATCCTCGCTGGGTGCCCAAGTGGCCGTGGCCCGACGTTTGGCGCTATTTGCTGCGCATCGGTCTGTGCGTGCTCGCCGCCCAGCTATTCATCGCCGTGACCGAGTTGCCGCGCTCTTACTGGGTACCTCTGATCGTCGTGGTGATCTTCAAGCCGAACTTCGGCTCCGTGTTTGCCCGCGCGCTGCAAAGCGGCGTGGGCAGCATCGTCGGGGTGGCCGTTTCGGCCGCGGTCGTGGCCGTGGATCGCAACGGCATGGTCAGCCTGGCCGCCCTGATTCCGCTCGCGGCCTGCCTGCCGTGGGCCCTGCGGCGGAACTACGGCTTGTTCAGCGCGCTGCTGCTGCCCATCCTGATGCTGGTGATGGGCGCGCTACAGCCAGGCAGTCAGGACATCGCGATCGCGCGCTTCGTCGACGCCGTCGCGGCCTGCGCCATCGTGCTGCTCGTGGGCTATCTGCCGTGGGCGAAGTGGGAGCGTCGGCAACTGGACGAGCGCGTGGCCAACGCCGTCGACGCGCTGGGGCGCTATGCCGCGCTGGCCGACACCCGCGACGCCGATGCGGCGTTCGCGGCCCGGCGCGCCGCCTACAAATCGCTCGAAGACGCCCGCGTGGCACTGCAACGCGCCCTGTCCGAACCGCCGCTGGTGAGCCGTCGTGCCGCGCGCTGGTGGCCGGCACTGATCGGGCTGGAGCGCGTGGCGAACGCCATCACCGACACCGTACCGCACGGCGATGATCACACCGCGCCCGTGCACCCCGCCGCGTCGATCCTCACGCACATGGCTGCCGCGCTGCGCCACGGCGGGCCGTCGCCGGCCATGCCCGACGGCCCGGTGCAAGGCATCGACCCGATACTGGACGGCGTGTTGCGCAACGCCATCGCCTTACTGTTCGACGCCCCCGGCCACGCGACGTAATGCCCGTGCCCCGGCGGCGCCAATTCCGAACGCCGGCCCGTCAACACAGGCATAATGCGGGCTTCCGGCGCAATGGCGCCGTCACGAATGACAGAAGACACCGCATGAATACCACCCCGACGCTTGCCTGGACCGAAGACGGTCGCCCCGTGACAGCGCGCTGGCGCTCCGAAGCGGGTGTGGCGGCGCCGCGTCGCGTCGAAGTCGTTGACGACACGCTCACCGCCGACGAGGCCTACCACCTCGCCTGTGGCGGCACCGCCGTGCTCTATCGCGGCGATTACCAGAATGCTCGACAGTTGATGCAGGCGATGGCCCGGCGCGTGGATCGTCCGCCGCATCGCCAGCGCCGCAAAGCCTCCGGCCACGCGGACGCCGCAACCGGCCCGGCCGACGCGTTCCACAAGCACCGCATGGCACAGGCGCAACGCGCACGCATTCTCGGCATGGTGCTCATCCCGCTCGATGCCGATTACGGCATTCCGCTGCGTCGCGCGCCCGACGTTCGCGAGGCGTGCACCGAGGCCTGGGGCGCGCCCGACGGCATGCCATCCGTGGCCTCGTTGCGCGAAATTCTCGGCTTGATCGGCGCGCACGAATGGCGCAAGAAAGGCGTGGCGATCCCCGCGCTCGGCGCGTCCATCCACCCGTGGTACGGCGTGTTCTCGCCGGTGCGCGGCGAATATCTCCAGTTGATCGATCAGGCGCCGCTCCCTGATCAGTCGGTGGCGTTCGACGTGGGCACCGGCACGGGCGTGATCGCCGCCCTGCTCGCGCGTCGCGGCGTGAAGCAGGTCATAGGCACCGATCGGGACGCCCGCGCACTGGCGTGCGCCCGAGAGAACATTGCGCGACTGGGATACGAGCGAAGCGTGAAGATCGTCGAGGCCGACCTGTTCCCGGAAGGCCATGCCCCCCTGATCGTCTGCAACCCCCCGTGGCTGCCCGCAAAGGCCAACGCACCGATCGAGCATGCGATCTACGACCCCGACAGCCAGATGCTCAAGGGCTTTCTCAATGGCCTGGCGGCCCACCTGAGCCCCGGCGGCGAAGGTTGGCTGATCCTGTCGGATCTGGCCGAGCATCTGGGCCTGCGCACGCGCGAAACCCTGCTTTCGTGGATTCACGGGGCCGGACTGGTCGTGCTCGCACGCCACGACGTGCGGCCGCACCACCCGAAAGCGGGCGATGCCAACGATCCGTTGCACGCGGCACGCCGTGCAGAAGTCACGTCGCTCTGGCGGCTGGGCGTTCGCCCCGCCTGAGTCCCCCTGCCCCCCTTAGCCCCTGGCAGCGCGCTAGCGCCGATCGGTCGCGCCCCCGGCCCGAAGTGTCGGGGAGCGTTCAGCGCAGCGACGCGAGATAGGTTATCGCGCCGTCGCCCGCCACGCACGCGCTCGCGAAACAGGCGGTAAGCAGATACCCGCCCGTCGGCGCCTCCCAGTCGAGCATTTCTCCCGCACAGAACACGCCTGGCAACGCGCCGATCATCAGGCGCGCGTCCAGCGCCTCGAGCGCCACGCCACCGGCGCTGCTGATGACCTCGGCAATGGGGCGCGTGCGCAGCAACGTCAATGGCAGCCGCTTGATGCCGGCGGCGAGCGCCGCCGGCGAATCGAACGTCTCGCGCGGCAGGCATTCGCGCAGCAGACCGGCCTTCACGCCCGCGATCCCCAGCCGGCTTTGCAGATGGCTGGCCATGGAGCGCGATCCGCGCGCACGACTCACTTCGCCGACCACCCGCTCCAGCGGCCAGTCCGGCAGCAGATCGAGGTAGACCGTCGCATGGCCATCGGCGGCGATCGCATCGCGAATCGGGGCGCACATGGCATACACCAGGCTGCCTTCGATGCCATGCTCCGAAATCACGAACTCGCCCCGGCGCACCTGCCCGCCGGGCAACGACAAGGTCACCGACTTGACGGGCTGACCCGCGAACCGCTCACGCATGTGCGGTGTCCAGTCCGCCTCGAACCCGGCATTGGCTGGGCGCATCGGCGCGACTTCCACCCCGCGCTCGCGCAGCCAGGGCACCCATGCGGCGTCCGAGCCCAACTGCGGCCAGCTCGCGCCCCCCAGCGCCAGCACAACGGCTCTGGCGCGGACATCGAGCTCGCCGTGGGGCGTGGCGAATCGAAGCCCATGCACGCCGTCCGACGTCGCACAGGACTCCCACCCTAACCAGCGATGTCTCACATGCAGGCGGACGCCCGATGCGCGCAGGCGTGCGAGCCACGCCCGCAGGAGTGGCGCCGCCTTCATGTCGACGGGAAACACGCGCCCCGAGGAGCCGACGAAAGTGTCGATGCCCAGCCGGTGCGCCCAGGTGCGCACATCGTCGGCACCGAAGCGCCGCAACCACTGTCCAACCTCGTGCGCGCGCTCGCCGTAGCGGGCCACGAACTGCCCGGCACTTTCGCTGTGCGTGAGGTTCATGCCACCCTTGCCCGCCATCAGAAACTTGCGCCCCACCGACGGCATGGCGTCATACACCTGGGCACGCCACCCGGCCGCCGCCAGTACTTCAGCGGCCATCAGCCCCGCCGGGCCGGCGCCGATCACGGCGACATCGATGGGGTCGACGCTCGTCGATGTCGGAAGATCGGGCGAGGTCCGGGAAACGTGGGTCGGGGTCATGCGCTGGGATCGGAATGGCAGGATATCGGTGTCACGGCAGCCGCCACACATGCCGAATGCCCGGAAACAAGGGCGATTCGGTCGACGGGCGGCGTCGAAGGCCGATATTGTCCCACATCGAAGGCCCGGCCCGCATTGCCATGCCCCCGGCGCCCGCGTGCCGTCGCGCTGTGACGTCTGCCATGAACATCGGACGCTTTGGCGTTACAATCGCCCCCCCTTTTTCCGTTCGCTCAGGGAGTCACGCATGTCGTCATCCGATTCGGCGTCGATGGGACGCACCGCTTATGCCAGCTTCGCGGAGCGCTACGCGCAAATTGCCGTCACGAAACCGCACAATGCGCTCTACGAGCGCCCGGCGACCCGCGCGTTGCTGGGCAGCGTGGACGGGCTTCACGTGCTCGACGCCGGTTGCGGCCCGGGCATCAACAGCGCCTGGCTGGTCGAACAGGGCGCGACGGTGCACGGCATCGACGTGACGCCGGAGATGATCGCGCTGGCCCGTCGACGCTGCGAAGGGATGAACGCCAAGTTCGACATCCAGGATCTCGGCACCCGCTTCGAAACGCTGGCTGACGACAGCTTCGACGCCATCGTGAGTGCGCTCGCCCTCGATTACGTGGAAGACCTCGTGCCGACGTTTCGCGAGTTCGCCCGCGTGGCACGCCCGGGCGCCACGCTCGTCTGGTCGATGGGACATCCGATGCGCGACTGGCTCGACGAGCGCACCCGCCGCAATCGTCCGTACTTCGACACCACGAAGTTCGGGATGTACTGGAGCGGATTTGGCGAACCCAAGCCGTACGTCGAGTCGTTCCGTCGCCCGCTGGCGGACATTTTGAACGCCGCCGCAGGCGCCGGCTGGCAGTTCGAGCGCATGGTCGAGCCTCTGCCGCAACCGGAAATGAAAGCCGTCGATCGCCGGCTCTACGACGAACTCTCCCAGGTCCCGGCGTTCATGTGCCTGCGCGCAAGCCTCGGTCCGACGGCCCGCTGACGCCGAAACCCAGTCTGGCGGACGACACCGAGTGCCAAGGACCGCATGTCAACGGCTTCAGGCCTGTCACGTCTCGTCGCGAGCGCCCCAGGGAATCAGCATGGTCGCGGTACAGGTCGCCCCCACCAGGACGGCGGCCACGCCGTAGCGCGACACGTCGGGCAAGTTGAACAGCAGCCCGTGGATCGTGGCAAAAATGCCTCCGAGCATCACGAATGACGCCACGGAGGCGATTGCGACGCGCAGATCGGAACACATACGTCACCTCACCACGAGGGCACGCCCGGTGCGAAGCGCTTCATGTGGGAGATTGGGGCGAGCGGCGCTCACGCGGCGCTCGGGCGACTTCGACGGCGCCCCTCACTTAGCAGTGTAGGTCGCCATTGACGGGAACGTTAGCCCATTCAGGGCTTGGACGGCGTATCGCGCTCCTCGTCGCGCGGCCACGGCGTGAGCATCACGACGATGAACAGAATGCCGAACAGCACGGTGATCACGCCGCCGTGCATGACTTGCGATTTGTCGTACAGCAACCCATGAATGGTGGCGAATGCCCCGCCCAGCGTCATGAACGCCGCGATCGAGGCAATGACGACGCGGAATTCCGAACCCATGGCGACTCCTTATCGTTACCGGCAATGGTGACGTTCGGGATATGCATGGCGCGTTCACCCAAACGACAATTCGAGTCTACGCCGGTCCCTTTGCCTCGCCAATTGAGTCGCATGCCTAATCATTCCGTTTTTTGACGCATGTCAACATCGTCGACGACAAGGCGGCACCCGTCTTGGCTATCGCCCCGCCTCCTGGCGCCGAGCCTCGCGCACCCAGCGAAAATGCCCGCTGCGCAGCAGCACTGGGCCGGCAAGCCCCATCGACAAGTACTGACGCGTTAGCGCCTCGATATGACTGCGACCGTGTTCGAAGGCATGGAGCAGATCGTCCGCGCGCGCCGAATAAGCGCCGAAATGATCCTCCAGCGCTTCGGCGGATACCGCGCAATCGATCGGGCGGCCATTCACGACCACCGCAAATTCGATCGTCAGGTCCTCATAGTTGAACACGGGACGGTGATCCGGAAACTCGATTTGCATGGCGATACCCCGGGTTGATGGCAGGACGCGATCGACGTGTCGGCCGACACGTTCCATCCAGCATAGTGCATCGCCGGACAATGGGTAAATCGCATCCCTTATCCGTTCGGCCACGGCGATTGGGGTAGGTTCGCGTCACCCGCACATCTAACAAATCACCTCACAATATCCGCGCAAATCATTGATTTAAATTCATTTAATCAACCCTGCGCATTTCCCTGCCTCAGGAACGTCACGAAGCCTTCGACGAAGGCGGTCAATTGCTGGCGCACCGCATCGTCCTGCAGCTTGCCGTCGGCGTCGATGACCTTGTTGGCATGCGACACCATCAACCGGCCCTGCCACCACGGGGTCGTCTGGAGCGTGCGAAGCACCGGCAGCCATGCGTCCTGGCTGAGGATCGTGCCGAAGCCGCCGGGCGACGCCCCCATGATCGCTATCGGCTTGCCGCGAAACACCCGCGCGCTATCGGCAGGCGGTCGCGATAGCCAATCGATGGCATTCTTGAACACGCCCGGCATGCCGTTGTTGTACTCGGGGGTCGACAGGAGCACGCCGTCGGCGCGCGCAATGGCGTCCTTGAGCGTGGTGACGGCCGCAGGAATTCCCTCGCTCGCCTCGACATCGCCGTCGTAAAGCGGAATGCCGTGCAGCGTGCGAATGTCGAGCGTGACGCCCGCCGGCGTCACCGCTTTGGCTGCCTCCAGCAGCGCCGTGTTGAAAGAGCCCTTGCGCAGGCTGCCGGACAAACCAATGATCGTGGTCATCGAATCCACTCCTCTGAGATAAAGACACACAGCAAACGGAACCGCGTGCACAAGCGCCCCCGACTTGGCATCAGGCGTTGCGCTGGAACGGGTAGAAATCGGTGCCAAGACCCAGCAGGCGCGTGAGGTCGTCGAGCGCGGTGCGGCATTCGTCGAGCAGCGCCGGGTCGGCCAGATCGCTCACGGCCAGCCGGTCTCGATAGTGGCGCTTGACCCAGTCGGTCAACGCGGCATAGCGCGCGTCGTCGATCCAAAGTCCGGCGTGCACGGCCCGTCGCTCCTGCTCCGTCAGCACCACGCGAAGCCGCAGGCATGCCGGCCCTCCGCCGTTGCGCATGCTCTCGCGCAGATCGAAGACATGCAGCTCGCGAATCGGGCTGTCGCCGGCCACGAGCGATTCGAGGTAGCGCCAGACCGGCGTACGCTCGCGGCACTCCTGCGGCACGACCAGTCGCATTCCACCCCCTGCGGCCAGGGGGCGGGCAAGCAACTGGCTGTTGAAAAGATAGCTCCCGACCGCGTCTTCAAGGCAGACGGCGTCGGACGATACTTCGATCACCTCCAACTCGGTACCGCGCGCGGCAAGCCGCTCGCGCAGCCGTGCCAGCACCGCCGGTTGATCGACGAACGCCTGCGCGTGGCAGAACAGGAGGTTGCCGTTGCCCACGGCGATCACGTCGTTGTGGAAAACACCGGCGTCGATGGCGTCAGGATGTTGCTGCGCGAACACCACATCGTCCTCGGCCAGCCCGTGCAGCCGCGCAATCGCCTGGCTGGCCTGTAGTGTCTGACGCGCGGGGAAGCGGCGCGGTGCGGGCGCGCTCGAGAGATCGTCACGGCCGTACACGAAGAACTCGACGCCGCGCTCACCGTAGGTGCCGCACAGGCGCGTGTGATTGGCCGCCCCCTCGTCGCCCAGCGACGGCCAGCCCGGAAGGGCGTCGTGATGCGCGAAATGCGAGGCGTCGGCAAACGCGGCGCGCAGCACGCACGACGTGGTGTCGTGTTCGATAGCCCGGTGCAGCTTGCTGCAAAGGTTGGCCGCCGTGAAATGCACCCGGCCGTCGGCGGTGTCGGCCGACGGGCTCACCGTTGCCGCGTTCGCCGTCCACATGCTCGCCGCCGAACACGCGGCACCCAGCAACGTGGGCGCGGTGCGCGCGGCCTCGCGAATGATCGCCCCGTCGCTGCCGGAGAACCCCAGCGTGCGAAGCAACGCCACCGAAGGACGCTCCTGAGGCGGCAATACTCCCTGCGCATAACCGAGGTCGGCCAGCGCCTTCATCTTGGCCAGCCCCTGCAAGGCCGCCTCGCGCGGGTTGGAGACCCGATTGGCGTTGTTCGCCGAAGCAACGTTGCCGAACGACAACCCCGCGTAGTTATGCGTGGGGCCGACCAATCCGTCGAAGTTGGCTTCGATGGCAAAACGCGTCATGACGATTCCTGAATAACGAAGTAACGGAGAAGCGACGTCGTGGAGCGAGCATGCGGTCAGGCCGCCGCGAAGTCCAGCCCCGGGCTCAGGGCCTCGGGCATGACCGGGTGATCGGCCTCCATCGATGCGATTGGGTACGCGCAGTAATCCGCTGCGTACCAGGCGCTGGGCCGATGATTGCCCGACGCCCCGATGCCGCCGAACGGGGCGCTGCCGGCGGCCCCGGTCGTCGGCCGGTTCCAGTTGACGATGCCCGCTCGGATTTCGGCGAGAAACTGCGCATGGCGAGATGGATCGTCCGACAACAGGCCCGCGGCCAACCCGTAGCGCGTGCGGTTCGCCAGCGCGATCGCCTCGTCGAACGTGTCGTAGCGCAGCAGTTGCAACAGCGGGCCGAAATACTCTTCGTCCGGCAGCGCATCGCGCGCCGCGAGCGCGCTCACGTCGATGATGCCGGGGGAGAGCAATGCGTTTCTCCCGTCGGGTTGCACCAGCGGCACGACGATACGCGCCCCAAGCCCCATCAGTTCCGCCTGCGCGGCGATCATGCGGCGCGCCGCCTGCAACGAGACGACGGCCCCCATGAACGGCTGAGGGTCGGCATCGTAGCGCCCGACGGCGATGCGCCGGGTGACGAACGCCAGCCGTTCGATGAAAGCATCGCCCTGCGCCCCGCGCGGCACGATCAGGCGGCGTGCACAGGTGCAACGTTGCCCGGCCGACAGGAACGCTGACTGAACGGCGACGTGCACAGCCGCATCGAGATCGCCGACGACGTCGAGAACCAGCGGATTGTTGCCGCCCATCTCCAGTGCCAGGATCTTCTCGGGACGTCCCGCGAATTGCTGGTGCAGCGCGCGCCCCGTGGCGGAGCTTCCGGTGAAGCACACGCCGTCGATCCCGTCGTGCGCGGCGAGCGCGACACCCGTATCGCGTGCGCCCTGCACAAGATTGAGCACACCGGGCGGAACGCCGGCGTCGATCCAGCATTGCACCGTTTGCTCGGCCACGCCGGGCGCCAGTTCGCTAGGCTTGAACACCACCGTATTGCCCGCGAGCAGCGCGGGCACGATGTGCCCGTTAGGCAGATGCCCGGGGAAGTTGTAGGGGCCGAAGACCGCCATGACGCCATGCGCGCGATGTCGAACAACACCACGAGCGTCCGCGACGGCGCTGCGTCGCTCTCCCGTGCGCTCCTCATGGGCCTTCGCCGAATGCGCAACCTTGGCGGACATGGTCGCCACTTCCGTGCGCGCTTCCCACAGCGGCTTGCCGGTCTCTCGGCCAATGGCATCCGCCAGCGACTGCGTTCGTTCCGTCACTAGCGCGGCAAAGCGCTGCAATACCGCAAGTCGCTCTTCGAGTCGCCAACGCGACCAATCGTGCTGTGCGCGTCGCGCGGCCTGCACGGCGGCATCGACATCCGCCGCATCGGCCGCGTGCCCGCGCCAGACGACGTCGCCCGACACGGGATCGACCGATTGG
The DNA here is from genome assembly GCF_902459575.1 of Pandoraea morbifera. Taxonomy (NCBI): domain Bacteria; kingdom Pseudomonadati; phylum Pseudomonadota; class Betaproteobacteria; order Burkholderiales; family Burkholderiaceae; genus Pandoraea; species Pandoraea morbifera. The sequence goes on from NZ_CABPSD010000001.1 coordinate 437,578, forward strand.
AGTTCCGCCCCGCCGGCGCCGCGCCAAAGACCTTCGATATAGAGATCGGCCATGAACGTCAATTCCCGAGGCCACGCCCGATAATGTGGCGTGCAATGCGGACCATGATGACACGGATTCGACAGCCGGAACAATGCGCGCGCGTCGCACGTTGCGCCAAGCCCGCGTCAGACCGACATCATCCGCGTCAGATCACGGTCATCGCGAAGACACGCATAGAATGAGGGCCTGAGTTTCCGGAGATTCCCCACCATGACCGATGCTGATCGCTCGCCCCTGCGTCGTTGGCTAAGCGACGTACGCGATTCGCATGAATCGCCAGATGCCCCTCACGGCGAAGGCATCGACCCCTGCGGCGTTCGCTGGCAACGCCACGCGGAGGGCGTGCTTGAACTGACTCCGGCCGCGACGGGTGATCCGACGCACGGCCATCGCTTCGATGCGATTCTGTCTTGCGGCATACACGGCGACGAAACGGCGCCGATCGAAATCGTCGACGGTATATTGCGCGATATCGCCGACGCACGCCTGACGTTGCGCGAGCGCGTGCTCGTCGTCCTCGGCAACCCCGACGCCGTGCGGGCGGGCAAGCGCTATCTCGAGTACGACCTCAACCGGCTGTTCCAGGGCGCTCACGCCACGCGCGCCGAATCCCCGGCCGTACAGCGCGCGAGAGAGCTCGAGGTCGTGGTGGCGCAGTTCTTCTCCGGCGTCGACGGGGTGCGCCGCAAGCGCCGCCATGTGGACATGCACACGGCGATCCGCGCCTCGCTGTTTCCGCGCTTCGCGGTGGTGCCCGGCACCGCGCGGCATACGCCGGACGATGAGTGGCTCGACACGCTCGCCGCCGCCGACATCGATGCCATCATGCTGACCGAGCAACCCTCCGCGACGTTCTCCTATTACACCTGCGCGCGCTTCGGCGCCGAGAGCTGCACGCTCGAACTCGGCAAGGTGGCGCCTTTCGGCCAGAACCGGCTCGCCGACTTCGCCGGCATCGATGCCGCGCTGCGGCGCTGGCTCTCGGGCGAGGAGATGGGGACACGCGACGATGGCCAGACCCGGCAGGCGCAGCGTTTTCGCGTCGCGGCGGAAATCGTTCGACACACCGACGCGTTCGTGCTCGACGTCCCCGCCGACACGCCGAATTTCACCCCCTACCCGGCCGGCACGGTGCTCGCACGCGATGGCGAGAACACGTACATCGTCTCGCACCCGGAAGAGCGCATCGTGTTTCCCAATCCGAATGTCGCCAACGGCTTGCGCGCCGGCGTGATGGTCGTGCCGGACTGAGCCCGCACACGGGACAACGGGGCGACGGATCGCGTTGACACCAGGCCGCCAGGAGGAAAGCGAAGCGCATGTGGGCCTGCGATGCACACGCTCGCGGGGCCGCACCCCTGGCCAGCTCACTACGCGGCTCCCTACGCAGCTCACTACGCAGCTTCGCGCATGAACGTTTTCAAACGCGCGAATGGGCGTCGTCGCGGCCAGGGGATGCAGGTACCATCGCCGACATCTTTTCATCTGCGAAATGGCGGCAAGCGGCGCGGGCAAAGGGATTTGCGTGTGCCCGGCTGTCCATCGACGACATGCCCAACTCATGGTTCTCCTCGCAATCCGCAAGCTCGACGCCCCTCCACATCTACGCGAATCACGCCCCCTCGACGCCGAACGTCGCCCGCCATGTCGGCCTCGCCGACGATTTCGCACACGCGCGGCAGACGACGGTTGGCACGTCGGCCAGTCGACCGAGCCCTGCAGCAGCGGCGTCACGCGTGCGGGCGCGGCATGACGAGAGGCAATTGGTGGCGCGTCGCCCTGCACCGCCGCAAGTCTCGGGCGAGGCGGCGGCAAGCCCGACGATTCGGCGCGTCGGCGGTGACAGTGCTTTACGCGCCGAGCAGATCTACACCGCGCTTCGCGACGACGTCGCGCTGCCCGCCCTGCGCCGGTTCGAACGCCTGCACCGCTACCGTGCGGCGCCGGTAAGCGGCAACACGGGCCGCGCGTCGGACAACCGGCCCAATCCTGTCTGGTTCGACAATCTGCAGCCGCACCTGCGGGTAGAGGCGCAGATCCTGGCGCAGCGCGGACTGGACGCCGAAAAGTTCCGGCAGCGTCTGGGCGAGCTCATTCGCCACGAGCACCCCGGACTTTCATGGCGCGCCACGCGTATAGGGCTTGAGCGCGACGCGTTGCCGTTTGCGCTCGGCTCGACACTGCTGTCGATGCTCGCCGATCTCGTCGATCCGGGGCGTTCCCGGTCCGCATTATGGCCACCGGTGGAAGCGTTGGGCGTGGTACTCGTCAATCTGATTGGCATGGCGCGCTTCAGCGCCGCCCATCCCACGTTCGCCAGTCGTCTGGGACGTGCCACGCCAGCGCAGGCGCAAGAGGCCCTGGCGCGCATGCTTCGTTGTCCGGTGCGCGAAGTGCTCGGGCACGTTGGCGCCTTCGTGCTGTGCTACGGACTGCTGCGCAACCTGGCACGCGTGGTCGCCGAAGCCGGACTGACGGCGTGCGTTCCGGGACTGATGTCGCACCGTTTCGGCAACACGATTCACTCCGCGCTCGAAATTCTGCTCGCCCCGATTCCCGGGGCCGTGCTCGGCCCCGCCATCGACCGTCTCTCGATGCCGCAGGAGTACGCGGCGCTGGAAATCGCCATCCAGGACCGCTTTGCCGACCTCATCTGTCGCACCACCGCCGACTCGGGCGCCATCGGCGGCTGGCCGTCCGTCTGGCATCAATTCTCGGGACTGGTACGCTCGACCGCTCCGAAAGCGATATGGGTCACGTTGACACTGGGCTTCTATTTCCTGTCGACCTTGCACGACAGCGCAGCAACGGCTCAGGATAGCGAGGCAATGGCCGAGTTCGGTGCCCCCCTACCGGCCAACGCCACATCGGCGCCCGCCGCATCGGGCCAGCAGGGGACCGACGTCGACTGGCACGGCCTGTCCGTGCTCGGTGTGCTGTACGGACTGATCGGCGGCATCGTGGCGTTGCAAACGATGGCCGGGCGAAACGACGACATGGCCACCGCATACACTCGCCGGCGCGGTCGTCCGAAGGTCAGCACCACCACCGTGACATCGCTGGCCGACTCGGGCCGCGCGTCGGCCAGTTCGTATGCCGAGACGCCTGACAGCCCGCTCGGCCGGCCCGCGCTCCCCGGCAACGCAAGCGACTCGCTCACTGACCCCGGCGACACGTCGGGCGACGATTCCGTCTTCCTGCCGATGCCCAGCACCGACATCGCGGACGCCATCCCATGCTTTCCCCTCGCCGCGCCCTCGCAGCGCGCGCTTCGTGCGCCGCCGGTGTCGAAGTCCCAATCGCGCAGGCACGGCACCTGCGTCGCGCCGGGTCGACGATCTTCGTCTTCGTCGACGGACGAGGCGCCCCGCTCGACGCCTTTGTGACGAAGTGTTGCAGCATACTTGCCGTGGCCGGCCCGGCGTGGCATCTTGCTCCCAGAGCGCAATCACTGCGCATGAATCCCTTGCCGGACGCACCGCACGACGCGTCACCCCCTGCCTGCCGGAGCGCCTATGCTTTCCACCACCCCGAGCGAACTCGCCCGTAACCTGCTGGTCATCCTCGTGCTCAGCCTGTTGATGATCGGCACCTTATGGGTCCTGTTGCCCTTCCTCCCAGCCTTCATCTGGGCGGTCACGATCGTCGCATCGACCTGGCCGCTGCTGGTCGGCCTGCAAAAGCGACTGTGGGGCAAGCGCTGGCTCGCGACCACAGTCATGATCATCGGCATGCTCATCATCGTCGTCGCACCGCTATCGGCCGCGATCGGCACATTGATCGGTCATGCGTCGGATATCAGCGAACAGGTGCATGCGTTCGGTCAGCGCGGCCTGCCGATGCCGCCCGACTGGCTAGCCCGCCTGCCGGTGATTGGCCAGCGCGCCAGCGAGGAGTGGCAGACCCTGGCCGCTGCGGGGCCCGACGGGCTGGTCGCGAAGATTCAGCCTTACGCAGCCAAGGCGGCGTCATGGGGATTCGCAAAACTCGGGTCGATCGGATTGCTCGTCGTCCACCTCGGCCTGACGCTCATCATCTCCGGCATTTTGTTCATGCAAGGCGAACGTGCGGCGCGCGCGCTCATTCGCATGGCGCGTCGACTGGGCGGTGACCGCGGCGAGGAGTCGGTGCGATTGGCCGGCATGTCGATTCGCGCGGTGGCTCTGGGCATCGTCGTGACCGCCGTGACGCAATCGCTGCTCGGCGGGCTCGGATTGTGGCTCACGGGTGTGCCGCTTCCCGGCTTCCTGACCGCGTTGATGCTCGTGCTGTGCATCGCGCAGATCGGGCCGTTTCCGGTGTTGCTCTCGAGCGTCGCCTGGCTTTACTGGCAGGACAGCCCCACCCTCGCCACGCTTCTGCTGGTGCTCTCGGTGTTCATCGGCATGCTCGACAATGTCATGCGCCCCATGCTCATCCGCCGTGGCGCCGACCTGCCCATGACGCTGATTCTCGCCGGCGTGCTCGGCGGCATGCTGACGTTCGGTATCGTCGGCCTGTTCGTCGGGCCGGTGATTCTCGCCGTGACCTATACGTTGCTGACGGCGTGGATCAATGAAGGGCTGAATCGCCCACCGCTGGCGCCCAGCGGGGCGCCCTCATCGTCTTCTTCGTCGTCTTCGGCGGCAGCCACCGCTGCGACGGCCGTGCCGGTCACGCCGGGTAAGTCGAGCGACGACGATGCGTCTGGCACCGACGCCGTCGCAAAGGCGCCGACGACCGGGATGCGCCCCGGCGATCCGAGGTCGTAACCCTGCCCCTGCCAGCCGATTTGCGTGCCCCGAAAAGCCGCCTCGTCACGCAAATCGGACCGTTTTTTCAGATCGCTTCACCTGTCGCACTTTGCCTGGACGTGGCCAAATGCTCTCCTACTCATACGATTCAGGAGAGCTTGAATGTCACACAACGCAGCGGATTCCTTGCGCGCCTCGCATGTCTCTCGCGCCCGCCGCGCCTCCAACGCCCCACACGCGTCGCAAGCCCCGTCGTCCGTGCACCTCTCGCAGGCAGGTCCAATGCCGGCCAACCGATCCGCGCCATCGCCATCGTCAGGGCGACGAGGCACGGCACCCGCCCAGCACAAGGCACGCGCGCCGCGCGTTCCGCGCAGGGCACGCCTCGGCGACCCACCGCTATTGCGCCGCGTCGGCAACGAACTTGCCTACACCCCTACCCGTTGCCGCGTGAGCGCCAGCCTGCTCGTCGCGCGCGTCAATCCGTGGTGGCTGCGCTTTCCGTCGCCCCCCATCTCGCCGCCTCAAGTGCGGACGTCCATGGCGTGCGCGGAAAAGACAAGCGCGCCGGCCGGCGAACCGGCGCAGCGCGCTGTGCGTTCCCGAACGCGGCGACCGGTGTGAGTCCCGGCGCCGCGACGGCTCTGGACGAGCGTCGATGAGACCTGACCGGGTCTATTGACGCATGACGGGTCTCACGTTCCGGTTCGCTCGTTATTGCGCCCTGGCAGGCAGAATCTTGCCCGCGACTTCGCCGAAACCGATGCGATAGCCGTCGCCCTGGCACCAACCCGTCATCACGACCGTATCGCCGTCCTCGATGAAGGTACGCTTGGCGCCGCTGGCGAGGGTGATCGGGTTCTTGCCGTTCCAGGTCAACTCGAGCAGGCTGCCGAACGAATCGGGCGTCGGCCCGCTGATCGTGCCCGAGCCCATCAGGTCGCCCACACGCACATTGCAGCCGGAGACGGTGTGATGCGCGAATTGCTGCGCCATGCTCCAGTACATGTGGCGGAAATTGGTGCGGCAAATGGAAGTCGGCTGGGCATCGCCTTCGGCCTGCATGAGCACCTCGAGTTCGATGTCGAAGGCATGCTTGCCGGCTTGGCGGAGGTACGGCAGCGGCTCCGGATTCTGTTCGGGACCCGCCACGCGGAACGGCTCGAGCGCCTCCATCGTCACGACCCACGGCGAGATCGACGTGCCGAACGTCTTGGCGTTGAACGGGCCGAGCGGCACATATTCCCACTGTTGCAGATCGCGAGCCGACCAGTCGTTGAGAATCACCATGCCGAAGATGGCGGCCTCGGCGGCATCCACACTCAGCGATTCGCCGAGCGCCGTCTCGCGACCGACGATGAAGCCGGTTTCGAGTTCGAAGTCCAGCTTGCGGCAACCGTCGAAAATCGGGCGCGGCTGATCCGGCAGCTTGATCTGCCCGTTCGGACGGTGGATGTTTGTGCCGCTCACCACCACCGAGCTGGCACGGCCGTTGTATCCGATCGGGATCTCGAGCCAGTTCGGCAACAATGCGTTGGCAGGGTCGCGGAACATGCTGCCCACGTTCGTGGCGTGTTCCTTCGACGAGTAGAAATCGGTGTAGCCCGGGATTTGCACCGGCAGATGCAGCGTGGCTTCGGCGAGCGGCACCAGCGCTTTCGCGCGCAACGCGGCATTCTCACGCAGTGCGGCGTCGCCATCGGCGGCCAGCAGCGAGGTGAGCCGTGCTCGCGTCGCGCGCCAGGCAGCGCTGCCCAGCGCGACAAAGGCGTTGATCGACGATTGCGCGAAGACCGGCGAGGGCCCCGCCTGGAGTACGCCGGCCGATTCGAGCGCAGCCAGATCGAGCACTTGGTCGCCGATGGCCACGCCAACACGCGGCGTCGGTTGCGATACGGTGCTGAATACGCCGTACGGCAGGTTTTGCAGCGGGAAATCCGTCTTGCCGGTGTTGGCAGACGCGACCCAGCTTTGCGGAAGTGCAGACATGTGGAGTTCCTTCTTCGAGGGAGCGCTGCGGCCGGCAACCCGCACAAGGTGCAGGCAGCCGGCCGTCTCAGGGTTCAGTAATGTCGTGGCGCGACAGGCGCGGCTTACTTCTGGTCAGGGTTGAAGTGCTTCTTCAGGCCCTGCCAGCAGGTGTAGTAGTTGTCCTGCAGCTGCTTGGTCTCGAGCGCAAAACGCGTGGGATGGATCACCGCGGGCGTCTCGAACATGAATGCCATGGTCGCGTCGACCTTGTGCGGCTTGCTCGTATCGGCGACGGACGCCTTCTCGAACGTATCCGCATCCGGGCCGTGGCCCGACATGCAGTTGTGCAGGCTCGCACCGCCCGGCACGAACCCCTCGGCCTTGGCGTCGTACACGCCGTGGATCAGGCCCATGAACTCGCTGGCGATGTTGCGATGGAACCAGGGCGGACGGAACGAATGCTCCATCGCCAACCAGCGCGGCGGGAAAATCACGAAATCGATATCGTCCACCCCCGGCGCATTGCTCTGCGATTGCAACACCAGGAAAATCGACGGATCCGGGTGATCGTAACTGATCGAACCGATCGTGTTGAAGCGACGCAGATCGTACTTGTACGGCGCGTAATTGCCGTGCCAGGCGACCACATCGAGTGGCGAATGGCCGATTTCGGCACGCCACAGGGCGCCGCCGAACTTCGCCACCAGTTCGAAGTCGCCTTCCACGTCCTCGTAGGCCGCCACCGGCGTGAGAAAGTCGCGCGGATTTGCCAGGCCATTCGAGCCGATCACGCCCAGATCCGGCAGACGGAACAGGGCACCGTAGTTCTCGCACACATACCCGCGGGCGCGGCCGTCCGGCAGCGCGACGCGGAAACGCACGCCACGCGGCAGCACGGCGATCTCGTACGGTTCCACTTCGAGTACGCCGAATTCGGTGGCGATGCGCAAACGCCCTTCCTGCGGCACGATCAGCAATTCACCGTCGGCGTTGTAGAAGAATCGGCCGTCCATCGACTTGTTGGCGGCGTAGATATGGATACCGCAGCCATGACCGCTATCCGGTCCGCCGTTGCCTGCCATCGTCACCATGCCGTCGACGAAATCGGTCGGTGCATCGGGCATCGGCAGCGGATCCCAGCGCATCTGATTCGGCGGCGTCGGCACCGCGTCGAAACGGCTCAGCCAACGCGTCTGCTCCATTGCCGAAAAGGGCTTGTGCATGGCGGCCGGACGAATCCGATACACCCACGAACGGCGGTTATGGCCGCGCGGCGCCGTGAATGCCGTGCCGGAGAGTTGTTCCGCGTAGAGGCCGTACGGCGCCCGTTGCGGCGAGTTCTGCCCGATCGGCAATGCTCCGGGAAGCGCCTCGGTCGCGAACTCGTTGGCAAAACCGGACAGATAGCCCAGTTCCCCCTGGATTTGGTCTGCTTGGCGCATGAATGGCCTCGTCTCCTGATTTCGAATGCGCTTATTGTCCGACATGCCACCAAATTTTGCGATATAAATAGACAAATCCACTCTATTCATAATGCGAATATCAATCGCCGAGCCATGATTTCCTTACGTGACGTCGATTTGAACCTGTTGGTCGTTTTTCACGCCGTGCTGACGCATCGGAGCATCTCCCAGGCAGCACGCGAACTGGGTCTGTCGCAGCCGGCCGTGAGCAATGGCCTGGCGCGTCTGCGCCAGACCTTTGACGACGAGTTGTTCACGCGCACCGGGGCCGGCATGCAGCCAACCCCGTTTGCCGAGGCACTTGCCGAACCCGTTTCCGCGGCGCTCTCGGGTATTTCGCGGGCGATCAACCACCGGGAAGCGTTCGATCCGGCAAGCAGTCAGCGGGAATTCACATTGGCGATGACAGACGTCGGGGAGGTGTACTTCATGCCGGCGTTGGTCGATTTGTGCACGCGGCTGGCACCGGGGGTAAGGGTGCGCACTGTGCGAACGACCCTGCCCGACCTGAAGGAAGCCATGGCGGCCGGGCGCATCGACCTGGCCGTCGGGGCGTTCGACGATCTGACCGGGCCGTTCTACCAACGCCGGCTGTTCAGCCAACGGTACGTGAGCATGTTTCGCATCGGCCACGCGCTGGACAGCGGACGCGCAGGACTCAAGGAGTTCCAGGCGGCCCGACACCTGTTCGTCGCCACGGGCGACAATCCATACGCACGCGTCAACCAATTGCTCGCGCAAGCGGGCTTCGGTGCCGACGCCAACTTCTGGGTACCGCACTTCATCGCCGTGCCGTATGTGGTGAGCGCGAACGACCTCGTCGTCACGGTACCGCAGAAGTTCGCCGAGCGTGCCGCTGCCCCGTTCGGCTTGCGATTCGTCAAGCCGCCCGTGCGTCTTCCCGCCTTGCAGACGAACGTGTTCTGGCACCGGCGATACCATCAGGATGCCGGCAACCAGTGGCTGCGGCAGTTGATTTCCGAACACTTCGTGGAATAGCCGCAACGCCTCGCGATGGTCGCGTCAGGCGTCGCTCGTGATGGCGTGCGCTTGCGCGCGAAGCCAGTCATTCCACGCGACGTCGAGCGCATCGAACGCCGCCTCCATCTGTCCGGTCGACGCCTGCGGCGCCAAATGTTCCAACTGCGCCGCGAGCGACGCGAGTGAACTCAGGCCGAACGCCATGAAGCCGCCACGCAGCCTGTGCGCCGAATGCCGCAGCGTCTCGCGCGACAGTTCGGTCAATGCCGTCCGGCAGTTCGCTATGTCCTGATCCGCGATCTTCACGAACGTATCAAGCATGTCCGAGAGCGGCAAGCGCCACTCCTTGGCCGCCGCCGGTTCTGGCGCCGGCTCGGGCGTGCTTTCCACCGGGCGCGCCGAATCGGGCAACGGGGTAATGTCGACGCAAAGCGCCGGATAGCGCGTGCGCACGAGTTCGATCACGCGAAGCAACGAACGGGCGTCCACTGGCTTGTAGACGACAGCGTCGTAGGGCGACCTCGCATCGCGATCGTTGCGCAGCGTCACATCCGCCGTGGCCACCACGACCGGCACGTGCGGCGCCCTCGACTTGATCTCGGTGGCCAGCGCGTGGCCCGACACATGCGGCATGTTCGCGTCGGTGATGACAAGCATGTGCGATTCCGCGTCGAACGCATCGAGCGCTTCGCGCGGATCGTGGTAGCAGTCGACCATCGCCCCAAGCCCCTCAAGTTGACGCGAGAGCAACATGCCGCTGATCGGATGATCGTCGGCGACGAGCACATACCACCCCGCCAGTGGTCGCACACGCGTCTGTGCATGGGCGGCGTCCTGCATGCCGCCGGATGCCGCATGCCCTCGACGTGGCACCGCGCCCAACGCCTCCCAAAGCTCCGCCTGTTGCAGCAACGCAATGTCCTTCGGCCATGACGGCATACTGCCCGCCGGGCGGTCCACCGGTGTGGCCCGCAGCAGATAGACCTGTGCGCCGGCCATCCCCCGCACCGGCCATTCGTCGGCGAACAGGAGCAAGCCGGCGTCCTGCGAGCGCCCGGGGCCGGTGGACCAAGTCACGGCGTCGCTGTATTGCATGGGCTCATAGCCCGCGCGGCGAATCAGCGCTTCGAGATACCAATGCCTGCGGGGTAATGCGCTGACATACGCGAACGTTTCGCCCGCGGCAACGACGGCCGGCGCCTCGCTGTCGGGTGCCCACGGCAGGCGCAGCGTGAAGCGCATCGTCGTGCCCTCGCCTTCCTTGCTGTCGACCTGAAGCACGCCACCCAGCATGCCGACGAACTGATGCGAGATGGCCAACCCTAATCCCGTGCCGTGCTGCATGCCCGGCTCCGTCGTGCTTTTGCCGAAGGGCTTGAACAAGTCAGCGAGATCCGCCGCCGCAATGCCGACGCCGCTGTCGCTGACAGCGAACGCGACGTCGCACCCCTGCATGTCGGCGCGCGTGATCATCGCACTGAACGCCACGTGGCCCTTCTCGGTGAACTTGATCGCGTTGCCGACGAGATTCGTGACGACCTGGCCAAGGCGCAGCGCGTCGGTGTGGACTGCGCGGGACAACTGGGGATCGATCATCCAGTCGAGCGTCAGCCCCTGCAATCGCGCACGGCCGGTGAACGACAACCCGACCGCTTCGAGCTCCTTGAGCAGGGAACCGTCGCGCGAGTTCAGCTCGAAGCGCCCCACCTGAATGCGCGAGTAGTCGAGCAGGTCGTTGATGAGATCGAGCAGGTTGCGCGTCGAGCTCTCCATCACGTCGACGTAATATCGATGATCGTCGCCCAGGTTCTGTGCACTCAACAGCTCAAGGGACGCCAGCGTGCCATACAACGGCGTACGCATTTCGTGGCTCACCGTGGTCAGAAAGACGTCTTTCGCGCGATTCGCGCTTTCCGCCGCCAGGCGCGCCTTGCGCTGCTCGAGCTCGAACCGGCGTTGCTCCGTGACGTCCGACAGCGTGCCGATCAGGACCGGCTGCTCGCGAAAGACCGTATCGACGAAACTCACGGCATAGTGGCGCTCTCCCGCGTCGTCCATCGCACTGAGCAAACGTCGCACGGGCCGCGCGACCACGCCGCTGTGCAATTGGCGGTACATGCGCGTGAGCTCTCCGTCACCGAGATGACGCAACAGATCGACGGTGCCGGCATACGCCGGATTGCTCATGACCACGGCCGGCTCGAACGGGTCGATGATCGCCATGCCGACCGGCGCGGTCTCGATGAGGGTCTGGGTGAAGGCGTCTCGCTCGAGCAGCGCCTTCGTGCGCTGGCGCGCCGGCTCGATGATGCGCTGTCGCATATATCGCATCCCGGCGAACACGCCCGCCGCGTAGAGACACAGCAAGAGGGTTGCGCCGAGCAGCAGCGTGGCGTTCTCGCGCAGCAGTTCCTTCGGACGAACCGCGTAGCGCACGAACCACGGCGTGGACGACAGCCGACGCTCGAAGACAAGGCGTTGACCGTCGGAGCGCAGCGTCATCTGTGCGCCGCCGAAGAGCGGCAATGTCACTAGCGTTCGCAGATTGCCCAGCGAGGCGAGCGGCTGGCCGGCACTCGCAATGATGAGCCCGTCTTCCGAGATCAGCTGCAGCGCTTCGCCCGAGCGTTCCAGATTGCGCATGCGCGGCGGCACGATCATGTCCGGCGACATGCTGGTACCGACGTAGAGCACCAAGTGGCCATCCAGATCGCGAATCGGCACGAAGCTCGATACGGTCTTCAGATGGGTGACAGGATGTTCGTAATTGTAGGTCCAGAACGGGCCTTCGCTGTTGCCCCGGATGCGCGCGTGATACCGCTCCACCTTGTTGATCTCGGCGATCATCGCCTGCGTGTCGTTCGCCAGCTTCGATGGCGTGAACGACGCGCGCCCGATCGCCGGTCGATAGGCCGCGAAGGCCCCGTCCGCGGAAATGATGAAGGTTTCGTCCTGACCGTCGAGCGGACTCCAGAAGTTGGCGTCGAGCACCATGAGTCGCAGCGTCAGGCGCGCGTAGCGTTCGGCGCGTTCGGGGGTAATGTCCGCCAGCTTGACGATCTCGAACTCGCTGTCCCATCCCACGCCGCTGATTCGGCGTGCGCTGCCGGCGCTCATGCCGAGCAGCGGCTGCAAAATGCGATCGGTCAGTGCCTGCGTGGCCCCGCCCTGACGCACCTTGCTGGCCTGGGTGGCCTGCGCCATGGCACGGGCCTGCTCGTTGAAGATCTCGAGATCGCGAATTTCACGGCCGACGGCGGCGAAGAAGGACTCGGTCTTCTGGCCGCTTTGCCACAAGGTGCCGAACAACGCGTAAGAGACCGCCGCCACCCAGACCGACAAGCCGAAAAGAAGTGCGAGCAGGCCGCCGATACGCAGCAGGCGGCCGGCGATCGCGATGTCACGCGTCATCGTTCTGGCGGGCATATGCTCCAATGTCCGATGGGGTAACGCGCTCAGGCGGCACTCGGCGTTTCGGTCTCGCCGTCACGCGAAAACTGCACCGGGCTCGACACGTGGAGCTTGAACAATTCCATGTCGGTCCGGCAGCCCAACTTGCACATGGCCATGCGCTTCTGGTTGTTGATCGTCTTGGCCGAACGCTTGAGCGCGCCTGCAATCTGCGACACGTTCTGACCGTCCAGGTACATTCGCAGCACCTCCATCTCCTTGGGAGACAGCGGACGGCGTGCGGTCGGCTTACGACGCATTTGTTCTTCGAGAATCTGCTCGGCTCGCCCGCCGCGATAGCTCATGCCCCGGCGGCAGCGCTCGACGCAGACGGTGATCTCGCGAAGGTCGTCGGACTTGGTCATCACACCGAGCACGCCGCAACTGTCGAGCGCGTGAATAATGGCCGGTTGCTCGATCGACGTGAACACGATGATCTTCACGTCGGGATACTTGCGTCTCACGCGATTGATCATGACCAGACCGTCACCGAACGCACCGCCCGGCATGCAATAGTCAGTGATCAGGACGTCGACGGAATTCGTCTCGAGCGCCTTGAAAAGCTCGGTCGAATTCGAAACCGGCGGGAGCACGTGAAAGCCCGGATCCGGGGAAAGCATTTCACGCAGCGTCGAGGCAACGATCGGGTGATCGTCGGCAATCAGAATTTTCACCATCATGTGCGGAATCCTTTTAAAAGAAGTCAGCCGTGGGCGCGCGCGATTCTCCGCCGTGTCTACGCGTCATGGCTTCCAGAAAGAGGAATGTGCGTCTTGCCGACACACTCGTTGGTCACGAAGGCGTGACCGCGTTGCTGCTGCGCGGCGCGGGTGGACGGAATCGTCCCCCGCGCCGCCGCGGCTACGTTATTCGGCGTAACTCGTCGCTCGTCGACGCTGTCGGGCATCCGGCACTATCCGGTGCCGATCTGGCGGCAATGCGAGGGTTATCCGGCGTCACGGGCCGCTTTCGGCCCGTCGACGGTTGTCCACGCCGAGCACGCCTTGTGCCCGGTCAACCGGGAGGCGCCCGCGCCGATCACCGGCTTGACACAGTAGCGAATGCGCACACCGCGCAATCCCGCCGACGGCATCATCTCCCGTGCGCGACCGACCACACGAATGCGTGTCGGGCCAGGCGCGGCCTCCCAAAGATGCACGCTGTCGGTCTCCGGCCAATCGGCCATCCACCGATAGGTCCCGCTCACCACGCGCCCCACCTCCGGCGTGCCGCTCATGGCCACGGCCGCCGCGACCGGCCGCATGCGGGCTTCCACCACTTTCGCGTCCGCCGCCGGTTGCGCCGAGGCTGATAACGACGCCCCCTCGTGCGCCGCTTCGGCACCCGACACACTGGGCGTCGACGCCTGGTACTCGGTGCACCCCGCCAACAACGCCATCGCGATCGAGACGATCAAGCGTTGTCGGATCGCGGCGACGCGGCGGCTCGCCGGTGTGCAAGCGTCCGGGTGGCCAGGCAAGACGGTCGTGGAAGTCGCAATGTGTGTCGTGGTCATCGAAGCCAAAGCCGATCGCAACGCCGCGTGACACATCGGCGAGGCGACGTCGTTACGCGCCGTTTTACGACCAGCGGAAATATAGGATAAATCTACAAAATCCTGCCGTTTTGGATCTGTTTATAGGAATCATCCTAGTCCAATTTAAGAGCAATACCATTCGCGTCTTGCAAGCATCACGCACATTGAAGCAATTCCATGCGCAATGCAGTCAATTCAGCGAGAAGTGATGCTCGGGCAGCGTTCTAATGGACAGTCCCGTGACGAAAAGATTCATTGTCGCGTCACGAATGGGAATTCACGGCGTGGCGCGATCGCGCGGAACAACATGGCGACCGCGATTGAAGATCACTCGAAAGACGTTGCGACGATCGAAGTATTTGGAGATTGCAAGTGGCGTCGGCGCGCGGCGAATCAGGCGCCGAACGCCTTGACGAGCATGCCAATGGCAACGGCGGCCATGAGCGTCGAAAAGATTTGTTGCAGGCGTGAGGCCGCCAGCCGGGGCGCGAGCGCGCGTCCGAGCAGCATGCCGGCCACGGCGCCCACGACGAACACCCAGCCCTGAGCGCCCGGATGCATACCTTGCCACCAGGCGTTAGCCACGGTGCCCGCGGAAATTAGCGCGATGACGAACAGCGATGTGGCCACCACGCCATGCACTGTGATATCGGTGAAACGGCGCAAGGCCGGCACGATGACGAAGCCGCCGCCCACGCCAAGCAAGCCGGAGGCGAAGCCGGACACCGCACCGATCGCCCCCAGAACGCCCGCGACACGCGGCGTCCAGTGCAAACGCCCCGTCGCCGGATTCAACCGGCATGGAGGCATCGCCTCGCTCGTCTTGCTTGCCGCTCGATTTGCAGCCCGATTTGCCGCCTGATTTGCCACCTCGGTCGCGGCCTGATGGTCCGACGAGTTCGCCGCCTCGCTTCCAGGCTGATTCACCACCGACACGGCTTTCGCGGCGTTTGCCGCCAGCCCGCGCGATGCCCGGTACATGCGAGTCGCCACAATCAGCATGGCAAGGGCAAACAGCCCAACCAGCCAGCGCTCCGGCAGCCGATGCGCCAGCCAGGTTCCCAACGGCGCCACACCAACACCGATCCCGGCCATAAGCATGGCCGCGCGATAGCGCACCAGACCGGCGCGCAGCCCTTGCACGCTGCCCACGGCCGCAGCGGCACCCACCGCGAGAAGCGCAACCGGACCGGCCTGCGACACGCCCCACCCCAGCCCGAAGACCAGCGCCGGTACCGCGAAGATGCCCCCGCCCGCCCCCGTCAAGCCCAGCACCAGCCCGACTGCGGCGCCAAGCAACGCAGCCGTGGGAGACACATTCGAAAGATCGGCAATCATGGGTCGGAATCCAGCAAGAAATCAGCGAAAGTGACTGGCACGCGCCTTAATCACTAATAGTCATAAGCTTATGACCATGAATTATATAGGGACATCGAGCGACGCGAAAGCCCCGCCTGGCAAAGGAGCCCGGGAAGTATCCGACGTTGGGAGGCGCCGTCCCGCAGAGCGCAAAAACGCCGACGGCGCCCGAAGGCGCCGTCATGGCAAACGTCTGTCCGCGCCGAGGCGGCCAGCGTCAAAAGCGGCCGGCATCTCTCACGGGCCAACCGGTCACGCCGCCCTCGTCCGCCCCCAGCTCAGCAAGAATGTCACTCGTGTGCTCGCCGGGTGCGGGCGGATCCATCGGCGTTACCGGGCTGCGCCCGTTCAGACGAACGGGAGAGACAATGGTGTGCGTCGTCTCTCCATTAGGCAGGACCATGGTCCGTACCCAGCCCATGTGTGCCACCTGCGGATCGGCGAGCACCCGCGAATAGGTGCTGATGGCCGTGCACGGCACACCGACGGCGACGAGCCGGGCAAGCCATACACCACGATCCTCGTGGACGAAGACGGCTTCGAGCACGTCGCGCAGCACGGCCTGATGGCGGGCACGCTCACGCGCGTTGACGAAACGGGAGTCGTCGAGCAGATCGACGCGGTGCACCAGCGCGCAAATCGCTTGCCAGTGCGTCTGTCCGTCGAGATCCATACCGAAATAGCCGTCGCGGGCACGGAAAGTCGGCCAGGGTGCCGACGGCCCGCCGAACCGCGATTCCTCGCCATCGGCGTCGGTGGGCACCGAGGCGGCGCCGCTCTGCGCGCCGTGAGCGCCACCCGCAATGGGGCGATTCTCGTCGACGACATCCTCACGATCGCTGGCCATGGCCGAGGGCGGCACCAGCCCCGCGCGGTGCGCTGCCTCGGCACCTGCGTCGCCGCCACGCAATGCCGCGATGGCAAGCGTGGCGCCGAGCATCGGCACGTCGATATGAACGCCCCGCCCCTGCAGCCGTGCGGCCACGAGCGCCGCCGAAGTGGAAAACGCCGCATACAGTCCCGCGGCGAGGTCCGCCACCGGCAAATCGCGCGGCGGCTCCAGACCACTCGGCGCCGCGCCAAGCATTCCGCGAAGGGCCTGAAGGGCGGGCACGCCCGCGGGCTGCGCCACGGTGCGAGGCCCCTCCTGACCGAACGCGGAGATCGAGACGTAGACGAGATGGGGTTGTGCGGCCGACAGTGCGTCATAACCAAGGCCGGCGCGAGCGAGCGTGCCCGGCGGCAGGCACTCGATGACGACGTCGGCACCGCGCACGAGCGTGTGCGCCAGGCCACGGCCTTCGGGAGTCAGCAAGTCCAGCGCCACGGAACGCTTGTTGCGTCGCAGGCCGAGCTGGGCGGATTCGCCGAGCGGCCGCTGGCTATCGTTGGAAAGATCGTCGACCGGATCGTCGACCATGATGACATCGGCGCCCATGTCGGCCAGCAGCAAGCCGCAATAAGCGCCCGCGGCGCCTCGACAGAACTCGATGACGCGGATCCCCGAGAGTGGTGCGTTCAATATCTGACCCCTAAGCGCCTGGTGTTTGTTGTATTTCTTAACCCTTGGCTGCCGTCTGATGCGGCGTTGGGGAATTCTAGTGCAATTACTCTACGCCGGTCACGACGGAAAACGGTGCGCGAGGCGACCCGTTGCCACGGGGCAACACGGCGCGCCGCCGGGCATGCGGCGACACGCCCCTGACACAGATCGCGCGGGCGTTGCGCGGCGCTGCGTCACAACCAGCCGGCCTTGCGGAATTTCCGGTACAGGAGCAAATCGATGAGGATCATGGCCCCGATGCAGAGGGGATAGCCGTACCGGAATTTCAATTCCGGGATGTCGGCGAAGTTCATGCCGTAGATGCCGGCGATCATGGTGGGCACGGCAAAGAGTGCGGCAAACGACCCCAGACGCTTCGTCGTCTCGTTCTCCGACAGCGAGATCATGCCGAGATTGACCGACAGTGCCGTCGTGACCATTTCGCGCAGCATATCGACATTCTTGGTGATGCGTTGAAGGTGGTCGAATACGTCCCGGAAGTACTCCTGCATGCCGCCGCAGAGCTTCGGCGCCATCGCCCCGAACAGTTTGCTGACCGCCTCCATGAGCGGTACACAGGCATGTTGCAGCGTAATGAGGCGTCGTTTGAGCTGATACAGGTCTTCGATGATCGCGCGCCCCTTGGCCGGTGCACTCGGCGTGAAGATCTGCGCCTCGATCGCCTCGAGCTGCGCTTCGAGGTCGTCGAATACGGGAAAGTAACTGTCGACGATGGCGTCCATGAGCGCGTAGAGCACGAAGATCGAGCCCTGCCGCAACAAGTGTGGCTCCTTCTCCGCGCGCGCGCGCACGGTGCCGAGCCCCTGCGTGGCGTTCGTGCGCACGGAAAGCACATAGTTGTGCCCGGCGAAGATCGCCACTTCCCCGAGCGAGAAGTCACCGTCGGCGTCCTTGTTCAGCACATGCAGCACGGCGAAGAGCGAGTCGCCGTACTGCTCGATCTTCGGGCGCTGGTGTCCGTGCTGCGCATCTTCCACGGCAAGGTCGTGCAAACCGAACTCATGTTGCATCTGCGCGAGCTCGCCTGGACCGGGATCCTTGAGCGCCACCCATACGAAACAATGCGGGCGCTCCAGGTAATCGGAGATTTCATCGGGGTGCAGATCGGCAATCTTGCGGCCATCCTCATAGGCCACGCAATTCACTAGCATTCGTCGTCCTGGTCGAGGCGGCCGCCCTGCCCCGACGCGGGCGCAGGCCGACAACGCGTCGGCGCCGAGCCGTGGCCGCTACGCCTTGCGTGTCTCCTGCACCTGCGCTGTCTGTTGCAACGGCAGCCGGATATGAAGAACGCCCGCCTCCATCTCCTTGTCTTCGACAAAGCCCAGATGGCGGGCGAGTGTCAGCATACGCGTATTTGCCGTGAGTACATAGCCGATGAGCTCGCCCGTGCCGCGCTTGCGGCTGTAGTCGACGATGTGCTCCATGAGCGCGCGCCCGAGGCCCCTGCCCTGCGCGGCCGGACTCACGGTCACGGCGAACTCGGCGACCGTGTTGTCCGGGTCGGCCAGCGCCTGCACCACCCCGAGCAGGCGCGTGTTGCCCTGGGCGTCGCGCTCGGTCGCCACGAACGTCATCGCGCGGTCGTAGTCGATCTGTGTCACGCGCGCCATTTGCGAGTGCGACAGCTCCTTGATCAGGCCGAAATAGCGGAACTGCACGTCCTGCGGGGTGAGCGTGTGGAAAAAGGCGTTGTAGGCCGGCTCGTCCTCGGGCCGGATCGGACGCACGCGCACCGGCTTGCCGCCCGCGTCGACCGTGCTCTCCAGTTCCTGCGGGTAGGGTCGGATTGCGAGGCGCGCGTGCCCGGCCGACACCGGCTTGCGTGCCACGATGCGGGCGTCGAGCGCCAGTACGCCGTGCGCGTCGGCGAACAGGGGATTGATGTCGAGCTCGGCGATCTCCGGCACGTCGCATACGAGTTGGGAGAGTTTGACCAGGGTGAGGTAAATCGCCTCGTGATCTGCCGGCGGGCGGTTTCGGTAGCCTGCGAGCAGCTTCGACACCCGGGCGCGCGCCACCATGTCGCGCGCGAGGTTCAGGTTGAGTGGCGGCAGGCCGATGGTCCGGTCGGCGATCACTTCAACGGCCGTGCCGCCCTGCCCGAACATCAGCACCGGCCCAAACACGCTGTCGGTGGCCACACCCACGATCAGTTCGAAAGCCTCGGCCCCGTTGGCCATGCGTTGCACCGAGTAGCCCGTCACGCGTGCGTCCGGTTTCGCGGCGAGCACGCGCTTGCAGATCTGGCGGGCCGCATCGCATGCCTGCTCGGCGGTCTCGATGTTGAGCACCACACCCCCGACGTCGGACTTGTGCGTAACGTCCGGCGAGACAAGCTTGACGGCCACGGGAAAACCGATGCCCCGCGCCAGTTCGCCCGCCTGCTCAGGCGTTTCGGCCACGAGCGTCTCCACGACCGGAATGCCGTACGCGGCCAGTACGCCCTTGGCTTCCGGCTCCGAGAGCAACGCGCGCCCCTCGCGCATCGCGCCGTCCACAATGGCGCGTACCCGGCCGACATCGGGGGCGAAGCCCGGGGGAATGGAGGGCGGCGTTTCCATCAGCAACGACTGGTTGCGGCGATAATTGACCGCCTCCAGAAATGCGCGAGCGGCATTTTCCGGCGTGTCGTACGTCGGCAGCCCCGCCTCACGGCAAATGCGCCGGGCGCGCTCCGCCGTCTCGCCACCCAGCCAGCACGTGAAAACGTTCTTCGACGGCTTCGGCAACGCGGCGAGCGCATTGGCCACGTCGAGGCTCGGCATGACCGCCGTGGGCGCCTGAATGAACAGGACGGCGGCGGTTTCCGGATCTTCACACAACGCTGCCAGCGTGGCCGTATAGCGCGCCAGGTCCGCATCGCCACCAATGTCGACCGGGTTGACGCGGCCCAGTGTCGCGGGCAACGCGGCGTCGAGCGCCGCGCGCGTCTTGTCGGACAGATGGGCGAGCTTACCGCCGGCGAGCACCAGCGCGTCGGTCGCCATCACGCCCGCGCCGCCGCCGTTCGTCATGATCGAGAGCTTGTCGCCCCAGAAGGGCCGAAGCCGCGCGAGCGTCTCCACCGCGGCGAACAGTTCATCGGTGGTATCGACGCGTAGCATGCCGGCGCGACGGATGGCGGCATCGTAGACATCGTCCGCCCCCGCCAGCGCCCCGGTATGCGAGGCGGCGGCCTGCGCCCCCTCGGGCACGCGGCCGGACTTGATCACCACGACGGGCTTGTTGCGCGCGGCCGCCCGTGCGGCCGACATGAACTTGCGTGCGTCGCGGATGGACTCCATGTACATCAGGATGGCGTCGGTACCGGGGTCGCTCGCGAGGTAATCGAGCATATCGCCGAAATCCACGTCGGCGCTGTCGCCCAGCGAGACGAAATGCGAAAACCCGATCTCGCGGGCATCGGCCCAATCGAGCACGGCGGTCGTCAGCGCGCCCGACTGCGAGACGAACGCCAGCTTGCCCGGGCGCGCGCCCATGTGCGCGAAGCTCGCGTTCAGACCGATGCCCGGGCTCAGCAGCCCGATACAGTTCGGTCCGAGAATTCGCAGCACATGCGGCTTGGCATGCTGGAGCATGCGCTCCTGCAACGTAACGCCATGGCGGTCGCGTTCGCGAGTGAGTCCCGAGGTGAGAACAACGACGGCGCGTGTCCCGCGCTCGCCGAGGTCCCGTATGAGGCCAGGCACTGTCTCTGGCGGCGTGCAGACGATGGCGAGATCCGGTGCCTGCGGCAAATCGCTCACGTCGCGATAGCACTTGCGATCCGCGAGCGACGCGTACTTTGGATTGACCGGGTAGATCTCCCCCGTGAACCCTCCGGCGATGACGTTTTGCAGCACTGTCGTGCCCACGCGTCGCTCACGCTGGGACGCGCCGATGACAGCGACCGACTTCGGCTGGAACATCTGACTCAGATTGCGGGTGGTCATGGTGACTCCGGGGGATGGTCGTGGAAGCAACGCGCGGGCCGTCAGGCGAATTCGGAGACGGAGCAAAGACGTGTCGGAACCGCCGCGGCGAGACATCGCCGCGAGAGGCCACGCACGCGGCCATGCACGCGGTCATGCAAGCGGGCGCGCGGGTGCGAACCCAGACCAACCCGAACGAGCGCGCAAGAACGCGTAAGAGCGCATTTGACACGCGCGAACGCGCACCCCGGACTCACCAGGTGCGCGCGTTCGACGATTCGCGCCGTGCGACGCCGCACGGTCGCTTCTGCGCCGGGGACCTGCGGCGCCCCGGCGACGCCGGGATCACTCGCCGCGCAGGTGCGCCTCGACTTTCCACAGATGGTCGTCCACGCCGCGCGAAATCTCCGTAAAGACGTCCGACGTGGTGGCATCGCCGATCTCGGCCGACGCATCGATCAGGCCCCGGATGATCTCGCCGTAAGCCGCCAGGGCCTCGGCGAGCGCCGCCGCGTGATCGAGCCCTCGCTTGAACTCGTTCTTGTAGACCGGTAGCTCGGTTGCCTTGGCAACCGTCTGCACGCGCCCGTCGGCCACGCCGCCCAGGGCCACGAGACGCTCGGCGCAAAGATCCGTCCATTCGATGGCAGCGTTGTAGACCTCGTCGAACAACAGGTGCAGTTCGATGAAGCCCGGACCGTGCACATTCCAGTGCGCCTGCTTGGCCTGGCGCTGAACGTCGATGCCGTTGACCAACCCGCGATTGAGCTGGTTGACCGATTCGATGCGGATCTTTTCACCGAGGGTGTTACGCGTATGATTCAGAGCCATTTGACACTCCTGACGTCAGGCAGCCGGCAGGCTGCCAGGGAAAGCCGTCGGCAACAGGCCACTGCAGCCCTTGCGGACGAAAGAAAACGAACGCGTCCCGCCATCGCCGCGCGGAACATGGTTAGGCGTGCTCAGGACCGCAGCGAACCCGCGCGCGAGTGCGAAGCGCCATGCGTGGCGCCCCGCAGCCTGAAACCTGCCATCACGAGCAGCACGCCCCAGATGATGGCCCACGATCCAATCGCCCAGATCAGCGCAAGCGCGCCCGCACCCGGCTGCCACATGATGAAGATGGCAAACAGAATGCTGAAAACACCGGAGAGAATGACCCATAGCTCGCCCTGGATCTCGCGACGCAGCGCGATCCCGGCAGCCACCTGCAAAACGCCGGTGACGAAACTCCAGGCCACGATATAGATAAGCAACGCCACGGCGGTCAACGCCGGGTTGAGATAAGTGAGCACGCCGATCACGATGCCCGCAATGCCTTGCAGCAAGGGCAGCCACCAGTCGGCATGTTCCTTGCGCGCACTCCATGCACCGCCCAGGGAGAAGACGCCATCGACAAACGAAAACGCGCCGAAACACAGCACCAGCACCGCAATCGTCACGCCAGGCAAGGCAAAGGCCGCGATCCCGAAGACAACGGCCAGCACTCCACGCAGCACCAGCAACCACCAGTATTTCGACAGAAGTCTGAGCATGGCATCCCTCTCGTGAAATATCCGCAGGTAGCGAACACGGCCACCGGGACGCCTATCACACGTGTGGCGTGAATGGCGTCCGGTATGCGACAAGAAGTCATTCTAGAGACTGCGTCGTCGCAAGATCAAGTGAAAATTGCGCGTCGCCTTGTGCCGCTGGCACGCCTTTTGATTGACGTCATCCCGGCGCGATTTTTCTCTCCGAAAACACACGTCGAATCCCTGCCCGACCTCCCGATCGGCGCTGCGCAAAGCCCACTACCGGCACGCGCCCCGGTCGCCTCGCGCGGGCGCCCCCCGGGTCTGCCCATGCGCATTGCGGACCCGTCCGACATGCGCTTTGCGCGTATGTCCGTCCCGGCCGCCTGGGATGGCTCCCACACCGCATAGGAGTATTCCGAAAGCATTTGACTCGAAGACATTTCGGCCCAATGCCCTCCTAAACTACGCAAAAAGCGTGCGAAAGAAGCGCGACGCTTTGCTGTCCATTTTGCCATCGGCTTTGTCATCCATTAAGTCGTTCAATTGCGTGACCGCCGCACCAACGGATAGGAATACTAAGGAGAATGACAATGAATCGTTGCCTGTTGTGTCTCGCCCTGTGCGCTGTCGTCGGCACGTTGAGCCAAACCGGTCCGGCCCGGGCGGCCGTGTACACCAACGGGTCGGCGACGGCCCAGATGCGCGTGCAACTGACGATCCTGCCAGGATGCACGATCGCCGCCACTCCGATGACGTTCAACGCCGTCCAGGGATCGGCAACCGGACCGGTCGCGAGCACGTCGTCCCTCACGGTCGTCTGCACCGCATCGACGGGCTACAACATCGGCCTGAACGCGGGCACCGTACCGAACTCGACCGAAACCAATCGTCTGCTCGCCGGCACGATCACCGGCAACGCCACGACGATTCCGTTCGGCCTGTACCAGGATGCGGCCTATGCCACGCCCTGGGGCAATACGCAGGGATCGAACACGTTGAGCGATTCGGGCAGCGGCGTGGCGAAGACCTATACCGTTTATGGCCAGGCCACGCTCTCGGCGACCATGCCCGAGCCCGACGTCTATTCGTCCACGGTCACGGCGACCGTCTACTTCTGAACGGCGGGGTCGATCATGCGCCCTCCGAGACTTGCCCCGCCCCGCCACGTCGCCCGTGCATGCCAAGGCGCCTTCTTCGCACTGCTCACGCTGTGCGTGCCCATCGGGCATGGCGCCACACTGCAAGTCTCGCCGGTCATCGTCAACCTCTTGCCGTCGCAGCCCGCCGCGACGCTCACGCTGGGCAACTCCGGCGATTTGCCGATTCACGGGCAGTTGCGCTTGTACGCCTGGGCACAGCGCAACGGCGAAAACGTACTCACGCCCACGCGTGCGCTCATCGCCAGCCCGCCGATCCTCCGCATCGAACCCGGCGAGCGACAGATCGTGCGTCTCGTGCGTACGGCGCGAAGCCCCGCGCAACGGGAGCAAAGCTACCGACTCCTGGTCGACGAATTGCCGCCGGCCGGATCGCCTCCGGGTGAAGGCGTGTCGATTCGTTTGCGCTACTCGGTGCCGGTGTTCGTCCAGGCAAGTCTCGAGCACGGCCCCGAACTGCACTTCGATTTCGACATCGCGCGACGGCAATTGGCGGTGCGCAACGACGGCGCCCGGCACGCGCAACTTGGAGAGACGCGCGTGCGCGATGCGACCGGACGCAGCGTGGAGCTCGCGCATGGCTTGCTCGGCTACGTCCTCGCGGGACAAACACGGCGCTTTGCCGTGCGCTGGCCCTCGGGTTCGCCGCCCATCGCGCCATTTACGATCGAATCGCGCATCGATGCCGTCCCGATGCGATTTGCCGCTGACGAAGCGTCGGATGGCACGCGCTAGGGGTGCCGACTACGCCGCGCGCCCCACCGGCCTCGCGGTCCCATCCTCGCCGACCCGAAGGGCCGCCGTGGCAATGGCCGTTGCCGCGATCGTGACGCCGCTCACATGGCTGGGAAGGGCGACGGACGTGCACGCGGCATCGGCGCATCGCGTCGCACAGATTTCCTCGAGTCCGCCGGCACCGTCGGCGTCACCGTCTTCGGCCCCCGCGAGCACGACGAATGCGCCGCGCCTGGCACGTCTCGACGGCCCTTATGTACTCGCCGTAGTCGTCAACGGCGAGCCCACCGGGCTGATTGCGCCCTTCGTGCGCCGAAGGGGACGCTGGTTCGTGCGCGCGGGCGACCTTCGGACGCTGGGGCTGAGCTCGCCCGAGCTATCGACGCAAGACGCGAGCGAAGTCGCGCTCGACGCGCTGCGCGGCATTCGCTACACCTACGACGCCCCCACACAGACACTCGAACTGACGGTGGACGACCGGTGGCTCGCCCCTTACGCGCTGGGCGGTCCGGCACCGGCGCCGATCCGCGCGACGGCGGGCACCGGGGTCGTCATCAATTACGATGGCTACGTGCAGCGCGACCGGTTCACGCGCGCGTCCATCTGGAGCGAGTTTCGCGGCTTCTGGCCGGGCGGCACGCTGCGGCAGACCGGCGTGACCGAACATTCGCGCTGGCGGCACGGCTATCGCCGATACGACACCTGGTGGCAGCATGACGATCCGGCACATCTGACGAGCTGGACGGCGGGCGATCTGATCACGGGCTCGCTGTCATGGACGCGATCGCTGCGCATCGCGGGAGTGCAATGGCGGCGAAATTTCAGTCTGCGACCGGATCTTGTCACGTTTCCCGTACCGGCGTTGCGCGGCAGCGCCGTGGTGCCGTCGTCGGTCGACCTGTATCTGGACGGCGTGCGACGCATGGGAGGACGCGTACCACCGGGCCCTTTCGTCATTCAGGAAGCCCCCGGCCTGACCGGCGACCTGCAGGCGAGCGTGGTCACCCGTGATGCGCTAGGACGCGAGCAAATCACCCGCGTGCCGCTTTACATCGATCCGCGGTTGCTGGCGCGCGGGCTTTCGAGCTTTTCCGTGGAAGCCGGCTGGCCACGCGAGGCTTACGGCATGCGCTCGTTCGCGTATCGACGCGATCCCGTCGCATCGATCGCCGCCCGCTACGGCGCGAGCGACGCGGTGACTGTCGAGACCCAGTTGCAGGCCGGCCGCCGTCTCGTGCTCGGCGGCGTCGGCGCGCTCGCTGCGCTGGGACATGCCGGGGTCGCCGGCGTGTCGGTCGCGGCCTCCAGCGGGCGTGGCACGGGCGCGCAATGGAGTGCGGGCTATCAGTATCTGTCTCGACACCTGAGCGTCGACGCCCGCATGGTTCGCGTCGCCGGACACTATCGCGACATCGCGTCGCTCGACGGCACGCCCGTGCCGAGCGCGAGCGACCGCGTGAGCCTGTCCCTCCCGCTCGGCGGTGGCAGCACCGCCTCGCTCGCCTGGTTCGCCCAGCGCATGCGGCGTCAGCCCGCCACCCGCGTGTTGTCGGCGAGCCTGACGTTCCCGGCGGGCACGCGCGGCATGGTGTCGCTGGGCGGCTTTCGCGACTTCGCACGACGCGGGGTGCACGGTGTGTTCGCCATGCTCAGCGTGCTGCTTGGCGGCAACGCATTGGGCAGCGCCTCGTTCACCAGCCAGGATGGTGGCACGCAAACCTGGGCAGGCGCGAGCCGAACGCCCGACTACCACGGCGGCTGGGGGTGGCAGGTGCTCGCGGGACGGGCCTTCTCGCGCGACACGGCTCAGGGGGAACTGCAATACCTCGGCCGGCACGGCCAGATATCCGCGCTGGCGCAAAGGGTGGGACGCGAGACAGGCACCGGCATCGGCATGAAGGGCGCGCTCGTGGTCATGGACCGCGGCGTGCATGCCACGCGACGCGCCTACGACGCTTTCGCGCTCGTGAGCGCCGACGGCCAGGCGGGCGTCCCGGTATTGCGCGAATCGGTGCGCGTCGGTCACACGGACTCGCACGGATACCATCTCGTGCCGGATCTGAGCGGCTATGAAGCCACGAGGATCGGCATCGACCCCATGCACCTGCCCGCCGACCTGGAGGTGACGACGACGGAACGCCGCATCGCGCCGCAATCGGGCAGCGGCGTGCTGGTGCGCTTTCCCGTGCGGCGCTATCGCGCCGCACTGGTCACCCTCGTCGGGTCGACGGGCCGCCCCCTGCGCCCCGGCACCCCGGTGCATCACGTACAAAGCGGATTCGTCACGGTCGTTGGCTACGACGGCGAAGTCTTCGTCGACGACCTCGGTACGCGCAATACGCTTGAGGCGCACGACGGTTCACAGCGATGCCGCGCCACGTTCGAATGGTCCGCGCCGCCCAAGGGTGATATCGCCCGCATCGGCCCGATCGAGTGCGTGGCGTTCGGCGCGCTTGCCGAGCGGCGCCCCACCCGTGTCCGCGTGCCCGCCACACAGGCGCCGTCATGAAGCTCGAGCCAACTGCGCAACGCTGCCGGACAGTGACGGCGGCCATCGCCTTGATCAGCGCGAACGCCGCGGCGCAGACGTGCTCCGTCGGCGCGCCGACGCTCGCCTTCACCGCGTTCAGCCCGATTTCCGGCGCCGCGCTCAACGCTACCGGCACGATTCCGGTTACATGTACCTGGCCAGTGCTCGGCGCCAACCCGAATGTCAAGGTATGCCTGGCGTTGAACGCCGCACAGCCGCTCACCCTCACCAATGCTGCAAACGCGATCCGCTTCGGACTCTTCGTCGACGCCGCTCACGCCAACACTTGGGGAAGCAGCCCCGGCAGCATGATCGCGCTCACCATGACAGCCCCGCTGCTGGGCGGCACACTGACGCAGAACGTCAGCTTCTACGGCAAAATCGATGCCGCGCAAACGACCGTGCCCACCCGCGGCAACGCCAACACGGTGTATTCACGCGCGTTCGGTCCGGCGGACATGAGTCTGCAATATGCGTCTTACGCACTGCTCGCGCCCGCCCCGGCGTGCGGCAGTGCCATGACAGCGGCGCCGGGCGTACCGTTCACGAGCAACGTGACCGTCATCAACAACTGCACCATCGCGGCGACCAACATTACCTTCGACTCGCAATCGACGTTGACCTCCGACGTCAGCGGCAGCGGACAACTGACCCTCCAGTGCACGAACAACGATGCGTATCGCGTAGCGCTTTCGGGCGGGCTCTCGGGCAGCGTGAGCGCGCGCCGGATGACCGGCGCCACGGGCGCGAGTGTGGACTATCAACTCTATCTGGACAGCGCCCGCACGACGATCTGGGGCGACGGCACGTCCGGCACGTCAACACTGACGGGGATCGGCTCGGGCCTGATCCAGTTCATTCCGATTTATGCCCGGGTGCCCTCGCAATCGACGCCGCTGCCGGGCGTCTACACCGACACCGTCACCGCCACGATCCAGTTCTGAGACCGCTCACACGGCTTCGGCACGCGGCGGCTTAAGCGGCAGCACCTGGATTCGCTCGCCCTGTGCGACGCCAAGTGCCTGCGCCGCCATCGGACTGAGGGTGAACGTACGCCGCTCGGGACGCCCGTTGACCAACGTGGCACGGAAGTCGGCGAGCCCCAGACGCGCCACCAGATAAGGCTCCGGATTGGCGACGTTGGCGTCGTGCGCAATGTTCACACTCGGATATCGGCTGTCGCGCGCCGCGCGCAGATCGGCCACGCGCGCCTCGAGCACCGGGCCGCTGTCAAAAATATCGACATGCGCGCCGGAGCGCATGCCTTCCTGCTCGAGCAGACGGCGGGCGGGCAACGTATCGCGATGGGTGACGCCAATGGCCGCCTGGGCTTGCGGCGAGAGAAAGTCGACGTAGATCGGGTACTTGGGCATCAATTCGGCCACGAACGACTTCTTGCCGATCGACGTCAGGTAGTCCGCCTGATCGAAGTCGATCTTGAAGAAATGCTGCCCGAGCGATTGCCAGAAGGGACTTCGGCCGTCGTCGTCGAAGAATCCTCGCAACTCGGCGCACACGTGCGGGCCGAAGCGCTCCGGGAACTGCGCCATGAAAAGAAAACGGGCCTTCGACAGAAGCGCGCCGTTGCCGTGCCCGCGCCAGGCCGGGTCCAGCAGCAGCGAGCAGAGTTCGCTGTATCCCGTGAGGTCGTTCGACAGGGAAAGCGTGAGCATGCGCGACCACACGTTCAACTCGCGACTGGCGTGCACGATCGTATCCTTGCGATACGTGTAGAACGGCTGATCGAGCCCAACGGCGGCTTCCAGCCCGCATACGCCCGTAATGCCGCCCGTCGCGACGTCCTCCATCACGAACAGGTAGCCCTGCTCGGCCGTCGGGGCCCGACCGTCGAGCGTGGCTGCCACCCGCGCGAGGCGGGCCTCGAGCGCCGCCCGGTCGGGCTTGAACGACGTCATGCCCGGCCCGGCCAGCGCCGCGAGCGTCAACAACGCCGGCAGATCCGCTGGCCCCGCCAGACGCACCACGCGCAGCGATGTCGACGCATCGTGTGCCTCGTCCGGCGCCTGTGTCGGCGCGACCAGTTTCGATTGACGGTTCATGGACATATCCGGCGAAGAGGAAGACTGGGGCACGCCGTCAAGGCACGGGCCGGAGCGGCGCGATCCGCCGGCCCGGCCCGAAGTCCCGAGCCTGCGGCAAGGGCTGGCGCGAGTGGACGTCGGCGCCCGAGCGCGCTCAGGCTGCCTTTGCCGTGGCGGCCACGGCAGCCACCGCCTTCTCCAGCGAGGCCAGGCCGGCGTCGATATCGGCGAATGGAATGTTCAGCGACGGCGCGAAGCGCACGACGTCGCCGCCCGCCACCAGCAACATCAGCCCTTGCTTCTCGGCTTCGGCCACGATGTCCTTCGCACGACCGGCGAATTCCGGCTTGAGCACGGCGCCGATGAGCAGCCCCATGCCCCGCACCTGCGCGAACACGCCGTGACGCGCATTGATTGCCTCGATGCCCTTGACGAAGTGATCGTGACGCGTCTTCACGCCGCCGAGCATCTCGGCCGTATTGATGAGCTCGAGAACGCGGCCGGCGATCGCCGTGGCGAGCGGATTGCCGCCATAGGTGCAGCCATGCGTGCCCGGCGAGAAACTCGCGGCGATCTTGCTCGTGGTCAGCAGCCCGCCGATCGGATAGCCGTTGCCCAGCGCCTTCGCCGTGGTCAGGATGTCCGGCGTGACGCCGTATTGCTCATAGGCATACAACGTGCCCGTGCGACCCACCCCCGTTTGCACTTCGTCGAAGATCAGCAACGCGCCATGCTTGTCGCACAGGGCGCGCAGGCCTTTCAGGAACTCCGGATCGGCCGGCAGCACGCCGCCCTCGCCCTGCACCGGCTCGACGATGACGGCCGCCGTGGCGTCCGAGATGGTGGCTTCGGCCGTCTGCAGGTCGTTGTACGGCAGATGCATGATGCCGGCCGGAATCGGACCGAAACCTTCGGTGTACTTCGCCTGGCCGCCCACGCTGACGGTAAACAACGAGCGACCGTGAAACGAGTTGTAGAACGAAACGATCTCGCTCTTTTCCTTGCCGCCGCGCTCGGCGGCGTGGTCGTACGCGTAGCGGCGCGCGAGCTTGAGCGCGGCTTCATTCGCCTCGAGCCCCGAATTGCAGAAAAACGCCTTGTCGGCGAAGGTCGCTTCGGTGAGCGCGCTGGCCAGACGCAGCACCGGCTCATTGGTGTAGCCATTGCCAATATGCCAGACCTTGCGCGCCTGCTCCTCGATGACCTTCACGAGTTCCGGATTGGCATGGCCAAGCGCATTGACGGCGATGCCACCGGTGAAGTCGACATACTCGCGGCCCTGCTGGTCCCACATGCGCGAGCCTTCGCCGCGCACGGGCACCATCTGGGCGGGAGCGTAATTGGGCACCATCACGTCGTCGAACGTCTGGCGGGTCACAGCGATTGGCTGGCTCATGACTTCCTCGTGAAATCGGAATGCAATCTGGGATTGCGGGGCAGGTCCGGGAGACGGGTCACTGCCCTGTGAGAAAAAATCCTGGCTGGGCGCTCAGGGTGCCTGCGGGGTGACGGGTGCCGCTGCCTTCGCGGCACTCGACGCGCGTACCCTCGCATTGTAATCAGATGCGGCGCGCGCATATACCTTCGCGCGCCCCGTCACCGCGAGATTTACAGAACTTTTCGCAGGAATTCGCGCGTGCGCTCGTGCTTGGGCGCCGAGAAGATCTGGTCCGGCTTGCCCTCTTCCATGATGACCCCCTGGTCGATGAAAAAGACACGGTCGGAGACTTCGCGCGCAAAGCCCATTTCGTGGGTGACCACGACCATCGTCATGCCCTCGTCGGCGAGCGACTTCATGACCTCGAGCACTTCGCCCACGAGTTCCGGATCGAGCGCCGAGGTCGGCTCGTCGAAGAGCATGACGGTGGGCTTCATGGCCAGCGCGCGGGCAATCGCCACGCGCTGCTGCTGGCCACCGGAGAGCTGGTTCGGAAAGGCGTCGATCTTGTCGATCAGGCCGACCTTTCGCAGCAGTTGCTCGGCAATGGTCACGGCTTCTGCACGCTTGATGCCGTTGACCTGCATCGGCGCAAGAATCAGATTCTCGAGCACCGACATGTGCGGAAACAGGTTAAAGCGCTGGAACACCATGCCGACGCTCGCACGCATGGCGTTCATGTCGGTCTTCGGATCTTCCACGTGAAAGCCGTTCACGAGCACCTCACCACCGCTCACGTCCTCCAGCCCGTTCAGACAGCGCAGGAAGGTGCTCTTGCCCGAGCCCGACGGGCCGATCACGCACACCACTTCCTTCTCTTCAATGCGGCAGGAAATGCCGCGCAGCACGTGCGCATCGCCGTACTGCTTTTGCAGGTTATTGACGACGATCACCTTTGCCGTACCTCGTTTCCAGATGTTGAACAAAAGCCGAAAGCACCAGCGTGATCGCCCAGTAAATGAGCGAAATCGTCAGGTACGGCTCCCAGTAGCGCGCATACGCGCCCGAGACGGTACGCGCCGCGTACGCCAGTTCCGCCAGACCGATGGCCGACGCGAGCGACGAGTCTTTCACGATGGCGATGGCGTTGTTGCCCAGCGGTGGCAGCATGCGGCGAAACGCCTGCGGCAGCACCACCTTGCGCAGCGTCTGCATGTAGGTCATGCCCAGCGAACGCGCGGCCTCTGCCTGCCCGCGGTCGATCGACTGGATGCCCGCACGGAAGATCTCGGAAACGTAGGCGCCGGCATTGAGCGAGATGGCCAGCACCGCCGACATGAACGCGCCGTACTGCGAGCGGATTTCACGCGCGAGATCGCCGCTCACGATCAATCCCTCCGACGGATTGATCAGCACAGGCATCAACGCAAAGTGAATCAGAAGAATCTGAACGAACAGCGGCGTGCCGCGGAAGAAACTGACATAAAAGCGTACGGGGTATTGCACCACGTAGCGAAGGAAATACTTGTAGAAACCGTGACGCGCCTCGGCCAGACGGCCGACGCCGAGCACGAGCCCAAGTAGCGTACCGGCGATCACGCAGATCACCGTGCACTTGAGCGTCATCAGCGTGCCCTCGACGAACAGGGGCATGTACTCGCTGATGATGTTCCACTGGAACCCACCCATGAAGCACCTTTCTCACGAAATGAAACGAACCGGTTGCCCGGCAGAAAAACGCTCGCGGCCCGGGGGTTGACGTCGGAATTCGACGATCAGCTCACGGGCCGCGAGAGGCCAGCTATCTGGCGCGCGTGGCGCGAATCTTACACGCGTTGCTTATTGCTGCGGCAGCGTCGGTACTTCCGAGTCGAACCACTGCTTGTAGATCTTGGCGTAGGTGCCGTCGGCCACGATCTTCTTCAGGCCCGTGTTGATCTTGTCGAGGACCACCTTGTTGCCCTTCTTCACGGCGATGCCGAAGTACTGGCGCTTGAACTTGCTGTCATACACCAGCTTGAACGGCTTTTCCGGATGGCTCTTGATATAGAACTTGATCACGCCGACGTCGCCCACGGCGGCGTCGACACCGCCGCGATACAGCTCTTCGAGCATGAGCGGCGTGTTGTCGAAGCGACGGATCGCGGTGCTTGCACGGCCCAGTTCCTCCGAGACGGCGATGTCGCCCGTGCTCGAGTTGACCACGCCCACCTGAAGCTTCTTGAGATCCGCCAGGCTCGCGACCTTGGCGCCCGGCGCGGTGATGATGACCTGGTCGGCCGGGAAGTACGGGGCCGAGAAGTCGACCATCTCACGACGCTTGTCGGTAATGGTGATGCCCGAGATGATGATGTCGCGGTCGCCCTGGTCGAGCGTGGCGAAAATGCCTTCCCACGGCGTGCTGACCAGCTTCACGTTGAAACCGCCTGCCTTGCCGACCGCCTTGATCACATCGATGTCGAAACCCACCAGTTCCTTTTGCGGTGTTTCGAATTCGAACGGACGATACGTGCCGCCGGCGCCGACCGTGTAGGTCGGTTCGGCGGCCTGCGCTGCGGGCACCGCGGCGAAGGTCGTCAGAAAACAGGCGGCGGCCAGCACGAGGCGCTTCGTCAACATGTTGATTTCCTTGGCGAGAATTCTTGAAAGAGCGCAATGATACTCCTGGCCGACCGGGAAACGAAAAAAACCCGCCGAAGCGGGTTTTGTCGTTGTGATCTCGCGACGAGACATCGAATTCTCACCGGACGGTAATGCCTGGCTCACGCGCAGATGTCCGCCACGCTGGCGCTCCCCGGTCGTTCTCGTCGCGCCGGTCGGCGTCCCGCGCCCCGCCTGCCCGGCGCGCGTCAGAACGCGCCCGCCGCGATTGGCCCGGCGGCCTGCCCCGGACCGAACACCACGTCGCGATACGTCTTGCCTGCGGGAATCATCGGATAGACGTCGTCCTCGCGAGCGACCAGCACATCGAGCAGGTACGGCTCGCTCGGATCGGCCAGCATGCGGTCCAGGGCGCCTGACAACTCGTCGGCCCGCGTGACCCGGGCGCCCGCCACCCCGTAGCCCGCAGCAATGGTCACGAAGTCCGGGTACGGACGGCCGTCGTCGGCACCGTCGGGCGCGTTCGGATCGACCAGCGACGAGGCCACGCGATTGCGCGCGTAGATCATGTCCTGCCACTGTCGAACCATGCCGAGCCACTGGTTGTTGATGACCAGCACCTTGACCCCCAGTCCGTAGCGGCGGCAAGTCGACAGTTCGTTGACGGACATGTTCAGGCTGCCGTCGCCGTCGATGTCGATCACCGGCACCTCGGGAAGCGCGACCTTCGCGCCGATGGCCGCGGGCAGACCGAAGCCCATCGTGCCGAAGCCCGCGCTGGACAGGAACGTGCGCGGCGCGCGCAGGCGCAGGTGCTGCATCGCCCACATCTGATGCTGGCCCACACCTGTCGTGACAACCGCTTCGGGCGGAAGCCGCACCGCAAGCGCCGAAATCACGTCGACACCGGTAAGCACGCCCGCACTGCCGCCCGGGACGCCTGTCGGCGCGCGCAGCGGGTGCGCCTCGCGACGCTCGCGCAGATACGCGTGCCAGCCCGGCACGTCGCGGCGCTTCGCGTGTGCCAGCAGCCCCGCAAACGCATCTCGCAAATCGGCGTGGACGCCGAGCGTCACGGGCTTGTTCTTGCCGATCTCCGCGGCGTCGACATCGATATGCACGATCTTCGCGTGACGCGCGAACGCGGCCGGATCGCCAATGACGCGATCGTCGAAGCGCACGCCGAGCGCCAGCACCAGATCCGCCTCGTTGACGGCCACGTTCGCGGCATGGGCGCCATGCATGCCCAGCGGCCCCAGCAGCAGACGATGGTCATCGGGCATGGCGCCAAGCCCCATCATCGTGAGTGCGACCGGGCAGTCGAGCGCCTCGGCAAGCGCGACGAGCCGGGCGCCGGTGCCCGACGCAATGACCCCGCCGCCCGCATAGATGACGGGACGCTCGCTTTGCGCGAGCAGCGCGG
Source organism: Pandoraea morbifera (assembly GCF_902459575.1). NCBI lineage: Bacteria > Pseudomonadati > Pseudomonadota > Betaproteobacteria > Burkholderiales > Burkholderiaceae > Pandoraea > Pandoraea morbifera. Next base: position 471,975 of record NZ_CABPSD010000001.1, read on the forward strand.
CGATGCGTTGCGCGGTCTCATCGCTCATGCCGGCGGGCACGGCGGCCGTGAAGCGCTTGTCGGTGGGCTGCTCGGGACGCGCCTGCTGAATGTCCTTCGGGAAATCGAGCAGCACCGGACCGGGACGCCCGGCCAGCGCGCAGGCGGCCGCCTCGCGGATGGCGGCCGGAATGTCGCGCGCCTCACGCACCTGACGAGCCAGTTTCGTTACCGGCCGCGTGATGGCGACGATGTCCACTTCCTGGAACGCGTTCTTGCCAAGCCAATGCGTGGCCACGTTGCCGGTGATCGCGAGCACCGGCACGGAGTCGCTGGCGGCGTCGGCGATACCCGTCACGAGATTGGTTGCGCCAGGGCCCGAGGTCGCCAGGCAAACGCCGAGCTTGCCGGTGGCGCGCGCGTAACCCTGTGCACCGAAGACCGACCCTTGCTCGTGTTCGGTGCGCACCAGCGTGATGGCCACGCGCGAGAGCGCATCGAGCATCTCCAGGTTTGCGCCGCCGGGGTAGCAGAACACCGTCCGCACGCCAATCTCGACCAGCGTGCGCGCAATCAGGTCGGCGCCCTTGGCGGACAACGGGGCGACAGGCTGGGCAACGGCTCCGGTTGCGGCTTCGGTGGCGGGCAGCGTCAGATCGAGTTTCATGATGTCTTGTGTTCCTGCGGGTTCCGTCGGAAGACGACGGATGGTTGCGGCAAATTTGCCTGATGAAGCTCCAGCTTACGGAAACCTCCCGGTAAATGCTTCGCGTATCGTTGACAATTCCCGATTAATTTCACATGATTCATTCAAATATTGGAAATTCCAGGAATGAATCATGCATCTCGACGAATTTGACGAAAAAATCCTCGCAATCCTGCAGGAAGATGCCTCGCTTTCCGCGGCACAAATCGGCGAGCGCATCGGTTTGTCGCAGTCGCAATGTTGGCGGCGAATCGACCGCCTCGACGCGGAGGGCGTGATCGAGCGTCGGGTGGCGTTGGTCGACCGGAAGAAAGTTGGCCTGAACGTGATGCTCTTCGCGCACGTGAAGCTCGCAGGCCACAACCGCAACGCCCTGCCGGAGTTCTCCAAGGCGATTCAGGCGTTCCCGGAGGTGCTCGAATGCCATGTGCTCATGGGCAATGTCGACTTCCTGCTGCGCATCGTCACGCGCGACGTCGATGCCTACGAGCGCTTCTTCTTCGAGCGCCTCTCCCAACTGCCGATGGTCCAGGAGGTGAACTCGATGATCGCCCTGTCGCAGATCAAGTCGACCACCGTCCTGCCGATCGGCGACGGCCAAACGGGCGGCAGCTCCTCGGCGTCGTGACGTCGCAGGCGCACAGGCTTCGCCAGCACTGCGAGCATCGAACGCGTCGGGGGCGTCGGTGCGCGGATGGGAGCGGCGCGCGCGTTCCGTCGGGCGCGAGGGCCGCGTTGGACAGGGCGCGCACAAGTCTCTATCCTTAAGCATCCACTCCGGGAGCCTCGAATGAAACGTTGGTTCGGACTGACGGCCGCCGCCGCCATCATCGGTGTCACGGCCTGGTGCTTCATCCCTGCCCACGCGGCACTCAAGAACGGATCGCCCGCACCGGACTTCTCGGCGCAAGCCTCGCTGGGCGGCAAGGTCTTCACCTTCTCGCTGGCCGACGCCCTGAAGAAAGGCCCTGTCGTGCTGTACTTCTATCCGGCTGCATTCACCCAGGGCTGCACCATCGAGGCGCACGATTTCGCCGAAGCCACCGACACCTTCAAGTCGCTCGGCGCGACGGTCATCGGCGTGTCGCACGACAACATCGACACGCTCAACAAGTTCTCCGTGTCCGAGTGCCGCAGCAAATTCGCCGTGGCCGCCGACACGGACCAGCACATCATGCGCGCCTACGACGCCGTGCTGTCGCTCAAACCGGACTATGCCAATCGCGTGTCCTACGTGATTGCACCCGACGGCAAGGTGATCTACAGCTACGTCAGTCTCAATCCCGACAAACATGTCGCCAACACGCTCGAGGCCGTTCGCCAGTGGCGCAAGACGCATCCCGCATAAGGACTTCCGTCGTCATGCTCACTGCCGAATCCCGCGCCAAGGCACTGGCACGAGAACAGACCCGCAGCGAAGAGCTCGCCAACAGCATCAGTCACGGCGTCGCCTGCCTCGCCGCGCTCGCAGCCATTCCCTTCCTGTTCGGCACCAATCGCCTGCCGTTGCCGAACACGGCCGAACAAATCGGCCTGGGCGTGTTTGCCGTCACGATGGTCGTCGTCTACCTCGCGTCGGCGCTCTATCACGGGCTGCCGGACGGACGCGCAAAGCGGCTGTTCATGCGCGTCGATCACTGCGCCATCTTTCTGTTCATCGCCGGCACATACACGCCCTTCACGCTCAAGATCCTGAACGATCCGTGGGGGTTGCCTCTGCTCACCGGCGTGTGGACCATGGCGATCGCCGGCTTGCTCGCGAAGGCGTTCGGCCTGCTTGACCGGCCGCTGGTCTCGACGCTGCTCTACATCGGGCTGGGCTGGATGGCGGTACTGGTCGCGGGCCCGGTGCTGGCGGCGATTCCGGGGCCCGGCGCCGGATGGCTTTACGCGGGTGGCGCCGCCTACACGATCGGTGCCGTCTTCTATTCGCTCGACGGCCACATCAAGTTCGGGCATTTCGTCTGGCATTTGTTCGCCATCGGCGGTACTGCCTGCCATTTCCTCGCGGTATGCCGCTACCTCTGACCCCCGCCATCGACCGATAGGCGCCGGCAGTCCGCCAGCTTCGCGCTCAACCGGTCGCAGCGCGCAGTCAACGCCGGATCGCCAAACATGCGGCAGGCGCCGCGCATGCGATGGAGCAACGCCTGCGCCGCATCCAGGTCTTCCCGGCGGCGCCGGCCCATCAGGCGCCGAAAGCGCGCCAGATCCTTGGCCATCTCGTCACGCATCAGACGTCGGGCGCACGGGTCCTCGGACAGGGGCGACCGCCTCACCGCTGGCGACGCCACGGGAATTGGCGACGAAGACCATTCCCCCGTCTCGCACGGCCAGCGCAGCGCCAGCACCCGCCCCAGCTTCGCGCGCGACACCGGCTTCGTCAGCACGGCATCGATGCCGGCCTCCCGGGCCGCCCGCGCGGCAATGATCGACCCCGTCACGGCAAACACCACGGGTGGCCGACGGCCGAGCACCGGCGCCAGTGCCTGAAGTGTCTTCGCGAGCGTCAGGCCGCAGGCCCCGCCGAGTTGCACGTCCGTGAGCACCACGTCGATCTCGTGCGATACCCATTGCAGCAACGCCTGCGTAAGGTCCTGCGCGCGCTCGACACGGCAACCGAGCGACGCCAGCTGGTCGGCCAGCACGGCGCGATTCATCACATGATCGTCGACCACGAGCACGTGCAACCCCGGACGCACGTTCACGGGCGCGAGCGCCATGTCGACCGGCGTGGGCATCGAGCGCCGCAGAGGCGACATGCAAGGCGTGGCCAACGGCAGGGACAACCGGAAGCGGGCGCCCGTCGTCGACGGCTCGACGCACAAAGCCCCGCCCATGCGATGCGCCCATTGCCGTGCGATCCACAATCCAAGGCCCGTGCCCGGCACCGCCTGATCGACCCGGGAAAATGCGGCGAACACCGTGTTTTCCATGCCGGCGGGAATACCCGGCCCCGTGTCGCTGACGCGCACGGTCAACCAGCCTGACTGCGGCGATCCAGCGGTCCTGCCTGCGCTGCCCGCGCTGCCCGTTCCGTCTTTCCCGAGCGGGCCGTCGAGTACGCCCTGGGCTTCCGGGGCGTCCGCCCGCCACGACACGGTCGCCGCCACACCGCCACAGACGGTGAATTTCAGCGCGTTGTCGACCAGCGTGCGCACGATCTGACGCAACCGCACCGCGTCGCCCGTCCCCCACAGGGGAACGTCATCCGCGATGTCGCATTCCAGCGCAAGGCCCTTGAGGCGGGCGATCTCGCCGAATGCATGGATTTCCTCGTCCAGGCAGGCCCGAATTTCGAACTCCGACGCCTGAAGCGGCAGGTCCGCCCCGCCGTCCCCGAAGCACTTCAAATGCAGCACGTCGTCCACCACTCCGGCGGCCACGCGAAGCATGCTGCCCATGGCGTTCAGTCTCGAGCGCCGCAGCCGGCCGCCGTCGTCGACCCCGTCGGCGGTGCGGCCGCCGCATTCCGCTGCCACCGGCACCGACGCCTCCGCCCGCAGCGCCTCCAGGTGTCCCTGCAGCACCTGGAGCGGTGCGCGCAATTCGTGCACCAGCGCCAGCCGAAACGTATCGGGATCCGGCATGGCGTGCCTGTCGGCGCCCCGCGCCTGCATGCCGCCCACTTCGCACCGCCCGGCGCAGGCCGGATCTTGCGGGCTGTTGAATTTACCAAGATTCATCGCATCGTTGACGCCAAGTCGCGGCTCGCGCGCTTCGGCGTACTGAAGAAACCAAACGAGCTTCAAAGTCTCGCCTTTTGCCGGTTTTGTGCGGCTGCGCAAATTCTGAACTTCCGTTCCCGGCATTGCGTTTTCGGAATCGCCCGAGCCGAATGACTCAAGTTCTGCCTCTCATCTGCCGATATTCCCTATGCCCCGCCTTGCACACACCGATCGACGGGGAGGCCGCACGCTCTCAATCCGCGACCCGGGCATTCAATCCACCAATCCATATGTATAAGAACATGACGATTCGGACCAGCCTGACACTGGTCCTCGGTTTGCTTGGTGCACTACTCGTTCTCGTCAGCGTGCTCGGCCTTCAGGCACTCGGTTCCAGCAACCAATCCCTGAGCAAGATGGCGGAGGAGGACACCCCCGCGCTGGCGGAACTCAAGGGAACCGGCGAGCAGATTCTGCGTACCCGGATGTCGATGGCGACCTATGCGTCTTACGTAAGCCTCGGCGCTGATCCGGACGAATCAGAAAAAGTTCTCAAGCGTGGCGCGGAATATGTCGCCACGTCGGACGCGCTGTGGAAGCGCTATCTGAATCGTCCCAAAGAGGATGCGCATGAAGCGGAGGTCGCCAAGGCGGCGGACGACAAGCGTCGTGCCTTTTTCGACAAGGTCATCACGCCGGCCCAGAATGCCCTGAAGCAGGGCGACGTGGCCGGCTTTCATCAGATTCAGGCGCGCATCGCCCCCGCCGCATACAACGCTCTCGATGGCTTGATGCGTGAGTTGCAGGACATCCAGATCGCGCGTCAGAAGGCCCGCTTCGAAGCCGCGCAGTCACGCTACAACGTGATGCGCATCGCCCTGGGCGCCACGCTGGCCGTGGCACTGCTGCTCGCGCTATGGGGCCGCGCCATGCTCGCGCGCGCGGTGCTGCGTCCCATTCGGGAAGTCATCACGCATTTCGAGCGTATGGCCGCCGGGGATCTGAGCCAGCGCGTCGAACAACGCACGAACAACGAAATGGGACAGCTCTTCGGGGCGCTCGGCCGGATGCGCGACGGGCTCGCGAGCACGGTGGGAACGGTACGCGAGAGCACGGAAGCGATCCACGCCAGCGCCCGGGAAATTGCCGACGGCAACGCCAATCTCTCGCAACGCACCGAATCGCAGGCCTCGTCGCTGGAGCAGACCGCCGCGAGCATGGAGGAACTGACCGCGGTGGTGAAGCAGAACGCCGATAACGCCCGTGCGGCAAGCCAGTTGGCCGTGACGGCCTCGGAGACCGCCACACGCGGCGGAGACGTCGTCCAGGAAGTCGTGACGACGATGCGCGACATCGCCGATGCATCGCAGAAGGTCACCGACATTCTGACGGTCATCGATGGCATCGCGTTTCAGACCAACATCCTCGCGCTCAACGCCGCAGTGGAAGCCGCGCGCGCCGGCGAACAAGGCCGCGGCTTTGCCGTGGTCGCGGGCGAAGTGCGCACGCTGGCCCAGCGCAGTGCGTCGGCGGCAAAGGAAATCAAGGGACTGATCGAAGCGTCGGGCAATCGCGTGGAGACCGGCACGCGGCTCGTGGAACGCGCCGGGGCCACCATGGTGGAGGTCGTGCAGTCGGTGCGGCGCGTCACCGACATCATGGGCGAGATCTCGGCGGCGAGCGTCGAGCAGTCGAGCGGCATCGAGCAGGTCAATCGCGCCGTCACCCAGATGGATGAAATGACCCAGCAGAACGCCGCGCTCGTCGAAGAGGCTTCGGCAGCCGCAGCCGCGCTTGAAGCCCAGGCCGCACGGCTTCGCGAGTCGGTCGCCTTGTTCCGCCTCTCGACCCACGAAACGGCGCATGCCCCGGCCGGAGCCAGAGGCGAGCCGGCTCTTGGCGCCCACGCCGGCGCCCTGCCCCTGGCAGCCTGAACGCCCGAGCCCCGGTTCCCGCCCGCGAGGCACCGGAGACAGGCGCCTGCGCCCGGCGCCTCGCCCGGCATCCGCCATCGGGCGCTCTGTCGGCATGCCGGGCGCCCCGATGGCGGCGAAGGGACCTGCCCCCACGCATCAGATGCTGGCGCGCTGCTCAAAGCCCTTGAGCGGCAACTCCGCCACCCACGTCCGGTCGACATCGCACGACGACACCTGGGCGCCGGGGGGCCCCTGACGCATCCATTCGCACAGCGCCAGCAACTGTTCCGCCTCGCCATGCGCGATGGCCTCGACCGTGCCGTCGCGCCGGTTGCGCACCCATCCGGCCAAACCAATCCTGCGCGCCTCGACCACGCACGCCGCGCGGAAGCCGACGCCCTGCACCAGCCCATGCACCACGATTTGCCAAGTTGCCGTCATTGCCCCTCCTCGTGCGATGGCCCAAAGCCAGGAACCATGGATCCCCATGCCGCGTCATGGAAAAAGGGCCCGATCGACGTCGAGCCCTTGCGTTACGTTAGCACACCACTGGTTCACGTCTAATAGATATCGCGCCGATAGCGGCCCTGCGCGCCGAGATCGAGCAGAACCTCCGCGCCGAGGGCGTCGGACAGCGCGGCATCCACTGCGGGCGCCATGCCGGCGAGGCTGCCGCAGACATAGATCGACGCGCCGTCGGCCACCCATTGCGCAATCTCCGGCGCCACTTCGCGCACACGATCCTGGACGTAGACGCGCTGCGCCTGATCTCGCGAGTACACCCGATCCAGTTGCTCGATGCCGCCCTGCGCCCGCCACTCGCGCAGCGTCGCGTCGTAAAAGCTGTCGTGAGCGGCCTGGCGCTCCCCGAAGATCAGCCAATTGCGGGTATGCCCTTGAGCGATGCGCTGTGCAAGATGCGCCCGCAGGCCCGCCAGCCCGGTGCCGTTACCGATCAGGATCATGCCGCTCGCGTCGGACGGCGCGTGAAAGCCCGGATTGCGACGCACGCGCATGGTGACCGCCTCGCCCAACGCGGCGCCCTCGGTAAGCCATCCCGAACCCAAACCGAGCGAGCCGTCGGCATTGCGCGCTTGACGCACGAGGAGCATCAGGCGGCCCTCGGCCGGTGTGGACGCGATCGAGTATTCGCGTTGCGGCAGCGGCGGCAGACGCGAGAGCCAGTCCTGCAAATCGATGCCGGCCGGCGGCGGCGCCTCGGGCAGCACACGGTCTCGCAGCGCTTCACCCAACGTGGTGTCGCACCCGGCAACGCTCACACGCACGTCGGCAGTCCATACGCTTGATCGCAGGAACGCGCCGATGCGCGCCTCGGCATGGCGCGGCAGCATCTCGACCAGGTCGCCGGCGACCCAGTGGGCACCGGGGGGCGGCGTGAACGCCAGATGATAGGCGGGCAGCCCCGTGCTACCGGGATTGAGGACGTTGCGCTCGGCCAGCGGCCATGACTGAAAACCAGGGACACCGGCGGCCCGGTCAGCGATCAGCGGACGCCCCAGCCATTCTCCCAGGCGCGCCTGCCAGCGGGCCCATGCGCCGGGATCGCCGCGGTCGACTTCGATCGGCTCGAACGCAGCCACACCGCCCTGCGCCCGCAGCCAGTCGTCAAGCTTGCGTCCGAATCCGCAGAAGCGGTCGTAATGACTGTCGCCCAGGGACAGCATCGCGAAGCGAAGCGTCGGCAGGGCCATCGCCTGGTTCATCAATTGCTGCGCGAAGCGGCGCGCGCTGTCGGGCGGCTCGCCGTCTCCGAATGTGCTGACGATGAAGAGCGCCCGCCGGGCGCCCGCCAATTGGGCCTGACCGATGCGGGCGAGCGGCTGAATCTGCGCCGGCACGCCCGCGCCCTGCAGCATGCCGGCCGTCTGCCACGCGAGGCCCTCGGCCACACCGCTCTGGCTCGCGTAGCCGATGAGCACGCCGTCCTCCGGCGCCGTGCCGACCTTGGCACCGCGCGGCGGCCGCGCCGCCGCCAGCGCCCGTTTCTTTCTGCGACGGTCCAGGTAGAGCATCCAGCCCGTGACGAAGAACACCGGCATCATCAGGCTCGAGAGCAGCATCACGACGATGCCCGCCTGACCGAAGAAACTGCCGCGATGCAGTGCGTAAATGCTTGTCATCAACTGGCCGCCGGTCGTCTTCGACGCGTAACGCTCCTCGTTGCGGATCTCACCGGATATCGGTGCAATGTCCATGCGGCTGAACGCGCGCTCGTGCGGTGCCGAGGTGTCGAGCCAGGTCACTTGCAGAGCGCCGCCCGGCTTCTGCGCCGGGCGCAGATACACCTTCGTGTAATCGGGCACCCGCACGGTGAACTGGCGCCACGCGGTGGCCAGATCCGACGCGGGCGTCGCCGCCAGGTCCGGCAGCGCGGCTTTGCGCCCCGCACCTCCGCCCGCGGGCTCGGTCTCGGCCCCCTTGCCCGCCGTCCCCGGAGGCGAGGACGGTTTGTTGCGCACCGGTTGCGGCACGCCGGCCATCGTGAACAGCATGCCGCGCCACCAGTCGTACGACCAGTAAAGCCCCGTGGTGGCCGACAGCAGATACGGTACCAGCACCACGGTGCCGATCACCGCATGCAAGTTCCAGAGGAGCGGCCGGCCGCGCTTCTTGAAGTCGATGTGGAGCCAAGCGCGCCAGTTGCCGATACGGCGTGGCCAGCGCAGGTACAGCCCGCTCAACGCAAGCAGGAACAGCAGCAGCGTCGCCGCGCCGGTAATCTGCTTGCCGATGCCATCCACCGTCAGAAAGCGGTGGATGTCCATGATGAAGCGAAACACGACATCGGCCGTCGAGCGCCCGAGCATCTGCCCGGTGTAGGGGTCGACGAAGTAGGTCTCGCCACGTCGCCCGTCGCCAACGGCCAGGCGCACCCCTACCGCGTCTTCGGGCGAGCGCGCGAGGGTCATGAGCAGGATTCGGCGCCCGGGTTCGGCGTGGTGCACGCGCGCGACCAGTTCGGGCACGGACAGCGGCGCCGTGTCACGCACGGCGACCGTCATCACGCCCGGACTGAAAGTCCGCGTCAGTTCCTCATAGTAAGAAAGCAGTGCGCCGGTCAGGCCGACCACCGCCAGCACCAGCCCGGCAGTGATGCCGAAGCACCAATGCAATTGAAACCACAGTCTTTTCATCATTGTTGTCGTGCAGCGCACGTCCGGGCGCCGAGAGGACGTGCCCGGCACGCGCGCGCGGCAGGTGTACCGTATGCCGCGTCCCCGATGGAGCGTGCTACGGAAAGTAACGAATGGTATTGCAAACGATTCTCATATTCAATACCAATTAAACTTTCCGATTGTTGTAGGTATCATCCGACAGGAATTTCATACATCGGACGACGCCCTACCGCTTTTTGAAGCGTTACGATGGTTTTATCCGCGCGGATGTCCGCGCTCCCGCCCACCGAATCGCCGCAAGTCACATCTCGTCTTCCCTCCCCCGCGCCTGACGCCCGGCCCCGGATATGACCTGTCGACCTGCGGCACGACAGCGACGGAGAGCCATGCAACCCACTGCGTCTTCCCCTCCCGCCCCGCAGGTCACCACGCCGGCCGATCATTGCGATGTCGATGTCAGCGCGATGGCGTTCTTTTTTGACCTCGACGGCACGCTCGCCCCGCTCGCCCCGCGCCCGGATGCCGTGAGGCTGCCGCTCGACACCACCCGCGTGCTGGCCAGTCTGTTCGAACGCACCCGCGGCGCGGTGGCGGTGGTTTCCGGACGCGCCATCGACAATATCGACGGCCTGCTCGCCCCGCTGCGCATACCCGCAGCCGGTCTGCACGGCGCCGAAATCCGGCATGGCGACGGCGTACTCGTGCGCGCCCCGGGTCATGCCGCCGACACGACGGCCATTGAGGCCATGGTCGCGCCGCTGCAGGCGCTCGTTGCCCAGCATCCCGGCCTGTTGCTCGAGAACAAGGGCAGCGCGCTCGCACTGCACTACCGCGGCGCGCCTGAGCTCGCGGGCGTGGCGCGCGAGACCATGCAGGCGCTTGCCGCACTGCATGACGAACGCTTTGCCCTTCAGCCTGGAAAGCTCGTCTTCGAATTGCGCCCCCGGCATGTCAGCAAGGGACACGCGATTACTACACTGCTAAGGGAAGCCCCGTTCGCCGGACGCAGGCCACTGTTCGCCGGAGACGACCTGACCGACGAGGCCGGATTTGCCGACGTGAACGCCCTGGGTGGCGTCACGATCAAGATCGGCGAGGGGGAGACCTGCGCCCGCTACCGGCTGCCCTCGCCGGATGCGCTCACGTCCTGGCTGCTCACCTTGCGTGAGGGCTCCCCGCGCCAAACCCAACAGGAGGATGGAGTATGAGTCGCTTAGTCATCGTGTCGAACCGGGTTGCCCCGATCACCGAGGGCAAGCCCACGGCTGGTGGTCTGGCCATCGGCGTGTTCGACGCGCTCAAGGACACCGGAGGCATGTGGTTCGGCTGGAACGGAGAAATCGATGCCGAACCGGCGACCGCGCCCGAGATAGCGCATCGCAACAACGTCACCTTCGCCACCGTGCCGCTCACGCGGCGCGACTACAACACGTACTACCGCGGCTTCTCAAACGCGACGCTCTGGCCCACGTTCCATTATCGCGACGACCTCACACGCTTCCAGCGCGACGACTACAACGGGTACCGTCACGTCAACGCGCGGTTCGCCTCGCTGCTCGCGCCGCTGCTCAAGCACGACGACCTGATCTGGGTCCACGACTACCATCTGCTCCCGTTCGCACAGGCATGCCGGCAGATCGGGCTGCAACAGCGGCTCGGCTTCTTCCTGCACATCCCATTCCCGTCGCCGCAGGTCCTGATGACCGTGCCGCCTCACGAAGCGCTCGTGCGCGCCATGTGCGAATACGATCTCGTCGGCTTCCAGACAGAGACCGACCGCACCGCGTTCACCGATTACCTGCTGCGTCATGCCGACGCGACACGTCACGACGACGACGTGATCACCGCATATGGACGCACACTGCGCACGGGCGTCTATCCGATCGGCGTCTATCCGGACGAGATTCAGCAACAGGCGACCGCGCGCGCCACTGTCAAGCACATTCTCGATCTGAAGCAAGGCCTGCAGGAACGCAAGCTCATCATGAGCGTGGACCGGCTCGATTATTCCAAGGGGATGCTCGAGCGCTTCCGTGCGTTCGAGCGCATGCTCGAACTGTGGCCCAACCAGCAAGGTACGGTGAGCTTCGTGCAGGTGGCGCCGCCCAGCCGCTCCGACGTGGCCGGCTACGGCGAGATTCGGCGTCAGCTGGAAGCCGAGGCCGGTCATATCAACGGGCGCTTTTCCGATCTGGCCTGGACCCCGCTGCGCTACATCAACAAGCGCTATGACCATGAGGTACTGATGTCGTTCTTCCGGGCATCTCAGGTGGGCTACGTCACACCGTTGCGCGACGGCATGAACCTGGTCGCCAAGGAATACGTCGCTTCGCAGGACCCCGCCGATCCGGGCGTGCTCGTGTTGTCGTGCTTCGCCGGCGCCGCGCAGGAGCTCGACGGCGCGCTCATCGTCAATCCTTACGACATCGACGGCATGGCCGAAGCGCTGCGCACTGCGCTGAACATGTCGCTGTCCGAGCGGCAAGCCCGCCATGAACGCATGATGGCCATATTGCGCGAACACGACCTGTCGGCCTGGCGCGATCGCTTCATTACCGACCTGCGCGCGCCGGCGGCCAAAACACCGGCCCTGCTGCGCTGCGCCCAACCCGCTGCCGCCTGACCGGAGACTCAGGCCGCCCGGGAGCACCGGGCAAACCCTCGCAAGGAGAGATGCCATGCGCCAACGTTCCTCGCGTCCAGCCGCCCCGTGCTTGGAAGTCGAGACCGACGGGCCTGTGACGATCATTACCCTCGCGCGCCCCACGCGGCGCAACGCGGTGGATCGCGTGATGGCGACCGCCCTGCGCGATGCGCTGCTTGCGTTCGAGCAGGACGCCAATACGAGTGTGGCGGTGTTGTGCGGACAAGGCGCGTCGTTTTGCGCCGGCGCTGATCTTTCGGCGTTCGACGACCCCGAGCGACGCAATGAGGTGACGCCCGATGGCAGCGGCGACGGCCCGATGGGGCTCACGCGCCGCCACCTCGACAAGCCCGTGATTGCCGCCGTCAGCGGTCATGCGGTGGCGGGCGGCCTCGAGCTGGCCTTGTGGTGCGATTTGCGCGTTGCGGACGATTCCGCAACGTTCGGGGTCTTTTGCCGCCGCTTCGGGGTGCCGCTCATCGACGGCGGCACGGTACGCCTGCCGCGCCTGATCGGCATGAGCCGCGCGCTCGACATGATCCTCACCGGCCGCGCCGTGGGCGCGCAAGAAGCGTTCGAGATCGGGCTGGTGAACCGGCTGGTGCCGGAAGGCATGGCGCGCCAGGGGGCACTGGCCCTGGCGCAACAACTCGCCGCGCTGCCGCAGGGGGCGCTGCGCGCTGACCGTCGTGCGGCCTACGCGCAGTGGGATCTGTCGCTTGACGCGGCCTTGCGCCAGGAAGGCGCCGCCGGGCATGACGTGGTGTTCTCGGAAGGCATCGCGGGCGCCCGCGCCTTTCTCGGCGGCGCCGGGCGCCACGGTGCGCCGCGCGACCCTTCCTGACGGCGAGTGCCGCGCCGGCTTGCTCGCGCTTACTTGCCCGCCGGACGCGCTGCGTTGACCTGCTCCAGCCGCTTGCGCAAGCCGTCCGCGATTTCCTTCTGATTGGACTGCATTGCAAAATCAATGGCCGTCATGCCGAGCTGGTTCTTCAGGCGGACATCGGCACCGCCGTCCAGCAGCACCTTGCAGGTGGTGATGTGGCCGCCGCGCGCGGCCATCATGAGCGGCGTGGTGCCGTTCGGCGATTCGGCATCGACATACGCCGAGGCGTCGAGCAGGATCTGCACGATGTCGTCGTGGCCGTTGGTCGCGGCATAGTGCAACGGCGCCCACCCTTTCTTGTTGACCTCGGCGTCCTTGTCGATCAGCAGCTTGACCATGGGCGTGAGGCCCTGGAGCGACGCGATCATCATCGCGTTCTCACCAGCGGCATTGGTCGCATCGAGGTCGGTGTGCTGATCGTTGATGAGCAGCTTCGCCACATCCGTGGACTTTTCGCGCATGGCGATGACGAGCAGCGGATTGCCTTTCTCGTCGCGGGTGTTCGGGTCGACGCCCGCCTTGAGCGCCTGCGCCACGGCCTTGGTGTCGTTGAATACGACCGCCTTGACCAGCGCCGTGTTGGAGGTGGCCGCTGTCGCGCATGCCGTCAGCGAAAGCACGCTAAGCAACATCCAGGCTCGGACCATCAAAAATTTGCGCATCGGGTGCTCCTGTCGGTCGTTCGTGAATGGGATGGAGGGTATGTCGGATCGCCCTGACGATCAGGGCCTGGCCGCGGCGAACAGCCGGAAGAAGTTTTCCGTGGTCGCCTCGGCAATCTTCTGCAGCGGCTCGCCGCGCAAGTCCGCAATGAATTCAGCCACATGGCGCACGTAGCCAGGTTGATTGAGCTTGCCGCGATACGGCACCGGCGCCAGATACGGCGCATCCGTCTCGATCAGCATGCGCTCGAGCGGCACGCGGCGCGCCACGTCCTGTAAATCGCGGGCGCTCTTGAACGTGACGATGCCCGAAAACGAAATATAGAAGTTCTGGTCCAGCGCGCCCTGGGCCACCTCCCAGCTCTCGGTGAAGCAATGCATTACGCCCGCCGGCTCGCCAGCGTGTTCCTCGCGCATGATGCGCAAGGTGTCCTCGGCCGCCGAGCGCGTGTGAATGATGAGCGGCTTGCCCGTTGCGCGCGCGGCCCGGATGTGCGTGCGAAAGCGCTCGCGCTGCCACGCCATGTCCTCGATGCTGCGGCCTTCCAGCCGGTAGTAGTCGAGCCCCGTCTCGCCGATGGCCACGACCTTCGGCGTGGCGGCCAGTCGCACGAGATCGTCGACGCTCGGCTCCGGCGTGTCCTCGTAATCGGGGTGCACCCCGACGGACGCGAACACATTCTCATGCTGTGCAGCGATCGCCAGCACTTGCGGCAGCGTCGGCAGATCCACGCTCACACACAGCGCGTGGCTCACCTTGTTCTCGCGCATGCGCGCGAGCAGGTCGGGCATTTGCTCGGCCAGTTCGGGGAAATTGATATGACAGTGCGAATCGATGAACATGATGTGCGATCGGTTGTCGGTGCCCTGCGTCAAAGCGACGCGGGTCCACCGAACAACTGTTTGTATTGCAGGAAAAGCGCCTCGAGCAGCACGCGCGTGTTGAGCGGGTGGTTCTGCACCTGACGCTGCTGCGCGAGCTCGCGCAGGAACCCGAGCAGACGAACGTCGTCCGTGGCCTCACCGCAGCGACGCAACGCCTGCGCCTGCCCAGGGAAAAAGCGTACCGTTGCGGCCATGCGCTCGGCGAGCACGTCGAAGCACCACCGCTGGAGCGTCTCCAGAATGCCGGGCAAATTGCCCTTGTGGAGCTGTTCGGCGCACGCAAACGCGTCGATGGCGGCGCCCTGCGCGAGCTGGCCTAGCATCCAGTCGCGCCAGCCGCGCTCGTCGGGCTCCGCGAGCGAGCGCGCCGCCAGCGGCGCACCGCCCGCCTCGGCCAGCACCGCAGCGGCCGTGGCCGCATCGAGCCCCGCTTCTCCCATCAGCCATTGCGTAGCCTGTTGCGCGTCCGGACGGGTCAGCACCAAGCGCCGGCAGCGGGAGAGGATGGTGGGTAGCAGACGATCCGGCTGCGTCGTCACCAGCAGGAACACGAGCCCCTCGGGCGGCTCTTCGAGGGTCTTGAGCAAGGCATTCGCCGCATGTACGTTGAGCGCCTCGGCCGGATACAGCAGCACGACGCGACGCCCTTGCCGGTGCGAGCCCAGACTCGCGAAGTCGATCACTTCGCGCACCTGCTCGATCTTGATTTCCTTGCTCGGTGTCTTGGTCTTCTTCTCGCTGTCACCATCCGCGCGCGCCTCGGCGCCGGGCAGGCTGTCGGCAAGCGCTTCGGGACAGACGGCGCGAAAGTCCGGATGATTGCCGCTGGCGAACCACTGGCAGGCGCCGCACGTACCGCACGGCAGGCGATCGTCACGCGGGGATTCGCAAAGCAAGCCCTGTGCAAACGTACGGGCCAGCGCGATCTCGCCGATGCCGGGCACGGCTTGCAGCAGCAAGGCATGCGGCATCTGGGCGCGCAGGTCGTTCAGGCGTGTCCAGTCGTGTGACTGCCACGGATAAAGCATGTGAGCTCCTTGGCCGGGAGAGCGAAAGCGGCGCGAAATTGCCACGCCGGTCTGGGCGTCAACGCCCCGGTCGTGCCGCACCCGTCGGCGACATGACCGGATTATCGCGCGTATTGCGCGTCAGCGCGTCAGCGCGTCCCGTGCGCGGGCACGCCCAGGCGGGCGAAGATGCCGGCGAGCTGTGCGGCGATGGCGTCGATGCTCTGGGCGGCGTCGATCACGACGAACCGCTCGGGCGATGCCTCGGCACGGCGCAGATACGCTTCGCGCACCCGGGTGAAGAATGCCGCCGATTCGCGCTCGAACTTGTCCGGCGCACGAGCGCCCGCCAGGCGGGCGGCGGCAATCGCCGGATCGAGGTCAAAGAGAATGGTCAGATCGGGCTGGCGAGTGCCCTGCACCCAGCGTTCGAGAATCGCGAGCTTCTCTTGTGACAGCCCGCGCCCGCCGCCCTGATAAGCGAACGTGGCATCGGTAAAACGGTCGGAGACGACCCAGTCGCCGCGCGCGAGCGCCGGCTCGATCACCTTGGCCAGATGCTCGCGGCGTCCGGCGAACATCAGCAAGGCCTCGGTTTCGAGCTCCATCGGCTCGTCGAGCACCAGCTTTCGCAGCGCTTCACCCAGCGGCGTGCCGCCCGGTTCGCGCGTGGCGACAACATGACGCCCCGCAGCGGCAAGTCCCTGACGCAAGGTGTCGACAAACGCGTTCACGTGCGTGCTCTTGCCCGCGCCGTCAATCCCTTCGAACGTCACGAACTTGCCCGGCGCGACGGCCGGCGTTTCGGGAGAATGCGTCATTGCTCACCTCGTTGATATTTGTCCACGGCGCGATTGTGCTCCTGCAGGTTCGTCGAGAAGTGGCTCGTGCCGTCGCCGCGCGCCACGAAGTACAAGGCGTCGGTCGGCGCGGGGTTGAGCGCCGCCGCGAGCGACGCCACGCCCGGCAGTGCGATGGGTGTCGGCGGCAAGCCCGCGCGCGTGTAGGTGTTGTAGGGCGTGTCCGTCTGCAAGTCGCGCTTGCGCAGACGCCCCGTGTACAGGTCCCCCATGCCGTAGATCACTGTGGGATCGGTTTGAAGCAGCATGCGCTTGCGCAGACGGTTCACGAACACGGCCGCCACCTGGGCGCGCTCCACCGCCTGCCCCGTCTCCTTCTCGACGAGCGACGCCATGATAAGCGCCTCGTACGGCGTGGTGTACGGCAGCCCCGGTGCGCGCGCGGCCCACGCTTCGTCCAGACGCTTCTGCATCAGGCGATACGCGCGCTTGTAGATGTCGATATCGCTCGTGCCTTTCGGAAACAGGTAGGTGTCCGGAAAGAACATGCCTTCGGCTTCGGCCCGGTCGGCGCCCACGAGTTGCATGATGTCGGCGTCCGGCAGGCCGGTCGTGTCGTGACGCAGCGCCGGGTTCGCGTCGAGCTCGGCGCGCATCTTCTTGAAGGTCCAGCCCTCGATGATCGTCACGACGTATTGATTGACGTCGCCGCGCGCGAGCTTTTCCATCACTTCGATGGGGGTGACGCCCGTGGCGAACTCGTAGTTGCCAGACTTCAGACGGGTTCCCACGTCCATGACCCGTGCCAGCAGGTTGAACAGCAGCGGGTGCACCGGTACACCACCGGTGCGCAATTGCGCGGCCACGCTGCGCACCGAGCTGTAGGGCTTGATCGTGACGTCGAGCGTCGGCTTGCCCAATTGCAGCGGCGTCTGCGCCCAATAGTAAAAGGCGCCGCCCGCCGCCAGCGCCGCGACGATCGACAATACCAACAGGCGTTTGATGAAATACATGAATTGCATGAGTAAGCCACGTGCGCCAATCGAGGGCGACCGCGGGTTCGGGGGGGACTCGGTCAGCCGGGGCGAAATGCGCCGCACGGGTGACTCGCGGCGCATTTCGCGCATCGAACCGGGCTCGCACGTCCTGGCGGAAGACCCAATATAATACTTTGACTTGCCGAACCCTCACAGATTGACAGGCACCCTCGTTTATGACCTCCCAATGGCGTGACCTTCTGCCGCATGCGGCAGCCGCATCTTCCACCGAACGCTTGCTTGACGCCGCCGCGCTCGCCGCCCAGTTCGACGCAATGCGCAACGGCAGTTTCGTGTCGCTCGCGAGCGATACCGGACTGATTGCCGTGAACGGCGCCGACGCCGGCGCCTTCCTGCATGGACAACTGACCAACGACGTCGAGCGGCTCGCACCCGCGCAGGCTCGCCTGGCGGGCTATTGCTCCGCGAAGGGTCGGTTGCTCGCCACGTTCCTGATGTGGCGCGACACCTCCGCCGACGCGACGATCTACCTCGCATGCGATGCCGATGTGCAGGCGGCCATCCAGAAGCGTCTGTCGATGTTCGTGCTGCGCGCGAAGGCAAAACTCAGCGACGGCACGGCGACCCACGTACTGTTCCAGGTCGGAGGCCCGGCCGCCGAAGCCGTGCTCGCCAAGACGTTCGCGTCGCTGCCGGGCGCAGCGCTCGCTGCCGTGCACGGCACGCTCGGCGATGCGCCGACGAGCCTCGTGCGTCTGCCGGACGCAGGCACCGCCCGCGCATTGCCGCGCTTCCTGTGGAGCGTGCCGGTCGCGCAGGCCGGTGCCGCATGGGCATCGCTCACGCAGGCGGCCGGGGTCGTGGCGGTCGCCCCCGACATCGCCGCCTGGCTGGACGTGCATAGCGGCGTGCCACGCGTCACGAGCGCGACGCAAGAGCAGTTCGTGCCGCAAATGATCAACTGGGAAGTCGTGGGTGGCGTGAATTTCCGCAAGGGGTGCTATCCCGGGCAGGAAGTCGTGGCTCGCAGTCAGTATCGCGGCACGATCAAGCGACGTCTGCATCTCGCCCACATCGACGGCGCACCGCCGCAACCGGGACAGGAACTCGTCGAGACAAGCGACCCCGAGCAGCCGTGCGGCATGGTCGTGCAGGCAGCCATCGCACCGAACGGCGGCTACGACGCGCTGGTCGAACTCAAGCTCGCCGCGCGCGAAGCGAACGATGTGCGCCTGGGTGCGGCCGACGGCCCGGCACTTGCGTTTGCCGAACTGCCCTACGACATCGTCGACCCCACCGAAGCTCCCGCCTCGTCGACAGCCGCGTCCTGAACGGCGCGCCACGACAACCGATGGACTGTTACGTGTACTACCGCGTCTCGACACACGATGCCGCCCCCGCACGGCTCGCCGCCGCGCATCTGCTCGCGCTGGCGGCCGCACGCTTCGGTGTGAGGGGCCGCCTTCAATGGCGGGTGGGAGCGCCGGAAAGCCACGCCGCCACCCTGTGCACCACCTGGATGGAGCGCTACGACCAGGTCGATGACGCCTTCGTCGCCGCCCTGCCCTCGCTGGTTGCCGAATCCGGCCTGGCCACGCTGGTGCAGGGCGAGCGCCATGTCGAGTGTTTTGTCGACGCGACCGACGCCCCGCCCCCATGTGCCTGATCGTCTTTTCCTGGACACCCGACGCCCCCACCCCGCTGGTTCTGCTGGCCAACCGCGACGAGTTCTTCGAGCGTCCCGCCGAGCCGATGCACTGGTGGCGCGATCGCACCGACGTGCTGGCCGGACGGGACCTGCGCGGTGGCGGAACGTGGCTGGGCGTCAATCGCTCGGGACGGTTTGCCGCGCTCACGAACTTCCGCGACGGCAGGGCGCCGATGGCGCCAAAGGACGCGCCTTCGCGCGGACTGCTGGTGTCGGCAATGCTCGACGCGACACCGTTTGACGACGATCTCGCTCGCGTGGAGAAGCATGCCCATGAATATGCGGGTTTCAACCTGCTGACCGGCGACCTACCCGCGGGCAAGTTGTTCTGGCTCGGCAATCGCGACCACGCTCGCACCGGCCGGGACGGCGACTCCCCCAGGCGCGCGCTCCCCGTCGCCCACCCAATCGCCGCGGGCATTCATGGGCTTTCGAATGCCCTGCTGGACACGCCCTGGCCGAAGCTGGTGAGCCGTCGCCACGCGCTGCGGGCCGCCCTGGCCGAAGGCGCCGATGACGTGACGTTGCTCACGCTCATGCGCGATCCGACTCAGGCGCCCGACGACGCGTTGCCCGAAACCGGCGTGACGCCCGCGTGGGAGAAGGCGCTGTCCGCCGCCTTCATCGCGTCTCCTGCTTATGGCACCCGGTGCACGACGCTGCTGCGCTATCACCGCGATGGCACGCTCGAACTCACCGAGTCGACCGTGTCGCCGGGGCAAAGCGCCAACGATCTGAACGATTTGCGACGGTATCGCTTCCAGATTGCGCGAACCTGATGCGCCTTCGCTGCGTTACATCGGGCGCGCCGCGACGCCAGGGCGCCCGACGTGATGCGCGCCTACACCAGTCTCACGATCTGCTTGCCGAAGTTCTCGCCCTTGAGCAGGCCGAGAAACGCGGCCGGCGCGTTCTCGATGCCTTGCGTGATCGTCTCGCGGTAGCGCAGTTCTCCGGCGGCGACGGCATCCGTGAGTTCCTTGAGCGCCTGCGGCCAGACGTCCATGTGCTCGGTCACGATGAAGCCTTCGAGACGCACCCGATTCGTGAGCAGCAGCGCCGGATGCTTCATCGGAATCGGGTCGCCGTTGTAGCCCGAGATCATGCCGCACAACGCAATGCGCGAATGGGCGTTGAGGTTGCGCATGACGGCGTCGAGCACCTCGCCGCCAACGTTCTCGAAGTATCCGTCGATGCCGTCCGGCGCCGCCGCGCGCAGCGCTTCGTACACGTTGCCGGCCTTGTAGTCGACGCAGGCGTCGAAGCCGAGCGTCTGCACGACATAGTCGCACTTCTGTTCGCCACCGGCGATGCCGACTACGCGACATCCGGCGCGTTTGGCGAGTTGCCCCACCACACTTCCCACCGCCCCGGACGCCGCGCTGACCGCCACCGTCTCCCCTGGCTTCGGGCAGATGATTCGGTTCAGGCCGTACCAGGCAGTCACGCCCGGCATGCCGGCCGCCCCGAGATACACGCTCATCGGTACGCGCGAGTCGCGAAGTCGCTGAAGATTGCTGCCATCCGAGATGCCGTACTCCTGCCAGCCGAACATCGCGGAAACCGCGTCGCCCGGCTGCCATTCGGGATGGCGCGATTCGATCACTTCGCCGACCGTTGCACCGATCATCACGGTATCGAGCGGTTGCGGCGGCGCATACGATTTGGTGTCGTTCATCCTGCCCCGCATGTACGGGTCGAGCGACAGATAGAAATTTCGGACCAGCACCTGGCCCTCTCCCAGTTCCGGCAGCTCGGGGGCCGCGAGATGAAAGTTATCGAGCGTGGCTTCGCCCTTCGGGCGCGAAACCAATAGAATCTGACGGTTGATCGTCATGGCATTTCCTCCGTGTCATGCGCGCTCCGAGGCACGCTTCACCAGGCCCATACGGCCGGTCAGTCGCCTCGCGGCTCGCTGGGTCGGCGTTGCTCGCGCACATCGCGTCCTACCGCAAGGCGTCGCAGATACTTGAACGTGCCCATCGCCTTGGCCACCAACTTGCCATTGGCATCACGCACTTCGCCTTCGCAATAGGCCATCGTGGTCGAACGATGCAGCAAGCGACCGTAGGCGCGCATCTCGCCGGAGCCCGGCTGCATGAAGCTCGTCTTCATCTCGATGGTGACCACCCCCGTGCCCTCTGGCGCCACGCTGCGGCTCGCCGTACTCAACGCAACGTCAAGCAGGGCCATCGTCACACCGCCGTGCATCACCTCCCAACTGTTGAGATGCTTCGGTGCGAGCGGCAAACGCAACTCCGACTCGCCATTCTCGGCGCGCAGCAATTCAATGCCGAGAAGATCGATAAAACCCGAGTGAATCGTCACCGCGCTCATTGGCCACTCCGAAACTGCCGAAATTGCTTGTTCATTGTCACTTTGCCCACTGACGGCACCGCGCCTCGCACGCAGCGTCCGTCATGCCTTTGATCGCCGACGCCACGCGCCCGGCGCCCAGATTTTTTACTCCCGCGCCACCCCGGCTGCGGCAAGCGACGCCCACGCGGTGGCCAGCGAGCCATCGAGATTGATCGCCCGGCACGCGCGCTCGATCACGCAGACATCAAAGCCTGCCGCCCTCGCGTCGAGCGCACTCCACGCCACACAGAAGTCCGTAGCAAGGCCGGCACAATGCACGCGTCGCACACCTTTCTCGCGCAGGTATCCGGCCAGCCCCGTCGGCGTGCGCCGGTCTGCCTCGACAAATGCCGAGTAGCTGTCGACGCTTGACTGATAGCCCTTGCGCACCACGGCCTGCGCGTGCGGAACGTGGAGATCCGCATGCAATGCCGCGCCGTGCGTGTCCTGCACGCAATGCGTCGGCCACAGCACCTGCTCGCCGTATGGCAGCGCGATCGTCTCGAACGGCTGCCGCCCAGCGTGGCTCCGCGCAAACGAGACATGGTCGGCCGGATGCCAGTCCTGCGTGAGCACGACATGCGCGAACTGACTCGCAAGCCCATTGATTACCGGCACCACTTCGTGACCGTTCGGCACCGCCAATGCCCCACCGGGCATGAAATCGTTCTGCACGTCGATGACGAGCAGCACTTCGTCCATTGGCTTCATTTCCACGTCCCTTGTCCCGTCATGGCGCCACGTCGATCCGGCGAACCCGGCGCCCGGCATCGTGTCGCTCAGCCGTTGCCGGGCGCCGCTCAACCATTGAAACGCTTGCCCGCCTCGGCCAGTTCGACGAGTCGTGTCGCCGGGGTCCAATCTTCGCCATGCTCGCCCTGGGCGAACTCGCGCACGCGTGCCAGCACGTTATCGAGGCCGACGCTGTCGGCATAGAGCATCGGACCACCGCGCCAGAGGGGGAACCCATAACCATTCAAATACACCATGTCGATGTCGGACGCGCGGGCCGCCGTTCCATCGGCCAGTACCTTGGCGCCTTCGTTGACGAGCGCGTAGACCAGGCGATCGACGATCTCCTCGTCGGAATAGACGCGCGGAGCGATACCGTTCGCGCGGCGGTAGTCGTCGAGCATCTGCGCCACCTTTGCCGATTCGCGCGGCGTGCGGTCGCCTTCGGCGTAGTCGTACCAACCAGCGTGCGTCTTCTGTCCGTAACGGCCGGCCTCGCACAGCACGTCGGCGATCTTCGGATACACAATGCCGGGATGCTCGGCGTGACGACGCTTTCGAATTGCCCAACTCACATCATTGCCGGCCAGATCGCTGGTTCGGAACGGCCCCATCGCGAAGCCGAACCGCTCGATGGCGGCATCGACCTGTGCGGGCGTTGCGCCCTGCTCGACCATCCACTGCGACTGCTTGAAGTACGGCTCGAGCATGCGATTGCCGATGAAACCGTCACACACGCGCGCCACCACGGCCAGCTTGCCGATCCGCTTGGCCAGCTTCATGACGGTGGCCAACACGTCGTTGGCGGTGTCGGCACCTCGCACCACCTCGAGCAGGCGCATCACGTTGGCCGGGCTGAAGAAATGCATGCCGACGACGTCCTGCGCCCGCGACGTGGTCCGCGCAAGCGCGTCGAGGTCGAGTGTCGACGTGTTCGATGCGAGAATCGCGCCGGATTTGGCCACCTTGTCGAGCTCGCGGAAGACAACCTGCTTGATCGCCATGTCCTCGAAGACCGCCTCGACGATCAGGTCGGCATCGGCGACCGCCGCGAAATCCGTGCTGCCGTGAATGCGGGCCAGGCGCTTGTCCGCCTCATCGGCAGCAAGCTTGCCGCGCGTGACCGCACGCGCATAGTTGCCGCGCATCGTCTCGAGACCGCGCGCCAGTGCCGCGTCGGTCGTATCGACGAGCGTGACCGGGAGTCCCGCGTTGGCGAACGCCATGGCGATGCCGCCGCCCATGGTGCCGGCGCCGATCACGGCCACGCGCTCGATCGTGCGCACCGGCGTATCGTCCGGCACATCCGCGATCTTGCCCGCCGCGCGTTCGCCGAGAAAGGCGTGGCGCAAGGCCTTGGACTCGGGCGAGCTGACCAGTGCCACGAAACATTCGCGCTCGAACTTCACGCCGTCGTCGAACGCACGCGACAGTGCCGCCTCCACGGCCGCCACGCATTTGTGTGGCGCGGGGAAGTGCGGTTGCTCTCGCTGAACTCTCTCTCGCGCGGCGTCGATGGCGGCTTTCGCGGCGCCGTCGGTGTCCTCGATCGCGACATCGCGC
Organism: Pandoraea morbifera; assembly: GCF_902459575.1. Taxonomy (NCBI): domain Bacteria; kingdom Pseudomonadati; phylum Pseudomonadota; class Betaproteobacteria; order Burkholderiales; family Burkholderiaceae; genus Pandoraea; species Pandoraea morbifera. Next base: position 495,624 of record NZ_CABPSD010000001.1, read on the forward strand.
AACCTCGGCAACGTCTCGCCGCGCGCGGCCACGTCATTGGCGAAGGCAATGGCGCCAGTCAGCAGGTCGTCATGCGAGCCCTCGAACAGTTTCGAAAAGAGCGTGCCGACCAAGGCTTCCGACTTCACCACGCGGCCCGTCACGACCATGTCGAGCGCACGCGCGACACCGATGGCGCGCGGCAGTCGTTGCGTGCCTCCCGCGCCGGGCAACAACCCGAGCTTGACCTCCGGCAGCGCGATCTGCGCCCCGGGCAGCGCCACCCGGTAGTGACAAGCCAATGCCAGCTCCAGGCCACCGCCCATGGCAACGGCATGCACCGCGGCAACCACGGGTTTGGCACAGGCGTCGAGTGCGGCAATCACGTCCACCAGCAGCGGGCTTTGCGTGGCCTTCGGCGTATTGAACTCGCGGATATCGGCCCCGCCGGAAAATGCCTTGCCGGCACCGATCAGCACGATGGCTCGCACCTGCGCGTCGGCCTGGGCGCGGGCCAATCCTTCGGCGATACCCGCGCGGGTCGCATGTCCCAGGCCGTTGACAGGGGGATTTTCCAGCGTAATGACCGCTATGCCGTCGCGAACCTCGTAAGCCGTGCTCATCGTTGTCTCTTTCCTTGTATTGTCCGTTCGTTGGGGGTGCCGCGAGCGCGCCGGCCGCGGCAATACGATCGTTCGATTCTAGCGCAGCGCTAGACCTCGAGCCATTCGCGCCGGACTGCGGATGCGGCGACCAATGCTTCCGGCTCGCCCTCGAAGACGAGCTTGCCTCGGCCCATGACCGCAACCCGCTGCGCACATGTGAGCGCGAGCGACAGCTTTTGTTCGATCAGCAGGATCGCCACGCCGGTGGCCCGAAGATCCGTGAGGATTCGCCCGATTCGCGCAACGACGCGAGGCGCCAGACCTTCGGTCGGCTCATCGACGATCAGGAGCGACGGCCCGGCCATCATGGCCCGACATAGCGCGAGCAGTTGTTGCTCGCCGCCGGAGAGCGCCCCCGCCGGCGTGTCCCGGCGCGGTGCAAGCTCCTCGAACCGCTCGAATGCCTGCGCGAGCGTAAGCGCACGACGCTCATGCGCAATGGCCTCACCCGGGCGCTGCCACGCTGCGCGCAGACGTCCCCATCCTCCCACCAGCCCCCGACTTGCCCGCTGGCCCAGCAGCAGATTCTGCGCCACCGTCAGGGGTGCGAAGACATCGCGCGTTTCCGGCACGTAGCCAATGCCCAATCGTGCGATTCGATGCGGCGCGAGCGAGACCAGCGATCGTCCGTGCCAGCGAATTTCCCCCTCTCGCGGCAATTGCCCCATGATCGCCCTGGCCAACGTGGAGCGCCCCGCGCCGTTGCGGCCGAGCACCGCCACGATCTCCCCGGGCGCCACTCGCAGCGTGACGCCGTGCAGGACACGGCTTCCCCCATACCCCGCACGGACGTCGATCAGCTCAAGCATCGCGGGTCTCCCCGGCGCCGGCGGGCCCAAGCGCATCGGCATAGTCGCCCAGATACGCAGTGCGAACATCCGGATGCTGACGAATTCGCTCCGGCGTGTCGCAGGCAATGACCGCGCCTCGCGCGAGCACGGCGATTCGGTCTGCCAGCGAGAAAACCACTTGCATGTCGTGCTCGATCATCAGCAACGCTCGCCCGCGGCTCAGTTCCGCAATGAGCGCCACCATGCGCGCGGACTCCGACTGACTCATCCCGGCGGTCGGCTCGTCAAGCAACATCACGCTGCCCGCCGACGCCGCGCACATCCCGACTTCGAGCACGCGCTGTTCCGCATAACTCAACGCGCCCGCCGGCACGTCGCGCCGAGCCTCCAGTCCAAGGCGCGCCAGCCACGCTTCGCTGCGCCTTGTCACGTCGTCGAGTCCACGCATGCGCCGCCAGAAGGTGTAGCGGTGGCCGCTCGGCCAAAGTCCCGCGCAACGCAGATGGTCGATCACGCTCATGTGTCCGAACAACTGCGACGTCTGAAAACTGCGCGACAGCCCGCGACGACTGATCACGTGTGGCGCGCGCCCGGTGACGTCGCGCGCATGCAGGAAGACACGGCCCTTGTCGGGTTGCGTCCGTCCGGTGATGACGTCGAACAACGTACTTTTACCGGCGCCATTCGGTCCGATGATGGCCAGACGCTCCCCGGCCGTCAGCGCCAGATCGACACCGCTTAACACCTGCGTTCTGCCGAACGACTTGTGCAGCCCACGAACGCTGAGCAACGGTGAGGGCGTCTCGACGGCCATCGTGCGCCTCGTCGTGTGTCTCATTGTCCCCCCTGCGCCGCCAGACGCACGGCGGCCACGGCGCGACGCAATCGAGCGCTCGCGCGCGCAAGCACCGCCAGCCCCGCCACGGCCGCCAGCGCGGCCAGCGTCCATGCGCCAGCGCCCGGCGTGCTAACGCCGCCGTTCGTCGACAACCCGGCGTCGGCCGCCAGACGCGAACCGTAGGTCATCTCGACGATCGCGACCAGGCCACCGGCAAACAGCGCCATGCCGACGCAAACGCCGGCGTAGGGCTTCCACAGCCGACGTACCGCGCCACAACGCCACGCCTGTATGTGCCCCGCCATCAACCCCGCGACGCCCCCAGGCGCGAATATCACCACGGCGAGAAACCCCAGCCCCACGTAGAGCTGCCATGCCCGCGTGAATGTGGCGAGCACCACGGTCGCCAGCACCCCGATCACGGCCCCTATCATCGGTCCGACGAAGTAGGCCGTGCCGCCGAGCACCGTGAAGACGAGCACGACGCCCGAGCGCTCAAGGCTGAACGTATCGGCGCTGACCAGCTCGAAATTCAGGGCACCCAGGGCGCCGGCCACACCCGCGAACGCCGCCGCGATGATCTGCATGCGGTAACGCACCGCGGCCGGCGACTGTCCGAGAAACGCGACCCGCCCGTCGTTATCCCGCACCGCGCGCGCGAGAAACCCGAGCGGGGTGCGTGTCACGCCATACATCAGCCCGGCGCAGACGAACCACCAGAAGGCGACCAGCCCATAGACCTCGCGCTGTGTCGCGAACGTCGCGCCGAACCACGCCGCGCCGAGCGTTCTGTCCGTCGGTATGCCGCGCTCGCCGCCGAACCACTCAGGCAGCATGGCGGCCATCACCCAGACGAGTTCCGCGACACCCAGCGTAATCATGGCGAACGTCATGCCGGCGCGACGCGTGGTGACATAGCCCAGCGTGGCCCCTGCAATGCCGCCGGCGAATGCGCCCACCAACGGCACCAGCGCCATCGACACGGGCCAGCCGTGCATGCCGATACGATTCATGCACCACACCGCGGCATAGGCGCCCACGCCCGCATAGGTCGCGTGGCAGAAGCTCAACAGTCCCGTCGTCCCGAGCAGCAGATTGAACGACAGCGCGAGAATCGCCGCCGTTCCCATCTGCGTCATGAGTGTCAGGGCGGCGTCGGAAGGAAAGCACCGGGGAGCAATGCCCAGTGCCAGCGCAAAGCACACCCACGCGATGCCCCGACGCGTGATCGGAGCCGCTGCGGCGAACATATCCCGCATCATCCCTCCCGCACGCCAAGAAGCCCGCGCGGGCGCCATAACAGCACCGCCACCATCAACAGGTATGGCACCGCGGGCGCGAGCTGCGCCACGCTCAGCCGGGCCAGGGGTGCCAGAGGGGCGAGCGCGCCCGCCTGCGCTGACGGCCACCACGCCGCCAGGCTCGCATCGCTCGTGACGGCCCACGTCTGCAACAGTCCGATGAGCAGCGATGCCACGAAAGCACCGCCCAACGATCCAAGCCCCCCAACGACCACTACCACGAACACGACACTGCCCACCGTTGCCGCCATCCCCGGCTCCGTGACGAGCACGTTGCCGCCCGCCGCGCCGGCGAGCGCCGCCAGCGCCGCGCCGCAGGCGAATACGCCCGTGTATAGCGCAGGCACGTCGTAGCCGAGCGCCTGCGTCATCGCGGGCTGCGACAGGGCGGCCTGCAGCACGAGCCCGGCGCGCGTCGCACGCAGCGCTACCCAGACCAGAAGCGCAATCGCGCATGCCAGCAGCATCAGGAACCATCGGTAGGCAGGTACCGCCACCCCTGCGATGCCGATCAGGGTCCCGTCGAGCGCGGCCGGCACGGCATAGTCCACCGGACCACGGCCCCACGCCAACTGCACCAGCTCGACCACGACATAGGCCAGCCCGAATGTGGCGAGCAACTCCGCCAGCGCGCCGCGTGCCCGCAGCCGCCGAAGCACACCGCGCTCGAACAATGCCCCGACAGCGCCGACGAGCAGCGGCGCCGAGATGAGCGCCGCCCAGAACCCGATCTTTGCCGACAGCGCATAAGCGAAGTACGCGCCCAGCATGTAGAAACTGGCATGCGCGAAGTTCAGCACTCCCAGCATGCTGAAGATGAGCGTGAGTCCGCTGGACAGCATGAACAGCAGCAAGCCATAGCTCACCCCATTCACGAGCACGAGGCCGGCGGTGGCACTCAGCAGATGCACTGCGTCTCCTTCGGAATTGTCGGGGAACGACGCGGCGCAAGCCGCCGCGTCGAGGGAATTTCAGGCTGACATTATAGAGGTGACGGACACGGCGATCGCTGACGAATCGCGCGAAAAGCGCCGTCATTACAGGATTTCGGAGGCGTCCGAGGCGGCGATCAGCGCCTTCCCGGTCACCGGTCGGGGCGCGCCGCCACTCCGGCCACCACGGTCGGCGCCCCAGTCCGACAGGCGCCGGCCCTGGCAGCCGGGGTGGCGGCGCGAAGCTCGAACCTACGATGCCGCCTGATGGTCGCGGAACTTCTCGCGCAGCTTGAGCTTGAGCATCTTCCCCGTGGCCGTGTGCGGGATTTCGTCGACAAAGACAACGTCGTCCGGAATCCACCACTTCACGACGCGCCCCTGATAGAACGCCAACACGTCCTCGCGCGACAGCGACGAGCCGGGTTTGCGCACGACCACGAGCAGCGGGCGCTCCTCCCACTTCGGATGCGGCATGGCGATGCATGCCGCCTCGTGAATTTCCGGATGCGCCATGGCGATGTTCTCGACGTCGATCGAACTGATCCATTCGCCGCCCGACTTGATGACATCCTTGCTCCGGTCCGTGATCTGAACGTATCCCTCGGCATCGATGGTCGCCACGTCGCCGGTGGGGAACCAGCCGTCGACCAGCGGCGACGCGTCAGCGCGGAAATAACGCTCCAGCACCCACGGCCCCCGGGCATAAAGGTCTCCGAACGCCTTGCCGTCCCACGGCAACGCTTCGCCGTCGGGTCCCACGATCTTCAGGTCGACGCCATAGATCGCCGTGCCCTGCTTCTCCAGAATATGCTGCTGCGCCTCGGCCGGCAGGTCACGATGATGCTTGCGCAAATGACACAGCGTGCCCAGCGGCGACATCTCGCTCATGCCCCAGGCGTGAATCACGCGCACGCCGTAGTCCCTCTCGAATGTCTGGAGCATGGCCGGCGGACAAGCCGATCCCCCGATCACCGTGCGCTCCAGCGTGGAGAAACGCGCACCGATGGACTTCACGTACGTCAGCAACCCCAGCCAGACGGTCGGCACCCCGGCCGAAAACGTCACCCCCTCGGCCTCGAACAGCTCGTAAAGCGACTTGCCGTCCAGATCCTTGCCCGGAAGCACGAGCTTGGCGCCGACGAGCGCGGCGGAGTACGGTAGTCCCCAGGCGTTCACATGGAACATCGGTACCACCGGCAACACGGCATCGCGGGCCGACATCGCCATCGCATCGGGCAACGACGCACCGAAGGCATGCAGCACGGTGGAGCGATGGCTGTAGAGCACCCCCTTCGGATTGCCGGTCGTGCCCGACGTGTAGCACAGGCCCGACGCCGTGTTCTCGTCGAGCGCCGGCCAGTCGAAGTCGCCGCTTTCCGCTTCGACGATGTCCTCGTAGCACAGCAACGGCAACTGCGACGGCGGCAGATGCGCCCGGTCGGTCAGGGCAATCCAGCCCTCGACGCCCGCACACTGCGGCGCGATCGCCTCGACCAGCGGCAGGAAGTTGATGTCGAACGCGACGAAGCGATCCTCGGCGTGATTGATGATGTAGGCGATCTGCTCCGGGAACAGGCGCGGGTTGACGGTATGAATCACACTGCCCATGCCCGAGACGGCGTAGTAGAGCTCGAGATGGCGATAGCCGTTCCACGCCAGCGTACCCACACGCTCGCCGTCGCCCACGCCGAGCCGGCGCAAGGCCAGGGCAAGCTGCCGCGACCGCCGCTCGGCATCTCGCCACGTGTAGCGGTGAATGTCGCCCTCCACGCGACGCGACACGATCTCGGTGTCGCCGTGGTGACGGGCAGCGTGCGTGAGCAGCGAGGAAATCAGCAGCGGCGCGGCCATCATCTGGCCGAGGAGCGGTGTTGCCATGCGTCGAATCTCCAGAAAAGTCGGAAAAACCGGAATTACGGGGATACGTCGGGAACAGCGATCGACATTCGTGCGTCGCGCATGACGCGCGAGCTGGCACGAGGGATGCGTGCATTCGTGAGCACCGCGGAGACTCATTCTTGACGCGCGCGCGCGGCGGGTCAACGCCCTTCGCTTGTGCGCCGCAACACCGCGACACACCTTGCGCCAAAGCTGCACTTGTCACGTGCAAGCCCGCCGGGGCCAAGCCCCGGCAGCACACGACGGATACCTCAAGTAGAATGTTTGTTCACCATCAGGAACGTCCCCAATGCCGGCCAACGACCGCTGCACTGCTGCGCCTCATTCGCTCGAACCGTTCGGACCGCTTCGTCTGATCAACCGGTTCGCCACGCTCGGCACGGATTTCTACACGCGCGTGTCACCCCAACCGTTGCCCGAGCCGTATCTGGTCGGTTTCTCGGCCGAGGCTGCACGGTTGCTCGGCTGGTCGCCCGATGCGGCGCGCGACCCCGAGTTTCTCGCGACCTTCGCGGGCAACGCGCCGCTGAACGGCGGCGACCCGCTCGCGAGCGTCTATTCCGGGCATCAATTCGGTGTCTGGGCCGGGCAGTTGGGCGACGGTCGTGCACTGCTGCTCGGTGAATCGGACGGTCCGGGGGGGCGCTGGGAAATTCAGATCAAGGGGGGTGGACTGACGCCCTATTCACGCATGGGCGATGGCCGCGCGGTGCTGCGCTCGTCGATCCGCGAATTTCTCGGCTCGGAGGCCATGTTTCATCTGGGCGTGCCGACGACGCGCGCGCTATGCGTCATCGGCTCCGACGCCCCCGTGCGTCGAGAAACCATCGAGACGGCCGCGGTCGTCACGCGCCTTTCACCGAGTTTCATTCGATTCGGACACTTCGAACATTTCTGGGCCGCCGATCAGTACGAGGCGCTGCGCCAGTTGGCCGACTTCACGATCGATCACCACTATCCGCATTGCCGCGATGCCGCCAATCCATACCTCGCGATGCTCGAGGCGGTGTGCGACGCGACGGCCGAACTGGTGGCGCATTGGCAAGCCGTGGGCTTCTGTCACGGCGTGATGAACACCGACAACATGTCCATTCTCGGACTGACGATCGACTACGGTCCGTTTGGATTTCTCGACGGATTCAACGCCCACCACATCTGCAATCATTCGGATTCGCAGGGCAGATACGCTTATCAGGCGCAACCGAACGTCGCCTACTGGAACCTGTTCTGCCTCGCGCAGGCGCTGTTGCCGCTGCTCGGCGAAGGCGACGCGGCCATCGAGCAGGCGCAGTCGGTGTTGCCCGTGTTCAAGACCCGCTTCGCCGAGGAAATCGATCTGCGCATGCGCGCCAAGCTCGGTCTGCGCGAGTCGCATGCGGATGACGAGACGCTCATCAACCGGCTGTTCAAGCTGATGCACGAAGGACGCGTCGACTTCACCTATCTGTTCCGCCAGCTCTCCACGCTCCGTCTCGACGACCCGTCGGCCGACACCCCGTTGCGCGACATGTTCATCGATCGCGAGGGTTTCGACGTCTGGGCCGCCGACTATCGCGCCCGCCTGCGACACGAGGGGAGCACGGATGCGAAGCGCGCGGTGGCCATGCGCCTGGTCAATCCCAAGTACATTTTGCGCAACCATCTGGCCGAAATGGCGATCCGGCGTGCCAACGAGAAGGATTTCTCTGAAGTCGACACCTTGCTCAAGGTGCTCTCGCGCCCCTACGACGAACAGCCGGAATTCGAACGCTACGCCGAATTGCCCCCCGACTGGGCCGGACAACTCGAGGTCAGTTGCTCGTCCTGAGCGGCCTCGCGCCAGCGCGGTGCATTGCAAAACACGCACGCCGCCCCCATCTGTGGCGAGTGCGCAGTCATACGACGCGTGACGGCAACCACCGGTCGTCACCCATCAGGAGAACCTCATGAGCAAAGTGGAAAAGAGCGACGCCGAATGGCGCGCCCAACTCGACGACGTCGAATACCAGGTCACGCGCCACGCCGCGACCGAGCGCGCGTTCACCGGCCGCTACTGGGATCACTGGAAGGACGGCACGTATCGCTGTGTGTGTTGCGGCGCGCCGCTGTTCCAGTCGACCGAGAAATTCGACGCCGGTTGCGGCTGGCCGAGCTACTCGAAACCCATCGACAAATCGGGCATCGACGAGGTGATGGACTACAGTCACGGCATGGTGCGCGTGGAAGTGCGCTGCCACAATTGCGACGCCCACCTCGGTCACGTGTTCGAAGACGGCCCGCAGCCGACCGGATTGCGTTACTGCATCAATTCCGCTTCGCTCGATTTCGAGGACAAGGACGGCCAGACGACGGCGCCGGACGAAGACTGAACGCCATGCGTGACGGCCAAGCGCAGAACTTTGGCGGTTCGAGGCATTCAAACAGTGGTCATGCGCCACAAAATACCGGTGAAATGGCGTGAAATCGACGGCATTTCACCCTGAATCGGCGTTTTTTGGCAGTAGGCTTGCGTCCACCCAAATTGATAGGGAGTCCATGTCGTGCCCAGAAAATCGAATCGCTTCGCCATCCTGCCCCTCGCCGCCGCGCTCGTCGCCGGTGCGTTCGTCTTCGCCTCGCCGGCGCAGGCCCAGATCAACGTGCCGCCGGCCGGCGGCACGGTCGCCGTGCCCGCCGTCATGCCGCGCGCCGTGACCGTCGAGCAGGCACTCGCCGCACCGAACGACGTCGAAGCTGTCATCGAGGGCTACATCGTCAACAAGCTCAAGCACGAGCACTACACCTTCCGCGACGCCGCCGGCAAGACCATCGAGATCGAGCTCGACGACAAGCACCTGCCGCCGGGTCGCGAAATCACCGAGAAGACGCACGTGCGCATCTGGGGCGAAGTCGACAAGCATCAACTCAAGTCCAACGATATCGACGTCAAACGCATCGAGATCATCGAGTAATTCGAGGCGACCGCGACGCGCGTGCGCGCCGCACGTTTCGCGCGTCGCCGCGCTCGCCCGCCGGGGCTTTGAAATATAATGCGGGTTTGCGCCCGGCCCTCCGATATTCTCGGGCTCAGGACGCCAAATCTCCCGAAGCCCCCAAGCCGAGACTTCATGAAATTTCTTTTCGACCTGTTACCGGTCATCCTGTTCTTCGTCGCCTTCAAGTTCGCCGGCATCTACGTCGCTACCGGCATTGCCATCGCCACGACGATTGCTCAGGTCCTGTGGATGTGGCTGCGACACCGCAAGGTCGAGCCCATGCAATGGGTCAGTCTGGCGATCATCGTGGTGTTCGGCGGTGCCACCATGCTGCTGCACGACGAAACCTTCATCAAGTGGAAACCCACGGCACTTTACTGGCTCTTCGGCATCACGCTGTTTGTCGCCGAACTCGTGTTCGACAAAAACCTGATCCGCGCGATGATGGAAAAGCAGATGGCGTTGCCCGAGAACCTGTGGCGCGCCGTCAACTTCAGTTGGGCGCTGTTCTTCCTCGCCATGGGGGCGCTCAACCTGGTAATCGCCTATCACTTCTCGACCGATACCTGGGTCGACTTCAAGCTCTTCGGCGGCATGGGCCTCATGGTCGTGTTCATCGTCGTGCAGAGCCTTTGGCTCGCGAAGTACATCAAGCAGGACGAATAAGGTCCAACGTCCGTCAGGAAGCCTCCGTCATGAGTATGGAACAGCAAATCGAAGCGCGCCTCACGGCTGCCCTCGCCCCCCTCGAGTTCGCACTGGAAAACGATAGCGCCCGCCATGCAGGCCATGCCGGCGCCGCCTCGGGCGGTCATTACAATCTGCGCATCGTCTCGGCGGCCTTTACCGGACGCAACCGCGTGGCCCGTCATCGCCTGGTGTATGATGCGCTAGCCGATTTGATGCAGAACGGCATTCACGCCCTCGCCATCGTCGCGCTCGCCCCCGGTGAAGCGTGACCCGCATGCGACGCGTCCCCCGTCGATTAACCCTGCCTTCGTCATTCGTTAGGAAAAACAGCATGGCATTGAAACTCGCCCGCACGGCCATGGCGCTCGGCGCCGCCGTGTCGCTGACCGCCGTCTCCCTCCCTGCCCTCGCCCAGAACATCGCCGTCGTGAACGGCACGCCGGTGCCTGTGTCGCGCGCTGACGCCATGGTGCGCGAAATGGTCCGTCAGGGTCAGCCAAACTCGCCGCAACTGCAACAGCAGGTGCGTGAAGAACTGGTCAAGCGCGAAGTGCTCGCGCAGGCAGCCGTCAGCAAGGGGCTGGCCTCGCAACCGGACGTCAAGGCGCAGCTCAAGCTCGCCGAGCAAGGCGTGCTCATCCGCGCTCTGATCGCCGATTTCCAGAAGACCTCGCCGGTGAGCGACGCCGAAGTGCAAGCCCGCTACGATCAACTGAAGAAGCAGTTCGGCGACAAGGAATACCACGCGCGCCACATCCTGGTGCCGGCGGAAGACACCGCCAAGGAGATCATCGCGAAGCTCAAGGGCGGCGCGAAGTTCGAAGATCTCGCCAAACAGTATTCGAAGGATCCGGGTTCGGCGAAGAACGGTGGCGACCTCGACTGGTCGCCAGCCAATGCCTATGTGCCCGAATTCGCCGATGCGCTGCAAAAGCTCCAGAAGGGCCAATACACCCAGACCCCGGTCAAGACGCAGTTTGGCTACCACGTGATCGAGCTCGACGACGTGCGCGATGCGCAAATCCCGCCGCTGTCCGACGTCAAGCCGCAACTCGTGCAGCAGATGCAGGAAGAGAAGCTGCAAGGCTTCATCGAAGGCCTCGAGAAAAAGGCCAAGATTCAGTAACCGCCACAACGGCATCGCTGAACGAAAAAAACCCGCCGACAGGCGGGTTTTTTGTGGCTTTCCCGGCTTGACCGGGCGATCCGCTATCCACGCCGGCGCCAGGAAAAACACCTGCCCTGTCGAACGAGGCAAGCGGCCTTCATGCATGCCGACAAGGGCGACAGCACGTCGCCCTCGCGAATCGCCGATCAGGCGACCCAGCGACGCGCGTTGCGGAACATGCGCATCCACGGGCTGTCTTCGCCCCACTGGGCGGGTGCCCAGCTCATCTGTACCGTACGGAACACGCGCTCCGGGTGCGGCATCATCACCGTGAAGCGACCATCGGCCGTCGTCACCGACGTCAGCCCGCGCGGCGAACCGTTCGGGTTGTACGGATACTGCTCCGTCGGCTGCCCCCGATGGTCGACAAAGCGCATTGCGGCAATCGCCTGGTCGATGTTGCCCTGCTGACCGAAGTTGGCGTAGCCCTCGCCGTGCGCGATCACGATCGGCAGTTGCGAGCCGGCCATGTCCTTGAAGAAGAGCGACGGCGATTGCAGCACCTCGACCTGCGTCAGACGCGCTTCGTACTTCGATTGGTTGTACGTAAACTTCGGCCACGCCGCGGCGCCCGGAATCAGGTTCGATAGATTGCTCATCATCTGGCAACCGTTGCACACGCCCAGAGCGAACGTGTCGGCGCGATTGAAGAACCCGGCGAACTGTTCGGCAAGCGAGGGGTTGAACAGGATCGTCTTGGCCCAGCCTTCGCCAGCGCCCAGCGTGTCGCCGTACGAGAAACCGCCGCAGGCGACGAAGCCCTTGAACGCCTCTAGCGAGTGACGGCCCGCGAGCAAATCGCTCATGTGCACGTCGTACGCGTCGAAGCCGGCCTTGTCGAGCACATAAGCCATTTCGAGGTGGGAGTTCACGCCCTGCTCTCGCAGGATCGCCACCTTCGGACGCACACCCGTCGCGATGAACGGTGCCGCGACGTCTTCGCTCGGGTCGAACGTCAGCTTCGGCGAGAGGCCCGGATCGCTGGTGTCGTTCAGTGCCTCGTACTCGGCGTCGGCCGCGGCCGGGTTATCGCGCAGACGCGCGATCCGCCAGCTCACCTCCGACCACACTCGTTGCAGTTCCGCGCGCGGCGCGCCGAAGACCTTCTTCGCGTCGCGGTAGATCTCGATGACGTCTGTCGTGTTCGGCTTGCCGATCACATTCGTACAGGCCGACAGACCCGCTTCACGCAGCGCCTGCAGCACGGCGTCGCGCTCCGATGCACGCACCTGAATGACGCCGCCGAGCTCTTCCGAGAACAGCGCACGCAGCGTCTTGTCTTCCCGGCGGCCGGCCGTTTGCTTGGCCCAGTCCTTCGCGTCGCCGTAATCGGACTCGAAGCCGTCGTCGAGCGTGAGCATGTCGACGTTGAGCGACACACCGACATGACCCGCGAACGCCATTTCCGCGACCGTGGCGAACAGACCACCATCCGAACGATCGTGATACGCGAGCAGCTTGCCGTCGCGGTTGAGTTTCTGGATAGCGTCGAAGAAGCGCTTGAGGTCGGCCGGATCGTCGAGGTCCGGCGCCACGTCGCCGATCTGCTGCGTCACCTGAGCGAGGATACTGCCGCCCATGCGGTGCTTGTTGCGCCCCAGATCGATGGCGATCAGCACTGTCTCGCCAACGTCGGCGGCCGGGCGCAGTTGCGGCGTGAGATGACCACGCACGTCCTCCACCGGCGCGAACGCCGACACGATCAGCGAGACCGGCGCCACCACTTCCTTGCCGCGACCGGCGTCTTCCCACTTGGTGCGCATCGACAGCGAATCCTTGCCCACCGGAATCGACAGCCCCAGTGCCGGGCACAGCTCCATGCCCACCGCCTTGACCGTGTCGAAAAGCGCCGCGTCTTCGCCTTCGGTGCCGCAGGCCGCCATCCAGTTGGCCGACAGCTTGATCTGGTCGAGCGACGCAATCGGCGCCGCCGCAATGTTCGTGATGGCTTCGCCGACCGCCATGCGGCCCGATGCGGGCGCGTCGATCACGGCCAGCGGCGTGCGCTCGCCCATCGTCATCGCCTCGCCGCGGTATCCGGCGTAGTCCATCAGCGAAATGGCGCAGTCGGCCACCGGCACCTGCCACGGACCGACCATCTGATCGCGCGCGGTCAGGCCGCCCACCGTGCGGTCACCGATGGTGATGAGGAACGATTTGCTTGCCACGGTCGGATGACGCAGCACCGCACGCGCCACGTCGTCGAGCGACAGGCCGGTGACGTCCACCGGGGGTAGTGCCGCCTGCACTCGCGTCACGTCACGGTGCATGCGAGGCGGCTTGCCCAACAGCACATCCATCGGCATGTCTACCGGATCCGGCGACTCCGGATGCATCGGATCGACGAGCTTGAGTTGGCGCTCGTCGGTCGCCACCCCGACCACCGCCACCGGGCAACGCTCGCGCTGGCAGATGGCCTGGAACGCGGGGAAGCTGTCGGGTGCGATCGCGAGCACGTAACGCTCCTGCGCCTCGTTGCTCCAGATCTCGGCCGGCGACATGCCCGACTCTTCCAGTTGCACCTGACGCAGGTCGAAGCGCGCGCCCTTGCCCGCACCGTCGACCAGCTCGGGGAAGGCGTTCGAAATACCGCCCGCCCCCACGTCGTGAATCGACAGGATCGGGTTGGCCTCACCCTGGCGCCAGCACCAGTTGATGACTTCCTGCGCACGGCGCTCGATTTCCGGATTGCCGCGCTGCACGGAGTCGAAGTCCAGTTCCGCGGTGTTGGTGCCCGTCGCCATCGAGCTTGCGGCGCCGCCGCCCATGCCGATACGCATGCCCGGGCCGCCGATCTGGATCAGCAGCGTGCCGGCCGGCAGATCGTGCTTGTGCGTGTGCTGCGCGGCGATGTTGCCCATGCCACCGGCGATCATGATCGGCTTGTGATAGCCGCGTACACGACCGCCCACGTTCTGTTCGTAGGTGCGGAAGTAGCCGCCGAGGTTCGGACGGCCGAATTCGTTGTTGAACGCCGCGCCGCCCAGCGGACCGTCGATCATGATCTGCAGCGGCGAGGCGATGCGGTCCGGACGGCCATAGTCCGCGCCGGTGGCGTCGGGCTTGCGCAGCGACGGCGGAACCGCCACGTCAAGATCGTTCTCCCACGCTTCGCGGGCGTCGGGCAGCGCCAGGTTCGACACGGTAAAGCCGGTCAGCCCCACCTTCGGCGTGGAGCCGCGCCCCGTCGCCCCCTCGTCGCGAATCTCGCCGCCCGCGCCGGTGGACGCCCCCGGGAACGGCGAGATCGCCGTCGGATGGTTGTGCGTCTCGACCTTCATCAGCGTATGCGTGAGTTCCACGCTGCGGCCGTACTTGCCGTCGGCGCCACGCGGATACCAGCGCTCGACTTCGGCGCCTTCCATCACCGAAGCGTTGTCCGAATACGCAACCACCGTGCCCTGCGGATGCAGTTGGTGCGTGTTCTTGATCATCTGGAACAGCGACTTGTCCTGCGCCTGGCCGTCGATGGTCCACTGCGCATTGAAGATCTTGTGACGGCAGTGTTCGCTGTTCGCCTGCGCGAACATCATCAGTTCCACGTCGGTCGGATTGCGCTTCACGCTCGTGAAGGCATCGACCAGGTAATCGATTTCGTCGTCGGCCAGCGCGAGGCCCAGGTCACGGTTGGCAGCCTCGAGCGCGCCCCGCCCGGCACCGATCACGTCGACGGTCTGCAGCGGCTTGGCCGGCAGCTCGACGAACAGGGCTTCAGCGTCCTTGCGCGAGGCGACGACCGTCTCGGTCATGCGATCGTGCAGCACGGCGGCCACACGGGCGAGCACGTCGGCCGGCAGCGATTTCTTGCCGCCGAGCAGTCCTGACTTCACGCCGATCGTGTATTCGACCGCGCGCTCGATGCGTCGCACATGATCGATGCCACAGTTGCGGGCGATGTCCGTTGCCTTGCTCGCCCAGGGCGAGATCGTCCCCAGCCGCGGGATCACGAGCAGCTGATCGCCCACCGGCTCTTCACGTACCGGCTCACCGTAGGTAAGCAGACCGGCGACACGGGCCACATCCTCGCTCGAGAGCGGCTCGACGCTGGCCACGAGGTGCACGTAGCGCGCGTCGACACGCACGATCGAGCTATCGATGGCTTGCAGGGTCTGCAGAAGACGTTGCTGGCGGAATTCGGAGAGCGCCAAGGCGCCGGCGAAGCAGGCAATGTGATTCATGGAAGGACGGAAGGCGAGGCGTTCAAAACGCGGGGGAACGACAAACCGGGATTATACCCTGCTTACCCCGGGTTATACCCGAGTGCGCAACACGTATTCTGGCCCACTGCCGCCCTGTCGCGGCCTCTCTCTGGTAACCTATGCGCCCCGTACCGAACTCGAAATCGGAACACGGCTCGCGCCGCCCGGCCACCCCGGGGACGCGGCCCGGCACAAAACGTCACTGGCAAGACACCAATACGACACTAACAAGCGAACGAACGGGCGTTCGCCACACACCAGACGGTTGGGAATGAAGGTCATCGTTATCGGCGGCGGGGTTATCGGCACGTGTACCGCCTACTATCTGGCCGCCGCGGGGCACACGGTCACGCTCGTCGAGCGCAACAGCACGGTCGCGCAAGAGAGCAGCTTCGGCAACGCGGGCGTCATCGCGCCGGGCTACGTCACGCCATGGGCGGCACCCGGCATGCCGCGCAAGCTGCTCGGCTACCTGTTCAGCTCGGCCAGCCCGCTCATCTTCCGTCCGGGCCTGTCGGCGGGGACATGGCGCTGGGCCTCGCGCTGGCTCCGGGAATGCAAGCTCGAACGCTATCGCGCCAACCGCGAGCGCATGCAGCGCCTGGCGTTCTACAGCCAGCGCTGTCTTCACGAACTGCGCGACGTCCACGTGTTCGAATACGAGCACACGCAGGGCTACCTGCAACTGTTCCGCACCGAGCGTGAAATCAAGATGAACGAGCCGGCGCGCGCCATGCTCACCGAGAACGAGGTGCCGCACCGCCTGCTCACGGCCGACGAGTGCCGCAAGCTCGAGCCCGCAATTTCCACCGACGCCGAACTCGCGGGCGGCCTGCACCTGCCGCGCGACGAGACCGGCAACTGCCCGCTATTCACCAAGCGCCTCGCCCAGATCGCTCGCGACATGGGCGTGACGCTGGCGACGGAGACGAGCGTGCTGTCGGTGCGCCCGAACCTTGGGCGCGCCGGGGTCACCGTCGAGACCTCGAGCCACGCCGAAGGCGGCCAGCGTGCGACGCTCGACGCCGACGCCGTCGTGATCGCGGCAGGGGTAGCGAGCACAGAACTGCTGCGCCCGCTGGGCATCGATCTGCCGCTCTGGCCGATCAAGGGCTACTCGATCACGGTCCCGGTCAAGAACGAACTCTTCAGCCCGCGCATCGCCGTCATGGACGAGTCGTACAAGACCGCCATCACGCCGCAGGGCAACCGGCTGCGCATTGCCGGGACGGCGGAACTCGGCGACACCGAACTGGTGCTGCGCGAACGCGCCATCGCCACGCTCTACAAGGTGGCGACCGACTGGTTCCCGGGCGCGGGAAAGTATCGCGAAGCAAGGGCGTGGGTCGGCGCACGGCCGATGTTGCCCGACGGACCGCCGCTGCTCGGGGCAACGCACCTCCCGGGCATCTTCCTTAACGTCGGCCACGGCTCGACCGGCTGGGCCATGGCCTGCGGTTCAGGGCGTGTGCTCGCCGACGTCATCTCCGGACAGACGCCCGAGATCGACCTGAACGGCCTGACACTCGCGCGGTACGATCGCTGAACGGCCCGTCGGATGCCGCCGACAGGGACTCGGGAGACACACCGGCAGGCAGAATGGCGCAATATCGGCATAATCTGTTGATCGACACCTGGGGTGTCAGCCATTGCGTCCGTGGCGCCGCGCCTCGCATGGCGCCCGGCCCGCGCAAGGCAAGCGCGCGTCAGCGCGATAATGCGGTAACGCGGTAATGCGGTAATGCCCAGGCCCACGGGAGCTTCGCCAGCCATGTCCGACCCTCTGCACACCAACGTCCCTGCCGCCCCCGCGAGCCCGAATCCGCTCGCGCGGCCCGTGAGTCGCCCCCGGTTTCCCGAGACTTCCGTGGCGCTCGGCGACACCGTTGCCGCCTGCGCCCCCTGCGACCCTTTCGACCCTTGCGACCTTTATCTTCCCACAGCCCTTCGCGAAGTCGAACGAGCCGCCGCGGCCGGACTGGCGCCGCACACCCTGATGGCCCGCGCCGGAGCCGCCGTCGCCGGCTGGCTCTACGCCCAGTTGCCCTCGCTCGCAACGGCCGGTCGCCATCCGGTCCTATTGCTCGCCGGGCCCGGCAACAACGGAGGCGACGCCTACGTGGCGGCGCGCGAGTTGCATCAGCGTGGCGTGCTCGTCGACGTTTGGCAGCTTGCGCCCCCCGCCGCGCCTGACGCCGCCTGGGCGCATGACGAAGCGATCGCCGCCGGCGTGCCGGTGCGCCCGGCGCCAACGACGTGGCCGGCGCCTTCGACCTACGCGTGGATCGTGGATGGCCTGTTCGGCATCGGCCTGTCGCGTGCCCTCGACGGTGCGGCCGCCACGCTGGTCGAGAACATCGACTACGCCCAAGCGCAAGGCACACCGGTGCTGGCGATCGACATCCCGAGCGGACTGATGGCAGCCACCGGCATCACCGACGGTCCCGCCATCCGGGCGGACGTCACGATCGCCATGCTCGGCGCCTGCCCTGGGCTGTTCACGGGTGTCGGACGCGACCTGGCCGGCGACGTGCTCGTGGCTACGCTCGGGGCCGACGAGGCGCTCGCCGCCAGCAGCATCCGCACGAACGCACCGCATGCGTTCGCGTCGCATCTGGCGCAACGCCATCATGCGTCCCACAAGGGGAGTTACGGATCACTCTCGGTGTTCGGTGGCCACGAGGGCATGATCGGGGCGCCACTGCTCTGCGCACGCGCCGGGCTGATGTCGGGCGCCGGGCGCGTCTACGTCGGCTTCGTCGCCCAGCACGGCCCCGCCTGGGATCCCGTTCATCCCGAGCTCATGCTGCGCCAGGCGGAAAGCCTGGACCCGGCCAACATGCAGGCCGTCGCGATCGGACCGGGACTCGGCACCTCGGCGGCGTCAACCGCCTGTCTTGCCCGGGCCCTGGCGCTGGAGCATACGCCGCTGGTCATCGATGCCGATGCGCTCAATCTGCTCGCCATAGAGCCCTCGCTCGCCGAGCGAGTGCGCCGCCGTGCCGGCCCCACCGTGTTGACGCCGCATCCGCTCGAGGCAGCTCGCCTGGCAGGCTGCGACGTGGCGCACATTCAGTCCGACCGGCTGGCGTGCGCACGCGCGCTGGCGCAACGTTTCGGCGCCACGATCGTGCTCAAGGGTTCGGGCACCGTCATCGACGACGGCAACGACACCTGGATCAACACGACCGGCAATGCCGGACTGGCCACCGCAGGCACGGGGGACGTGCTCACCGGCATCATCGGCGCCCTCCTCGCCCAGGGCATGCCCGCGACACCCGCAGCGCTGGGCGCCGTCTGGGTTCACGGTCGGGCCGCCGAACGGTGCGTGAGCGAGGGACAGGGGCCGGCAGGGCTCACGGCATCTGAACTTTTGCCCGCCATCCGTACCGAACTGGGACTGCGGCTGAACGACTCGACGCGTGCGACGCGAAGCGTTCCGCCCGCTCGTGGGACGCCACGCAGCTCCCGATAAGACGGCCCCGGCGGCGCAAAAGCCTGTAACCGCGCCGCCCGCGCCCGATTTCGGGCCGTATGCACGGCGACTCCCGTTATACTTCGCCTTATCGAAATGTTCCTATCGCACATGCCGTACAAGTCATCCGTTCGTCTGGATCAACTCCCCGCCTGGCGTACCCTGCTCGAACATCGCGACGAAATCGCCGGGCAGCACATGCGCGACTGGTTCGCTGGCACGGGGGCCAACACACGTGTCGAGCGCTTTTCATTGCGTGCGGCCGGCCTGTATCTCGACTACTCGAAGAATCGAATTACCGACAAGACGCTGACGCTGCTCACGCATCTGGCGCGCGAATGCGGGCTGCCTGCCAAGCGGGATGCCATGTGGGCGGGGGAAAACGTCAACGTCACGGAAGATCGTGCTGCCCTGCACGTCGCCTTGCGAGCGCCACGCTCGATGGCCTTTCGCGACGCCTCGGGCGACGTCAGCCAAGGCGTGTGCGACACGCTGTCCCGGATGCGCGCGTTCAGCGACAGCGTGCGCAGCGGCGCGTGGGTAGGCGCCACCGGCAAGCGCATCCGGCATCTCATCAATGTCGGCATCGGCGGCTCGGATCTCGGCCCCCGCATGGTCTGCGACGCGCTCGCCGTCTACGGACGTCACGACCTGTCCGCGCACTTCATCGCCAACATCGATCCCACGGAACTCGCCCGTACGCTTCCCGCACTGGACCCCGAAAGCACATTGGTCGTCGTTTGCTCGAAGACGTTCACGACGCTCGAGACGATGACGAACGCACGCACGATTCGCGCCTGGTTCGTCGACCATGGTATTCCGGAAAGCGAACTGGGCAGGCATTTCGTCGCCGTGTCGACGAATGCAGAAGAGGCCGTGCGATTCGGCATCCGCAAGGAGAACGTTTTCGAGTTCGGCGAGTGGGTCGGTGGCCGCTATTCGCTGTGGTCGTCCGTCGGACTCATCATCATGCTGTATCTCGGCGCACGGAATTTCGAGGCGCTGCTCGCCGGGGCCCATGCCATGGACGAGCACTTCCGGCACGCGCCGCTCGAGGCCAACATGCCGGTGTTGCTTGGCCTGCTCGGCGTCTGGTACCGGAATTTCTTCGACGCCCAGACGTTGTCCATCGCGCCTTATACCGACGCGCTACAGAAGCTGCCCCCCTATCTCCAGCAACTGGACATGGAGAGCAACGGCAAGTCGGTACAGGTCGACGGAACCCCCGTGGCGTGGCAAACGGCGCCCATCATCTGGGGCGAGCCGGGAACGAATGGACAACACGCCTACTTCCAGATGCTCCATCAGGGCACGACGCTCGTACCGGTGGATTTCATTGCCGTGCTCGAGCCGCAGTACGACGCGCCCGGCTTGCTCGATCACCACCGCAAGCTGCTCGCAAACTGCTTCGCGCAAAGCGAGGCGTTGCTGCAGGGCGGTTCGATGGCGACGGCGGAACAGGCAGGCGGTCCGCTGGCCGCACAACGCCGTTTTGACGGCAATCGCCCCAGCAACACGCTGGTCATCGACAAATTGTCGCCGGAGCGACTGGGTGCACTGATCGCGCTCTATGAGCACAAGGTGTTCGTTCAGGCCGCCATCTGGAATATCAATCCGTTCGATCAATGGGGTGTGGAACTCGGCAAGACGCTGTGT
The DNA here is from genome assembly GCF_902459575.1 of Pandoraea morbifera. Lineage (NCBI taxonomy): Bacteria > Pseudomonadati > Pseudomonadota > Betaproteobacteria > Burkholderiales > Burkholderiaceae > Pandoraea > Pandoraea morbifera. The sequence continues at coordinate 516,174 of NZ_CABPSD010000001.1, forward strand.
CGCGCCATCGAACCGGAGCTCCTCGACCCGGATTCGCTCCGGCCCGATGCCCATGACGCTTCGACGGCCTCGTTGATCCGCCTGGCCGGCGAGGTGCTCAAGGGGAAACGCTGACGGTTCACGCACCCGCCGCCGCGCCCGTGGCGACGGACGCGACATGAGCGACATCCGTGGCTCGCATGCCCCTGGCGTGCCGCGTAGCGTGTGTATTACCCGGGCTGCGTGGGGTGGGACGTGCGTCGCCGGATCAGCTCGGTTCGCGCTGGACCAACCGCCCGCCCGCGAGCTGAACCGTTGCATCGCAGCGCTGTGCGATCGCCAGATCGTGCGTGACCAATACCAGGGTGGCCCCGCTCGCCTTGTTGAGCGAAAACATCAGGTCGATGACACGTTCGCCGGTCGCCGTATCGAGACTTCCCGTCGGTTCGTCGGCAAACAGCACGGCCGGCTGGGTCACGAATGCACGTGCGAGCGCCACGCGTTGCTGTTCGCCGCCGGAGAGCTGCTTCGGGTAATGCGTGAGGCGCGACCCCAACCCCACCTGCTCAAGCAATTCGACGGCACGATCGCGCACGTCGCATGTCTCACCCAATAATTCCAGTGGCAGCATTACGTTCTCGAGTGCGGTCAGATGCGGCATCAACTGAAACGATTGAAAGACGAATCCAACGGCACCGCGCCGCAATGCCGCGCGCCCTTCTTCGTCGAGTTCGCCCAGCGATTTGCCCAGTAGCGTGATGCTGCCGTCGGTCGCCGTGTCGAGGCCCGCCATCAGCCCGAGCAGCGTCGACTTGCCCGATCCCGACGCGCCGACGATGGCAACGCTCTGGCCCTTCGCGACGGAGAAATCGATATCCTGCAAAATGACCAGTTCACCGGTGGCGTCACGCAACCGCTTCCCCAGGCCCCGCACTTCAATTACGTTTTCGGAAAACGACATGGCAAGAAGAGAGTTCTTGAAATTGGCCGCCTCAGCCTTCGTTGGCTGGTGCATGCTCTCAGGGACCGCGGCGCACGCGGCAAGTTCGGGACCGCCCACGATCCTGGTCGTGGGCGACAGCCTCTCGGCGGAATATGGCATCGCTCGCGGCGCGGGCTGGGTGAATCTGTTGCAACAGACGATCACGCAAAGCGGATTCGATTATAGCGTCGTCAATGCGAGTATCAGTGGCGACACGACGAGCGGCGGACGCGCCCGCCTCGCGCCTCTGCTCGAGCGCTACCACCCCGCCATCACCATTCTGGAGCTGGGCGGCAACGACGCCTTGCGCGGCATTCCACTCGATCTCACACGCACGAACCTGCGCGAGATGATTGCCGCCGCTCGCAAGGCAGGCAGCCGTGTGATCGTCGTCGGCATGCGCATTCCGCCGAACTACGGCCCCGACTACAGCGAACAGTTCTTCAACATGTTTTCCGTGCTCGCCAAACAGGAGAAGACGGGCTACGTGCCGTTTCTGTTGGCCGGCGTTGTGGAGCACCCGGACTGGTTCCAGCAGGATCAGATCCATCCGCTTGCCAAAGCCCATCCCCAGATCTTGCAGAACGTATGGCCGACGGTGAAACCGCTGCTCAAACCGGGCGGCAAGCCATCGGGAAAGGCGGCAGATACCCGGGCACCGAAATCGGGCGCATGATCCAGACATAAAAAAACGCGGCCGCCGGGCCGCGTTTTTCGTTGTGTCGTCGTCTTGTCGCGCAGGCGCTCAGTTGCTCGACGCCTTGGTTACGTCATTGACGATCTTGACCTTCGAGCGCGCACGCAGATCACCCAACCAGGCGTTCCACTCGGCCTGTGCGGCCAGTTGATTCAACTGTTGTGCTTCCGCGGCAAGACGCTGCGGATCCTGAACGATCGGCTGCGTCACTTTGCTGATGCGGTACACGGCGTAACCTTGCCCATCGCCCAGCTCGACGCCCACGTAGGCAGGAAGCTTAGAGGTATCGGCGCCAAAGATGGCCGTGAGCGCGGCCGGCGCCAGCTTGCCCGGATTGTCGCGCGATACCGTCTGCGCGGCCCCAAAGGTCGCGTCCCCACCCTTCTTGAGCGCGTCGAGCTTCGCCATACCGGCCTTCTTCGCTTCCTGCTCGGCCAGATCGGCAATCGTCTTCTCTTTGACCTGCTCAGCGATCTGCGCGAGCGGCGGCGTGGCGGCAGGGTGATAGCTGACCACGTGCGCCGAAACCAGCACGCCTTGCCCCACATCCACGGCTTCGGTATTGCGTTTGTTCTTGAGCGACTCGTCGCCGAACACGGCTTTGAGCAGTTTCTCGTTGCCGAGCGGCCCCTGCGCCTGCGACGGATCCGGCTTGCGCGTGACGGTCGCCGTCTGCACTTTCAGGTTCAACTTGTCGGCGGCCGGCTGCAGGCTGTCAGGTTGCTCGTACACCGCGTTGGTGAACTGGTCGGCAAGCTTGGCATACGCCTTGGCCGATTCCTGCTGACGATATTGCTCGGCCAATTGCGACTTCACGTCGTCGAACGACTTCGTCTGCGCGGGCTTGATACCGGTGAGCTTGATGATGTGATAGCCGAAATCGCTCTTCACCACATCGCTGATGTCCCCTTCGCTCTTCAGGGCGAAAGCGGCATCGGCAAACGGCTTGACCATCGCGTCACGCGTGAAGAATCCCAGATCGCCACCCTTGGCCTTCGAGCCCGGATCTTCCGAGTTTTCGCTCGCCAGCTTGGCGAAGTCGTTGGGGTTCTTGCGGAGTTGCGCGAGCAAGGCATCGGCCTTCGCCTTCGCCTTTGCATGGTCGGCCGGCGACGCGTCGGCCGGCGATGCGATCAGAATGTGCGATGCACGACGCTCTTCCTGCGTGGTGTACTGCTTCAGGTTGTCGTTGTACATCTTGCGCAGCGCGTCGTCGCTCGGCGCGGCCTGCGCCGACGCCGGCATTGCCTTAGGATCGAGCACCACGTACTGGATCTCGGCGGACTCAGGCGTCTGGAACGCGGCCTTGTGGGCGTCGTAGTACGCCTGGATCTGCGCTTGCGTGGGGGTGATCTTGCTGGCGAAGTCCGACACGGGGAAGTTCAGTGCAGACACTTCGCGCTGCTGGGCGCGCAATTGCGCAAATCGATCGAGAACCGTCTTCGGCAGCATCGCGCTTGCCTGCACACTCGTGGGCAGTTGATTCGACGCGAGCTCGAAACGGATCTGCGCCTCGAGACGTTGCGGCGTCATGTTCTGCGCCGAAAGCAGTTGCTCGTATGCGGCCTGATCGATCGAGCCGTCCGCACGGCGCAACTGTGCAATCGCCGGAATCGCGAGCAGCGCATCACGCACTTGCGTATCCGGTACCGACAGATTTTTCTTGAGTGTTTCCTGCGTGAGCAGCTTCTGCTGGATCAGGTTATCCAGCACGGCACTGCGCATTTCAGGGGTATTGATCTGGCTCGCGTCGACCGCACCGCCGAACATCTGCTGCATGCGCTCGGTCTGCGCGCGCAGCACGCTGTCGTACTCCTGACGTGTCACCGTCTGATCGCCGACCTTGGCAATCGTGCCGGCATCCGAGGCATATTCCTGCCAGCCGTGCACGCCGAACACCACGAACGACGGCACGATCAGCACCGTCAGGAAGATGAGGACCAGTCGTTGATGACGGCGGATGAAGTCGAACATACGAAATCGGAAAAGTCGTCTGGAAGCGTCTTAGGACGTCATATGGCAAAAAAGGCGAACCGAAGTTCGCCTTTTCACAATTTGGCGGAGCGGACGGGGCTCGAACCCGCGACCCCCGGCGTGACAGGCCGGTATTCTAACCAACTGAACTACCGCTCCCCAAGATCTGGAACTGGTGGGTGCTGAGGGGTTCGAACCCCCGACCTACGCCTTGTAAGGGCGCCGCTCTACCAGCTGAGCTAAGCACCCGTTCCCGATTCAAGTGTTGTTCTTGATGCTGTCTCCCGCCGAAGCAGGAAAGCTTGTTAGTTTATCGTATCTTTCAAATCTTTGCCAGGGCGAAATTTCGGAACCTTCGCTGCCTTGATCTTGATGACGTCGCCGGTGCGAGGATTGCGTCCTGCGCGCGCCGCGCGCTTGGCCACGTAGAACGTGCCGAAGCCCACCATCGTCACATCGTCACCCTTCTTCAGCGCCTTCTTTACTGCTCCCACCATTGCGTCAAGTGCTCGACCCGCGGCCGCTTTCGAAATGTCGGCCTCTCCCGCGATATGTTCGATCAGTTCCGTCTTGTTCACTGTAACCCCCTTGCAAGGATAGTAGGCGATTGAGCCGCGGAGGCGCTCTTTGCGCGCCTTGACATTGATCTGCGAGGTCCGCTGGCTTTGCCATTAGACAAGCCGGAAACCCTGATGTCAAGCCGTTTTGCAGCGTTCCGGCAGCATAGAAAGCACTCCTGAATCTGAACTTTCCGGAGGCTATTTTCGAGCACTTTGCGTCAACAAAAAAAAAGCCCGGGGAAAACCCCGAGCTTTTTTCCGTGCTTTCACATCGGGCGATCGCTCGCGGAACCCATCGCTCCGCCAGCAACGTTCGACGATCAACGACTGTCAGTGCTTGATGACATCCTGCTTGCCGCTGGCATCCGCCGTGGGCGTGACAGGCGCCGCCTTGGCTTCATCTTCCGGCAGCGGCTCCGGCGCATGTTCGAGCGCAAGTTCGAGCACCTTGTCGATCCAGCGCACCGGCACGATTTCCAGCGCGTTCTTGACCGTATCGGGAATCTCGGCGAGATCCTTTACGTTCTCTTCCGGAATCAACACGAGCTTGATGCCGCCGCGATGCGCTGCCAGCAGCTTCTCCTTGAGACCGCCGATCGGCAAGACTTCACCGCGCAGCGTGATCTCGCCGGTCATCGCCACATCCGCGCGCACCGGAATACCGGTGAGCACCGACACGAGCGCGGTCGTCATGGCGATACCGGCGGACGGACCGTCCTTCGGCGTCGCACCTTCCGGCACGTGAATGTGGATGTCGCGCTTCTCGAACTGCTCGTCTGTCACACCAAGGCGCCGCGCCCGCGAACGCACCACGGATCGCGCAGCCTCGACCGACTCCTTCATCACGTCGCCGAGCGAGCCCGTACGAATGATGTTGCCCTTGCCCGGCATCACCGCCGCTTCGATGGTCAGCAGATCGCCGCCCACTTCCGTCCACGCCAGCCCCGTGACCTGGCCGATCTGGTTCTCCTTCATGGCCAGCCCGAAGTCGAACTTGCGCACGCCCAGGAAGTTGTCGAGATTGCTCGCATCGACCTTGATCGAGGTGCCTTCGACCTTCTTGAGCAGGAGCATCTTCACGACCTTGCGGCAGATCTTCGAGATCTCGCGCTCGAGCGAGCGCACCCCCGCTTCACGCGTGTAGTAACGAATGATGTCGCGGATCGCCGCTTCGGTCAGATCGATCTCGCCTTCCTTCAGGCCGTTGTTCTTCTTCTGCTTCGGCAGAAGATAACGCTGGGCGATGTTGACCTTCTCGTCTTCCGTATAGCCCGACAGACGAATCACTTCCATACGGTCGAGCAACGGTGCCGGAATGTTCAGCGAGTTCGAGGTGGCCACGAACATCACATCCGACAGATCGAAGTCGACCTCGACATAGTGGTCCGAGAACGTGTGGTTCTGTTCCGGATCGAGCACTTCGAGCAGCGCCGAACTCGGATCGCCACGGAAGTCCATGCCCATCTTGTCCACTTCGTCGAGCAGGAACAGCGGGTTACGCACGGCGACCTTCGACAGGCTCTGCAGAATCTTGCCGGGCATCGAACCGATGTACGTACGACGGTGACCGCGGATTTCAGCCTCGTCACGCACGCCACCCAATGCCATGCGCACGAACTTGCGATTCGTGGCACGCGCGATCGACTGGCCGAGCGAGGTCTTGCCCACGCCAGGGGGCCCAACCAGGCACAGGATCGGTGCCTTGACCTTGTCCACGCGCTGTTGCACGGCAAGATATTCGAGAATGCGTTCCTTGACCTTCTCCAGGCCGAAGTGGTCCTCGTCGAGCACCTTCTCGGCATTCGACAGATCGTTGTTCACCTTGCTCTTCTTGCGCCACGGCAAACCGACGAGCGTGTCGATGTAGTTACGCACGACCGTCGCCTCGGCCGACATCGGCGACATCAGCTTGAGTTTCTTGAGTTCGGCGTCGGCCTTCTTCTTGGCTTCCTTCGGCAGATGCGCGGCCTTGATGCGCTTCTCGAGTTCCTCGAGATCGGCGCCTTCTTCGCCTTCGCCCAACTCCTTCTGGATGGCCTTGACCTGTTCGTTGAGGTAGTACTCGCGCTGGCTCTTCTCCATCTGGCGCTTTACGCGGCCGCGGATGCGCTTTTCCACCTGAAGAATGTCGATCTCGCTCTCGAGTTGCGCGAGCAGATGCTCGAGTCGTTCGATAACCGGGAACATCTCCAGAATCTTCTGCTTCTGCTCGAGCTTGAGCGGCAGATGGGCCGCAATCGTATCAGCCAGACGACCCGCTTCGTCGATGCCAGACAGCGACGTCAGGATCTCCGGCGGAATCTTCTTGTTGAGCTTCACGTACTGATCGAACTGCGCGACGATGGCACGACGCAGCGCCTCGGATTCCGGCGAGTTGCCGTCATCCGGCTCGAGCGGCATGACTTCCGACGTAAACTGGGTCTCCTCTTCGTCCACACTCAGCGTGCGGGCGCGTTGAATCCCCTCGACCAGCACCTTGACGGTGCCGTCGGGCAGTTTGAGCATTTGCAGGATGTTCGCGACGCAGCCGATCTCATAGAGATCCTTGGCCGTGGGCTCATCCTTCGCGGCCGCTTTCTGGGCGACCAGCATGATGTGCTTGCCGCCTTCCATGGCGGTTTCAAGCGCTTTGATCGATTTCGGACGCCCCACGAAAAGGGGAATCACCATGTGCGGAAACACGACCACGTCGCGCAAAGGCAACAGGGGCAGTTGAATCGCTTCGGGCGGGAGGATTTGGGTGCCTGACATCTCGTTCCCCATATTTAACGATACCGTTGTGTTCCTGCTAATTGAGGCCGCCGGCGAGAATTACAAGAGGCCGGTAGAGGCCCTTTCGCCGACAAGGTGCACCACTCGGGGTTTCATTGCCCGTGGCACTAGTATGAAGGAAAAAAAGCCGCCCATGTTTCCATGAACGGCTTACGGTGGCATTGAGTTGACCGTTCAATTGGAGCCGGCAACCTTGGGCGGCTCCTGGTAGATCAAGAGCGGCTTTCCGTCGCCGCTGATGGCGTTCTCGTCCAGAATCACCTTGGTCACGCCCTTGAGCGAGGGCAGCTCGTACATGACCTCGAGTAGCGCCTGTTCGATGATCGAACGCAGGCCCCGCGCCCCGGTCTTGCGCTTGATGGCCTTGCGGGCCACGGCATGCAGCGCCGCCGGGCGGATTTCCAGCTCCACGCCCTCCATCATGAAGAGACGCTGATACTGCTTGACCAGCGCGTTCTTCGGCTCGATGAGAATCGTCACCAGGGCGTCCTCGTCAAGCTTGCCCAACGTGGCAACCACGGGCAGGCGGCCGATCAGTTCCGGAATCAGGCCGAACTTGATCAGGTCTTCAGGCTCGACGTCGCGCAGCAACTCGCCCGCATCACGCTCTTCGCCGGTCTTGACCGTCGCACCGAAACCGATACCCGTCTTCTCCGTGCGGTTCATGATGATCTTCTCGAGACCGTCGAAGGCACCGCCGCAGATGAACAGGATGTTCGTCGTGTCGACCTGAATGAAATCCTGGTTCGGATGCTTGCGACCGCCTTGCGGGGGCACCGAAGCCATCGTGCCCTCGACGAGCTTGAGCAGCGCCTGCTGCACCCCCTCGCCCGACACGTCGCGCGTAATCGACGGATTGTCCGACTTGCGGCTGATCTTGTCGATTTCGTCAATGTAAACAATGCCCTTCTGCGCTTGCTCGATCTCGTAATTGCAGTTCTGCAGAAGCTTCTGGATGATGTTCTCGACGTCTTCGCCCACGTAACCGGCTTCGGTCAACGTGGTGGCGTCGGCAATCACGAACGGCACGTTGAGCAAACGCGCGAGCGTCTGCGCGAGCAGCGTCTTGCCCGAGCCGGTCGGCCCGATGAGCAGGATGTTGCTCTTGGACAGTTCCACCTCGTCGCGCTTGTCGCCGAGGTGCTTCAATCGCTTGTAATGGTTGTAGACCGCCACCGCCAGAATCTTCTTGGCGCGGTCCTGACCGATCACGTACTGATCGAGGCTCTCGCGGATCTCCTGCGGCGAGGGCAGATCGGACTTGCCACCGCTGCCGCTTTCGTCCTCGGCCGCCGCAGCCTCGTCACGGATGATCTCGTTGCACAGATCAATACACTCGTCGCAGATGAACACGGACGGCCCCGCGATGAGCTTCTTGACCTCGTGCTGACTCTTTCCGCAGAACGAGCAGTAGAGCAGCTTTTCGCCGTTGGAAGTGCTTTTTTTATCCACCATATCTGTGTCAGCCTGCTAGCAATTTGCGCCCCGGTCGTCCCCCGTCGGGGGCGGCAAACGCGGCATACGTGAATCCCATTGTAACGCCATGCCGCGCGAGCGTGTGGCCCACCCGCGACAGCAACAAATTCCCTTCTACGACAAAGACTTGGCGAGAGCATCCGTATTTTCGAGACGAAAATACCGGATGTCGCGCCGCCACTTTTACCGTCGATCGCCCCGAAGTCGGGCCGCGATCAGGGACGCTTTTCCAGCACGCGATCGATCAAGCCGTACTCGACCGCGTCCGCAGCCGACTTAAAGTTGTCGCGATCGGTGTCGCGCGCGATGACTTCGAGCGACTGCCCGGTGTTCTCGGCGAGCAGACGGTTCAGGCGATCCTTGAGCAACAGGATTTCGCGGGCGTGGATTTCGATGTCCGACGCCTGACCGCGCGCGCCACCCAGCGGCTGGTGAATCATGATGCGAGCGTTCGGCAGCGCGAAGCGCTTGCCCTTCTCGCCGGCCGCCAGCAGGAACGCGCCCATGCTCGCCGCCATGCCCAGGCACAGGGTCGAGACCGGCGGCTTGACGAACTTCATCGTGTCATAGATCGCCAGCCCGGCCGAGACGGAACCGCCCGGCGAGTTGATGTACATCGAGATTTCCTTGTCAGGATTCTCGCTCTCGAGGAACAGCAACTGGGCGACGACGAGGTTGGCGCTCTGGTCGTTGACCTCGCCCACCAGGAAAATGATGCGCTCCTTGAGGAGTCGCGAATAGATATCGTAAGCGCGCTCACCGCGCCCACTTTGCTCGACGACCATCGGCACGAGGCCAAGGCCTTGCGTCTCGAGGGCGGAGCTCTGGGGTTGGGAGGCGAGTTGGGCGAGCAATTCGGAACGGGTAAGCATATCGGTTCGACCCTTCTATCGAGATGGTTTTGCGCGCCGCAGGGAGGAGGCCCGGGGGCCATTTGGAAAAGAACCGCCACGGCCTTGCGGCCGCGGCGGTTCAGTCGGTCGTACGTGGTCGATTACGCTTGCGTGTTGCCAGCCAGCTCTTCGAAGCTAACTTGCTTGTCGGTGACCTTGGCCTTGCCCAGGACGAACTCGACAACGTTGTTCTCGACGACGAAACCTTCCATTTCCGCCATGCGCTGCTGATCGCCATAGTACCAGCGGACGACTTCCTGCGGGTCTTCGTAGCTCTTCGCGAATTCCTCGACTTCCGCCTTGATCTGTTCCGGCTTGGCCTGCAGGTCGTTTTGCTTGACGAGCTCGGCCAGGATCAGGCCCAGCTTGACGCGGCGCTCGGCTTGCTCCTTGAACATCTCGGCGGGGATGGGCACGTTGGCGGCGTTGGGCACACCGCGCTGCGCGAGGTCCTGGCGGGCCATCGCGACCAGACGCTCCTGATCCTGTTCGACCAGCGCGTTCGGCACCTCGAGCTCCGCCACCGAAATCAGGGCGTTCATCACCTGATCCTTGAGCAGCGCCTGCGTGCGACGCTTGACTTCGCGCGACAGGTTTTCCTTGATGTCGGCGCGCATCTTCTCGAGGCTGCCGTCGGCGATACCGAGCGACTTGGCGAACTCGGCATTGACTTCCGGCAGATGGGCCCACTCGACCTTCTTGAGCGTCACGGTGAACGTGGCGGTCTTGCCGGCCACTTCCTTGCCGTGGTACTCGTCCGGGAACTTGAGCTCGAACTCCTTCGACTCGCCAACCTTCAGGCCCAGCGTCGCCTTCTCGAACTCGGGCAGCATACGGCCTTCGCCGAGCACGAACACGAAGTCTTCCGCACTGCCGCCGGCGAATGCCTCGCCGTCGATCTTGCCGACGAAATCGACCGTCACGCGGTCGCCGTCCTTGGCTTCGACCGAGCCGCCGTCGCCGTGCTCGCCGGCTTCACCGCGCACGTGGTAGTGCACGCGCTGCTTGCGCAGGATATCGATGGTGCGATCGATCTCGGCTTCCGAGACGTCGGTCGTGGTGCGCGTGACCTCGGCGCTGGCCAGGTCACCGATCTTCACTTCCGGGTAGATCTCGAAAGTGGCGTCGAATGCATATTCGGTCTCGGCCGCGTCGGCCTTCGGCGCGAAGCGCGGCTGACCCGCCACGCGCAGATCCTGCTCCTTCGTGATTTCGAAGAATTGCTGGCCGACCTTGTCGCTCACGACTTCGGCTTCGACCTGACCACCATACTGCTGGGTGACCATCTTCAGGGGCACCTTGCCCGGGCGGAAGCCCGGCATGCGAACCGTCTTCGACAGCTTCTGGATGCGCGTAGCAACTTCTTTTTCGACGTCCTGCTTGAGCAGGGCGATGGTAAAGCGACGCTCGAGCTTGCCGAGGTTTTCAACAGCGATAGTCATGAGGATATTCGTCCTTCCAGAGGGTCGTTCTGTGTTACGGCGAGGGATGGCCGCAAGCGGACCCTGTCAGTTAATCAACCTTGGGCCGGTACCGACGATGCGACGCCGGCTTCCCTCCGTCCCCGAGCGAATCGGGGTCGCGCCAAAACGGTTTTGCACACAAAGCGGAACATTTTAGCAAACTATTGTCCCGCCTCCAGACTTTCCGGCCGGAAATCCACGAAATCGGGCCTTTACGCCGGTGATCGACCGCGTCGCGAGTGTCACCCGCGAACCGCGCCGCGACGGACCGGAATTGCATATTAGAGGGTCCCACCCAGAAAAAGATCTTGGGGCGGACGTGCGAACCACCTAGGATTCAATCGAACGTTTGAATGAAACATCGGTTCATTGAGACTGGATGGATGCGGCATGGCGCCGCGTCGCCGAGGAGAAATCGCCGTGAGCCCACGCCTTGCAGCCGGCCGACAAGCCGGCGACACGAAATTGCGGATACTCGACGCCGCGGAAGACCTGTTCATCGAGTACGGCTACGAAGCCATGTCGCTGCGCCAGATCACATCGCGCGCGGAGGTCAACCTGGCCGCCGTCAATTATCACTTCGGCAGCAAGGAAACCTTGCTCCAGGCGATGCTGGCGCGACGTCTCGATCGTCTGAACGACGAACGGCTGGCACTGCTCACCCGGGCCGAGGCCGAATGGCCCGATGGGCGGCTCACCTGCGAGCACGTGCTAGGGGCGATGTTCATCCCGGCGCTTGCCATCTCGCACCATCGCGAAATTGGTGGCCCTGCGTTCCTGCGCCTGCTCGGGCGAGTCTACGCGGATCCGTCGCCGTTCATCCGCGAGTATCTGCAACAGCATTACGCACCGGTGTTCGAGCGGTTCTTCGAAGCCTTCGCGCGGGCGTTGCCGGAGCTTCCGCGACAGGAACTGGGGTGGCGCCTTCACTTCGCGTTGCAGGCCCTCTCCGGCGTACTCGCCAGCAGCGACACGTCGCGTCTGATCGACACCTTCGCGCAAGGCCAGCCCATGGGCGACCTGCAGGTCGTCGCCCGCCTGACCGCACTGATGGTCGCCGCGCTCAAGGCACCGATGCCGGGCGAAGCGCAGATCGCCAGTTTTGCCGCCGTGTTTGCACTTGCGAGGGACGCCGACATCACGCCGCCGCGCGAAACAGGCGCTGCTCACGGAGAGGACCAAGTTGCGGTATCCGGTGACGGCAACGTCGCGCCAGGCACCGCCGACGCAATGCCCGACGGCCACGGCCGCTCGCTGGCGAGCGCCTGAAGACATCGACACGCCGCAAGGCCTGCGCCAAGAGGACGCTGACCGGACACGCGCTCTGCCGCTGCCAGGTCGGAGGATCACCCGAACGTGCAAATTCCCGGCGCACCAACACACCGCCGGGCGATCGAACAATAACGCCGCCGCGGAGCCAGTCCGGCACAGGGCAACGCCCCCGTGACCTGACACACCGGCAGACGGCACGAGAAAGACAGTCCCGCCAGCGGCCGTCCGTCAGCCGGCAACGGCGATCGGGCCGAGTGCCGACATTTGCGCCAGCGGCCGGCGGGACCGAACCCAAAGGGAGGAATACATCATGGCGGTATGGATTCTCGCGTTTGTCGTGGGTGTGAGTACGCTGCTCCTGTACCGGGCGCGCGCATGGCAATGGCTCGTTGCCACGGTGCTGTGGCTCGGTGCGGGCATTGCGACCGGATTGATCGGGACGGTCGCGACCGCAGTCCTCGCCGTCGTCTTCGTGCTGCCCCCGCTCGTGTTGAGCATCGGCCCGCTGCGTCGGGCGTGGATTACCGCGCCGGCGCTCGCCAGGTTCCGCACGATCATGCCGGAGATGTCCGAGACGGAAAAAGACGCCATCGAAGCCGGCACTGTCTGGTGGGACGCCGACCTCTTTTCGGGACGTCCCGACTGGGGCAAGTTCATGGCGCTTCCCGCCCCAAGGCTCAGCGCTGAAGAGCAGGCGTTCATGGACAACGAGGTCGAGCACCTGTGCGACCTGTCCAATGACTGGGAAAGCACGCAGGTCTGGCAAGACCTGCCGCCCAGGGCGTGGCAGTATGCCAAGGACGCGGGCTTTCTCGGCATGATCATTCCCAAACGTTACGGCGGCCTCGAATTCTCCGCCTACGCGCACTCCCAGGTGGTGATGAAACTCGCGTCGCGCTGTTCCGCAGCCGCGGTCTCGGTGATGGTGCCGAACTCCCTGGGTCCGGCGGAGTTACTGCTGCACTATGGCACCGAGGAGCAGAAGAACTATTACCTGCCCCGTCTGGCGAGGGGACAGGAAATTCCCTGCTTCGCGCTGACCAGCCCCTACGCCGGCTCCGACGCCGCCGCCATTCCCGACGTCGGCGTCGTCTGTCGGGGCGTGCACGAAGGCCGCGAGACGCTGGGCTTTCGCGTGACGTGGAGCAAGCGCTACATCACGCTCGGCCCCATCGCGACCGTATTGGGTCTGGCCTTCCGCGCGCTCGATCCCGACCATCTGCTGGGCAGCGATGACGAGCCGGGCATTACCTGCGCACTCATTCCGACGAACCATCCGGGCGTGGTCATCGGTCGGCGCCACTGGCCGCTCAACGCCGTGTTCCAGAACGGCCCCAACTCGGGCAAGGACGTCTTCATTCCGCTCGACTGGGTCATCGGCGGTCAGGCGCAGGTCGGCAAGGGATGGCGCATGCTGATGGAGTGTCTGGCCGCGGGGCGGGCGATCTCGCTGCCGTCGTCGAACGTCGGCTATTCGAAGATCGCCGTGCGCGCCACGGGCGCTTACGCTGCCGTACGCCGGCAGTTTCGCACGCCCATCGGCAAATTCGAGGGCGTGCAGGAAGCGCTCGCGCGCATGGCCGGCAATCTCTATGCCATGGACGCCGCTCGCCGCTTGGCCGCGCTCGCCGTCGATCTCGGCGAGAAGCCCTCGGTGATCTCCGCCATCGCGAAGTACCACGTCACGGAGCGCGCACGCAAAGTCGTGAACGACGGGATGGACGTCGTCGCGGGCAAGGGTATCTGCATGGGGCCCAACAACTTCCTCGCGCGCGCCTACCAGCAGGTACCGGTCTCGATCACCGTCGAGGGCGCGAACATCATGACGCGCTGCCTGATGATCTTCGGCCAGGGCGCCATCCGCTGCCACCCCTATGTCCTCAAGGAACTCGCCGCCGCACAGACGACCGATCACGCCGCTGCCGTGCGCGCCTTCGACGACGCCCTCTTCGGCCACCTGAGCTTTGTGACGAGCAACATCGTGCGCGGCGCACTGCAAGGCGTCACGCACGCGAGATTCTCGACCGTGCCGTCGAACGCGGCGCCCGAGCTGCACGCGTATTACCGCGCGGCAAACCGCTTTTCGACACTGCTCGCGATTGCGGCGGATGTCTCGATGGCCGTGCTCGGTGGCTCGCTCAAGCGCCGCGAAAGCATCACCGGCCGGTTGGGCGACATCCTGTCGCAGTTGTTCCTGCTCACGGCCACGCTCAAGCGCTACGAGGACGAGGGGCGACCGCAAGCCGACTTGCCGCTCGTGCACTGGGCCGCACAGGACGCGCTGTGGCAAGCTCGCGAGGCGTTCGAAGGCGTACTCGCCAACTATCCGTCGCGTCCGGTCGCCTGGTGGATGCGCTGGAAGCTCGCACCGTTCGGCCTGCCTTACGCGAAGCCGTCCGATGCGCTTGCCGCGCGCGTGGCCGACCTGATGCAGACGCCGGGCGACACCCGCGAGCGCCTGATCGCGGGCAGCTATTCCCCGCGTCCGGAAATCGACGAACTCGCCTACGGCGAAATCGTCTTCCAGATGTCGCCGCAAGTGGCCGCGATCGAACAACGTCTGCGCCTCGCCGTCAAGGAAGGGCGTCTGCCGACGATGCCGCAAAGCCTGCCCGAATTCACACAATGGGTGGCGCATGCCGCGCGGCTGCAACTGGTGAGCGACGACGAGCGCCAGGTGCTGCATCAATATGCCGATTACGCGGCACGTGCGGTCGCCGTCGACGATTTCCCGGCCGACTTCGGCCGCCTCGCGGACGTGCAGCGCGCGCAACGGCAGGAACCGGCCGACGCCGCGCTCACCTCATGAGTGCGGCGAGCGCCGACATCGATGCCTTTCTTTTCGCGACCCCGAGGATGAACGCGCCGTGACGACGTCCGACCGATATCTGGCCTTCGCCAACTCCCCCGTCGGCAGCCGCCTGGCCAATGCGCTGGGCCTGCCGCGTCCCGTACCCCTGGAGCGCATGCCAACTGACGGCGACGATCGCGCCGCCGGCAGCGCCGGCACCGCCAGCGCCGTGCCCGCGCCGCTGGCCGTCGTGGGCGGCGCCGGCGACGCACCGCTGTTGCCCGGACTGGCCCGTGAGCTACATTGGCTCGGGGTGCCAAGTCTTGCGCATGCCCAGCGCCTGGACTGGATCTCGTACGCCAACCAGGCCGGCACGATGAGCGGTCGTTTCAATCCGGTCGAAGGCGTGCGGCCGAAAGCACTCCTGTTCGACGCGAGCGCCATCGACGACACTGACGCGCTGAACGCGCTCTACGAATTCTTCCACGACACCCTGGCCACGCTCGATCGATGCGCTCGCGTGCTCGTGTTCGGCTTGCCGCCCGCGCTCGCGCCGACACCGCAGGCCAGCGTTGCGCAACGCGCGCTCGAAGGGTTCGTGCGTTCGCTGGCCAAGGAGGTCAAGCGCGGCGCGACGGCACAATTGCTATACGTTGCGCCGCAGGCGCGCGAGGCGCTTCACTCCACGCTCCGGTTCTTCCTGTCGCCTCGGGCGGCCTATGTCAGCGGCCAGGCCGTGACGCTGCAGGCCCCCGTGTTCGCTGCACCGCCGATGCGGGATCAACGCCCACTGGCCGGTCAGGTCGCCGTCGTCACCGGCGCGGCACGGGGCATCGGCGAAGCCATTGCCACCGTGCTTGCTCGCGATGGCGCCCACGTCGTCTGCGTCGATATCGCGTCCGCGCGAAACGCGCTGGAGACGGTCGCCACGCGCCTGAACGGCAGCGCCCTCGCCTGCGACATCGCCGCGCCCGAGGCGGGTGCCACGTTGCTCGCGCATCTGGCCACGCACGCGCCGAACGGACTCGACATGCTGGTGCACAACGCCGGCATCACCCGCGACAAGACGCTCGTTCGCATGAGCGAGGCGCAATGGCAAAGCGTGCTCGACATCAACGTCGGCGCGCCGCAACGACTCAATGCCGCGTTGCTCGACGCGGGGGTGCTCCGCGCGGCGAGCCGCGTCGTGGGCGTGGCGTCGATCAGCGGGATCGCCGGCAATCGCGGGCAGACGAACTACGCCGCCTCGAAGGCCGCGGTCATTGGCATGGTGCAAGCGTGGGCACCGCGCCTGGCCGAGCGCCGGATCAGCATTAACGCCGTGGCGCCGGGTTTCATCGAGACGCAGATGACCGCGGCGGTGCCGTTCGCGATCCGCGAAGCCGGACGACGCATGAATTCGCTCGGCCAGGGCGGCCAGCCCGTCGACGTGGCCGAAGCGATCGCGTGGCTGGCCCACCCGGCCTCCGGGGCCCTGACCGGGCAGGTCGTGCGTGTGTGCGGGCAAAGCCTGCTCGGCGCCTGAGTCGTCCGCGTGGAGCACAACACCATGCCCAACGACCGCCCCCGCGACGACGTGCGTGCCCCGTTGCCCGCAGTGGACGTCACGCACCTGCCCTCGCCGCTGCATCTCTACCTGCGCGCGCTGCTGACCTCACGCAAGCCGGCCGAGGCGCGCGCGCTCCCGACGCTGGCGTTCGCGAGGCGCAATGTCGCGCTCGACGCGTCGGCCATCGCCCGTTACGCACAGCTGTGCGGATTTCGCGACGCGAACGCAGTACCGCCGACGTGGCCGCATCTGCTGGCTTTCCCGCTACACATGCTGTTGATGACGGATCGCGCGTTTCCGTTCGCCATGCTCGGCATGGTGCATCTGGCCAATCGGATTCGTTCGCACGCCACGCTCTCGCCGGGTGATCGGATCGATCTCGACGTGCGAAGCGGCGCGCTGCATGCCCACGACAAGGGACAGGCTTTCACCGTCGTCACCACGGCGCGCCGCGACGGCGCGGTCGTGTGGACCGGCGAGAGCCTGTACCTGCGCACCGGGGTGCACGATGCGCTCGGCACGCCCTATCGAGCTGAACTGAGCGCCGGCGCCGCGCTGGAAGCGTCGCGCACATGGCAAGTGCCGGCTGACCTCGGCCGCCGGTATGCGCGGCTGTCGGGCGACTACAACCCGATCCATCTTTGGCCCGTCACGGCGAGGCTGTTCGGCTTTCGCCGTCCGATCATCCACGGCATGTGGAGTTTCGCGCGCGTGCTCGCCGAGGTCCTGCCCCCCCACGCCGACGATCTCGATCTTCTCGTCGAGTTCAAGACCCCCGTGCTGCTGCCCGGCGAAGTCACTTTCTGGCGCGCGGCACACGGCGGGGTCTTCGAGTTGCGCGATGCGGCGGGCGCGGTGCCCCACCTGCGCGGGCGCTGGCAGGCGCCGGCGCCCTCTTCCTCTTCTTTCCACACGGAACCCCAGTCATGAGCGCCTTCAAACCGACCGCACCGGCGCCCGCCTTACGGCGCGTGGCGATCCTCGGCGGCAACCGCATTCCGTTCGCGCGCGCGAACACGGCCTACGCCACCGCGTCGAATCAGGACATGCTCACGGCTGCCTTGCAAGGCCTAGTCGACCGCTTCGACCTGCACGGCGAGCGCCTTGGCGAAGTGGCCGCGGGCGCCGTGCTCAAGCACGCGCGCGACTTCAACCTCACGCGCGAATCGGTACTGTCCACGACACTGGCCCCGCAAACGCCCGCTTACGATGTCCAGCAGGCCTGCGGCACCGGCCTGGAGACGGCGATACTCACCGGCAACAAGATCGCGCTGGGTCAGATCGACGTTGCCATCGCTGGCGGTGTGGATACGGCATCGGACGCCCCGATCGGCGTGAACGAGCATCTGCGCAAGATCCTGCTCGAGGCCAACCGTCAACGCAGTACCGGCGGCAAGCTCGGCGCGCTGTCCAAGGTGCGCCCGGGGATGTTGTTCCGCCCGGCGCTGCCGCGCAATGGCGAGCCGCGCACCGGCCTGTCGATGGGAGAGCATTGCGAGCTGATGGCAAAACGGTGGCAAATCGAGCGCGCGGCGCAGGACGAACTCACGCTCGCGAGCCATCGACATTTGGCCGTGGCGTACGAGCGCGGCTTCTTCCTTGACCTGATGACGCCGTTTCGCGGCTTGCAGCGCGACAACAATCTGCGGCCCGACGTCTCGCTCGAGGCACTCGCCGGCCTCAAACCGGTGTTCGACCGCAGCGCCGCCGGCACCCTCACCGCGGGGAATTCCACGCCACTGACCGACGGCGCATCCTGCGTGCTACTCGCGAGCGAGGACTGGGCGCGCGCGCACAACCATCCGGTGCTCGCCTACCTGACCTACTCGCAAACGGCCGCCGTGGACTTTTTCAATCCCGACGACGCGAAGCGTGAGGGCCTGCTCATGGCGCCCGCTTATGCCGTTCCCCGCATGCTCGCGCAGGCCGGTCTCACGTTGCAGGACTTCGACTTCTATGAAATCCACGAAGCGTTCGCGGCCCAGGTGCTGTGTACGCTCAAGGCATGGGAGGACCCGCAGTATTGCCGCGACCAGTTGGGGCTTGCGGCGCCGCTGGGCGCCATCGATCGCCGTCGTTTGAACGTGAACGGCAGTTCGCTGGCCTGCGGTCACCCGTTCGCCGCCACCGGCGGGCGAATTCTTGCCACGCTCGCCAAACTGCTCGCCGAGCGCGGCGGCGGACGCGGCCTCATCTCGATTTGCGCCGCCGGTGGTCAAGGCGTCGTTGCCATGCTGGAGCGCGAATGAGGTAACGCCAATGAAGGGGCAATAGGTATCGCCGGACCGGGCGCGAATGTCGAGTTGCCGTCAGAGCAGCCGCACCGCGCCGCCGGGTCGGTGAACGATACAGGGAGACGATGATGGATCAAGCCGTAGCGCAGGCGCGCGTCTGGTTGCGCGCCTACCCACCCGGCGTGCCCGCCGATATCGACGTGACTCGCTACACGTCGCTCGTGCAGGCGTTCGACGAGTGGATCGACAAGTACCGCGAACGCGTGGCGTTCGTGAGCCTCGGCAGCGAAATGACATACGCGGAAGTGGCGCGTCAGGCGCGTGCGTTCGCGGCGTGGCTGCAATCGCGGGGCGTGCAAAAAGGCGAGCGCGTCGCCTTGATGATGCCCAACTGCTTTCAATACCCCATCTGCCTTTTCGGCACGCTCATCGCGGGCGGCGTCGTCGTCAACGTCAACCCGCTGTACACGGTTCGCGAACTGAAGCATCAGCTGGTCGACAGCGGCGCGCGCACCCTCGTCGTGTTCGAGAACTTCGCGAAGACCGCTCAGGACGCGATTGCCGGCACCGACGTGCAGCAGGTCCTCGTGACACAGATCGGCGATCTGCTCGCCCCCGGCGCCAATCTGAAGGGACGCGCCGTCAACTTCCTCATGCGACACATCGGCAGGCAGGTCCCCGCTTACGATCTGCCACAGGCGATCCCGTTGCGCCGCGCGCTCGCGCAAGGCGCGCAACAGGCGCCCGCGCCCGTGCCGCTCATGCGCGACGATCTGGCATTTCTCCAGTACACCGGCGGGACGACGGGCGTGGCCAAGGGGGCAATGCTCACCCACGGCAATGTGCTCGCCAACCTGCTGCAAACCGAAGCGTGGGCTGCCGATCAGCTCGACGGCGACATCGAGGTGAACCTCTCGCTGTTGCCCATGTATCACATCCTCTCGCTCACGGTGAACTGTCTCATCTTCATGAGCCTGGGCGGGCGCAACATTCTCATCGCGAATCCACGCGACGTGAAGAAGGTCGTGTACATCATTCGCAACGAGACCTTCACCGGCGTGACTGGCGTGAACACGCTCTTCAACGGCTTGCTCGAGAACGCCGACTTCTGCGCGCGGGACTTCTCGAAGCTCAAGCTCTCGCTCGCAGGCGGCATGGCCACGCAGCGTGCCATCGCCGAACGCTGGCGTCAGGTGACCGGCAAGCCGATCATCGAGGGCTACGGGCTGACCGAATGCTCGCCGATCGTCACGATGAACCCGGTCGATCTCGCCCATATGGACACGTTCGAATTCACCGGCTCCATCGGACTGCCCGCGCCGTCCACCGAAGTTCGGTTTCGGCGCGAAGACGGCACTTGGGCCGATCTCGGCGAGCCGGGCGAGCTCTGCGTGCGCGGCCCGCAGGTCATGCGCGGCTACTGGCAGCGCCCCGAGGAGACCGCCTGCACCATCGATGCCGACGGCTGGCTGATGACCGGCGACATCGGCGTGATGGACGAGCGCGGCTATGTGCGGCTCATCGATCGCAAGAAAGACATGATCCTCGTGTCGGGCTTCAACGTCTATCCGAACGAGATCGAAGACGTCGTCATGCTCCACCCCGGGGTGCGCGAAGCGGCAGTCGTGGGCGTGCCCGACCCGATCGCGGGAGAGCGCGTGAAGCTCGTGCTCGTGGCTCGCGATCCGCAGCTCGATGCCGACGCGATCCTCGCGCACTGCCGCGCACACCTGACCGCCTACAAGGTGCCGCGCATCGTCGAATTCCGCCAGGGCGAACTGCCCAAGACGACCGTGGGAAAGATTCTGCGGCGCGAACTGCGCGGCACGCATGACGAAAGTCATTCGCGCGCCGCGGACGCCACGACGGCAACGCGCGGCGGGCGCGACTCACACGCGCCGACACCCGCGAACCAGGGAGACAAATGACATGATCCATCGAACCTTCATGCCCGCCATGCCCGCCATGCCCGCCATGCCCGCCATGCCCGCCATGCCCGACGCGCCCGACGTGCCGGCGCAACGCGCCAGCCGAGCCGCTCGCCGCACGCCGCGCACACCGCGCACGAAGCGGCTCGCGATCTCGCTACCGCTGCTCCTGGCCGTGCTGCACGTCGCCGATGTGCGCGCGCAAGCGCAGCCGCAGCCCGATGCCACGCCGACGAGCGCCGTCGCCCCGGAGACCGGCACACCTGACGCCGAAGCGCCGAAGCTCGCGGCGATGCCCATCGCCGCGCAGGCCCAGTGGCTCGCGCAAGCGATCAAGCGCGGCGAGTTGGCCAAAATGCCCGACGAAGCGGTCGTCGCCCGCCTGCAGGCGCTACAGGCCGACGCGCTGGTTCGCGTGCTCAAGGCGGAATCCGCCGCGCTGCCGGAATACCAGTACGATCTCACGCGCCACGAGCGCATCAACGACCAATGGCAGACCACGCCCGATCGCATGCTCGTCAAGATTCGCGAAAAGCCCTTGCAGATCTACGCAAAGTGGTTACCCGGCGGCGCGCATGCGGGGCAGGAGATCATCTACGACGAGACGAAGAACCCGAAGGAAATGTACGGCCACCTCGGCGGCATTCTCGGCTTCACGTCGATCTGGAGCAGCATCGACGGCCCCCTCGCCCGCTCGCAATCGAACCACACCGTGCGCGATCTCGGCTTCGCATTCATCGCCGAACGGATCGCGCACGACGGCCGAAGCTTCCGTGCCGAAGGTCTCTCCGACAAGCCCGCACGAATTTCGGTATCCGAATTGAATGGCGTGCGCGTGGCAGCACTGGAATGGGAAGCGCCGTCCGGGCCGCCGCAGCACTACGCCAGGAAGTCACGCGTGCTGATCGATCTGAAAACGGGGTTGCCGCGCGGCATCGAGGCGTGGGATGCCTCAGGACAGAAGATCGAGGAGATGCGCTTCGAGAAGGTGCGCAAAATGCAGTGGACAGACGCCACGTTCGATCCCAGGAACCCGGACTACAAGTTCTGATCGGCAGCCGTCCCAGGGGCACGATCCGGCGCAATCTCGCGCCATCGGCGCCGCACGGACGGCGCAGGCAAGACGAAAGCCCGCCATCCGTACCAACGGGTGGCGGGCTTTCGTCCGACCGGACGTTCGTGACCGGCTAACGCTGGCCGGTCAGCGACGCACGCTCAGGTCTGCGGCAGTTCGATCTTCACTTCGAGCACTTCCAGGTTGTCCTGGTGCTCGACACTGACCTTGATGTCGTCTTGTCCGATTTTGACGTATTTGGAGATGACGGCAACCAGCTCGCGCTGCAGGGCCGGCAGATAATCCGCCGGCGGCGACGAGCCCGCGCGTTCGTGCGCCAGAATGATCTGCAGGCGCTCTTTCGCCACGGCGGCGGTCTTTTTCTTCTCCCCCAGGAGGAAAGACAGGAAGGACATGGGCGCTCCTTACTTCGAGCCGAAAATGCGCTGCAACAACCCCGGCTTTTGATAGTCGGTAAAGCGCATGGGCTTGTCCTCGCCCTTGAATCGGCTCACCACGTCACGGTAGGCGTCGGCCACGTCGGTGCCGTCCAGATGAATCGCCGGCGTGCCCTGGTTGGAGGCATGCAGGACCGATTCCGACTCGGGAATCACGCCGATCAGTTTGATCCGCAGGATTTCCTGAATGTCCTCGAGCGACAGCATCTGGCCGTCATTGACCCGCTTGGGGTTGTAACGCGTGATGAGCAGGTGCTCCTTGATCGGCTCGCTGCCTTCGATGGCGCGCTTCGTCTTCGACGACAGAATGCCCAGAATGCGGTCAGAGTCGCGTACCGAGGACACTTCCGGGTTCGTCACCACGAGGGCTTCGTCCGCGAAATGCATGGCGAGCAGCGCGCCCGATTCGATACCGGCCGGCGAATCGCACACGATGTACTCGAAGCCCATGTCGCTCAGGTCCTTGATGACCTTCTCGACGCCGGCTTGCGTGAGCGCTTCCTTGTCGCGCGTCTGCGAGGCGGGCAGGATGAAGAGGTTCTCGCAGGACTTGTCCTTGATCAGCGCCTGGTTGAGGTTCGCCTCGCCCTGAATCACGTTGATGAGGTCATACACCACGCGGCGCTCGCACCCCATGATGAGGTCGAGATTGCGCAGACCCACGTCGAAATCGATGACTGCCGTCTTGTGCCCCTGCAAGGCGAGGCCGGCGGAAAAGCTGGCACTGGTCGTCGTCTTGCCGACGCCACCCTTGCCAGAGGTCACCACAATCACTTTTGCCATCTGTCGATGCCTTCCCAAACTTGAGGATGAAATTAGCTACAAATCATTTGAGCCCGAGGGGCTCGAAAATCAGTTTGTCGTCTACCAGCCGCACCTGCACCGACCGCCCCTGAACTTCAGGCGGCAGCGCATACTCGCCGGTCCGGTATATGCCGGCGATGGAAATCAGCTCGGGTTCCAGACAGGTGCAGAAGATGCGCGCATCGAGCTTGCCCTTCACACCTGCCAGTGCCCGCCCCCGCAGCGGCGCGTAAATGTGAATATTACCTTCCGCGATCACCTCGGCCCCATAACTCACGAGATCGAGAATGATCAGATCGCCCTTCGCATAGATCTGCTGACCCGAGCGAAGCGGACGGTCGATGATGGTCGAAGGAATCGCCGACGCCTCGGAGGGCGTCGGCGCGGCGGGCGCCACCGCCTCGGCCACACTCGCCTCGGCGTCAGCCTCGCCCGCGCTTTCGCGGGCCGCACGCGGCACTCGGCGCTCGTGGCTGTCCAGTCGCGGAAGACCGTCGACGACTGCCCACTCGGCCTGTTCGGCATTGGCGACCACGCCGATGGGTTTCATGCGGAATTCGGCCAGCATTTCGGCCAACGCGGGCACGGCAACGCGCTCGTCGCCCGCCAGCCGGCGAACGTCGATGGCGACCGTGTCGCCTGCAAAAAACTCCGGGGTCGCCTCGAAACGTTGCGCCAGCTCCGAGCGCAGAGTGTCCAATTGCGGCGTCTTGACAACGAAGTGCAGGGTATCGACGGCTCCACTGCGTAACTCGAAGTACGGCGTTTTCTTTTGCGGCATGTCAGGTGGGTGTGCGCGAATTGCTGGCAAATTGGGCCATTCTACCGTTCCTTGCGTGCGAGCAAACCGCAAATCAGCAGGGCACCCCTACGATTTACCCAAATATCACCCTTATTGCACCGCAGCATACATCGGCATTTCGCATGCCATCGGACAGTAGCTGCCGAGCGTGGATTGACACGTTCCTGTCATGGCAAAAGGCTACTCTGGCGGTGGAAAAGTCCGTGAAAACGATTGCTGCACAGCAGCAACGAAAGTGCGAATTTTGTCGCGCAAGTGCCATATTCGTGACCTATCCTTAAAGTCCCTGACGAGGGACCCCTAGTGGAACCGCAAACCGGGAGACGAAGATGCTGAGTCATCATGAATTTGCCACCCTGATGCTGGTGAAGGACGCTCCGGAGCAAGTGGAGCTCAATCGCCCGGACCTCGAATCGTTGCTCGAGAGCAAACTGATCGAATGGGAAGAGTTGGAGCCGGGTGTGAAGTCCCCGCGCCTGACTGTCCAGGGCAAGTACGTCCTCCAGGCCGTCGCCTGAGCGCCCAGCCTGCTGTTGAGGTGTCAGCCGCAACAAAAAAGCCCGCCGGAAGGCGGGCTTTTCATTGTTCGGGGCGCATGGCCCCGATATTGCGGCGCGATTCAACCGTGCCGTACGTCGCCACGACGGGTGCGCCGCCACGTGTGCCGCGCACTCGGGTGCTCGCGGCACCAGTTGCGGTCCACGAGCCAGGCGACGGCCGCGCCGACGACCAGCACGATCACCAACATTGCTATCAAGCTCCCTGTAAGCATGGCGGCCTCCTAACTTCGACATGGCGGGATGGCACGCTTTCATTCTAGGCAATCGCTATCGAAATGGGTACTCGAAAGTCATTCGGGTATACCGCGTTTTGCGTCAGGTCAAAATGCGCCGCATGGATATCGCACGCCTGTCGCGGCGCAGCAATCTCCGGCCCGACGCCGCCATGCCCGTCCGTCGAGACCGGTTCGCCGGACGGCCATCGTGTCATACGGGAAGAATGCTCATAGTGAGTCGATCACACCACCGTCCACGCGCAAGGCAGCGCCAGTGGTGGCCGACGCTTGCGGCGACGCAACATACACCACCATATTCGCGACCTCGGTCGTGCTGGCCGCCCGACCGATGATCGACGACGGGCGGTGCGCTCGCACGAACTCCGCCGCGGCCAGTGCCATGTCGGCGCTCTCGGAAACGCCTGCCTGCCGCAGCATGTCGGCCATGCCGTCGGACAGCGTCGGCCCCGGCAACACCGCGTTGACCGTAACGCCCGTGCCGCGCATGCGCTTGGCCAGGCCGCGCGACACGGCCAATTGCGCCGTTTTCGTCATGCCGTAGTGAATCATGTCCTCGGGGATGTTCAGGGCGGACTCAGAGGAGATGAAGATCACGCGCCCCCAACCTCGCTGCGCCATGCCGGGCAGGTAGGCCCGCGACAGGCGCACGCCGCTCATCACGTTGATGTCGTAGAACCGCTCCCACTCGCTGTCCGGGATGTCAAAGAAATCCAGGGGCCCGAACACGCCCGCGTTGTTCACCAGAATGTCGACATCCGGCACGGCCGCCACGAGTGCGTCGCACCCCGCGGAGGTCGACAGATCGGCCGCCACGCCACGTACCTGTGCATGCGGCAGTGCTTCGCGCAACCTGTCAACCGCCGCGTCGACGCTCGCGGCCGAACGCCCGTTGACGATCGTCGTCGCACCGGCACTCGCCAGTCCGTGAGCAATCGCGAACCCGATGCCCGCTGTCGACGCGCTCACGAGCGCGAGCTTGTCCTTCAGATCGATATGCATGCTTGAACTCCTGAAAATTCCGAATGTCAGGCGATCGCGCCGCCCGCGTCGATGAGCACGGTCGAACCCGTGGCGCTCGGCGTGCCCGCGAGATAGAGAATCGAGTTGGCCACATCGTCGGCGGCCACGACGCGACGCGCCGGCAGGCGCTCGCTCGCGTTTCGATACATCGTCTCGCGGTCGGCCTCGGTCAGTTTGTTCCAAAGCGGTGTGACCGTCAGCCCCGGCGACACGGTGTTCACGCGAACGGGCGAGAGTTCGAGCGCGAGCCCGCGGCCGAGCGCCTCCACGGCGGCATTGATCGCACCCTGCACCACCGACGCCGTGCTCGGACGCACACTCAGGTAGCCCGACGTGAGCGTGAGCGAACCACCGTCCTCGATACGCGCATACCTCGCCACGTGATAAGTCCCCCAGAACTTGCTGTCGAATGCCGCGTGAGCGTCTTCGAGCGAGAGTTTGCGCACCTGCCCCGTGGGCGTCTGGGCCGCGGAAACCACGACGTGCTGCCACGGGGCGTGCGCCGCAAAAAATCGTTCCACGGCGTCGGCGTCGCCGGTATCGAGCACCACCGCACGGGCAGTGCCGCCAATCGTGGCAAGTGCGTCGTCGAGCTTCGCCTGACTGCGCGAGGCGATCGTCACGGCCGCGCCTGCCTTTGCAAACGCTTGCGCCGCCGCGCGACCGATGCCTGAACTGCCGCCGATGACCAACACGCGCTGACCTTCGAAATTGAACATGCTGAGACTCCTGAATGAGCAAAAGTAACCCTGGCGGAAATGCGACATCGACGCCTGCCGCGCGCCGCAGCGCAAAAGGTGTCGCGATGTCATGCGGCTATTGTGATCCCTATTGCAAAAAGCGATAATCCCTCGAAAATCGGAATCACTCTCTCCATTTTTTTGAGAATCATTGCCGGATGATCGACCACACGCTCGACCTCGCCCTGTTCGACCGCATCGTTGCCACGGGCAGCCTGTCGGCGGCCGCGCGCGAGATGGGGTTATCGCTCGCGGTCGTGAGCAAGCGGCTCGGACTCCTTGAGCAGCGGCTCGGTGTGCGACTGCTCAATCGCACCACGCGCAAGCAGGCATTGACCGAGGAAGGTCAGGTGTTTCACACGTGTTGTCGGCGGATCCTTGCGGAAATTGCCGAGGCGGAGCGACTGATGACGCAGCAGTCGGACACCGTCGGCGGCGTGCTTCGCATCAGCGCGCCGCGCGCGTTCGGCCGCCGCCAGCTCGCCCCACTGCTGGTGGCGTTTCGCGAACGGCATCCGGACTTGAAAGTGCATCTGTCGCTGAGCGATCTGTGGGTCGATCTGGTGGCGCACGGCATCGATGTCGCGATCCGCGTGGGGACCTTGCCCGACTCCAGCCTCGTCGCTCAGGAACTCGCGCCCAACTATCGCGTGCTCATCGCCTCGCCCGACTATCTCGCACGGCGCGGCACGCCGCGCGACGCAGGCGACCTGCAACAACACGATTGCATTCTGTTCGGCAACTCCCCGCATGGCGACTGGCGATTCATATGGCAGTCCGAAACGGTTCGGGTACAGGTTCGCGATACGTATGTCGTCGACGACGGCGACACGGCTCACGAGCTCGCGCTGCACGGCGCGGGAATCGTCCAGAAGTCGATCTGGGACGTCGGCGACGATATCGAAGCGGGACGCCTCGTGCGCGTGCTGCCCGAGCTGACGATTCCGGCCTCACCGCTGCATGCCGTGTATCCGCACAGCCAGCACCTGGCGCCTCGCACGCGCGCGTTCGTGGACTTCATGCGGGACCGGTTGCGCGCCGCATGGCGCTGGCCGGCGCGTTGACGCCCGGCAACGTCGCCCCCCTACGCCTCACCGGCGCGTTCGACGGCGCCGGCACGCGCCTGATCCGCACACCGCAAAACAAACGCCGCGACGCCCTTTCGGGCATCGCGGCGTTTTCATGCCGGATGACGCCTGACCCACAGGCGCGACGCACATGCGGCTCACCGTCCGCCCGCGTCCGTGGTTCGGCACATGTCGGACGCGTCGAACGACCTCAGGCGGCCTTGTCCATCTGACGCTCGCCGCCCACGGCCTCGACGAGATCGTCGAGCATGCGGGCGAGTTCGCCGGTCATGAGGGCCACGTCGGCGTCGAACTTCTCGGCCTCCCCCTCGGCCGTCGGATCGGCGGCGTCCTTGATGATGTCGAGCGGCGTCACACGCTTGATGATGAACGCATCGGTGAGCACGAACGAGATGCGGTCGTTCCACGTCATCGCCAGCTTGGTGCAACGCTTGCCCGCCTCGATGTGCTGACGAACGTCGGCGCCGTCGAGCGGGTGCGCCACGTAGCGCACGGCGGCCTTCTCGTCGGTATTCGAGCGCAGTTCCACGTCCTGGTCGACGGTGAACCCAGCCGGCGCGTCGTTGCCCGCCAGCCACGACGTCATCACCGCCACCGGCGCCTCGTTGAGTTCCACGCTCTCGAGCGTGATGTCGAGCGTCTTGAGCAACAGGCTGCGCACTTCATCGGCCTTGGCGGGCGAAGCGGCGTCGATCACCAGCCAGCGGTTGACTGGATCGATCCACACGCGCGTGTCGCGACGGATGCCGAACGCGCGTGGCAGCAACTCGTCGGTGACCTGCTCCTTGAGCTCGCGCATCTGCTTGCGCCCCGGCTTGAAGCCCTGCTGCTCCTCGAGCTCGGCCGCCCTCGCGCGCGTAACCTGATTGACGACGGTCGTCGGCAGCAGCTTCTTCTCGGCGCGGTACGCCAACAGGAACTGGCGGTTGACGCTATGCACGAGCTCCCCGCCGTCTCGCGGCGGCGCCCAACCCTGCACCTGCATTTCGAGGCTGCCGCCCTCGCGGAAGGCGTGCTTCTCGAGCGCCTCCTCCATTTGCGCGACGCTCATGGACCAACCGGCAGGAATTCGGTGCAACTGAAGATTCTTGAACCACATCGGCATCACCGCAAAAAGCAAAAGCGCGATTTTACCAGTGCCGCGCGATCGCGCGAAATGCACGCGCGTGAAACGCCCAAGTCGGATCAGAGGAAGCGGTCGAGGATCTTGCGGCTGGCCTTGTCGAGCCTGGACGAATCGCGAATCAGGAAGTGGATGCCGTGGCTGTCGGTGATGAGCAGCGTCTGCGCGCCGAGCCGGCGAATGTCTTCCTCGCCGCGCAACACGAACCTGGCCTCGCCGCGGTTGGTCTCGACCGTCCAGGTACTGGGCGTCGCGTACGTCGACACCCCTTTGATGCGCAGCACCTCGGGCATGAACTCGCGTGCGGCGAGTTCTTCCTGCACCAGCGCACGCATGCCGGCAGGCAGCGTGTCGAGCGAGTCGAGCCAGACGAGTTCGCGGCCTTCGAGACTCACGAGCGCCAGGCCTTCGCCAGGCGCGGCAATAGGGAAGGCGCGCACCGGCACCACGCCTTCGTGGGCGATGCCGGCGGCATCGGTGAGCACCAGACGGCCAAAGGCGTTGCGCGACAGGGTGAAATCGATCTGCATGGGAGTCTTCGCGAACGGTTCAGTTGACGGACAGCGGCTGGGCCGGGGCGGCAGTCACCGCGGCCACGCTCGCGGCGGCCTCGGCCGATGCCACGGCCTCGTCGGTGTCCGTGTCGACGTTGCGCTGCTGCGCCTGGTAGAGCTTGTAATAGGCGCCCTCGCGCGCGATCAGTTCGTCGTGGTTGCCCACTTCGACGATCTTGCCGCGATCGAGCACCACCAGGCGATCGGCCTTGCGCAATGTCGAGAGACGGTGCGCGATGGCGATCGTCGTGCGCCCCTTGACGAGGTTGTCGAGCGCCTTCTGAATTTCTTTTTCGGTAGCAGTGTCGACCGACGACGTTGCCTCGTCGAGAATCAGGATCCGCGGATCGATCAGCAGCGCGCGCGCAATGGAAATTCGCTGACGCTCGCCGCCCGAGAGCGCCTGGCCGCGCTCGCCCACGAGCGAATCGTAACCATGCGGCAGACGCAGGATGAATTCATGCGCGTGCGCGGCACGCGCTGCGGCGACGATCTCGGCACGCGTTGCGTCGGGCTTGCCGTAAGCGATGTTGTCCGCGATCGTGCCGAAGAACAGGAATGGCTCCTGCAACACCAGGCCCACATTGCGGCGGAAGTCGGAGACCGGCAGCGCGCGGATATCCACACCGTCGATCTGGATTGCCCCCTCCGCCACATCGTAGAAACGGCAAATCAGGTTGACCAGCGTGCTCTTGCCCGAGCCGCTGTGTCCGACCAGACCGATCATCTCGCCCGGCGCGATGCGCAGATCCATGCCCCGGATCACCGCCCGGTTGCCGTAACGGAAGCCGATGTCGCGCAGATCGATGGCCCCCTTCACTTCCTTGAGGTGCACCGGATTGACCGGCTCGGGCACGTTCGAGACGTGATCGAGGATGTCGAAGATGCGCTTTGCGCCCGCGGCGGCCTTTTGCGTGACCGACACGATGCGGCTCATCGAATCGAGACGGGTATAGAAACGGCTGATATAGGTAAGGAAGGCCGTCAGCACGCCGACGGTAATCTCATGCTTCGAAACCTGCCAGATGCCGAAGATCCACACGACAAGCAGGCCGATTTCCGTCAGGAACGTGACCGTCGGCGAGAACAGCGACCACACCCGGTTCACACGATCATTGACCACGAGGTTGTGGCGGTTGGCCTCCTTGAAACGCGCCACCTCGCGATTTTCCTGCGCGAAGGCCTTGACCACGCGAATGCCCGGAATGGTGTCGGCCAGCACGTTGGTGATTTCGGACCAGATCCGGTCGACCTTCTCGAAGCCGTGACGCAGCCGGTCGCGCACCAGATGAATCAGCCACGCAATGAACGGCAGCGGCACGAGCGTGACCAGCGCCAGCCACGGATTGATCGATACCAGAATGACCGCCGTCATGACGATCATCAGCACGTCGGTCGCGAAGTCGAGCAGGTGCAGCGACAGGAACACGCAGATGCGGTCGCTTTCCGAGCCGATGCGCGCCATCAGGTCGCCGGTGCGCTTCCCACCGAAATATTCCAGCGAGAGACGCAGCAGATGCGAATACGTGGCCGTACGCAGATCGGCACCGATGCGCTCCGACACTTTCGCGAGCAGGTAAGTGCGCGCCCAGCCGAGCACCCAGGCCACCAACCCCGCCCCCAGCAGCCCCGACAGATACTTGCCGACCAGCATGTAATCGATCGGCTTGCCGTTCTGGAACGGAATCAGCACGTTGTCCATGAGCGGCATCGTCAGATACGGCGGGATCAGCGTGGCACCCGTGGCGCAAAGCGTGAGCAGGAAGCCCGCCAAAAGCTGGAAGCGATACGGCCTGGCGAAACGCCACAATCGCAGCAACGCCCATGTCGAAGGCGGGGCCTCCGCTTCCGGGTTGCACTGTGCGCACTCGTCGTCGCCCGGTGGCAGTTCGGCCTGGCAGATCGGGCAGACGCCCGGTGCTTCGGGCTCGTGGCGGGCGGCATGACCGGCGACGAGCGCGTCGCGCTCACGCACGATGGTGTCCATCAACGCCAGCGCTGCCGGGTTGTGTCCCAGGGTGTAGCGCCAGGTGGCCAGTTTCTCGCGGGCGTCGCAGAGCTCGAGCGAGCCCACGCCGGCGTGGTCGGTATGCGTGATCGACAAGTCTGCGCGATACGGCCACGATTGCCAAACGTGGGTCGCGGGCGTCGGCCGGCCGCTTTGCGCCTCGCACGCCAGAATGCGCCGGTCCGTCGCCACGGCGACACCCTGCGCGAAGTGAAGCCGGGCGTCCAGATCGAGCGATAGCCACGCCAGCACGGTTTCGCCGTCGGCCAACCGGGCCGCAAGCGACGGATACCACGGCTCGGCGGCGGCGTTTCGGGTGGATGCGAACGACACGGAAGTCGAGGCGCCGGCGGGGCGGCTCTCGGAGGATGCGGTCGGGGTGGCGGCGGAAGAAGCCGCCGGAGCGGAGGTGTCGGTCATTGCTGCGGCAGACGTGTCCTCAAGGGGCGGACATCGGCAAACGGGGTCGAAAACGAGGCGAACTTTCCCTGTCAGTCCGCGAAATTGCCGCAAGTATAACCACAGCGACGCCTTTTGCGGCGCGGAGTTCCCGCATGACACGGTGCAACATGGAAATATTGTTGCGACGGTCAACCGAATGTGAATTTTTGCGTTAAGTAACCAGTTAACTGTAAGAGCGCGACTGGCCGTGCCGTCTGAAACCGGCCTTGCCGACCTCTCCCAAACCCGCCCTCACGCGTAATTAGCCTTAGATGAAAAAGAAAGACATTGAGATTTTCGATGTCCTGTCGCTGCGCGGCCCGAATATGTGGACATATCGGCCGGTGCTTGAGGCATGGGTCGATATCGGCGAACTCGAGGACTTCCCGTCCAACAAGATCCCGGGGTTCCCCGAGCGGCTCTCCGAGTGGCTGCCCACGCTCATCGAGCATCGTTGCAGCATTGGCGAGCGCGGCGGGTTTCTTCAGCGCCTGCGCGAAGGCACCTGGCCGGGCCATATCCTCGAACACGTCACGCTCGAACTCCAGAACCTCGCCGGCATGCCCGGCGGCTTCGGCAAGGCACGCGAGACACCGATCCGGGGCGTCTACAAGGTCATCGTTCGCGCCTGGCATGAAGATGTGACCCGCGCGGCGCTGTTCTCGGCGCGCGACCTCGTCATGGCGGCGATCGAGGACCGCCCCTACGACGTGGAGGCCGCCGTGGAGCACCTGCGCGGCCTGGTCGACAAGCACTGCCTTGGCCCGAGCACGGCGTGCATCGTCGATGCGGCCGACGACCGCGACATTCCGCATCTGCGACTGTCGGACGGCAATCTCGTGCAACTGGGCTACGGCGCCGCCGCGCGCCGCATCTGGACGGCCGAGACCGACCGCACCCCGGCCATCGCCGAGAGCATCTCGCGCGACAAGGACCTCACCAAGCAACTGCTCGAATCGTGCGGCGTGCCCGTGCCGGAAGGCCGGCTCGTCGACAGCGCCGACGACGCGTGGGAAGCGGCCGAAGACATCGGCCTGCCGGTCGTCGTGAAGCCTTACGATGGCAACCACGGTCGCGGCGTGTTCATCAATCTCACCACGCGAGAAGAGGTCACCACAGCGTTCGAGGTGGCACTCGAAGAAGGCAACGGCGTCATCGTCGAGCGCTTCGTGCCGGGTCTCGAGCACCGCCTGCTGGTGGTGGGCGGACGCGTCGTGGCGGCTGCCATGGGCGAAACGGCGTCGGTCGTCGGCGACGGCCAGCACACCATCCTGGAACTCATCGAGCGCCAGATCAACAGTGATCCGCGTCGCGGCAGCGCCGAGGACCAGCCGCTCAATCGCGTGCGCATCGATTCGTCCGCGCGGCTCGAACTCCGGCGTCAGGGCTTCGACGCCGACTCGGTGCCGCCCGAGGGCAGGAACGTGCTGATCCAGCGCAACGGCAACGTTGCGTTCGATGTCACCGACCGCGTGCATCCGAGCGTGGCCGCGCACGCCTCGCTCGCCGCACGTGTCGTCGGGCTGGACATCGCCGGCGTCGACCTGGTGGCCGAAGACATCTCCCGCCCGCTCGCCGAGCAGCGCGGCGCCATCGTCGAAGTCAACGCCGGGCCGGGCCTGCTCATGCATCTGAAGCCGGCCGACGGTTCGCCGCGCCCCGTGGGCCGCGCCATCGTCGACCACCTCTTCCCCGACGGCGACAGCGGCCGCATTCCGGTCGTCGGCATTACGGGCACCAACGGCAAGACCGTGACGGCCCGTCTGCTCACGCACCTGCTGCAACTGGCGGGCGAGCACACCGGTCTGGCATGCAGCGACGGCCTGTTCCTCGACAAGCGCCTTGTCCAGAGTGGCGACCGCGCCAACTGGGACGCCGCGAATCGCGTGCTGATGAACGCCAGCGTGACCGCTGCCGTCTTCGAGAACGACAACACCGCCATTCTCTCGGAAGGCCTCGCCTACGACCGCTGCCAGGTCGGCATCGTGACGAACATCGACCGCCCCGACCATCTGGGTCAGTATTTCGTCGAAGACGTCGACCGAATGTTCAGCGTAATGCGCACCCAGGTCGATGTCGTGCTGCCCGACGGCGTGGCCGTGCTCAATGCCCGCGATCCGCTGGTCGTGGAAATGGCCGAACTGTGCGACGGCGATGTGATCTTTTTCGGGCTTGACGAGCATCTGCCGGCCATCGCCGAGCACCGTGCCGCCGGCAAGCGCACCGTGTTCGTGCGTGATGGCCAGGTGGTGCTCGCGACGGGAACGGAGGAAGTCGGCGTGGGCGCCACGGCGAACATGCCGCTGACGTATGCCGGCCGGGTCGGTTTCCAGGTCGAGAACGTGCTCGCCGCAGTGGCTGCCGCCTGGTCGATGGGCGTGGCGCTCGAAGTGCTGCGCGCCGGTGTGACGACGTTCGACGTCGGCCAGGTCGATGCACCGGGCCGCTTTACGTTATTCGAGAAGCAGGGCGCCACGGTCGTGGTAGACGACGCACACAACGCGCCGGCGCTCAAGGCACTGGCCGACGCCCTGGCCACCCTGCCCGCCGAGCGCCGCATCGCAGTCTACGGCCCGGGTCTGGACCGCATGGACGAAGACCTGCAAGCCGAAGGCCGCCTGCTCGGCCAGACCTTCGAGCGCGTAGTGCTGTGCGACGACTTGAGCGTTTCCCGCAAGCATGGGCTGGCGCAATCGCGCGCCCAGCTTCGCGCCGGCATCGAAGCGGTGGAGCGCAAGGTGCAAGTGGTCGACGCCGGCACCCGCCGCACGGCGGCCGAAGCGGCGCTGGCCGAACTGGCGAGCGGCGATTTGCTTTTGCTGCAGGCCGACGAAGGCGGTGCTGCCGCGATGCTCGATCTCGTGCATCTGTGGATGGGTCAACCGATGCGGGCCATGGCCGCCTGAAGCCCCCGAGTCGTTGCCGCGCCTGAGCGGCGGTTCGCGGGCGCGTCCCGCGCCGCCGTCTCCGAGGCGCCTGTTAGTTTGTTACCGAACACCCAAGCCACAGTCGTTTTTTCTCGCCAACCAACCGGTATACAGGGACGCGAAGTGGACAGACAGGGATTGCAATTTATGGAAGTCTCCCGTATCCGCGCGCTGCGCGGTCCGAACCTCTGGAGCCGTCACACCGCCATCGAGGCGATCGTGACCTGCACCGATCTGGAATACTCGATCGGCAATCTGGCCGGTTTCGAGGCCCGCCTGCGCGCCCGCTTCCCCGAGCTGCCCGCGCTCACGCCGGACGCCGAGGAGCGTCCGGTGTCGCTCGCCGACGCGCTCGCCACCACGGCGCTGCACCTGCAAGCCGCCGCCGGCTGTCCGGTCACGTTCAGCCAGACGACGCAAACCATCGAGCCCGGCACGTTTCAGGTGGTGGTGCAGTACAGCGAGGAGCCTGTCGGTCGCCTCGCATTCGATCTGGCGCAGCAACTTATCCACGCCGCACTCGAAGACACGCCGTTCGATCTGCCCGACGCCCTGTACCGCCTGCGCGATCTCGACGAAGACGTGCGTCTCGGCCCGTCGACCGGCTCGATCGTGTACGCCGCCGTCGCCCGGGGCATTCCCTATCGCCGCCTGACCGAAGGCTCGATGGTGCAGTTCGGCTGGGGCAGCAAGCAGCGCCGCATTCAGGCCGCAGAAACCGACCGGACGTCAGCGGTGGCCGAGTCGATCGCCCAGGACAAGGACCTGACCAAGACGCTGCTGCACGCGGCCGGCGTGCCAGTGCCGCTTGGCGGTACCGTGCGCGACATCGAAGCGGCGTGGAAGCTGGTGCAGGAAATCGATGCGCCCGTCGTCGTCAAACCGCGCGACGGCAACCAGGGCAAGGGCGTGGCCGTGCGCCTGCGCACGCGCGAGGAGATCGAAAAGGCCTTCGAGGTCGCGCAGGACATCTGCCGCGACGTGATCATCGAGCGCTACATCCCGGGCCACGATTTCCGCCTGCTCGTGATCGGCAACAAGCTGGTGGCCGCGGCGCGTCGCGACCCGCCGCAAGTGACCGGCGACGGCGTACACACCGTGCGTCAGCTCGTCGACGCGGTGAACGCCGACCCGCGCCGGGGCGAAGGGCATGCCACGTCGCTGACCAAGATTCGCTTCGACGATATCGCCCTCGCCACACTGGCCAAGCAGGGGCTGAGCGCGGACTCCGTGCCGGAGGCCGGCGCGCGTGTCGTGCTGCGCAATAACGCCAACCTGTCGACCGGCGGCACCGCCACCGACGTGACCGACGACGTCCATCCGGAAATCGCCGCGCGCGCGGTGGCCGCGGCGCTGCAGGTTGGGCTCGACATCGCCGGGGTCGACGCCGTGTGCGAAACCGTGACCAAGCCCTTCGAGGAGCAGGCCGGCGGCATTGTGGAAGTCAATGCCGCGCCGGGACTGCGCATGCACCTCCAGCCGTCGTACGGCAAGGGTCGCGCAGTGGGCGAAGCGATCGTCTCCACGATGTTCCAAGACGGCGACGACGGACGCATTCCGCTCGTGGCCGTGTCGGGCACGAACGGCAAGACCACGACGGTGCGCCTGATCGCTCACCTGATCGCCCAGCAGGGACTGCGCGTGGGCATGACCGGCACCGACGGTATCTACATCAGCGGCCAGCGTATCGACACGGGCGATTGCAGTGGCCCGCGCAGCGCGCGCAATGTGCTGATGCACCCGGATGTGGATGCGGCCGTGTTCGAAACCGCGCGCGGCGGCCTGCTGCGCGAGGGTCTGGCCTACGACCGCTGTGACGTGGCCGTGGTGACCAATATCGGCATGGGCGACCATCTGGGCCTGTCGTACATCAATACGGTCGAAGACCTCGCCGTGCTCAAGAGCGTGATCGTGCGCAATGTGTCCCCGAGCGGCATGGCCGTGCTCAATGCCGCCGATCCGATGGTGGCGCGCATGGCCGACGCCTGCCCGGGCGACGTGACGTACTTCGCAACGGATGCCACGCACCCGGTCCTGGCTACGCATCGCGCCAAAGGCAAACGGGTGGTGTATGTCGACGGTGACAGCATCGTCACGGCCCACGGCGCCGAGCAGACGCGCTACGCCCTGTCGGCGATCCCGCTCACGCGCGGCGGCGCCATCGGCTTCCAGGTCGAAAATGCGATGGCGGCGATCGGCGCGGCCTGGGCGCTGCACATCGATGCGACGACGATCCGCGCCGGTCTGGCCACGTTCGTCAACGATGCGGGCACCGCCCCGGGTCGCTTCAACGTGTTCGACTACAAGGGCGCAACGGTCATTGCCGACTACGGTCACAATCCCGACGCGATCGCCGCGCTCACGCAGGCCGTCGAGACGATGCCGGCGCGTCGCCGTTCAGTGGTGATTTCGGGCGCGGGCGACCGTCGTGACGAAGACATCCGCCGCCAGACCGAAATCCTCGGCGACGCCTTCGACGACGTGTTGCTCTACCAGGATCAGTGCCAGCGCGGCCGCGAGGACGGCGAAGTGCTCAGGCTTCTGCGCGAGGGGCTCGCCGGGGCACGCCGCGCCAGCCACGTCGACGAGATCCATGGCGAGTTTCTCGCCATCGATACGGCACTGGGGCGTCTGCAACCGGGCGACCTGTGCCTGATTCTCATCGACCAGGTCGACGAGGCACTCGCGCACATCGGCCAACGCGTCGCCGAGGCGGCGGCGCACTGAGCGTTGCCGTGTCGTTGGGCGCGCCCGGCGCCCAACGACACCCTATCGGGTGTCGCGGGCATCCCCGACTCAGGTCGGCGCCACCGGATCCGGTGCATCTGGCGCGCGCTCGTCGGGCCGCATTGCCGCCACGGTCTCCATCCCCGTCCCGCGCAGGCGATGCGCCATGACGCGCCGGCTGTCCAGCACATGGTTGATGACGCGAATATCGACGTGGATCCTGTGATCCTTCGCCCGCGCGGTATTGCGCTGCGCCTCATCCCGATTTCCCAGCCGGATGAATTGTTTCGCCGCCTCCTCGTACAGGGCGACCGCCTCCTCGCTGGCGCCGCGCACCGCGTAAATATCGGCGCACTCGACGACGAGGTGCGCGGCGGACGTCGCGCTGCCCTTGCCATGACACTGAACGGCTTGCTCCAGTGCCGCACGCATGCTCGCCGCCTTGCCCGGGCAACGCGCAAAATTCTTCGCCGCGAAGCCGTACGCGAACGCAGCGGCATCGAGATGGCTCAGCGCCTCGTGCTTCGACGCCGCCGCCAGATAAGTCGTCGCCGCGATGTCGTAACGCCTCACCCCCTCATACCGTCCCGCGGCCAGTTCCGCGTGCAACGCGCTCGCCAGGCGCAACTCCTGCCGCACGCGCGAGCGCTCGCCGCCCAGGCAAAGCAGCGACATGCCGCGCACCCGCTGTACCTGCGCGTCCGCCGCTTTGGCGGATACCCAGTCGATATGCCCGAGCCGAAGGTTGTCGCCCTCCTGCGCAAAGAAGTTCGATGCGGCAAGCGTCGCACTCTCGGCATGCTTGTCGCGCCAGAGCGCATCGAACAGGTCACAGAACAGCTTTCGAAACGCGTTGCCGTCGAGCGACTCGGGCACCTTACCGTCGGCGTCGAGTGCGAGATTCAGCAGCGCGTAGGTGGCATTCATGGACAGGTCGCTCAGCGTCAGCTCACTCAGTGCCTGCAGGATGGTGCGGGATTCGTCGGGCCGCACTGACGCGCCGAGCAGCGATACCGCCTCGGCCTGCGTGAGATGGATGCCGGCGTCGCCCATGCCCGCCGTCGTGAGCGGACAGCGCAATCCGACGCCGGGCGTGGTGAGCACAATCGCGCCGAGGTCGCCCAGCATCGGGTGGGCGAGCATTTCCGTTCGTGCCTCGGGCGTGAGCGAGTGCAGTTGCCGGCGGCAGGCATCATCGAAGGCCGGTTGCCCGA
Organism: Pandoraea morbifera; assembly: GCF_902459575.1. Classification (NCBI taxonomy): domain Bacteria; kingdom Pseudomonadati; phylum Pseudomonadota; class Betaproteobacteria; order Burkholderiales; family Burkholderiaceae; genus Pandoraea; species Pandoraea morbifera. The sequence continues at coordinate 554,500 of NZ_CABPSD010000001.1, forward strand.
TGCGTGCGAGCTCGACGCGCAGTCCGACGTAATACGACGCAATGTGACAGGTCACGGCATCGCTGCGACGCCATTGACTCCCGCTCATCCCGAAAAGCTGCCGGAATCGACCGACCGACGAAGTTTGCGTCATTGCGTCGCGAAACTGCCCGATGACCTGCCGTTGGCCCTCGAGTGCGCCGCGCTCGGGACGCATTTCGGCGTCGAACGCGGCGATGCTGCGCCGGATGTCCTCGATCCCGGACTCGTCGAAATGCTTGTTGACGTACGGACTGGCCGGTAGCTTGGTTACCTCATTGACCACCATGCAGGCTCTCCTTGGTCGACTGCGTATTGAATGCGAGACATCGCAACTCCCTTAACAGCCCGCGCGACTCGAGGTCGTGCAGCGCACACGGAAGACTGCCGTCGAACGCCTGCACGAGGTCCACGAGGCCGGCCACCGCGGCCTTGCCGTCTTCGTCCAGAACCGCCTGCGTCAGGGCGTACATCACGGTGCCCCCGCCATGAGGAACGCATGGCGTGGTGAGCAACTGCGCCATCTCGTCCGGCGTCAGGTCGAGGCGCGCGTCCCGCATGCACTGCGCCACCAACGGCACGCGACAGCCCGGCGTTCCCGGCACGGCGAGCGTAACCACACCCGACGGCAGCACGCGCGGCAAATCGGCATCGGTCCCCGGACGCGGCCGCCAAAGGAACAATGCGCCTCGCGCGTCGGCATGCAGTTGCGACAGCACTTCGCCCACACAGGCGTCGACGCGGGCCTGGCCAAAGGTGTCCCGCACGAACGCCAGTCCATGGGGCTGCGCGGCCACGTGACAAACGTGCAACGCCTTCGCCAGCGACTGGCTGTCGTGTTCCGTCGTGCTGAATTGCGTGAGCCACGGCGCGTCGCACGTGTTCCGGCCGCTCGCGAGAAACGCGTGCATCGCCCTGTCCCGCGCGACGGCGTCGGCCGGTTCGATCCGGCCTAGCGCGATATCGAGTGCGTTGACACGCGCCGCGAGCCCGGGCCGCGACGACGCGGGCGCTATGTCGGCACATGGCCAATGATGTGATGCGACGGTTGCGGCGGCACCCCGCATGGCGTCCCCCGGTGTTTTGGAAAAGAGGGACTTAGTGTCGCATTGCGACTCTGTCGCGGCATGCACGAATCGCCCACACGTGACGGGCCGCATGCCGCAAAAAGTGACGCGAGCCAACAGCGAAAAGGCGGGAAACGCGGGAGCGGTGGGGGCAGGTGGAGCGCCAGGAAATGCGGCGAAGGCGGCCGTTCAGCAGGAAGCGCGAGCGGCCTATCCGGCGATCAGTGAGCGCCGCATGGCGCAGCGCCGTGCGGGTGGGAGTCCTGCAACGCGCTCGCGTTCCAGTACCGCGCGCAAACGCGCGCACAGGGCGTGCTCGTCGATAGTCTCGAAGCCTGCACGGGCGTAGAACGGCGCGTTCCACGCGACGTCCCGGAACGTGGTCAGGGTCACGGCACGAAATCCGGCGTCGCGCGCGTGCCCGATCGCCGCGTCGAGCAGCGCGCGCCCGATCCCCCTGCCCTGCCACGACCGATGCACCGACAGCTCCCAGACATGGAGCGCACTGCCGAAGGCTTCGGCGTCGAGCAATCCGACCGGGGCATCGTCGGCGTCGGTCGCGACCCACGCGGTGCCACCGGCAATCCACGCAAGCTGGTCCGCTGCCGAGATCGGCTCGCCATCGGCCAGCCAGGCCAGCTCGGGCAACGATCGAAAGCGGGCCGCCGCGCTGCGCTCGACGGCCGCCATCGCAGGCGCATCCTCCGGCGTCGCGAGCCGAACCCGCGCCGCCCCCTGCCGAGTCAAACCACAACCTCCTGCGGCGCCATCTCGGTACCGTAAGCCGTCCAGCGATCGTTGGCCTTGCCGTCCGCGTCGGCCGCCGCGACCGTGGGCTTGCACTGCCCCGCCGTCTCGTCGAGCCCCTGCAACAACGGGCATCGCTCGAAGAGTTCGGCGATGAAGTCGACAAATACGCGCACCTTTGGCGACAGATGGCGGTTATGGGGGTAGACGGCGGAAATCGGCATGGGCGGCGGCTTCCACTGATGCAGGATCTCGACCAGTTGCCCCGACTGGAGGTACGGCAGCGCCATGAAGCGCGCCAGCTGCACCGTGCCGAAGCCCGCCAGCCCAAGTTGGAGATAGGCCTCGGCGTCGTTCACGGCAACCGAGCCCTGCATGTGGATTTCGACCTCCTTGCCGTCGACGAGGAACTGCTCGTCGATCACGCGGCCCGTACGGCTCGAGAAGTAATGCACCGCGGTGTGCCGCTGCAGATCCTCCAGCGTATGCGGCATGCCCATGCGCTCGAGATACGCGGGCGACGCGCACGTCAGGCTCTGGAACAGCCCGACACGGCGCGCCACGAGGCTCGAATCCTGCAAGGTGCCCACACGCAGCACGCAATCGACGCCTTCCTGGATCAGGTCGACAGGCTTGTCGCCCATGCCGACCATGAGCTCGATTTCCGGGTAACGGTCGTGAAATTCGCATAGCGACGGCAGCACCACCAGCTTGCCGAGCGAGCCCGGCATGTCGATGCGCAGTTTGCCGCGCACGCGCTGGCTGCTCTCGCGAAACGACGATTCCGTCTCTTCGATGTCCGCGAGAATGCGCAGGCATCGCTCGTAATACGCAGCGCCGTCGGGCGTTAGATTGAGCCGTCGGGTCGTGCGCTGCAACAGGCGCGTACCCAGATGCGACTCGAGGTTCTGGATGATCGTGGTCACCGAGGTGCGTGGCAACCCGAGATTGTCGGCCGCGCGCGAAAAGCTGTTCGCCTCGACCACTCGCGTGAAGACCTGCATCGCTTGCAAGCGATCCATGATATTTCCCCAATGAAAACGCGGTTGCACTGACCGATCCGCGAATGTCGCGGCAACGCCGACCCCCTGAGCTTATTGGTCGACGGCATAAGCCAATGCCCGTAAGGCTCAGGTCGATTAGTCGAGCTGGCCGAACAGTGTTGCCAAATTATAGGCGTTTATCCGGATGTCCGTGGCCTCTAGACTTCGTTCCATCGAATGTCATCAGAGGGGTATCGCTCGCGCGAACCCAAAGCCATATGTCCAGCAACGCCAAGCCGCAATCGGGAAGCAAGGGAGCGACGACGGATACCGGTCGCCCCGGCAACGACGACGGGCTGCGTATCGAGGAAGTGAACATCGCCGGCCACGTCGGTCCGGTCACGTTGCGGCTGTACCGTCCGACGGGGCCGTCCGCATCGGTGCGCGCGGCCCACGCGCATGCGGGACAACCGGGCGTGGTCGTGCCGCTCGAAGCGCATCTGCCCGCGGTCCTGTACTTCCACGGCGGCGGCTTCTGCGCCGGTTCGCTCGACGACGGCGACGCAGCGGCGCGATATCTCGCCACGCACGTGCCGGCGCTCATCGTCTCGGTCGGCTACTCGCTCGCGCCCGAGCATCCGTTCCCGGCCGCGCCGGAAGACGCCTGGAACGCCGCGCTTTGGCTGCAACGCCATGCCCGCCGGTACGGCGCCAGCCCGCGCCGCCTGGCGGTCGCCGGTCACGATGCCGGCGGGAACATCGCCACCGCGCTCACGATGATCGCCCGGGATCGCGGCGAGATCCTCATCTCGGCGCAAGCGCTGCTCGCCCCGCTGCTCGATCCGAGCATGACGCGCCTGGCCGACGGCCGCACGCCCAGCGACATCGAAGCGAGCGAGTGCGCGCAGTGCTACCGCAAGTATCTGCCGCATGCGACGCAGCGCCTGCATCCCTACGCCGCGCCGCTCGAATCTCGGCGGCTGGCCGGTTTGCCGGCCACGCTGATCGCGTCCGCGGAACACGACCTGCTTCACGTCGAAGCTGAAAAGTACGCCGCCGAACTCATCGCCGCGGGCGTGCCGACGCAGGTCACGCGCCATCGCAGCGCCTCCCATCACGGTCTGGCCGCGCTTCCCGCCGCACTGCGGGAGGTGGCCGCGTTCCTGACACGCCGGCTGGCGCCGCCCGCCGCCGGCCCCACCCAGTGAGTCCATCCGATCCCGGAGATATCCAATAATGACTACCCTCGCTCGCAAACCCGTACTCATTGCCGCCGCCGCGACCGCCGCGCTCGTGGCCATCGGCACGTTGACCGTCGTGCGCGTCGACGCCAGCACGCCCCCCGCCGCGCAGGTCATGCCGACCGTGGAGGTCGATGTGGCCAACGTCATCTCGCGCACCGTGACGGACTGGCAAAGCTACTCGGGCAGGCTCGACGCCGTGGACCGCGTCGACATCAAGCCGCTCGTGTCGGGCACCATCACCGCCGTGCACTTCAAGGACGGGCAACTCGTGAAAAAGGGCGACCCGCTCTTCACGATCGACCCGCGCCCGTATGCGGCGGAAGTCGACCGCGCGGCCGCACAACTCGCGTCGGCGCAGGCGCGTGAGGTCTTTACCAGCACCGACCTCGCGCGCGCGCAGCGCCTGATCGCCGACAACGCCATCGCGAAGAAGGACTTCGATCAGAAGGAAAACGCCGCACGCGAAGCGGCGGCCAACGTGAAGGCTGCGCGTGCGGCGCTCGAGACGGCGCGCATCAATCTCGGCTACACGCAAATCGTGGCGCCGGTGGCCGGACGCGTGTCGCGCGCGGAAATCACCGTTGGCAACACGGTCTCGGCCGGTGCCCAGTCGCCCGCGCTGACCACGGTCGTCTCGGTCTCGCCGATGTACGCCGCGTTCGATGTGGACGAACAAACGTATCTGCGCTACCTCGCGCGGGATACCGGAAAGAGCGGTGTTCCAGTGGATCTGGGCCTGGCCAACGAATCGGGCTATTCGCGCAAGGGCACCGTGTATTCGGTGGACAACCGCTTCGACACCACGTCCGGAACCATCCGCGTGCGCGCGCGCTTCGACAACGCCGACGGCGCACTCGTGCCGGGGCTGTACGCGCGTATTCGGGTTGGCGGCGGCGAGCCGCACCCCGCCCTGCTCGTGGACGAGGCCGCCATCGGCACCGACCAGAGCAAGAAGTTCGTGCTCGTGGTCGATCCGGCCAACAAGGTGCAGTACCGCGAAGTCCAGCTTGGCGAGCGCCATGGGGGGCTGGTGGAAATCGCCGGCGGCCTGAAGGAAGGCGAGCGCATCGTGGTCAACGGTCTGCAGCGCGTGCGTCCCGGCGACCCGGTGACGCCAAAGACCGTGAAGATGGCCGGCGACACCGGCGACGGTCACGACATTGCCGTGGCGGACGCTGCACCGCCGGCACCGGCGGCCAAGCCGGTCAAACCTGCCCAGGCGGCCACGGCCACCGCGGCAACGGCGTCGCGCTCGTAATCGATGCGACGCCCTGAACGACACCCCAGAGTTTCGTCATGAACATCTCAAAATTCTTTATCGACCGGCCCATCTTCGCGGGGGTTCTTTCGGTCGTCACGCTGCTGGCCGGCCTGATCGCCGTGTTCCAGTTGCCGATTTCGGAGTACCCGGAAGTGGTCCCGCCGTCGGTCGTCGTGCACGCCCAGTACCCCGGCGCGAACCCGAAAGTCATCGCCGAAACCGTTGCATCGCCGCTCGAAGAGCAGATCAACGGCGTGGAAAACATGTTGTACATGCAGTCGCAGGCGAATAGCGACGGCAACCTCACCACGACCGTGACCTTCCGTCTGGGCACCGACCCCGACAAAGCGCAGCAGCTCGTGCAGAACCGTGTGGCGCAAGCGTTGCCGCGCCTGCCGGACGACGTGCAACGCCTCGGGGTCACGACCATCAAGTCGTCGCCGACACTCACGATGGTGGTGCACCTGATTTCGCCGAACAATCGCTACGACATGACGTACCTGCGCAACTACGCGCTGATCAACGTCAAGGATCGGCTCTCGCGCATTCAGGGCGTGGGTGAAGTTCAGTTGTGGGGCGCGGGCGATTACTCGATGCGCGTGTGGCTCGATCCGGCCAAGGTCGCGCAGCGCGGCCTCACGGCGTCCGACGTCGTCAAGGCCATTCGCGAGCAGAACGTACAGGTCGCGGCCGGGGTGATCGGCGCGACGCCGGCCGGCCCGAACACGCCGCTGCAGCTGAACGTGAATGCGCGCGGTCGCCTGAACACGGAAGAGGAGTTCCGCGACATCATCCTGAAGACCTCGCCGGACGGTGCGGTCACGCATCTGGGCGACGTGGCGCGCGTGCAACTCGACGCGTCGTCCTACAGCCTGCGCTCGTTGCTCGACAACAAGCCGGCCGTGGGTCTCGGTATCAACCAGTCGCCGGGGGCGAACTCGCTGCAAATCTCCGACGAGGTTCGCGCGGCGATGGCCGACCTGCAAAAAGACATGCCGCCGGGCGTCGAGTACCGCATCGAGTACGACCCGACGCAGTTCGTGCGCTCATCGATCAAGGCCGTGATTCACACGCTGCTCGAAGCCATCGCCCTCGTGGTGATCGTGGTGATCGTCTTCCTGCAGACGTGGCGTGCATCGATCATTCCGCTGCTTGCCGTACCGGTGTCGATCGTGGGCACCTTCGCGCTGCTGCTCGGATTTGGCTACTCGATCAATGCGTTGTCGTTGTTCGGGATGGTGCTCGCCATCGGGATCGTGGTCGACGACGCCATCGTGGTCGTCGAGAACGTGGAGCGCAACATCGCGGCCGGGCTCTCGCCGAAGGAGGCGACGTACCAGGCCATGCGCGAAGTGAGCGGCCCGATCATCGCGATCGCGCTCACGCTCGTGGCCGTATTCGTGCCGCTCGCGTTCATGTCGGGCCTCACGGGGCAGTTCTACAAGCAGTTCGCGATGACCATCGCCATCTCGACGGTGATTTCGGCGTTCAATTCGCTCACGCTCTCGCCGGCCATGGCTGCCCTGCTGCTCAAGGACCATCACGCCGAACCCGATTGGCTCACCCGCCAGATGAATCGCTATCTCGGCGGCTTCTTCCGGGCGTTCAACCGTGTATTCCATCGCGGCTCGGAAAAGTACGGCCAGGGCGTGACGCGCGTGATCGGTCGCAAGGCGCTCATGATGGCGATCTTCGCCGTGCTCATCGGCGCGACGATCCTGCTGGGCAAGGTGGTGCCGGGCGGATTCGTGCCCGCGCAGGACAAGGAGTACCTGGTGGCGTTCGCGCAGTTGCCCAACGGCGCATCGCTCGATCGCACCGAGAAGGTGATCCGCGACATGACCGACATTGCGCTGAAGATCCCCGGCGTGAAGAGCTCCGTGGCATTCCCGGGCCTGTCGGTCAACGGCTTCACCAACTCGTCGTCGGCAGGTATCGCCTTCATCACGCTCAAGCCCTTTGCCGAGCGCAAGGACAAGTCGATGTCGGCTGCCGCCATCGCCGCGAAGCTCAACGCCGAGTATTCGAAGAACAAGGATTCGTTCATTGCCGTGTTCCCGCCCCCGCCGGTGATGGGTCTGGGCACGCTCGGCGGCTTCAAGCTGCAGATCGAAGACCGCGGCGCGCTGGGTTACGAGGCGCTCAACAATGCGACGCAGGCGTTCATCAAGAAGGCGTCGCAGACGAAGGAACTGGGCCCGACGTTCTCGTCGTATCAGATCAACGTGCCGCAGCTGAACGTGGACCTCGACCGCGTCAAGGCCAAGCAGCTCGGCGTACCGATCACCGACGTGTTCGACACCATGCAGATCTATCTCGGCTCGCTGTACGTGAACGACTTCAACAAGTTTGGCCGGGTGTACCAGGTCCGCGTGCAGGCCGATGCGCCGTTCCGCGCCCATGCCGAGGACATCGGGCTGCTCAAGACACGCAACAGCAGTGGTGACATGGTGCCGCTCTCCTCGCTGGTGAAGGTCACGCCGACCTACGGTCCGGAAATGGTGGTGCGTTACAACGGATACACCGCCGCCGACATCAACGGCGGCCCGGCACCGGGCTATTCGTCGGGTCAGGCGCAGGCGGCCGTCGAGCGCATTGCCGCCGAGACGCTGCCGCGCGGCGTGAAGTTCGAATGGACGGACCTGACGTATCAGCAGATTCTGGCGGGCGACTCGGCGCTTTGGGTATTCCCGATCTCCGTGCTGCTGGTGTTCCTGGTGCTCGCCGCGCAGTACGAGAGCCTGACGCTGCCGCTGGCCGTGATCATGATCGTGCCGATGAGCATCATGTCGGCGCTGTTCGGGGTGTGGCTCACGCGGGGGGACAACAACATCTTCACGCAAATCGGTTTGATGGTGCTGGTGGGGTTGTCCGCGAAGAACGCAATCCTGATCGTGGAATTCGCCCGGGAGCTGGAAATGCAGGGTCGCACGGCCGTGGCCGCGGCCATCGAGGCCAGCCGCCTGCGTCTGCGCCCGATTCTGATGACGTCCATCGCGTTCATCATGGGTGTGGTGCCGCTGGTGATGTCGACCGGCGCCGGTTCGGAAATGCGTCATGCCATGGGTGTGGCCGTGTTCTTCGGCATGATCGGCGTGACCGGTTTCGGCCTGATCCTGACGCCGGTGTTCTACGTGCTGCTGCGCACGCTGGCGGGCAAGAAGCCGCTGCACAGCGCCCACGCATCGACCATGCCCAACAACGTCAAGGCCGAAGTCTGAAGGATGCCAATCATGCAATCGCAATGGATCAAACGAAGTCTGGGCGTCTCGACGCTGCTCGCCGCCTTGCTGGTGGTGGCGGGCTGCTCGATGGCCCCCACGTATGAGGTACCGTCGGTGACCGACAAGGGGACGCCCACGGCATTCAAGGAGGCCTCGCCCGTCACGCTGCCGGCGGGCGAGGCCGGCACGTGGAAAACCGCCGAGCCCGCCGAGGCGATGGCTCGCGGCGAATGGTGGAAAGTATTCGGCGACGCCACGCTCGACAAGCTCGAGCAGGACGCGCTCGTGGCCAACCAGAATCTGAAGGCAGCCGCCGCCCGCGTGCAGGAAGCGCGCGGCGTGCAGCGGCAGGCACGCGCCGCCCTGTTCCCCACACTCGATGCAGGGTTCGGGCCGACGCGCCAGAAGATTTCGCCCGCCTCGCAGATGCAGCCGGACGGCACGAACATCGCACCATTTACGCTGTGGCGCGCGCAAGCGAGCGTCGGCTACGAAGTCGACCTTTTCGGTCGCGTGTCGGACAACGTGGCTGCGGCCCGTGCCGACGCGGAACAAAGCGAAGCGCTGTACCGCTCGGTGCAACTCGCCTTGCAGGCCGACGTTGCGCAGAACTACTTCAGCCTGCGCGAACTCGACGCCGAGCAGGCGCTGTACACACAGACCGTGAAGCTGCGCGAGGAAGCGCTCAAACTGGTGCAGCGACGCTTCACCGAGGGCGACATCGGCGAGCTCGACGTGGCGCGTGCGAAGGCGGAGCTTGCCACGGCGCAGTCCGATGCGCTGGCGGTGGCGCGCTTGCGTGCGGCGTCCGAGCACAGCCTGGCGATTCTCCTGGGCAAGACGCCAGCGGAATTCACCTTCGCGCCGTCGCCGCTCGTGCCCGTCACCGTGCAGATTCCGGCGGGACTGCCCTCCGCGCTGCTCGAACGACGCCCGGACATCGCCGCAGCCGAGCGGGCCATGGCCGCGGCCAACGCGCGTATCGGCGTGGCGAAGGCCGCGTTCTTCCCGTCGCTCTCGCTCACCGGTTCCGGCGGGTTCGAAGCGGCCACGCTGGGCGACCTGTTCAACTGGTCGAGCCGTACGTTCCTGCTCGGCCCGGTCGTGGGTGGCCTGCTCTCCATGCCGATCTTCGATGGCGGCGCGCGCAGCGGCAATCTGTCGCGCGCCCGCGCGAAATACGAAGAGGACGTCGCCAATTATCGTCAGCAGGTTCTCGTGGCGTTCCAGGAGGTCGAAGACAACCTGTCGAACCTGCGTCTGCTCGCGCAGCAGACCCGCGCCCAGGACGACGCGGTCAAGGCATCGAACCGCGCGGCGCAACTCTCGCGTGTGCAATATCAGGAAGGCTCGATCGCCTATCTCGACGTCATCGACGCCGAGCGGACCGTGCTGCAATCGCAGCGCAGCGCGGTGCAGTTGGCCGGCGCGCAGGCAGTGTCGACCGTGAATCTCATTCGCGCGCTTGGTGGCGGCTGGGGCGATACCACCGACGCCAACGCGCCGGCCAAGCCGACGACGCAAGCAACGCCGACGGCCGAGGCGCCCACCTCGGGCGCAACCGTGGCAGCGCGCTAATTCGCTGAATCGAGTCTGGCAGGACGGCGCGACGCTCTGCAACGGGCTTCGCGTCGAAGTGGGGACGCACGGCCGTGCGCCCCCACGTCAAACGGATGCATCGAACCGGCGGACGCGCTCGTGTCCCCCAAGGCGAGTGGCGCACTGACCCGCCCCCGATGTGCGCCCATGGCGCCGCCGGTTCCGATGCACCCGCCCGACGGTATCTCGTAAGCGTCGGAAAGGTTCTGGAAAGCGTTTCTTCCCCGCGTCCCTGCTTGCCCGGCACTGCCTGACGTCGCACGACATTCGGCAGGTCCGGGCCTTTTTTCGCTCGGCAATGGTAGGATGGTTGCACGATTTTCGCTTCCGCCGCGCGTCGTGTGGACGACGAAGCGCGAGAATGCGACGATCGTCGCTGGCTAGTCATCTCGGATGCTTCCCCCGCGTCAGGCCCTTCGGCCGTACGATAAGGAGTGCAAACAATGAAGATGCGCAAGATGGTGTCACTTTGCCTCGCCGCCGGTCTGGCGGTTTCCTCCACCCTTGCCCTCGCGCAAGGCGGCCCGCCGCCCAAGGGGGGGCCGGGCGATCGCGGCGGTCCTCCGGGGCAGCGTCCTGGCGGTCCGCACGGCGGTCCTCCGGGGCATGGCCCTCAGAAAGGACATATGAATGGACCTCACGGCGGCCCGCCACCGCGCGCACAGCCGGGTCCGGCGCCGGACCAGGACTCATGGCAGCACCCCAACTGGCGCCGCGGCGATCGCGTGCCACAGCAATATCGCGACCGGCAGTACGTGGTCGACGACTATCGCCAGTACCGCCTGAACCCGCCGCCGCGCGGCTATCACTGGGTCGGCGTTGGCGGTGACTTCCTTCTCGTCGCAATCACCACGGGCGTGATCTCGCAGATCGTCCTCGGCAACGGTCGCTGACCGGCGCTACCCGACGCCCCACCCGGGAGCCGCATGGCCTTCGCCGGGTGGCGCCGTCGCTGCGGTGCCCCCGCTTCCATCGTTCGCGAGCGCCGCCAGTCCCCATTGCCTCGCCAGACTGAAGCCGATCGGTGCTGATGAACGCGTCTCCCAGAGGCCGCTTGAACTGTGCCGGGCGGAACCGTCGATGCACTGACCGCATTTACCCTTCGCGGGCGTCGCGAAGGCCCGTCGTCTCCTCGTCTCGCCGGTTTGCCAGACGTCACTCTGCGGCGCGCCGCGTCGCGGACGTCCCCCTCCCGCGCTAGCAAGGTTCTCGCCGATTTTCCGGTCCGCCGCCCCGCCTCGTCTCGTTTTCCTTGATTTGGTGCATCGCCCGACCCGCGCGCAGACCGAGGTCGAGATTTCGCTGCGCCGCAGCATTAAAATCACGCGCTCATGCCCTCCCAATTCATCGATATACGATATATCATGCACAAAATATCAAGCAGACGCTCCAAACCGGTGCGCGTGGAGAGGGACGAAATGGCAATGACACGACGTGATTTGCGCGACTGGGCCGTGGGCTTCCTCCCTGCCGTGGTCGCCGTGCACTGGCGCGAGCGATTGCGTGCGGGGTTCGGAGCGCTGTGCGGCATCGGCGTGACCGGCGGCCTCATGCTCTGGATGCTTGGCCCGCAGGGGTACATTCCCTGGCTGGTGGCTCCGATGGGGGCGTCGGCTGTGCTGTTGTTTGGTGTGCCAGCCAGTCCCCTCGCCCAACCCTGGTCGATTCTCGGTGGCAATTTGGTGGCGGCCGTTGTCGGGGTGACCTGCGCAACGTACATTGCGTCGCCGGTCGTCGCGGCCGCGACGGCCGTTGGCGTAGCCATCGCCTTGATGTTCACGTTCCGCTGCGTGCATCCGCCTTCGGGTGCCGTGGCGCTGACTGCCGTGCTGGGTGGGCCGGCCGTTCATGCACTCGGCTACGGTTTCGTACTGGAGCCCATTGCGGTGCAGTCGGTCGTGCTGCTCGGCGCCGCGATCGGGTATCACGCGCTGACGGGCCATCGTTATCCGCACGCCATGCGCGCACAGGCCCCGGCCCGGCCGGTCAACGCGCAGGCAATCCCCGTGACCACGGCCGATGCGGAAAAAGCACTGGCGCGTCGCAGCGAATTGCTCGACATCTCCGCCGACGATCTGGCCAGCCTGCTGCGCGATACCCAGCGGGAGGCGTTCGCGCGCCGGGCCCGCGAATTGACGGCCGCCGACGTCATGGGGCCCCCACTGGCAAAGGTCCAACCGCACGACGAAGCGCCAGCCGCCTGGCGCCTGTTGCAACGGCATGGACTGGACGCATTGCCGGTCGTCGATGGAGATCGCGTGATCGGACTTGTGACGCGTCACGACCTGCACACGCGGCGCGCCCGCCGTCAGCACTGGCCGCGATTCGGCGTGTCGATCGGTGGGCGGCAGCGGCCTGCGGTGCGTGACCTCATGCAAGGCAATCTGCAAACCGCCACGACCGGCATGCCGATTTCGGAGCTGGTGCCGCTGCTCATGACGCAGCGGCACGGCACGCTACCGGTCCTCGACGACGCCGCCCGGCTGGTGGGCGTCGTCACCCATGCCGAAGTGCTACGCAAGTTCATGGCCGCTTGAATTCCGCTTGAATTCCTTGCACGCTCGCGACGCGACTTCCGCATCGCGAGCGTCGCCCCCCTGACGCGTTCGCGGGCGCTCGCCCCTTCCTCGCGTGCTACCTTCTCCCCGCTTTCCCCGCTCTCTTCGCCCCCCATGCGTTCCCCGCGTCGCGCACTTCCCGCACGTCCCGTCGCCGCCCCTTCGCCCTCCGCGTTTGCCGGCGACGTCGGCCAGCGCAGCGCAATTGTCAGCCCCTGGCCGATCTGCAAGAATGGCGGCGGCGCGCCACACCGGCGCCAGACAGCTTCGATGACCGAAGCAAAATTCGCTCAGGGAGAAACATGGAACCGATCACGTTCAAGCAGTGTTTTACGGGGGCATGGCGCGACGGCCTCCGTGCGCTGCGCAATCGTCCCGTGCTGTGCCTGAGTATCGCGGTGGTGATTCTGGTGACCTCGGCGCTGAGCATTTCGCTCAAGGAGCTAACCATGCAAGCCGCCCAAAACGGCGAACCACTCGCCTATCGGGTGCGCATCGCCCTCATGTCGTTCGGCGTGGTGATCGTCAATCTCGTCGCCTTCTGCGTGCTTGCCATTCACGTCATGCGATACACGGTGCTTGGGGCGCAGGCCTCGCGGCAGACATCGTGGTACGGGCGCGATCTTTGGCGTTATCTGTGGGCGTCGATCCAGATTGTCGTTGGGCTCGCCATCGTATGGTTCGTGATCGCCTTCGGCCTGGCATTGGCGCTGCGCCTGTCGGGGCACGGCAATTCCTTCGCCATCATCGGCACGCTGCTCGCGCTCCTGTTCTGCGCACTGATGTATGTGCTGGTACGCGTGTCGCTTATCTACCCGCAAATCGCAGCGGGACGCAGCAAGCGGTGGCAGGCGGCATGGCAGGATTCTCGCGGGCACTTCTGGGTGATGTTCGGGACAACGTTGGCCACCATCCTGCCGCTGATTGTTGCGGGTCTGGTGCTGACGATGCTCTTCGCGGCCGCGCTGCATTACTTGCCTGGCGCCACGACGGTGGTGCTTGGCACGCTGGTCCTACAGACCGTGATTTCCATTGCCTGGGTGGCACTCGCGTCGAGCGTTTCGGCCTGGATTTACCGGCGCTTTGCCGATCGCCTGCTCACGCTGGAAGACGCCCCGGACGACGTCTGAGGCGCGGACTTCGCGGCTCGGGGTCGGGGGGGCGTTTCGATTCGTCCGCCGCTCAGGCAGCGTTGACGTTCGCGATGCCGGCCGTGGTCGCGGTGACAGCGATGCTGCCGTCGACCGCCCCATACCGGGCGAACTCGCCGAGGCCATCGGGCCACTGCGTTAGCACCTGGAATCCCGTTTCCGTCACAGCGACCATGTGTTCCCATTGAGCGGACAGCGAGCGATCGCGCGTGACGACCGTCCAACCGTCAGCGAGTTGTCGCGTGTCGGGCTTGCCGGCGTTGATCATCGGCTCGATCGTGAAGATCATGCCCGGGCGCAGCGTGAGACCGGTGCTCGGACGACCGTAGTGCAGCACTTGCGGATCATCGTGATACGTGGTGCCGATGCCGTGTCCGCAGTAGGCGCGCACAACACTGAAACCCTCGCGATGCGCCACCGACTGGATGGCGTAGCCCACGTCGCCCAGCGTGGCACCGGGGCGTACGGCACGAATGCCGGCGAGCATCGCCTCGTAGGTCGTGTCGACCAGGCGTTTGGCGAGAATGCTAGGCTTGCCCGCATAGTACATGCGACTGGTATCGCCAAACCAACCGTCCTTGATCAGCGCGACGTCGATGTTCACGATGTCGCCGTCATGCAGCTTCTTGTCGCCGGGAATGCCGTGGCACACGACGTGGTTCACCGACGCGCAGACTGTCTTCGGGTACCCGTGGTAGCCGATGTTGGCCGGAATCGCCTTGAGGTCATTGACGATGAAGTCGTGGCAGATCCGGTCGAGTTCGTCGGTGGTGACGCCAGGCCTGACGTACTCGCCGATCATTGCGAGCACCTGTGCGGCCAACTCCCCCGCGTGGCGCGACAGCGCGATTTCTTCTTTCGAGCGGATGACAACGCGTTCGCGCACCATTAGGCCACCTTGTTCAATGCGGTGACGGGTGCACCGGTTGCGGGAGGAACGGCTGCCGCGGTCTCGCTGACCGTGGCGCCATCGGATTCGATGAGACGGCGGCAGATTTCGCCATAGCTCAACGTCGGGTTGAGCTCGGCGAGCATGCCCACGCGCAGCCAGTGCTCGGCCTGCGCGTTGATGGAGCGACTCAGCGCGCCGCTGGTGTTGCGCAGCGCCTCGTGCATTTGCTCCGAAATCTTCACGATACCCATGTGGCGGGCTCCATATATACGAAATAGCTACGGAACGTATATTAGCAGTTTGATCGCCAATTGTCTCGCCCGTCGTCGTGGATAACCGGCAGGCTGGCGACAGGACAACGCCGGACGCCATGGCGAGCGATTGCCGAATGGCGGCGGCGCGGCGGCATCATCCCGCGACATTGCCCGGTATCAGCCCTTGCGCCTCGACGACCACTTCCGCAAGAAGATCGGCGATCAACCGCACACGTGGCGAGCGTTTGACGTCGGGATGCATTACCAGCCATAGCTTCCGTACGGTGGGACACACGGGGTCGGGAACCCATGCCAGTGCGTCGTCGTTGGCGGCCAGGAAATGGGGCAGGACCGCAATGCCGAGGCCGACGCGTGTGGCATTGAGCAATGCCGTGAGGTCATTGCTCCTGAACACGAAGCGTCGATGGCCTGCGACCTCGGCCAGCCAGCGCTGCTGCGGCACCTGGTCGAGGCTGTCGTCGTAACCGAGAAACTCCCACGCGTCGGCCGGTCGGCGGGTATAGCCATGGGCTGCGTAAAGTCCATACCCCATGTCCGCAATGGCACGGGCCACCAGGCCCGCCGCGGTGGGCCGGGACATTCGGATCGCCAGATCCGCCTCGCCCCGCGCCAGATTGGCGTCGCGCGTTTCCCCGATTACCTCGAGGTCGATGTTCTGCCATCTGCCGCGCATGGCGGCAAGCCGGGGTGCGAGAAAATGACCGGCGAACGCTGGCGGCGCCGAGAGCCGGACCGTCCCCTGCAAGGATGAGACACCTAGCGCCACTCGCGAGAACGCCTGCGCCTCATCGTCGAGTCGCCCCGCCTGAGCCACCAGCGTCTCGCCTTCCGCCGTCAACGACCAGGCTTTGGGTAATCGGTCGAAAAGCCGAATCCCCAGCGACTGCTCCAGTGCCTCGACACGCCTTGCCACGGTCGAATGCTCGACCCTGAGTCGCCGTGCCGCGCCAGACAGGCTGCCTGTGCGCGCCAGTTCGAGGAAGTAGCGGATGTCATCCCATTGCAGCGCACGCTTCCCGGCGGCACGGGCCGCATCGCCATCTGTGTTTTTTTGCACAATAAATGTCAAATTCTTGAGAATTGTTGAGTCATTTTGCTCAACGTAAGCTGCGCTTGCAAGCTCATTCCTCAGGAGAACATCATGACCCAGCGCGAATCCTTTCCCGACACATCCGCCGTTTCCCGGATCGTCATCGGCCAATATGGCGATGCTTCGGCATTGACCGTCCTGGAAGACACGTTGCCCGCGCCGGCGGCCGGTGAAATACGCGTGCGGCACACCGCGATCGGCGTGAACTACGTCGACATCTATCACCGCACCGGTCTCTACCGGTTGCCGTCGCTTCCCGCGGTGCTTGGGGTCGAGGCGGCCGGAGTCGTCGAGGCGCTCGGGCCGGGCGTCGACTCGGTGCGTGCGGGGCAGCGCATCGCGTATGCCGGCCCGCCCACCGGCGGCTATGCCAGCGCCCGCAACTTGCCGGCCGACCGGGCCATCGTGCTGCCCGACGACGTATCCGACGACGCGGTGGCCAGCCTGCTGCTGCGGGGTATCACCACGCACATGTTGTTCTCGTACGTCTACCCGCTCAAGGCAGGCGATACCGTGCTCGTGCACGCGGCGGCCGGCGGTCTGGGATTGGTGCTGCTGCAGTGGGCGAAGGCTTTGGGCGCCCGCGTCATCGGCACCGTCAGCTCGCCGGCCAAGGCAGTGCTTGCCATGGAACACGGCCTCGACCATGCGATCAACTACCGCGAGACGGATTTCGTGACGGAGGTCATGCGGCTGACCGACGGCCGAGGCGTCGATTACGCTGTCGACGGCATCGGCGGACAGACCCTGGTCGACACCCTCGGCTGCGTGCGCCCCTACGGGATGGTCGCCAACGTCGGTCAGGTGGCTGGCGACTCCGGACCGCTCGATTTGTCGCTGCTGGGCCCGACGCGCTCCGTGGCGCTCTCCCGGCCGGGGGTGTTCCGCTTCATGACGGATGGGGCCCGTTACCGCGAAGGCGCACTTGCCACGATCCGGCAACTTCAGGCGGGGCTGCGACCGACGATCGGCGATATCCTGCCATTGAGCGAGGCGGCACAGGCACATCGCCGGCTGGAAGCCGGGCAAACCGCAGGTGCCATGCTGCTGCGCCCCTGAGCCAACCCAACGAGGACCCTCATGTTGTTTCTCATCCTTCTCGACTACCTTCGTCCGCTATCCGAAGTGGATACCCACATGGAAGCGCACCGCGCTTTTTTGAATCGCCATTACGCAGCGGGGCACTTCCTGCTCTCGGGCCGGAAGTCGCCGCGAACCGGCGGCGTGATTCTCGCCAAAGCCAACACGCTCGACGACGTCACGCAATGGATTTCGGAAGACCCCTTTCGTCAGGCCGGAGTGGCAAGCTACCAGATCATCGCGTGGGAACCCACGATGGCCGCAGAGGGCATGCCTGATCTCAGCGCTTGATGTATTGGCATCCTAACCATATCGAAAGGAAATGAGATGTTCCGGCGACGCGACGCTGCTTTGCCGACCGTCCCGGGACTTGGAAGCAGAGCAGGCGCCTGCGCGTCGGCGCCTGGGGGCGCGCCACCGTCGTGCAGGCGCGCGGCAACGCCGCGGCGGCCGCACGCGTTGCGAGGCGCTCGACCATGCGCCGTGCATCGGGCGGCACGAAACCCATCGGAAGGTTCACTTCAGCCCGCCCCGCCAAACTTGGCTATTGCATCAGCAATCCCCTCATTGATCGGCGATTGCGAGAGGCGTATGGTGTTTCGACGGCCCGGATCAGGCCGCATTCCAAGCGCTCTCCCATGGCCGACGCTCTCCTCCGTCTTGCTCCGGACGCCTCATCGCGATGCGGCTCACGGATGCCATCGCCGACTCAGAATCGGCATTGTTGTGGACGCCATCGCTTTCCGGGCGCTCGGCGGGTAGAACGCAACATGTCGGCAGCCGTGCGCTGCAAAGTCGGCATGGATGCACGTCAACCGAACGCTGCGGAGACCCTTGCCTCGCGAGCGCTCCGTCCGATCTCGCTCAACGTGATTTGGCCCCTCTGGAGCTACCATGAATGCCCTCACCCAAGCGCTCGACTCCGCCGCACCCGCCCTGATGGCCGACCTTGAAGCGCTCTATAAGGACCTTCACCAGCATCCCGAGTTATCGATGCAGGAAGTGCGTACGGCGAAAATCGTTGCCGACACGATGCAGGACCTTGGCTACGAGGTAACACGCGAGGTCGGCGTGACCGGCGTGGTGTGCGTCATGAAGAACGGCGACGGTCCGACCGTGATGCTGCGTGCGGACATGGATGCGCTGCCCATGGCCGAGAACACGGGGCTGCCCTATGCCAGCAGCGTCAAAGCGCGCGATGCGGACGGCGTCGAGGTTGGGGTGGCGCACTCGTGCGGCCACGACATGCACGTCACGTGGATGATCGGCGCGGCGCGCGTCCTGTCCACGAATCGCGCCGCCTGGCGGGGCACGCTCATGATCGTGTTCCAGCCCGGCGAGGAGACCGCCGAGGGCGCGAACGCCATGGTGCGGGACTGGGGCGAGGGCCGCTTTCCGAAGCCCGACATCATCCTCGGACAGCATGTGATGGTCGGGCCCGCCGGCACCGTCAATTACCGTCCCGGTGTCACGTTGTCTGCCGGCGACAGCCTGAAGATCAAGCTTTTCGGGCGCGGCTCGCATGGTTCACAGCCGCAGACCTCGATCGATCCGGTCATCATGGCTGCGGCGACCACGCTGCGGCTCCAGACCGTCGTGTCGCGGGAGATCGCGCCGAACGAGCCGGCTGTGCTTACGATCGGTTCCCTGCAGGCCGGCACCAAGGAAAACATCATTCCCGACGATGCCACCATCAAGTTGAACATGCGCACGTTCAGCGAAGATACGCGCGACTATATGCTCAAGTCCATCCGTCGCATATGCTGCGCAGAGTGCGATGCGTCTGGAGCCGAGCGCCCCCCGGAGTTCACCACCATCAACAGCTATCCGCTGACCGAAAACGATCGCGTGGCGACGGAATGGGTGGCACAGGCATTCAACCGGCAATTTGGCGAGAACGCTACGCTGGCGCCAGGCCCGGCGTCGGCCAGTGAGGATTTCAGCGTCTTCGGACGTACCTGGCGTGTGCCGTACGTGTTTTGGTTCGTCGGCGGCACCGACCCCACGGTGTTTGCCACGGCGCAGCGGGAAAGGGCTGTCAACAGAATTCCCAGCAATCACTCGCCGAAATTCGCGCCACAGATTCACCCCACGCTTGAGACGGGCTTGCAAGCCATGCTGACTGCCGCCGCTGCCTGGCTGTGTCCCCCCGATGTCGCCGTCTGAATCGAATCCATGAACGTTCATGAATTGGCGCTAGCCGGCCTGAACGACCATCGACTCTTCACAACGCTTGACCTGGCGGGCACGTTCGCGTTCGCGATCAGCGGTGCGGTCGCGGCCCGAGGCCGGGGTCTCGACTGGTTCGGTGTGATGGTTATCGCGTTTACGGTCGCGTGTGGCGGTGGCGTTCTGCGCGACCTGTGCATCGGCGCGGTGCCGCCGGGCGGGTTGACCGACTGGCGCTACCTTGCGGTTTCGATGGCTGCGGCATTCATGGCGATCGCGGCGAACCCGTTGGTGGTGCGCCTTGCCCACCCGGTGATCCTGTTCGACTCCATCGGACTGGGGCTGTTTGCCGTGACGGGTGCGCAGAAAGCCATGATTTATGGCCACAATGCCGAGGTGGCGGTGCTGCTGGGCGTTGCCACCGCGGTTGGCGGCGGCGTGGCGCGCGACGTGCTTCTCAATCGTGTCCCCGTCATACTGCAGCGCGAGATCTATGCGTCCGCGGCACTTGTCGGCGCGGGCATCGAGGTTGTCGGCGAACGCATGGGGTGGGTTTCGAGCGGCAGGACCTGGTTCGCGCTTGCGGCATGCTTCGCACTTCGTTACCTGTCGCTGCGCTACCAGTGGAACCTCCCGCGCGCCGACGGGCGCGATGCAAGCGACGTCGATTAACGCGGGGGCTCGACGCTACAGCGTGGCATCGGCGTATGGAGATCTTCACCTGACCATGGGGAGGCATTTCGAGGCGCGTCGGATCGGCACGTCGGATGGGTAATCGGCCCGCGTCCGCGGCACAGTCTTACTGGGGGCGCGGCGCGGATGTGGCTGCGATTTATCACAGGTGACCGCGACGGCTCGCGTTGATACTCTGGCGTCACCGCTCGGGCAACACCAATTTCCGGGCATAAATGCGCTGACGAACGGAGGCCAAAATGATGTTCATCCCCGCCATTCCATATATTGTCGCGGCAGGCAAAGGTGCCCTCGTGGCCGGCGCCACCTACGGCACGTACCAGATTTACAAGGGCATTCAATTCCTGGTCGATGCCATCCCCGCATTGCTGTAACACGTCTTGCCGGGTTCCTTTCCCGTGGCCTGCGCGTCGAGCGTCGGCTACACTTCCCGCGTGCGATTCCTGACGGATTCTCCCGACAATCAGGCGGTAACGCATTCCGAGGCCCGCATGGCTCCGCGCCGCAAATAGACGTCATTGGTCACTGGTGCGGCGGCCGTCAACAATGTGCCGGAGACCTTGGCCCCAAGGTCACACCAATCCCTCAACCCGCTGGAAGAACGAAGCATGCAGACAGGACGTCGACGATTCATCGCCCAAGGCGCGAGTTTGGCAGCATTGGGGAGCTTGGCACCGTTGCTTACACACGCCCGGTCGACACGAGAACCGCAGCCGTTGCGTCGGGCCATCACAATTGATGCGCCGGCAGGTCCGGTGCGTGGTGCGGTGGAAGATCAGGTGCGAGTGTTCAAGGGCATTCCGTTTGCGCTGCCGCCGGTGGGCGAACTGCGTTTTCGCCCACCGCAGCCGCATCCCGGATTCACCCAGCCGCAAAATGCATTCTCCTTCGGTCCTGCGCCGATGCAGCCGGTGCGCATCCAGGCCGGCACCGGCCGCAATTTCCTCGGGGATGCGCGACAGGGCGAAGACTGTCTTTATCTGAACGTGTGGGCGCCGGACACGCCGGGCCCGCATCCCGTGTTCGTCTGGATCTATGGCGGTAGCAACATGTTCGGTGCCACCAGCCAGCCGATCTACGACGGCACGCAGTTCGCGCGCAATGGCGTCGTGTGCGTGACCGTCGGGTATCGCGTCGGTGCGCTTGGCTTCCTCGAACTAGGCGACCTTCT
Source organism: Pandoraea morbifera (assembly GCF_902459575.1). Classification (NCBI taxonomy): domain Bacteria; kingdom Pseudomonadati; phylum Pseudomonadota; class Betaproteobacteria; order Burkholderiales; family Burkholderiaceae; genus Pandoraea; species Pandoraea morbifera. The sequence goes on from NZ_CABPSD010000001.1 coordinate 575,722, forward strand.
GGGCGAGTCCTATCGCGGCTCCGGCAACAATGCCCTGCGTGATCAGGTGATGGGGCTGCAATGGGTCCAGCGGAATATCCAGGCGTTCGGAGGCGATCCCAAGCGCGTCACGCTGGGAGGCGAATCGGCCGGAGGCAAGAATGTCTCCACGCTGCTGACGCTGCCGGCGGCGCGCGGCACATTCCAGCAGGCAATCATCGAGAGTGGCGGCGCCCTCACCACGCATTCGCTTGACGAGGCGTACAAGGTGGCGCACCTCTTTGCCGAGCAGGTGCAGCCGAATGGCCGCGGCGAGGCACTTCGCGCGCGCCTGCTCAGCCTGCCGGCGGATCAGTTGATCAAGGCGCAGATCGCCACGGCTGCCGCCTATCCGCGCAACTTCGCATTCCGCACGGTCATCGATGGCGACTTCGTGCCGCGCTCGCCGCAATTGAGCTTGGAACAGGGCCACGCAAGCCACTTGCGCCTGCTCGTCGGCAGCAACCGCAACGAATCGCTGATCTTCTTCCGTCCCGAGTTGCTGGCTGCCTATCGCAAAGGCGAGGCCACCACTGCGCCGATTGCGGCTCGCGAGATGGCGCAGCTCGACGTGCCCACCATCGAGCGCATGGCCCAGCGCTATCGCGACGCCTTCCCTGATCAGCATGCGTTCCTGCGACGTATCGACCTGCTGAGCGCCGAGGAATACTGGGTGCCCATGCTGAGATTGGCCGAGGCGCATGCCCGCAATGGTGGCGAGAGCTACATGTACCGCTACGATCAGGTATCAGTGGAGGCCCCTTTCCGGGGCTTCGCCGTGCATGCGTCGGAGTTGCCGATGGTCTGGAAGAATTTCCACGAGCCATTTCTCTCCATGCTGTATCGCGAAACGCCCGCACTGGATGCGTTTGCCGGAGTGGTTCACGAAACCTGGATCGCCTTCATGCGCGACGGCCGGCCCTCGCACAGCGCACTGCCGTCCTGGCCACGCTTCCAACTGACGCAGCGCCCGACCATGCTTCTGGCCGCCGGTGAGAACCGCGTCGAGGACGACCCCGCAGGCGATCAGCGGCGCTTGTGGGAGGGAGTGCTCTAGGTCGGCGAGCGTTTGCGAGATATTTCAGGAAGAAGTGAGATCCACGAAACCGATGCCAAAACGGGGAGTTGGTGCGAGGAAGGGGACTCGAACCCCTACACCCTTGCGGGCGTCAGGACCTAAACCCAAATTCTCGCATCGCACACAAAAATTATAAGCAACTGTTTTCAAAGCATTTTTCTAAATTCCCAAACTCGGTAAAAGCCAATTTCCCAAACTTTTTCCCAAACTGGCCCCGTTACGCGCTAAGCTCCAGACCGTCCACAACGACGAACAGAGCACCGGCACGACATGGCAAACATCGCAAACCGCTCACCTTGGGTTGTGAGCGTATCGGGCAAGGAAGACCAAAAATTCCGCCTCAAAAGTCAGGCACAAGCATACCTCACAAGCCTCGCTAACCCACGCGCAAAGATGCGCCAGCTTGAAACGTCCTTCGAAGTCCAAATCAAGCTCAAAGACGATAAGGGCAACACCGTCGCGCGCTCAGCCACGCATTCGACCTACGCAGCCGCAGAAAAATGGGCAAAAGAGGAAGAAGAAGCCATCAAAAGCTTGCGCGTCAATGGCGGCACGTTCAATCTCGACTTTGAGACGATGACAGTTAAGCAAGCGCTCGATAAGTGCTGGGAAGAACACTACAAGGGACGCGCTTCTGCTGATGAGAACTTGCACCGTATCCCTAAGATTGTTGAGATACTTGGCGAAGATACGCTATTGCGCCAGCTTAACAGCGAAAAGATGCTGCGCTTACGCGATACCTTGAAAGCGGAAACCTATTCCGCGTCTTCTATTCGCAACTTCTTTGCGGTCATTTCACGCACATTGCAACATGCTAAGGGCGAATGGCTTTTCCCGATTGATAACCACGCCCGAGGTATTAAGCTTGCCAAGCCACAAAATGCGAAAAACCGGCAATTTAATGGCGACGAGCGCGAGCGTCTTTTCAAAATCGTTGATAAGCGCAGCCCTTGGCTTCGCCCTATCATTGAGCTATCACTTGAAATGTCATTCAGGCGCGGCGAGCTTGTTCAACCGGCAAAGAAGAAGCGTGCTCAAGGCTTGAAAGGTGGATTGGTTTGGGAAGGCGTAGACTTTGAGCGTAATACGCTTCGCCTCTTCCAAGAAAAAAACGATTGGCAAAAGAAGAACACCGAGGAAAAAGGCAGAGTTGTTCCGATGACCGAGCGTATGCGTGAAATCTTGCTCGACCTTTATCAAAAGTCAGAAACGAAAACAGGGCTTGTTTTTTCGGCTACGGTTAATTCAGTGACGCACGCTTTTTCAGATTGCTGCAAAGAAGCCGAACCACCGATTGAAAACCTGACTTTTCACTCATGCCGTAAAATCGCTACTTACAACATATCAAAGAAAGTCCCCAACGCAATCATGCTCTCAAAGATTACGGGGCATAAAGACCTCAAAACACTCGCAGAGCGTTATTACGCAGTTCCAATGGAGGACTTGCAAGCAATGCTATCAACTGCAGATGCAACGACCATTGAGGGGCGAGGCGTGCTTGCTCTCAAGCGAGAGCTTGGCTTTGAAGATATGTTGCGCTTTCTCATAATGGTCAAGGAAACTGAGGACATAAACACGCTTCTGATTGGAACTAAACAGACAGCAGCGCCAGTCTTGCAGTGACCCATGAAGCCTCAAAAACGGGGCTTTTTTCATGCTTTTCATGTTCACTATCATCAAGTGCATCGTCTTACCTTCATCTTGATAGATTGTTGTTGACTCAGTTTATCGTCATGTCTTACAGTTGACCCGTCGCAACTTCTAACCCACTACGAAACAGCAAAAACGTTCCCTCTTTCTTGGCACTCAATCGCCGTGAAGGCTCTTAGCAAAGATTGTGTGCTTTCGCACTTGTCCCATCGGGACGCCCCGCCAAGGGAAGACCTTGAGCGACTGAACTGAGCAAGACGAACTTTTTTGAGGATAGAAAAACATGGCAGACCAACAGACCGCACCGAAGGCTTCCAATAAGGCAGCCGCAGCACTTCCCGCCGACCTCAATGGTTTGAGCATTGACGACCTTGACGCGCTCTTGAAGGCAGCAGCCGCGAAGAAAGACGAACTTGTTCAAGCCGAGCGTGAACCCGCCCTTGAACAGGCAAAGGCGCTCGTCGCTCGCTACGGCTTCACCGCAAGGGAGCTTGGTATTGCCACCGGCACGACCAAGGCAACCACCGGCACGGGCAGCAAGACCATGAGCCACCCGCTCAAATCGACCAAGGACGGCTCGAAGACTGGCGTTTGGCTCGCTCACCCGCCCGCATTTATCGAAGCCGAAGGTTGCAACACCACTTACAAGGCAGGCACTTCCGTTGACGCTTGGCTTGCAGACCCGAGCGATAAGGCGAAGAAGCTGAGTTTCTTGTATGCGCTTGAAAAGAAATATGGCGGCGCACCGAAGCCCGAGCAGCTTGGCGAGGTCACTGTTGAGGAATACTCCGCTTACAAGAAGAAGAAAAAAGCCGCCTAAAGCGACGCACGCGGAAATGAGAAAGCCCCTTTTCAGGGGCTTTTTCTTTATCGTGACTGAGAGAGTAAATAGAGAGAAAACCAAGGCTTGATGAACAAATAGGAGGCTTGAAAACTCAGAGCTTGGTAATCAGTGTCACTTATTATTCAATTTACAAAATGCGCCACCATTGTCAACCCCCAAGAGCAAAAAAAGCCCCGATTGGGGCTTTTCTATTTGGCTCAGTCAATTCGCTCGCTGCTCGTATTGATGCGCCCAAGGCTATCGTGCATGAACTGACCGAATGGCTTCACTTGTTCGCCTTTCTCTGTCGCTTCTGCTTTGTGTGCGGTGTAGTCTTTCTTCGCGTCAGCCACGGCACCAGCGAACGCTTTCTTGACTTCCCCACTACCCAAGCCCGCTTGGTCAAGCTCGCTCGCTTTGCCTGCAAACGTGCTCATTGCGTCTTGGAACTTCTCGCCAGAGAACCCGCCGCCCATCGCGTGAACCGCAGCAGCAACACCGGCACCGTATTTGTGATTTAGCTCGCGTGCGACAGCGTTGTCGACGTGTTTGTTAAATGGCGTTGAGGGGTCTTTCTCGCGTGACGCAGCGACGTTTTTGAGCATGCTTTCAGCCTCTTTGGAGCCTTCTCCACCCATCGCCTCAACAGCGTTGTTCAGATAGCCCTCATTGGCTTCCTGCTGCGCTTGTTGCGCCTCGCCTTGAATATCGGACAGACTGCGTTCCTCGCCAGTGCCACCACCATTCAGACCATCTTTCTCGCCTACGCCACCTGCCAATGCACGGTCTTTGAGGTCTTGGAACGGATTGCCTTGACCTTCGTTCTTAACGTCCTGCTTGCCGTTTGGCGTGCCAAGTTTGTTTGCGACGCCACCTACAGCTTGCATACCGGCACCCGCAGCCGCAAACGCACCTTCTGCACCACCAGCTTGACCGTATGCGCCCCATGAGTCACCCCCACCAATCCACTTCAAGATGTGGTCTGGAACTTCGTGGATAAGCCCAAAGGACTTTCTGAGCAGGATGACCACAAAGCAAGCGTAGAGGATCGGAGCAGCAATCAACTCGCCAAAAATGAGCGTGAAGAAACCGCTATCGCTTTGACTCATGATGAACGTATCGGCAAAGATGCGATTAAGCAATTGACCAAAAACGCTCACAAGCACAATGCCGCACAGCATGCCGAAAATCATCAGCACGGGGCGCAGCAGCAGAGACAAGACCAACTGATAGCCCGCAACGCCTTTACCCATCATGTCGTGCCCCTCAGGCGAGAGATGAGCCACAATCCACAGGGGACTTGCGACAATAGCCATACAGACAGACACCGCCCAACCGAATGCAGCCATGTAGAAGATAAAGGCTGGCAGCATGGGGATGACATATGCCAGCGTCATGCCGACGAGCAGCATAGGAGGAATGACGATTTTGAGGATGTCTGAAATCGTGTTTGCGATACCGGGGGTAATACCAGTTGTGACGTTTGCAAGCATCAAAAGACCGGACGCAGTAGATGCCGTGCCAAGACTATATTGCCCCATGCGTTGAACAGCCATGACGGGATTTTCGCCATCATTGAGCACGAAGCCAGCAGTATCAGTAAATGCTTTTTTAGCGAGCACGCGAGGGTCAAGACCACCTGCAACGGCGTCTTTGACTGTCTGCCACCATCCACTTTCGCTACCGCCTTCTTGCTTACCGACCCCGAAAGTAATCGTGCCCGCGCCCTTGGTGGAGTTGTAGACCTCTTGCACTTGCTTGAAGACGGTTGCTTGTATATCAGCCGTGGCCGATAAATTCATTCCACCCGCACCCGTTGCGTTTGGGATGCTCGCCGCACTGCGGTTCACCATGTCGTTGACTGACGAAAGCTTGGTGTAGAACGAGCCAGCCGTAATGAAACCGTCTTGCGTCGCAGCTTGGCTCAGTTCATTGTTGTTTTGCATTGCAAGAACAAGTTCAGATGCCTTCTGACGCAAATGCTCTTCATATGCGTCCACCGCAGTGCGCACACCCGACACATCAGTAATTTTTCCGCCCCTCAAAACGTTCGCAACGTCTTTGCTTGCCACAGGGGCGATTGCGTTGATTAAGACGCTAACTTGCTGAATATTGTCTTGGTTGATGGCTACCATTCTTTGCAGCGCGTCGCCAGTGAGCGTTAATGCGCTAAAGCCAACTAATGAGGTCGTAGGAACAGCAGGAGCGGTGAACTTCTGAATAGTGACGGTTCCGCATGTGTCAGGTCTTGCAATCACATCGTTCGTTGCGCCGAAACTGAGAACAACGTCGTTGCCGGTGTCGTTTGTTGTAATCCCGAGTTGAACGCCGTTGTAACCCAAGGTTGCGCCGTCTGGTGTGGTTTTCTCATTTTCCAAAATTGCCATGCAAAGTTCGCTTTCGTAAATCTTCAAGCCAAGCTGCATTGCCTCAGGTCGCGTTAAGCCGGTGGAGACGTATTGTTGAAGATTTTGACCGCTCATGGTCTCAGACCAAACCTTGTCAGCTAAACCAATGCCTTGCACCGCAACCCACATCACAATCGCTTGGATGACGCAGTAGCCATTAAGAAAAGGAACGATGAGAGAAATTCCTGTGCAATAGCGAATAGGTATCCAAGCCGCTGAATACTTTTTGCCGAAAATCTCACCTTCATGAGCAGTGTTCAAGATGCCACTAAACATGACGTAAGCAGCAAGCACGCCACCTACAATCAAGATGCAGCTATTGAACATACTGATTGCGGTATTGAGCGGGTCGCCGCCACCACCGAGCAATCCCCCAAAAACTCCCTTTAATACCCAAAGTGCCTTGCTATCAGGAGCAGGGTCAAAGAGATTGCCACCCAACACCCCGTCCGCGAAGGCGCTACTCGATGCCAGAAGTGACATGAGCAGCATCATTATTTTTTTCATAGAAGCTCCTTTTTTCTTATTGTTCTATCTTCCATTAAACATCAAGCATTCAAATAGTCAACAGCTATCACAACGGCCAAAACAAAAAAGCCCCAATCAAGAGGGCTTTTCTCTCCATCACTTACATTGCACCGCTTTTGAATTGAGTTGAAGCTAAATAGTCCTTCATCCATTGTGGATAAGTGGAAGGGTCCACCGTCTTTTGTGGTGTTGTCTGCACACCGGAAGAATTTTTAGTTGATGAGACGATCATTTGATTAGTTCCCTTCTTTTCATAAATCAAGCTACCAGTACCCAATGAAGAGGTTAAGCCACCCAGAGCGATGAAATCATAATCAGAAGACCCATTGACAGGCTTGAATACTTGTGTGCCATCCGAGGTCATAAACGCTTGTGTATAGTCCACGCCGTCAATTGTTAGCGTCCTGATTATGTCTTGATAGCTGATCGTGCCAATATCTGAATAACGACCCGATATAGCGAAAGTCCAACGTGAGCCAGTGGTAGATGACCAAGTATCGAGAGTTGGCTGTTCTGGCTCTGTTGGGGTGCCACTTCCTCCGTCCGTCGCACCATTGCTGATTGTGCGAACCTCACAACTTGCAGGCAGATATTTTGCGTCGGCGTTCGAGTAGCAAGCCCATCCAGCTACATCAGCCGCCATTGCGCTATTGATGCCCAAGACCTTGTCGACCATGCTGGACGCAGCAGCAACCGAAATGTCAGTGCCGCTATTGACTTGAGGTGTGAGCACGACGACCTTGCCCGCTATCTTCTCATTGACCTGATTGCCAAGCGTCGCAACAATCAATCCACCGCTTTTGATTTCAACGCTTGTGATGAACTTGCCAGATGCACCGGCAAAACCCGCATCTTGATTGCTCGGAGGATACTCACCATGATTTGCATAATATTCGGCAACGACAGGCTTCGCGCCAGCCGCCAACGTGATGCCCTCAGATAGTTGTGAGCGTATTGAATAGTCCTGATAAGCAGGTATCGCTATGGCAGCAAGACCGCCGACGATGGCGACAGTCACCATCAATTCTATAAGTGTAAAGCCAGAAGTTTTCTTCTTCATTGTAGTCTCCTCTTGTTATTGTTATGTCCTACTTAAATTAGATTAACGCATTTTTCCATCAAGTCAACGAAAGGCATTGCGTTTCATTGACGGCCAATTCAATCTAATATCAGTTGACTATCAAAAGGCAATCAATATACTGAGTAAAAAACAATAAAAAGGATCCTTATGAAAACAAAAACAAGACAAAGAGGCTTGTCTTGCATCGAGCTAAGTATTGCGTTATGCGTTGTTGCCATCGGTGCGACGAGTGCTTTTTCGAGCTTACCCTCAACATAATGCAAAAACACGTACAGCGACCCGCTGATGCTCGTGTGACGGAAACTTCATTAGATCGCGCACGAATCATTCGACATAAAGAGACTGGAAATAATTGCCAGTCTCTTTAGGGAGTGAAGCATCACAGATCTTCGATAATCTTTAGAAGCTCTCCCGTTGCATACGCGCCGTCTATGCGGTTCGTATCAAATGCCATCATATAGTGATAGCGGTAGCCCGTCTCATGAGATAGCTGATTCGCCTGAGACTCCCAAATTTTCCCAAGTTTCAGCTTACCCTTCGAATCTGAGTTATCCCTGTCATCGCCCTTAGTTTCCACAATGATTACGTTGTTGTTCTTCGTGAGCACTACGAAATCAGGGTAGTGATTCAGAAAGCCGTTGATGACAAATCCCTTGCCGCGCTCAAGGTTTCTGTGCCACCAGACAACATTTTCCAAATCAGCTACACCCCGGATAACCTTCGCTTCCAAGTTGTTAATACCGCCTTCAGTGACATATAAACTCTTGCTGATCGCAGGCGCGTTGTCGCTTGGAGCAATGCTTGCAGGGAGGGAAAACGCAGGACGAAGCGTGATTTTTTGAGTCGTCAGCCAATGACCAAACTCCTTCTCCGCATACTCATTGGCCAAGCTCTGAACCTTGTCCTTGATCAGCTTCACATAGGCATAGTCACGCTCAAGGCAATCTGACCTTTGTTCAGGACTCATCGCCTCAACTATGCGTCTGAGGTAGTGCTTTACGTCGTTGTCCTCGATAGGGTAGAAGGCGTTCTTTCCAATGAGACTAAACAGCCGCCCAACAATAGATGTGATTTGCCCTGATGGTACTTGGCTTTTGATGATATTGTTGAGCCGTTCCTTCTCAGCTTTCTTCACTGCCTTAAAAGCTGGCGCACTTTCCCCTTTTCCGATCTCTTCAGCATCCACGGCATACACATCAGCCTCAATCGCGGTGAAATTCACCGTCGCATCGAGATTTGCCAAGACGAAGTTGGACAGCAAATTCTCCTTCGCAAGCTTGTGCCACTCGTCGCCGCTGTCGAAGAAGCCTCCATCAGAAGGAAGTTTGATGAAGAACTGAGGAATTTCAATAGCCTTTGCTGACTCTTCGAACATTGGTTTTATTTTGTGCTCGTTCATATACGATTTGAGTTCGTCAGGACAACTATCGCCAGTGGTGGCATTCGCTTGTTGCTCAAACTGTTGAGCTTGTGCGAGCGCTTGCGCCTTGATTTCCTCAACAGCCGTAGTATCGCCAGCACTGTCAATCGCGCTTTTGGTAGCCGCATCCCCTGCCGCTTGTTGGATGGCCTGCTCTTCCCAATTTGGGTTCAGCTTGCTCTTCTCTACTTCAATCGCCGTGTCTGCGGAGGACTCGGAAACAGTCCCGCCCTCTGGAGTTTCAGCAGTTGACGTAAGAGAAAGCTGGTGCTGGGTGCCTGGAACGGCAGCCTCGTCTTCCAGAGCAAGCGACGACAGATCCACTTCCCGGTAGTCACGTTTGGAGAAACCAGCCTTGTTTAGACCGGCTACAACCTGATTCAACGTGTTTTGGAAGTGGTTGGATGAAGTGAAAACATAGCTCAGATTGAGCAATTCAGTGCTGTGCTTTCGCGTGTATGGCATACGAAGCACACGCCCCAAAATCTGAGTGACGTCAACTACCGATGACTTGTTTGCCAACGTCGCAAGCACATATGCAAACGGGCAATCCCAGCCTTCTTTTAGGGCATTTACGGTAATGATGTAGCGAATCTCACAGCTACGATCCAACAAGTTTACGTCTTTTTTTAACTCGTTGAGGTTGGCAGTCTTAATTGCAATTTGCTCAGCAGGAATGTTCAGGTCCAGAAGAATTTCACGGACTTTCGTAAAAGTGGTTGTATCGTCTTTGTTCTTCGGCTCCGCTTGGAACAAGACAATAGGACGAATATAGCCGCCGCCTTTAGCTTCAGCTTTCTTGGCAAATTCTTCCAACTGACGACGCATGTTCAGGGCCGCCATAATTACCTCTTCCTGAGTGCGCTGGTTAGCTACGATCACGGGAAGCTTGACCATGTTCTGCTTTTTCAAGCGCAGCGCATCAACATAGCTAATAATGTTGCTGTTCTCGCGTGGCGTCGCAGTCAGGTCAAAAATGAAACTCGGATTCAAGTTGCGAAGCATGTCGACGGACAACGTGCTTTCTGCATTGTGGCTCTCGTCAACCACCACCACCGGCTTGAGGCTACGCATGACATTGATGAGAGCAGAAGGGTCGGTTCCTTCCAGTGGCTCAACCACCTCACTATCATCATTGAGAAATGAGGCAAGGTAGCCATTCTCCTGAAACGCTTTGCGGTTCTCCTTATTAGTAGCTTTCAGTGAGTCAAACGACATGACGACAATGGAAAGCTGCTCGCGCACTGTGTCGGCATTGAAACCAGCACCTTGGAGCACATCAGCCTTCTCATAAATTTGAACACGGCCATTAAACAAGTCATTCAACCGCTGACGGTAGGGATGATCGATGTTCGATAGGTTCTTGACGGTCTGTTCTAGGATCGTCAGCGAAGGGACCAGCCAAACCACAAACTTTGAGCGTGTTGGGTTGTATTCCGCAAATGCCGAAAAGATTCTGTCCAGCGCGTTGACCGCAATGAAAGTCTTGCCTCCAGCAGTAGGCACCTTCACGCACACGTGGGGGACTTCCTTGACGTTGTTCTTATAGATCTGGTTCAGAACGCCCCGGTCTTGCCAATACTTTGTAAAAGCCTTAGTCAAGTGCCCCTGACATTCCAGCAGCGTATCTAAATATTTGCCAAGATCTGTCAGAACTTCAGCTTGATAATCTTTGAGTTCCATATTTCTTCTCAGAATCGCGTGATGTCACGTGGGATACGCTTGAACGTGATCGAGTGCTTGTACAGAAACTCCTTGTCCAAGGCACACTTGTCCGCGTAGATCACGAACTGCTCAGGTCTGGAAGGCAAACTCTTGATGTTCAGAGCAGCAAGGAAATCAATATCAAGTGTCGTGACTCGATCTTTCTCATAGTAGAAGACCCAAAAGGCAGTGTCGGTTGCCCCCAAAGCATAAGGGCTAATTGCGTTGTCTTTGGCAAACTGTTGCGAAGCCGGGATGCTCTCTGTGTAGGCAACATAGTCTCGTATAGCCGCTTCGCCTACATCCTCATTCAGATTCTTGTCTTCCTTGAACAGCGTAGGACCCAGCTCAAAGAAGTCAAAACCACCGCCCGTGCCTTGAACGAACTTCGCTTCTTCACCGTAGCCGGTGATGACCCGACGCACACGCTCCGCTGTCACGTCTTCCGCATAGTCCATCATTTCACAAAGGATGAACTGGCGACGACCACTGTCTTGTTCATTCAACTTCAGAACAGCTTGTGCTGTTGTGCCACTGCCGCCGAAGGAGTCAAGAATGATTGCCTCGTCGTTGTCACAAAGCTCCAAACAGTCAACAATCAGGTCGACAGGCTTAGGGAATTCAAAGCGTGTAGCAAGACCGAGACGACCAAGCTCAGTTGTGCCTTGCTCGCTGATGTACTTGGTTTCCGTCCAAATGGACTTCGCCTTCACCGTTTCTTTCCTGTACTTTTCAAATACGCGCCATGCACCCTCCCGGGTCTGCCGGGCATACAAGAATTCAGTTGTCTTGTCTTTGGTCTTTAGGACAAACTTATCTTTTCCCCAGCGCCAGCAACTCTCAACGCCTTCGCTGTTATATGGCTCAATCTTAAAAGAGTTTTCATGCTCTTCCAATGAAACAAGATAGTTTCCATCCTTATCAACCTCACTTGGGCGTGCATAGATGGGATAAAAGAGATTCGGACGATTGAATCGACCAAATTTAGGGTTTCGGTTGCGAAGCTCCCTTGATGAATAGCTACCAAAGCTATCTCTTTCAGGCAGGTTAGTTCCTTCGGTCGACAACTCACCCAGTTCAGCAAGACTTGTCTTACCAAAGCAGAGAAGATACTCATGAGTTTTGGCAATCTGCTTGTAGGTTTGTCCGCGCTTATTGGATTGAACGATGATCTGAGCCAAAAAATTTGACTCACCAAAAATCTCATTCATCATCAAGCGGAAGTGAAAAATTTCGTTATCGTCCAGACTAACAAAAATTACTCCATCAGAAGCCAAAAGTCGATGCAATAGCTTCAAACGCGGATACATCATGCAAAGCCATTTATCGTGTCGACTTAGGTCTTCGCCTTCCTTACCCACCACCAGCCCCAACCACCTCTTAATCTTCGGATCATTTACCGCATCGTTGTAAGCCCAACCTTCATTGCCAGTATTGTAGGGGGGGTCAATGTAGATGCAATTCACCTTGCCCTCAAACTCTGGTAGCAGACTTTTCAGCACCTCAAGATTGTCGCCATGAATGATTCGATTGCCCGTGGAGTTGGCAGGAGCGCCATCCTTGGCGATAAAACTGTATTTCTTGTCTAGCAAGCGAAAAGGTACGTCGTAGTGGTGATTAACCACCTTGTCTTTCCCCACCCAATGGAGTGTTGGCATATATCCGTCTTATCTGTTTGGCTGGTGACAGTCCACCAGCATCATCGTCATTAAGTTCTTTCTGGGATGCTACCCGCCCGCGCCCTTGTTACTTCACTTCCAGCGCATCAAGAACTCCTTCAGATCGCTTCCCATACTTTCAAACTCAAAAGGTATCGCCACCTCGCGCAAGCGCTCAATGAGGTAGCGCGCAAACTGTCGCATGTGTCCATTGTCTTGCGCCTTTGCCAGCATGTAGAGCGCGAACACCGAGCAGATTGCAGGCACCGAAAAACCTTGCTTGTCCTCATACGCCTTGGCAATCGCTGCAGCACCCTCACGCATAGTCAGCACGCGCTCAAACCATAGCTGGTGACTTCGACGCCCGACCGGCAGCGCATCGAGCGAAGGAAAGCCCTCAGGCGGCTTATCAAAGCCTTCCGCGAAGTCTTCAGGCACGAACAGCACAGAGAGCGCTACGGCGCGTTGAGCAAAGTCCCAATCGGGTTGCCCATACGTCGCGTCAATGAAGCCATAAAACAGCGCCTTGGACACCTTCGCGTCCCCTGAGAAGACCGACCAAAGGGGGATGCCCTCAATGCCTGTATAGAAGCGCTCAGCCGTGCCAGCGAACACCGCTTCTACGGCATCCACCGTCTTGCTCAGTGGCGCACGCTCACCAGCGAGGTAATCCGCCCACACATCGGGTTCGATTGCGAGCCTTGCCAACTTCCCCGTGGACGAGCGGCACGCAGCCAGAAACGCCGCCTTATCCCCATACCCCGCCTCGAACATGACTTCCCGCGCCCAATAGCGAGTGCGCAGCCACGCCAAGTCTTTCGACCAGTTTTCGTGCCTCATGGATTTTTCGACTTGTCAAGACATAAGCGCGCTTTTTGCGTTTGTCAAGACCATCTAAGAAAAGCTCAGATTTTACAGACTTCTCACATGCCCTGTTGACAAAACCAAGAAGCCGACACGATGCGTCCCACAACAACGAAGGAGTAAGACATGAATATGACGACCGAAGAACCATTCGACGTGCCATTTACGATAATTCTCACGCTGGGCGACTACACGAACTCAAAGACGTACAAACTCAAGGCATGGGGCAAGTCACCATCTGCTGCGGCTCACAACTTACAAAAGGAATTGATGGGGGAAGATGATAAGCTCTCGTTTGAAAAGCTGGAGCTTCTATACAAATACAGCAAGCTTAAGCTTGTCAACTAATGCAAGCGCTAAAAATAAGCGAACAGCCCCGTTTCGGGGCTATTTTTTTTGCGCGCTCGCTTCAAATCTTTATTCTGCTTACTCGATAGCCCTTAACGGGCAATTTTCCTTGCAGTTTGGCTTTTAGTCCCACCATCACCTCGACTTCCTGCCAAATCTCTTCTTGACCTTGTTCGACAAATCGGCGCTCTATGCCGCTTGTGTTATATCGCATGAAGCCGCCGATGTGCTCACGCGCACTTCCTGTTTTGAACAGACTTGCGCGCTCGCTACTGTCAATGTCGTATTCCGAATGGGTAAGCTCATACCCATTCCATGAGTAGCGCTTTACGAAGCAATCGGGAGTTGCCTCATCAAAGTCCCCAAATGCCTTGAAGTAAGCAAGAAAATCATCCATGCGCGGACGCGCCACTTTTACTTTGCCACCTCTCTTGTTTTTGTTCTTAGCCACGTCACCATCCTATCAATGTCTTCATAGCAAAACAAAATTCAATTCATTTGTCAAATCGACCCTGCGCCCATTTTTAACTCTTAATCGGATGTAGACTTTATCCCGTACTTCGCGCTATCTTTCCTTAATGGTTTGTTGGCTTTTTCTTCCCGCTACGCTCTTGCTCTTGCTCTTGCTCTTGCTCTTGCTCTTGCTCTTGCTCTTGCTCTTGCTCTTGCTCTTGCTCTTGCTCTTAATAGGTTAGTGGCTTAGCGCCACATCAGCCACTGTCAAGAAAACATGCTTAATTCGCGCTTTGTGCCGTTTCTATCATTATCTAATGGATATGGCTCAACACCATAAAAATTCGCTTAAATCGAGTTTTTTGCATTGCTTGCGATTTTCTGAATTGTTCTCCTTCTTGCGCACTCAATCGCCGTGGAGGCTCTTTTTGAGGTCCCTTCGGGGCTTCTTGTCCTACGGACGCTCAGCTACGCAACCAATTTCTACTCGCAAGTCTTCGCCCCACAGGGGCATAGCCATGAGGCGTCATGGCGCACATTCCCAGGAAACAGCCCGCACGGCATTTGAGTGCATTAAAGACAGACTAAAAGCCACTCATACAGGCTCATGGCGTCCTCGACGCTACCAACACCCACCCAAAGACATACGACGCGCCTACGAGCGCATTAGCGCCGTCGCGTCAGACAAAAAGACATTGCCACCGCACACACAACTGGCATGCCTTCATATCATCTCAATAGTTAAATGCGCTTTAAGCGCCCAACCGATTAAGAAGAGAGATGAAAATAGAAAAGAAGATACTGCGAGAGCAGTTAAATAAGAAATAAGAAGGAGCGCGCCCGCAAACCCTTGATTTACAAGGGCACTTTCTCAAACTACCTATCACATAGATGATAGGCTAACCTATCACCCTGGGTGATAGGTAGTTGATTATTTTTTGAGCACGTTTTGCGATAGGTTGAAGCGCATTTGATAGCCTAAACAATCGCCGTTGATAACCGTTTAATCAGCGAAAAGTTGTTTTTGCGGTATTGACAAACGCAAAAAAATGGTTAATTTAATTGATAAGACCTTTATCACCAATGATAGGCTAGCCAATCAAATAGGAGAATAACATGAGAAGCGAGGCGGAATTAACGAGGCAGATAGTTGACAATAATACAGGCGAAGTATTGACAGAGAAGGGATTGCCAAAGAACCACAACTTTGTGATGTTCTTTCGTGAAGAAATGAAGAGCATGCGAGCCTTGGCATCCAAAGACCCAAAGGCATGCTGCATGCTTTTCACTATGGCTGAGCACATGGGGGAGAACAATTCCCTTGTCGTTTCCCGCGAAACACTATCCGAGCTACTTGGCTTTTCACTTCCTACCGTCGATAGGAAGCTCAAATACCTTAGAGACAACAATTTCATCTCCGTTGTCAAGTCAGGAAACATGAACGTATATCTGATAAACGCACGACTCGCATGGACAACCTACGCAAACAATCGTAAGTATGCTCAATTCAATGCCACCGTTTTGATTGGACAGAATGAGCAAGACGAGCGTTACACGACTATTAAAAAGACTGTAAGCAAGCGTATTACGGTCTCTTGATGATGAGGGTTGTCTCAGACATGAGACTTGTGAGTATCAGCAGCCGTGAGACTCGCAGAATAAAAAAGACCCGCTTACGCGAGCCTTTTCTTACAACGAACAATAGGAACCAATCTTTGATGCTAACAAGCAAGTTATAAGCCATTTATGCAGCTTGTCAAGCTCTCATAAGAATAACAACAAGGAGCGACAATGAAAACGAAAACAATGTTACTGAGCGCAGTCATAGCGCTTGCCGTGCAATCCCAAGCCCACGCGGGTTGCACGGTTATCGGCGACCGCACAGCGGATGGAATAGCCCGTCATCTGAGTGCCGCTTGCACGCACTTCACTGAGCCATACATGGACGCCCAGCGCGCCCATGAGAAATCCAACTCAGCCTTCATAGACGACATTGTGATTGTCTCGCTTGGCTCATTTACCTCGCCAGCCGACGCATATCACGCCCAATGGCTACGCGGCATCATCACCGCGCAACGTGTGATTTGGGCGATCCCTGAGAGCAATGCGCAACTCGTTGACTACGCCAAGCAGCGCAGGAGCAGCGACGTCGACAGGCTCTATGTCATCCCAACACGTTTTATGAACAGCAACGGCAATGCCCTGAGCGAAGCGAACTATCGCTTTGTCGCGCAGCAGATTGAGGGGCTTGCACGATGATTGAGCTACTTGTCTACACCACCAGCGGCATCGGAGCGGCATATTGCTTGTGGCAGCTTGCCGAAGGCAACCGCGGCCGCCAGGTCGAGCGCATCCAGATTGACCTTATCCCCTATGACATGCATGCCTACAACGTGCGCTCTCGCATTTCTGAGAGCCAATGGCGCAAGGTCGCGCAGATAACACACCAAGCAGCTTCCCGCACCAAAGACCCCGACCAATACCGTTGCGAGATTTGCGGCGAGCGAGGCGACGAGCAAAAGCCTTATCGCCCTCATCCCGTGGAGTGTCATGAGCTTTGGGAGTTCGACGCCGAAGAGCGCATACAGCGCCTTGCTGGCTTGCTCAGTATCTGCCCCGCATGCCACCGCGTCTATCACTTCGGCAAAGCCACGGCAGACGGCTATGAAGAGCAAACCAAAGTCCACTTGATGAAGGTGAACAAGTTGAGCGAAGGCGAGGCAGACACCTACGTTGAGCAAGCCCGTGACACGGTGCGCGCACGAAAAGGCGTTTGGCAGCTTGACTTGACCTACCTCAATCGCCCCGAGTTCGCCTTTCTCAATACGAAGTTCACAAATAACGAGCGCTGGAACTGCAAAGTGACCGGCAACAACCATTAACCACAGGAGACAAACATGCTCACAGACTCACAACTAACCCGCTTTTTCAAGGACAAGACAGACCTCACATTTAGCGACTTTAACTACCACCGCAGCGGCGACTACCACGCCATCACCAACACAACCGGAAAGACCGTTTTTGCGGGTCATTACGCAGACTTCATGTGCAAGATGACAGTCAAGCCCGACAGCCCCGAAAAAGGTCGTGTTCATGAAGAATTGGAGCGTGCATATAGTGCCGAAAGACTTCAAGACCGCTTGACAAGCAAGCTTCCAGTCAATGAGCCGGCCAGAAAGCTTGCAGTAGTTCGCGGCAAGATTTGAGAGCACGGCAAAGCGATGATGTCAAGACCATCTGAGAAAAGCTCAAATTTCTCAGACTTCTTAGATGGTCTGTTGACTGTCAGCGCAAAGAAAGACAATTCCAACAACAATCAAGAAGATAGAAAAAAGTGTTTTTTGTCTTGCCTTTTTACCGTCCATCGCCAAGCGGAAAAAGAACTGACTTTTACTATTGCTTTTTATCACAATGATTGTAATTTATGAACATCGAACTTACTTAGGAGAAACCATGGCAATGACACGAAATCCAGAACACGCAGTCCGCATCAAAGACGCAATCAGTCTCTTGCAAGATTGCATCACCAAGGGCGAAAAAATCAAAATCAACCCCACCACCGTTTCAGAATACAGTGGATTGACGCGAGCTATCGTCTATAACCACCCACTGATGCGTCAGCACATCAACCGCCGCGAAAGCAGAAAGAAAGCGGCATTACTCGATAGCTATATCGAAACTCTGAAAGATGGCTACTTCGAGCATCACGAAAATCTTGATGACGTGCGCAAATCGTTCAAAAATGACCGTTTCGATACGGATAGTGGCGTCTTGCAACAGGCAATCAATCTGCTCATTAAAGACAAGATTATCGTGCCGCATTTGACTCAGCCTAACACATACATTAAGGCAGCGCAGGATATTAACCGCGCCACAGCGCCTGAAGTTATCTATGCGCTCATTGTGGTCAAGGGAAAGCACCAGAGTGTTATGAGCGAAACCGAGCTTGATGCACTGATTGAGTCAATCTTGATGAAAGACCCCGCAGCCGAAGTCGATGTCTACAAGAAGGTAGAGACAGTCAAGATGCAAGTTGTGAGGCAAGCCGCTTAAATGCGCCAACTGTGCCGTGCACTCAGGAAGATAGAACCGAAGCCCCGCAGAGGGGTTTTTCCTTTGCCGGTAGAGTCTACCCACCACTCACGCACTCAATCGCCGTGAAGGCTCCTTTTTGAAGGTATGCCCTGACGCAGCAGGGCATGTCCTACGGAACCGCACACCGAGGCAGAGGAAGCCGCCCAGCGGCGTGCCATGAGGCGTCATGGCGCACATTCCCAGCGGGACACCCCCGAAGGCAGGCAGACAGTAAAAAAGCCCCGCATGGGGGCTTCTATCCATCAAGACAGGCATTCACGCCAGAGAGCGCACATACAGCGCATGCTCCCGCGCTTGGTCAAGAGCATCCGAATGCGTTAGCTCTACTGAGCGGAAGCGCCCGAGGTTCAGCCGTTCATGCAAACCGAGCAGATATTCAGGCAGTTCCAGCAGCCCTTGCTTGTGCGCTTCCCCGAGCACCGCGACATTGGGGAAGAAATACTTCGCTTGCGCCTTGACCGTTTTCAGCAGTTCAGCCAGCGACTTGTCCACGCCTATCACACTGCCATGCTTACCCGCGTGATACTGAACATCGAGGCGAAGCGTGCGTGCCTTGGGTTCCAAAAAAAAGTTGTTGACCTCGCACACAGCCTGCCGCTTGTCGCGTTCAGGCAGCAAAGCCACACCGACAGGCACCACATTGTTGATGACCTGATACCTGCCATCAGCCGCACACAGAACGGCAAACGTTCCAGTGCTCGCCGTTTCCCTGACAAGCTGGTTTCCCGACGCGCCCGCGACCTTGGCAATCTCTTCAAAACGCTCATCATGCCGACCGTCATACGCTGGACGAACGATAAAGACGACTTTACGCACCGTTCCATACTTCTTGATGAGCGTGAGTATTTTAGTGAGCTTTATTTGTCCTGAGTCATGCAAAAGGATGGTTGCCTTCTTGCACACAAAGACCGCCACATAGCATGTTTGAACATTGGCAGTAAAGATACCTCTTGCATTATCATCCGCCTCAATGATACCCATGCCATCTTGACCAATTTCTACGTAGCCCTCAAAAGACATATCCCCGCTCCACGTTAAGTTTATTGACATTCTACACTGGCGCAGCACCCTTGTGCCGTTTATCGCAAAGTCTACCAATCGTCAAATAGAATACCTTTCTCTATTGCCTTTTATCGCGCTGCCTGTATATTAAAGACACGAACAAACAAAACAGGAGACAATCATGCAATTCATTCAATTCGTAGCTTTCATCTTTGCCATTCTCATTTTTTGCGTAGGCGCAGCCATCACTTACGAAAAACTCAAAGAAGGTCAATTTTTTGAGTTCATATACAGAGCGGCATTCTACGCTGCAGCGGTTCCAATCATCGTGATACAGAAAGCGTTTGGCAGATAATCAAAAGCCCCTCACAGGGCTTTTTCAATTAAAAGACATTGCCTTTCTTGACAAAAGAATTTCTTTTCGATAGATTAAATTTATACCACTTTAAAAGGAGACACCATGAAAGAAGAGCAAAGTAAATTGCAAATCAAGTTGCCTGAGAGCTTGCACAAGCACCTCAAGAAAAACGCTAACGCAAACAAACTATCTATCAAAGAGTTTATTGTTAGAGCAGCTTTGGATAAGTGCGACACATACGACGACGAGAAGAAGCTAAGTTTTCACAAGCGACACAAGCAGTAATCAGTAAAAAGCCAATAAGACAAAAACAACAATAGGAGAACTACATGGCGACCAAAAACCACCCAGCGCAGAGCACCGCACCCGCAGCGCCTGCACCATCAATGGCAGGACTCATCAAGCGCAAAGTCGTTGCACAGCCTGAAAACACGGCATACATCTACATCAGCGACCGAGGCGACGGCGGCAAGAGCACGGCCGCTATCGCAACGGGCACGTTCCTTCGCGCAATGAGCGAACCGACAGACATTTATTGCTGCGACGCCGACCACCAGCAAGTGATGGAATACTTCGGGCAGCGTGACGCCTCAGGCGAGTTGCTACCGTCTGAGAACGACGACAACAAAGACAGTGATAGCGCCAAGCAAAACCCCACCATCGGCGCGTCTTACTTCAATATTCGCACAGACGGACAGCAACTTGTCTCGAAACTTCGTAGCCCATCGAAATACAAAGTCTTTGACATGCCAGCCGCATCCATTGACGAGCTACCAAAGTATTTCGACAGCCCCGCAACGTTCCTAAAAGCGTTCCAGAGCACAGGCACGAAGTTAGTCTTCGTCATGCCCCTTGTCGACACCGACAAGTGCATCAAGTCCATCGAGAAGATTAAGCGCATGTTCTACGACAACAATACGATGGACGTGAGCTTACAATTCGTCCTCGTCGTTGCGCACTCCCTTTGCGAGAACGTAAAGGCAGTGCTGCGCGAAGCGCACGCCAACGAGACAATCACTTTCCTGAGTGGCAAAGGCATTGCTCGCGTCATAGAAGTGAAGACCATTTTCAACAAAGGCTTTGCGGAAATCATCAAGCCTGACGAACAAAGAGCCGTGAATAATTGGCTCGAAACCTTCCAGAGCGGCAACCTTCCCTTGGAGCATGAAATCGCGCTCGAAGGCTTCTTGCAGGAATGGGCATCAATAGTTGAGTCCATGAAGTAAGCGAAGCAACCCGAGCAGAAAAAAGCCTCATACACAAGGGCTTTTCTTCATTTATCGCTCGAAGTTGCATTTGGTCTTTCAAGCCTTGTGTGATAGCAAATTGCTATTACAGTGCTCTTATGAACATAGGAGCCAAACATGGAACAAGAACTATTTTTTACCCGCGTTGAACTCGGTAGCGAAATCGTGACCACCCCAACGCTCAGCAAGTTTGAAGTAACACACCTACGCCTTGTCGCCATCGGGCAAGGCAACGTCTTGACCCACATTGCAGACGTGAACCTGATGAGTGACAAAATCCTCTACGATGACACTCGCTCACCAAATCGCGCTTTTTCAGTTGTCGTATGCGAGCCTGAGCTATTTGATACGCACCACGAAGAACTCGAAGCCTACGTGCAATTCCTACTTGATACCTACTATCCTGCCAGCCCCGTAATCAAGCTACCAGCAGGGCAGATGAGTTACTAACCTCATGTCGATATAGCCAAAGCCCCACATGGGGCTTTTTTTATGTCCTGAACTAAAAAGCCTGAAAGCCATGTTTCTTCGCTCGCTTTTTCCATTTATCGGCTAAGTCAACAGTGCGTCAAATAGATTGCCTTTCTCTATTGCTTTTTATCGTCCGCTTTGTAGATTGAGATATGAACAACGAAACGGAGTCAAAGATGAAAAGCCTATTTGTATCCCACAGCAATTTAGCAGTTGAGCGCGAACGCGCAATTGCCTACTTAAACGAAATCGCAAGCCTGCTAAATGTCCAAGCGCCTGAGGTGGAAGTCTTCAAGAGCAACGAGCTTATCTATGCCGTTGCCTCATTCAAGGGGCAAATCGTCAGCGTCATTGCAGAACCGACGATGGATGACTTGCTCAACGAACTTGAAGAACTCAGCCGCCGCATCGCCTTCGCATACGAAGAGCCTGAGCTATTTCCTGACTTCGTGCCAAGCGAAACCCACGACACGGTAGAAGCATTGAAAGCCCGCGTCATGCAGTAAAGCAGCAACCACAACAACAAGCCCCGCACGAAGCGGGCATTTATCGGAGACTACTATGAACACCTACAAGAAAATCGTCGCACCCTTCGCGCACGAGAAGAGAAAACAAATCGAGAAAGCCATTGCCAAGCTCAACGCCAAGGGCAGCGTAGTGAGCGTGCCCGCCGTGGCGCGGCTTACCGGCATCCCAGCGCCTACGCTTTACCGCCATCAGCATGAGTTCGCTTTCGCACTCACCAAGCGTCTGAACACGACCGACGCGCCCACCAACGCCGACTACCTCTATCTCATCGCGCATGGCTATGAACTTGCCGTGACAGTCAGCAACAGCCGCTACAAATCCGCCGAGCTTCACATGAGCAAACGCGGCACGCCGTTGCACAGAGCCGGTTTCTCAGCTGGAGGATTGACCAAAGCAATTCTCACTGAGCGCATGAAACACACCTTGCCGACAACGAGCTTAGGCAGAGCATTGAGCGCATGCGTAGCGAGCGCGAAGCAGTGACACCGAACAATCTCACCAACAATCGAAAACAGGAGACAACATGAACGACGAACAACAAACCATCCGCGTCATCGACGTTGAGCCGGCCATCAAGCGTGCCTACTACGAACTCAAAGCGGAGCGTGAGCACTTCTCGCCCAAGCACGTTGCCGAGCGCATCGACGTGCCAGCAAGTTTTGTCTATCGCAACGCCTTCATTCGCGCCGTCTTCGGACTGACAGACTACATGCCAAATATCAAAATATAGATAAGCCCCAACCGCGTAGCGTTTCACCTTCGACCGGAAGCCGGAGCGCGCCGCTTTCGAGTAGACTGCTCCTGCATAACGACAACATGCAAGGGGCATACGCGATGATCACGGGGATTGATATAGCCAGCTTCGGTAGCTTCGCTGGTCTTGATTGGAAAAAACACGTTCGGGACGCAGGAAACAATCCGCAGAATTTTATGCGCCTGAATATCCTGTATGGTCGCAACTACTCTGGTAAGACCACTCTATCGCGGATCTTCCGAGCCTTAGAGATAGGACGCCTCCCATCCAGCTATACAGGCTCTTCATTTACCGTTCACGGCGACAAAGGGAATGCTACCAATCTCACTCTTGGGACTCATGCCTATGACGTTCGCGTCTACAACCGTGATTTCGTAAGCGACAACCTTAGCTTCCTTGTCAATCAAACGAAGGACGGCGAAATCAAGACCTTCGCCATCGTTGGAGAAAAAAACAAGGAGATTGAGGATGCCATTGCCGCTATCGAAAAGAAGCTTGGTAGTGTCGAAGACAAGACCGGTCTTCGCCATGAATTAGAAGAAAAACGGAAAGAACGGGACAGAACCAGTAACAACCATAAGACTGCTTTCAACTCGCTTGAAACGAGGCTGAGAACGCATGCCAACGACAAGATAAAGCAAAATCGCACCTACGGTCCCGCTGTCTACAATATCGAAAGTATAAAAAAAGACATAACGACTGTTAAGAAGGCTGGCTTTACGCCTCTAACGACCGACGAGCAAGCTGCTAAGGTCAATCTGCTAAAACAGGAAGCTTTATCCGATATAACGGACACAGTCTCAATCAGCTTAAAGATGGAGACAATATCAAGTGTTGCGAAAGAACTACTGACGAGGCAGGTCAAGCCGACACAAGCGATTAGCGAGCTTCTTAGCGATGCCGCTCTTCAACTGTGGGTAAAACAGGGCATGCCGCTCCATCGAGAAAAGCGCGAAACCTGTGCTTTCTGCCGCCAGAGTTTGCCGCACGACCTTTGGCAGGTCTTGGACTCTCATTTCAGCCAAGAATCCTCGGCTCTCGAATCCGCACTTGATTCATGCATCACCTCCGTTGACAACGAGATGAAGCGCATCCCCGGTTTCGTGAATCTGACTGGCGACAAGTTCTATGCCGAAGAAAAAGCCCTGTTCGAAGAGCACACGAGAACGCTTTCCGGACACCTCAAGCTCTACAAGCAAAATCTGGAAGCGGTCAAAGCCGCACTGGAAGCACGAAAAAATAGCCTCTTTCAGCCTGTTGCGATGCCATCGTTCACATACGATTCCGCAGCAATTCAGCAGTGTGTTGATGACCTCAACGCGCTGATTACGAAGAACAACAGCAAAACCACATCACTTGAACAGGACAAAGTTGCCGCACGCGAGGCGCTTCGCCTAACCGACGTGGCTTCATTCATTGCGGACATCACCTACGACGCAGAAAAGACCCGTATTGGTGAACTTGATACCGCAGCGTCTAGCGCTAACACCGCCCATACCGAAGCCAACTCCGAGATCGTCAAGCTTGAATCTGACGCCATCGCCTTACAGAGCCAGCAGAAGGATGAGCGCAAAGGTGCTGAGAGGGTCAACACCCTGCTGAATCACTTTTTCGGTCATGACGGTATCAAGCTTGAGGCGAAAGACAACGTCGACAAGACCGCCGTGCGTTTTGAAATTACCCGTGAAGGCAAGTCAGCCTACAACCTCAGCGAAGGCGAATGCAGCCTCATAGCGTTCTGCTATTTCATTGCCAAACTCGAAGAGCCGAATAGCAAGGGTCGAGATTTGATTATCTACATAGACGATCCGATCTCCAGCTTGGATGGCAATCATATTTTCTTCATGTTTAGCCTTATCGAGAGCATGATTGCAAGGCCAGTCAAGAACCAAGATGGAACGAATAGCTATCGATATAAGCAGCTATTCATTTCTACGCACAACCTCGACTTCCTGAAATATCTGAAAAAAATATCACTTCCCAATGGCAAGAATCATGGGGGAAGCCAAAATTTCATCATCGAGAGAAATGGTGGCTCAAGCAAGATATCCTTGATGCCGTCTTACCTGCGGGATTACATCACTGAATTCAACTATCTCTTTCACCAGATCTACAAGTGTAAGAATCAGAACGTGGTGCAAGTGGGACACGAGCCGTTTTACGGCTTTGGTAACAATCTTCGCAAATTTCTCGAAGCATTTTTGTTCTTCAAATTTCCACACCATGACGACAAGAACGATGCGTTAGAACGCATAAGAAAGTTCTTCGGTGAAGAAGACCCGACTGCAATCGCGCTATTGAACCGGCTGAACAATGAGTTCTCGCACCTTGAGTCAATTCCAGATAGAGGCTTCAAGCCAGTAGAGATACCAGAAATTGCAAAGGTAGCTAATTTCGTTTTGGACCGAATCTATACGACCGATCCTGAGCAATACAATTCTCTTCTAAAAAGCATTGGCGAGCCACCCCGCGCATAAAGACAAGCCACGAAAAGTAAAGCTTCTTCTGTACCACCAAAGCCCCATTCATGGGGCTTTTTCTTTTCCCTATTGCCGTTTATCGGAAGGTCTACCGCCCATCAAATAAATTGCCTTTCTCTATTGCCTTTTATCGCTTGGTCGTTATGCTGAAATCACAACCATAAGAATAGGAGCAAACAATGACAACGACAGACGAAAGCTTCATTGAGCAGCAGCCCGAGAGCAGTCCACCCAAGCGCAAGGGCTTGCCAAAGATACCCAAGATAATGCTTCGCATCTTCGCCGTGCTATTGCTGATTTGGTGCGTAGCCTTTGGTTTGTGGAGCGCCTACAAGTATGCGACCACGCAGGAAATCGAAAATCACGGCGCAGCGCTCGCAGCGAAATACGCCAAGATGAGCGACGCCGAGCTATGGGCAAAGCGCGCAGAGTTCGAGAAGAGCGAGTGCATTTCAAAGATGTGGTGCACACCAAACGAGTTTGGCAGACAGACCGCCGACCTCTATTTCTACATTCTCAGAGTAGACCCCGCCCATTTCAAAGCGAACCCACAAGCCAAAAAATAACACCGCATGCCCCGCATCCAGAGGGGCAGCTTCACGGAGACAATTATGAACACACGACTCATGAAATACGTCCTGATAGCGCTGGCAGCGTTCGTTGCCGTGACCGCATCAGTGACCATCAATTTTTGGAAGCAATACGCCATCGGAATGAGCGGAGCGACCACGCCAGACGCGCGGTATGCTCGCGTGCATCGTGACGTTGCCAAGGCGAGTATCGGGCAGCGCAATGCCATGCGTGAGAGGCTTTCCTTTGACCTATGCCTGATGACCGCGATTTGCACCGAAAGCGCCTTTGTGCCTCGCCTCTATACCCGCTTGGCACTGATGGACTATGACAAGCACGACCGCTTGATAACACAGGGGTGGATACGATGAAGATACAGCCCTATGCAGACCTATTAGCCGAACTCCAAAGCCAGCCAGCGGCACCACTTCACAACGAGCGCAGCGACATGATGAAGAGCTACGCCACGGCAGCAGCCGAAGTCTTGGACGGCTTCATATACACCGTCATTGTCAGGTGGAACATGGAGCGCGAGATAGCCCTTGCCATCGACCCGAGCACGTCGAACGACTACGAAAGTGCTCTCATCACGCGCCGATGCGACGAGCACAGCGGCATCTATTCGATGCCAGCGCGATACGAAGAAAAGTTTGCCGCCGTGTGCGACCAGCTTTATCGCAGGGCAAGAAAGACCTTCTTGGACAAGCTCACGCCCGAGCAACGCACGGAACTGGACGCTTCGCTTGCAACGATTGAGCAGCACGCCACGCTCTCGCAGCTTCCTACCAAGCGAGCAACGCCCAAGCATAAAATATGAGCCTATTTCTCAACCAGCAAGCGCACGAGCAATGCCCACTTTCCAGTCCGTAGACAGAACCGGCAACCCGCACGACTTCGATTACAAGACCATCCACAACGGCAACAACGTGACCTTTCGCGTGACCGCCAATCCGCCGCTCGCCAGTGGTGCTTTTTTCGATTTGGAAGTCGAACACCTCACGGTCTCGCTTGTGCGTATCGTGATGATTAACAGCTATTTGGAGCCTGCCTACATCAGAAAAGGCGTTGCCGATGCGCTGCTTCCCATCGTCAGCCGTGACCTTGGCGTGACCGTTCAATCAAGTCCGACACTCGGAACAGGCGGCGTCTATCGCACGCCTCATGCAACAGCCATGTGGCAGCGGCTTGTAGCCAAAGGCATGGCGACGTATGACCCGCAGACGGATATTTTCACGCTCAACTGAGCGCACGCACCGCCAACAGATGAAAGCCCCATACGGGGCTTTTTCCGTTTTGGCCATCCTGCCACCGCTCTTGCAAAACAGCAGCGCACCGCTACGATGAAGAGATAACAACAACGATATGGAGGCACCATGCAAAACAGAATGCTCACGACAAAGCGAGAAATCGCGCAATGGCTCGATAGCAACGACATTGACGCATACACCATCAGCGATGACCTGACCGTGGACGTTAGCGACAGCGTAGACCTTGAATACTGCAAGCTCACGCACCTGCCCGTGCGCTTTGGCAAGGTTCGCGGAACGTTCAACGTATCCAACAACTCATTGACCACACTCGAAGGCTCGCCCCGTGAAGTGACGGGCAACTTCTTCGCCTCGCACAACCAGCTTGTCGACCTCAAAGGCGCGCCCGCATACGTTCGCCAGACCTTTGATTGCGCCTACAACAACCTCACGACGCTTGCCGACCTGAACACCGAAATTGGATGGGGACTTGCATGCACCGGCAATAAGCTCACCAGCTTGCAATCGCCCGCCAATCTCGACCGCGCTTGGCTCTTGTATTGCGCAGGCAACATGCTCACGGACTTGAAGGGTTGCCCACCGAGGCTTGCCGAACTCGATTGCTCAAACAATCGCATTGCCAGTATGGACGACATACCCAAAGTCGCGCATGAGCACTTCGACCGCGTGAGACTGAAAAGTGAGATGCACCCGACCTACTTTGAGGGCACAGTAGCCAAAGCCAAGCACGGAAACATTCGCCTCGCAGGAAACCCCGCTCTTGAACTCATCGACATGGTTAGATATCTCAACGAACATAAGCTACCCATTGAGACGTTCATGAAAGACCATATTGCGGAAGACCTACAACGTGCTCAAAACACCGTGGAGCTTGAGCAACGCTTGCAAGCCGAGCTACCCACCAAGGGACAAGAAAAACTGCACACCAAGCAGCGCAAGATATGAACCAAAGCCCCATAGCGGCGCTTTTTCGTTGCTGGTGGACTCTACGCACCACTCACACACTCAATCGCCGTGAAGGCTTTTCTTTGAAGGTATGCCCTGAAACCTCAGGGCTTATCCTACGGAACCCACCTACCGAGCAAGGACGCCCCACAGGGGCAAGCCATGCGTCATGGCAACAATCTCAAAATTGGTCTTACAGGAAGACGGAAAAAGTCCTCAAATTAAAATACTGCCGTCTTCTTGTGCCGCTTATCGGAAGGTCTACCGCCTATCAAATAAACTGGCTTTCCCTATTGCCTTTTATCACGTTTTTCGTATATTAAAAACATGGACAACAACAATAGGAGAAAGCCATGACAACTATCACAGCAATTGACACAGAGCACTATTATGTGAACGGCAAGGCAAAAGTCACGAGAATGGACTATAACGTTTGGGATGACGAAGGCGGAGCTTTATACCGCGTCATCAACCTAAACGGTCATGTATCAACCAAGATGTGCAAAAAAGTCGTTGCAACGCACTACTTGAGCGATGACGAGTTCTTTGATGCCTACAAGCAGAGCCGTTCCGATGCACAGCGATGGATTTCAGACAAATTCGGTCTTATCCCTGAATTCGGAGAATGCGACTAAGAAATCAGCAACAAAAAAGCCCCGTCATGGGGCTTTCTCGTATTGCTAACTTTCACACTACGTTTTTGTTGAGCAAAGCGACGTATTCAAGCTTGTCGCCTGCAATGGGATTTGCGCTCATTACTTGACGCACGATACGCAAGCATTCGTCTTGTCCAAGAACTTCCCATGCAAGATTACCTTGATAATTTGATACATCATTTTTTGAAACAAACTCGATTATCTTAGGATGCCTCGAAAAGACCTCGCTTTGCGCCACGTTAAAGGCGGCAATCGAGTCTTGAAATATCTTCCCGCTTTCGGGCGTTCTGTCGACGTAGTAGATTGACGAAGCGAAATCCGGTTTCTTGATAAACTCGCCCTGAGGTCCATGGCTTGGATTGTTTGATAGCTCGATACTAAACAGAGAAGAACCCAAGTTGAGCGGAAAGCTCAATCCTGCTTGGTCTTTACCAAGCTTAATCGTTTCGTTGCGGTGATAAACGTTCAACACAAAGAGCGCTGCCATGATGTCGAACAGGTAACGAACACTGCCGAACGTCATGGAGTTGCCACGGTCATGCTTCAAGTTCTGATAGGCATTGTTCCAGCTATAAGTCATCTTCCCCGTAGCAGAAGACGTGCGGGCTTCGTTCTTTACAAACGGCATGAGCACGCGGTTAGACTGAAAGCAATGAGATGAACTAAGGATGACTTTCTTTTCTTCCAGCAACCATTGTGTTTTCAAAAGCTTGATAGCGTCATCATCAAACTTGATACTATCATTCGCTTTCGTGCCACCATGCGCTCGATAAAGCTCTTTTGCAAGCGACTCAATTTCAGCCGCCGCACGAAGGATAAGGTCAGTAATGCGCGATGAATACACATTCAATTGTGCATCATCAATATGGATAGCGAACGCCAAATCATCAACGCTCTTTTCGAGATTGCGAAAGACCGGCCAATAGATGTTGCTCACGCGTGCAAATCCCCGTAGGTTATGGTTTGATTGCCAACGATGAGCATTATATCGCGCCAAGCACGGCACAGGAGCGCCGTCATACGTTCGAGCACAGTCGCTTTCTCTTGTCATATAGCTTGCTCACAACTTGCTTTGACGTGCTTGAGGTGAATAGCTTCTCCACTTCATAGAACTGGCTTGCAATGTCCACGAAGTTCTCAGCCGCCTTTTGCTTCATGAACGTAAAAATTCGCTCATCTTGCTCAGTCCATTGCTCAGCATCTTCTCGCGTTTTTAGGCGATTTAACACGTCATAGTAGTTCCAATCTATCTCGACCACACCTACGGTTTTTTTGAGCGCCATAGGAGCTTGTTTTGATGGTGTGGACGCCATAGGGGTTGCCACAGGTTCAACGGGGCGGCGCAGCAGAATTTGGCTATCTCTTGCAGGCTTTGCCGACACGATGCCTTGCTTGTGTCTGGACTGGCGCACACGGTAGACCGTATCTTTGAGCTTCTTGCTTGTCAGTTCCCGATACTTCTGAGCATCGAGCACGAGCAGCACGTTATTCAATAAATAGTCATAGCAGTTTTCCCCAAGCGCTTCGAGAACGGGGAAAACCTCTTTTTCCCAGTAATCTAATTCGCTATCGACAATATGACGAGCGCTCTTGATGGGTAGCGCACGCATGCGAGCAATCGAGTTCTCCGTAGCTTGTCTAATATCATCATACATAGCGTGACCTCTCACTTACTCTTTTTGCCTGAGCGGTCAAAGCCTAATTCCTTTGCCACGCTCGACAAGTGGTAGCCGATGCTTGTATGAGAGACTTTACCTTTGCCCGATTTGTGAAGTATTTCTTGAATGATGCCGTAGTATTCATTTAGGGGGCAAAACGGTTTCAAGTTCGTTTCCCAATGCACAAGTTCTTGTCTGAAAATTTGGCGAAGTGGAAGCTCGGCAATGGTGGAGGCATACTTTTCCTTTGTTGTTGCTATTGCTTCGTTTGAGAGTTGCCTGATTTCATCCATGAGGATTCTCCTATCTATTGTTGTAGTTATGTCCGATATGGGAGCCTCACGTTTTTCGTCATTGGGTTGTTCTATCTACTCGCTATCACAACCTTATAGCTTGCGGTTCGGTGTCTACGACCTGAGCGCCAACAAGCTACGCAAAACCTTATTGCGCCACCACCTCTTGCAGCGATGATGCGCGCCTCAAATAAAAAACTCTTATCGCACTTATTTATTAAATCAAAAGCCTCGCAAAAGTCAACTAATCAAACCTAAAAGTCATTAAGCCATCGAAATCAATGCCTTGCTTTCTCTACGTTTTCGTTATGCGATGCCATCGCAACAGAAAACGCCAAGGACCTGAAAAGCGCGACGACTTGCGCCGTCTTTTGACGCCTAAAGC
Organism: Pandoraea morbifera; assembly: GCF_902459575.1. NCBI lineage: Bacteria > Pseudomonadati > Pseudomonadota > Betaproteobacteria > Burkholderiales > Burkholderiaceae > Pandoraea > Pandoraea morbifera. Next base: position 606,465 of record NZ_CABPSD010000001.1, read on the forward strand.
CGACTTTCATCGACTTTGAACGTCTTTGAACGTCTTTGAACGACCTAAGCCGACATACGCCGACTTTCCACTAAAACCGTGTCTTTTTTCAAGGTTTTATTTTTCAGAGCACCCATTACATTAAAATGTGGTTTGGTGGTCAACTACCGGCTACGCCTTTATTGATGCGGCTTTCTGGCTTTTTTGACCAAAAGCTAATGTCAGACAATTGACAAGGCGTGTTTTAGTGCTACCTTAGAAGAATAAGAACAATAAAAAGGAGCGCATCATGAGTCCAGAGTTTTTTCAATACTGCCAAGAGACAGTCAAAAACTACGCTAAACGCAACGAACTTTTAGAGCGTAAGAACGATTGCCTGATTGACGAAATCACACAGAGCGAAAAGCGCGAAAAGCAGACAACCGGCTTCAACTATCTTTGGTTTGCTATCGCCATCGGTCTATTTTTTGTTGGCATGAGACTTGGCTCCGTTGCCGTCATGCCCGTGTGTCATTGAGGTGGACAGCATGAGAACCACCTACCGCGAACCCGAGGACATACAAGAGGACATAGACGGCGTAATTGCCGAGCGCCAACGCGCCAGCAAGAAGGAAGTCAAGCGCTCAACCATCTACACAGAAGCCTTGCGCCTCTATCGTAAATATCGCACGCAGGAAGACGCGAACAAGGTCTTTGCAGCCGAGTTTGAACGCCTTCACAAGCTCATCGAGCGCCAGCACGGCGAAATCAAGCAGTTGCGCTTTGAGAACAACAAGAACAAAAACACAGGAGAGCGCAACCATGATGTGCATTGACTTTATGACGATGAAAGATGGCGAGTATCACGAAATGCAGTTTGAATACAACCAGACCGCTATCAAACTTGCCATCAAAGAAGCCTTTCCCGATGATGTAGAGCCTGACCTGGGCGACCCCAAGTATCGCCACATCATCGAGAACAACCCGTTCACCGCAGCCCTCATGGGCACGCTCTCGCAGACGCTTGGCTTGAAAGACCAATATTTCAGCCTAGACGTTTGGCAGGACATTACCAACGGCTATGTGCCCGCAAGCTTCGTGTCCGACGCCGCGATGCAGGCGAACGACTTTGAAGTGCTCGACACGCCCCGAGGCAAGATGATTGCGCTCACGAAAAACGTCAGCAGCATCAACGAGGACGGCACCTACAAGAAGCCTGAGAAAGACCGAGCGATCGGCACCGAGTTTGTCTTTGGCATGGGTGAAAATTTCAGCAACACCGTGGCGCGTTTAGCGTCCGAAGACCCACAAGTGTTGACCGACATACGCAACGAGGCGATGCGCGTTTTCGAAGAGCACATCATCCCCGCCATGCTCGAAGACGCCCAGATCCGCACCGGCACCAATGGCGTGAATATCCAAGGCGCACGCGAGATTTTTGCAGCGTGCTTCATGCACATCGAAAACAGAGGCACGGAGACGAGCGAGCCAGCGCCATACGTCCACTTTCACCTTGACCTCATGAACACCGCCCTTGGCAATGACGGCAAGCTCTACGCGCTATACGCGGGCGACATTTGCGCGAAGAAAGACGAATACACAGCGCTCTTTCAACGCCACTTCATGCCCGTGCTCGAAAACAAATTTGGCTTCGAGTTCGCGCCCGTCTATCTTGAAGAGGACAAGCACAATGAATACCTCACAGACGAGCAGCGCAACATTTGCTCTTACGACTTGCCCGACTCATGGATACCTGAGAACGTGCGCGAGCACTTTGGGCAACGCCGTCAAGAAATATTAGACGCTGCAGGCGGGCTTGGAGCGGATGCACGCGAGCTTCAACGCTTCTCCCAGCGCGAGGACAAAACCGACTTTTCACCCAAGGCGCTTTTCGCTTTGTGGAAGACAAAAATGGATGCGTTCGGCTTCACCGTTGAGAGCATCAAAAAGCGTCTGAACTTCAATCAGACAAAGCCCAACACGAAGAGCATCAGCGACGAGCAGTTAGCCGATAACTTCGTGCGCAAGCACCAAGAGCAGCAGATTGCTAAACGTGGTCAAGTTCTCTATATCTCACCGGAGCCAATCACCAAAGAGGACGCGGCGGCCGGCATCACTGACCCTCATGTGAAAGCGTTGCTCTCTACCGTGCTCGACCCCAAAAGCATCGCAGCGAAGATTGAACAGGACAAGGCAGACCAAGCTTTGGTCGACAAGTTTATGCGTAAGCACAAGGAGGTTTGCTTTACAGAAAGCCAGTTTCGCGCACACATCATCAAGCAGCTTTTGCACACGCACGACCCCGAGTTAGCCGAGCGTGAAGCGGCACGCATCTTTGAAAAAGAGTGCTTGCAGATGCTATCCAAAGAGAAATCAGCCGAGTTCGAAGGCTTCTTGGCAGGCTCGATTGAGAACCCACACGAAGAGCGTCAGGCGCAAATCCGCTACTTGCGCGAAGTGCGTTTCACAACTCGCCGTGTGTTGCAGCAAGAGCGCGAAATCTTCGAAGGCTTCAAATCCCGCGAAAACGACGCGCACTTTGCTTTCTCAGAGAACGAAGCGAAGGACATGGTTCTTGCCTACGAAGCTCGCATGAGCGCTTTGATGGGCAAGGAAGTGAAGTTATCCGAAGGACAGCGCCGTGCCATGATGATGAGCCTATCCAAAAACGGCGCGCATGCAGCTATTTTAGGGCGTGCTGGCAGTGGCAAATCATTCGCCCTACGTGGCATCAAGGAAGCTTACGAGGCACGCGGCTTTCAGGTCATTGCAACGGCACCGACGAACAAGGCAGCACACGGCTTGGGCAAGGACGCACTCTTTGAAGAGAAGGACGTTTCGAGCCTTTCACAACTACTTCTGGATTTAGACCTTGGCAAGCGCAAGCTCACCCCCGATATGGTCATTCTCGCTGATGAAATGGGCATGGCGTGTCTTGATGACTACCACCGCCTTGTAGCCCATGTAAACGCCGCAGGCGCAAAGCTAATCAGTGTTGGCGAAGCCGAGCAAATCCAGAGCGTGAGCCACGGCGCGACCTTTCGCGTGCTCACTGAACATTTTCACGCCGAGCGCATCACTGAAATCAATCGTCAGAAGCACGCCAAGCATCGCGAGATGGTTGAGAACTTCGCGTGCGGCAACGCCAAAGAAAGCATGTATTTCTATTACGAAGAAGGCAGTGTATCCATCGAGAAGACGGACAACCAGAAGACCGCCCGAGTTGCCAAAGACTACCTTGAAGACCCTACCAGCATGGCGCAAAAGTTCATCGTTGCAGGCACCAACAAGGAAGTTGAAGACATCAACAACGCCGTGCGCGAAGAGCTAAAACGCCAAGGCAAACTCTCGGACAAACCTGAGGACGAAATCACGCTGCAGGACAACAAGGGCTTCACACGTCGCTTCCAAATCGGAGATCGTGTGCTCTTTTCCAAAAAGTTCAACAGCGATGACGTTGAGCAGCAGCGCGTTTTCAACTCAGATACCGGCACCATCATTGAGTTCAAGAGCCAACTCAACAGGCTCACCAAGAAAACCAGCATCGTTGCAATGCGCGTGCAACTCGACAACGGCAAGCAGGTATGGGTGAATACGAACCGCCCGCAGCCCATCAAATACGGCTACGCAGGCACTGTTCACAAGTCCCAAGGGGCGACCTACGTGAACAACTACTTCGTGCCAAGCGCGAGCCTTGAAAGCATGCACACAGCGTATGTCGCCATGTCTCGACACAAGGAGCACGTCAAGGTCTATCTCAGTGACGAAATGGCAGCGGAGCTGGAGCGTCAGGAGCCAGACGGCCAACCCACCGAGAGAATGCTTGCGCTTGCCGAGCGCATCAATGCCAAGGTCAAGGGCGACATGCCTAACGTTGAGTCATTCAAACACGTGCGCGCATACCTCAACGAGCATGCGAACTACATTGAGACGGACGCCAAGGCACCACCGCACCCACTGGACCGCTTCATGCACGTCATCAAGCGCATGAGTCAGGCGCGTTTCAAGAAATCGACATTTGACTTTAACTTCATCGACAACACGCAGCAGCACCTATACGCAGCAGCCAAAGCAGCGCGCCGTGCCGAAATCGAGAGTCCAGCGCCGGTTGTCAAACAGCCAAAGGTGAAGAAACCCGTCAAGTCCAAGACGAAGACCAAAGCCGCGCAGGCTCAGAAACAGATGAGCGCAGAGCAACAGCAGCAGCTACGAGCACGCGACAAGCTCAAAGAGGCAGCAGTGCGCAAGAAGGTGCGAGAGCAGCAGCAACAGATACAAACCGCCATCGACAAGTCAAAAACCAAAGAGACGGAAAAACAACTTTGACGATAAGCCCCGCGAGGGGCTTTTTCTTTGTCCGCAGACCTTACCCCCTCATCTACGCACTCAATCGCCGTGAAGGCTCTTTTTGAGGGTATCCCTACGGGGCTTCTTGTCCTGACGGACGCTCAAGCATCTACTTGATGATAAACGCACCGCAGCGGGCAAAGCCATGAGGCGTCACGGCGTTCATTCCCACCCCGTCTTTTCTTCTGCCGTTTATCGGCTAAGTCAACATCGCGTCAAATAGATTGCTTTTTTCTATTGCGTTTTATCACGTTGCTCGTAAGTTAATCTTAGATGACAAGGAGCAACGATGAACAATAACACACAAGAAAAGCAATTTAACTTTTTTCCAAAGTCAGAAGGAGCGCAACTTAACGAAGCGCCTGACTTCGATTTCTTCAGGTCCCGCATACCAGCGCCCGCCAAGCCTTCAATGTGGCAGCGAATGCGACATCTACCTTATAAGAAGATGGTATGCCTGCTTCTTTCCTTCGGAGCGATTTACATTGGCGCAAACACGCTTGCAGATAGTCTTTTTTCTATGATGAACGCACTACAGGGCGATAGCCAAGCTTACGCACTGTCTGAAATTTTCTTTTATTTGACACTGTCTCTTCAAGTTTATCTTGCTTGCTTGTTCATATCCTCGCTTCAGCAAATTATTTTGGATTGGTTAGACTTAGACTCATGCGACGACGACTAAGGCAGGAGCTTGAAAGAAAAAGGGCGTAGCCATCAAGCTACGCCCCTTTTTTTATCCCTTGCAGCGAGCAGTTAGAAGAAGCCGTGTGACGCCCCGATGCCGGTTTCCTTCTTCTTTACCTCAGGTGCAAGCGCACCGGAATAGCTACCCAAGACCTTGCCACCTTGCCCGATGAACTCAACACGCGTGACGACGACCTTGGTTTGCTCATTGAAGCTATTCACCTCATTGGCGTATGCATACACGCGCAACGCAATGTTTTGCCGGTTTGAGCGCGCCGTTTCGATAGCTCTTGCCGCCGCTTCGTTCGGGACAGGGATGAACTGATAACGCGTGCCATTCGTAAATGAAATCTGATAGTGCTGGTTGTCGCTAAAAAAGCGTGTTGAGCCTTCATCAAAGACCGTATCAATCGTAAAGCCTTTCTTTTGGAAGTCATACCCTGAGAGCCTGCTACTACCTGACAAGTCAACATCCAGCCGCAAGTAATGGTTTGCCTTGGCGCTTGCAAAGGCAGCATCTATGCGAGGACGCAAGCCGTTGAGTATGTCTTGTTGACGAAACCCGTCCGAAGTCAGCCGGTAGTCGCTCGACATGTAGCCAGCCACCGTGCGGTAATCGAGCGGCACGCCCGAGAGTGCGTAATACTGGAACATCACTTGATTGCCACTTTGCAGGGGTTCGTAGCGTTCCAGCGGGGTTTTGAGGTCGGGCTGAGGGGCAGCAGCAGCGCTCAGCGCCGAGAGCGTCAGAACGGCGGCAACTACAAGGTGTCGGTTCAGGATCATAGCAAAGGCTCCAAAAAGGCTTGAAAAATAATCCGATTTGGATTATTCCAGAATGGAGTAATCCGAAATGGAGTAATCCGGTTTGGAATATAGCATGGGGCGATGGTCTATGGTCAACGTTATGAGCGCGTGAAGAAAGCGATACGTGAAGCACGCGTAGAAGCCGAACTCACGCAAGACGCTCTTGCCCAAAAATTGGGCAAGCGGCAAGCCTATGTCTCGAAGATCGAGCTTGGCGAGCGCTACCTGAGCCTCATGGACTTTGTTGAATGGTGCGAAGCCTGCAACGTTGACCCTGCCGAGTTAATAAAGCGCATCTAAGTCTTACTTGAACTTGCCGCCCCTGCCGAGCAAGGACATGCCTTTATCGCCGCTATCAAAGAAGACGTTGCGCACGTCAATGTCTCGCTTGCCGTCACTTGACTTAATCATCCCGCGACTTCGCACACTCTCATAAGAGCCTGAGATAGCCATGCCCGAGCGAGGGATATGCAAGTTCTCTTCACGCTTGGCGTGCTCTTGGTTTGCGTCATCGTGGGCGACGCCGCCAAGGCGACGGGTATGCAAGTCAACATTTATGCCATGAAGCACAACGTCAAGATTGAATGCGAATTGAACCTTGACGAATTCTCAGTCGATGCCCTCAACACTATTCAACAAGAGTGCGAAGGTAACATAGAGCTAACAGGCTCACGCCTTCGAAACTTTTTTCATTACGCTGTTGTGAAGAGTAACCCAACCAGCAATGACCTCGCTATTGGGGTGCTCAACCTCTATCAAGATTGCTGGCAATTCTGGAAGCCAGAAGTCGAAAACGTGATGACGCAAGCATTGTTCTCGATGGAGCACGTCCATGAACAAGAGCGCATTGGTGCCATTGCATCGTGCGACGATGAGATAGTGCGTAAGGTCGAAGCGAAGCACGCCTTAGAGCGCGAAATATTCGAAATGAGCAAAGCGGATTGGATGGATGAAGAAGCTGACTTAAATACGCTGCACTTCGCATACGCACTTTACAAGAAAACGCAGGGCTTCACGCTTCGCATAGAGTCGACACCTGAGCGCAATCTGATGCCTGTGAGCGTGCAAGCGTCTTTGAGTGGAAACCTGTCTTATGCTGAGCTTAGCGACTCCAATCTTGCTGTTCATGCTCTTACTCTACAACCGAAATGATAAAAGGCAATAGAGAAAGGCAGTCCTTTGTCTGGCAAGTCAACCACTCATCATGAAATAAAAAAGCCCCACCCACGGGGCTTCTTGGTCAGTTATCTTTTCTTTCCTGCATCGCTCTTTGCAGCTTCGCAGTGAAGTCATCGGCTACATCGCTTTGAGGCGTTTCCAGTGCGTCAAGCACCTCAGCTAACTCTTTGCCCTCATCGTGCGTCTCAGGCTCGCTATGGTGCGTTTTTGTGGCGTCTGGTGCGTCATCGCCGGTCATGAAGTCTGGCACAGCTTCTTCGCTCGTATCGCCGTCTTCGTCCCATGTCGCAACACCGGGCACATACTTCTTGCCGCCGTTTGCTGACCCAATGATTGCCTCCAAATCGAACACGCGGGACTTCTCAGGTCTTGGGTCATTGACCCACTTCGCCGCAACGGACTTGCGCTTGATTTCATAGGTGCAAAGAGGGGTGTGAAGGATATACGCGTCCTTCATGTTTGAGCCGCGATACAGAAAGCGCATCATGGGCATCTTCTTAGGATTGCGCATGAGTTTGTCGAACCAGCTTTGCTCAATTTCCTTGTTCACGTCCAGACCGAGCTTGCTGTTCACTTCGTCCTCCGTTATCACGACACCCTCATGCTCTTGGAAGTTTTGAGACGACGATAGACCGCTCTCGCTTCGACTGACTGACGTATGCAGCTTGGAGATGTATTTCTTGCCGAGTAGTTCGGAAATTTTCTTGGAGGACTCGCCACCGTTGAACCCGACAAAAAAGTTGTTGCCCGTGTTCGACATGAGGAAGTTCAAGAAGTCTTGCCCGTATAACGCCACCATCTGCGAGAGGTCTTGATAGGCAATCATCAGCGTGACTTGTTTCGAGGCGAACATTTCCATACCGGCAGAGACGAACTCTTTGACGTTGCCGAGCGCCTGAAACTCATCCATGAGCATATAGAAGTGACGCTCTTTGTCCACAAAGTTGTCGTTGCCAATGACGCCCTTTGCGTAATACAACATACCGCGTATCAATGGTGCGATGTAAGCGCCAAACTCAGTGTCGTTTTTGATGATGAAGACGGGCTTATCAGGGTCTTCGTCAATGAGCCATTCTTTGAACGAAATACGATGCTTGCTCTCAAATCTATCCCAAATTTCAAAGTTCTCGAAGATGGGTTTGCAGCCAAAGATGAAATCAATATGCAGGTCTTTGCTCAGGTTGCATGCTTCATCGTGCATGGCGTGCTTCACGAACACACCAAACACTTGCTTGGCTTTCTCGCCGTTATCAACCACATCAGCAACGAGCTTATAGAGCTTTTTCCAAGGTGTTTTGAAGCCTATGCGACGTAGCAACGCACGCAGCATCAGTTGCGCCACCGTGCGGTCTTTGAGGCTTTCGTGCTCGCTCAGATACTCACACATGGCCGCGTCATCATCGAAGCTAACGCCAGCGTCAGCCATGAGCGCTGCGAAGTCCGCAATAGGCTTTCTGACTTCTGGCACCAAGACTTGCTCGCTGAGCACTTCCCATTCGATGTATTGCCCCATGAGCGCGAGGGTTTCATTGAACGGCTTGCGTAGCTGCGCTTCGAACTCTGCCCACGTCCAAATGCCGTTGTCCGTTGTTGCGAACTTCGCATTCATGCCGAGCACCAGCGCCTTGATGAGCGCATGCGGCACGATGTTTTGAGGGATGACAGCAGGCTTGCCGTCTTTTGTCAGGTTCTCGTAGTCGAGCAGCGGAAAGAGCGCCGTTGCGAACTTCTCATGATTGTCTTTGTATTTCGTTTTGAGCAGACGTGAGGACATTTGCGCGATGCCCGTCTTGTATTCAAAGCCGTCCCATTTCTCCGCGAGAAACACAATATCAGCCGTGTTTGACTCTAACGTGCCAAGCACCGAGGTAACGGCGTTCTCGCCCATCTGGATAGATTGCAAGCTCTCGATGTAATACTTGCGCACGATGGGTTCCAACTCTTTCGCGGTCAGCTTCAAGTTGCCAACAAGGTTGTTAAAGCTCCAGTCGTCACCGCATGTTGCGATGAGTTCAGCCGTGCAGGCAGTGCCGATGCCGCGTGCGCTCTCACCCCAAAAGGGGTCTTTCTCGTTCACGACAACCTTACCGCTCCAATACTGGAAAGCAGCTTGCTTGCTATTCAGATCGCGTGCGATTGCCCATGCACTCGTGCCCTCGGTTTGAGGTCCGATTGTGTGTGATAGCTCAGGCTCGACATAGCGCGAGTAATCGCCCTTAGGCGTGTCGATAATGAGCATCTTCACGGGCTTGTGCAGCAGCCTTTTGAACCATACGGCGAGCTTGCTTACGAGCTTGCCAAGGATGCCCTTCATGCCGCCATCACGACACCAGCGCATACGGTTTAGAAGTTGCTCCACAATGAGCATGATGAGCATGGTCTTGCCGCGACGTGTGCCAGCGACAATTTGAAAGTGCAGCTTGCGTTGAGAGTTTGGGAAAGCGAGCGTGTCTTGACTCTCCACTTCGGCATACGTTTCAGGCTTGTCAGGATGCAGCCCAAAAATACTTGCAAGCACGAAGTCCGCACCACTCATCTTCACTTGGTTACGAAAGTCCGCGCTCAACTTGTGATATGCCTCTTCGCCTTCATGCAGCACGACACCGCGCACTTGCTCTTCGTTGTTGATTGGACGCTTCCATGTCTCTCTTGCGAGATAGAGCGCAGAGAGCAAGCCGAACACGATTGAGAATACCCAGCGAACACCTAAACGGGAGAACTCACCGACGCTTTGGAGCCAATACATGTGTCTAAGGTAGAGGTGATAGTCATTGCCTTGCAGGAACGGCACCAGCGCGCCGAGCGCCATCTTGTAGAAGTAGACAAGGTGCGTCAGAGGGTTGTTATCCGCCGTGTTTGGTAGAGGAAAGAGCACATGCCCCGCCACAGTCACCTGATGCCACAGCAGCAGGAAAAAGACCGCTTGCGCCAAGAAGAAGACGCTAACGAATGTCCACAGCACATTCCCCACATCTATATAGGGACCATCAATCAAGACTTTTGACCCTGGCCATCTTATTTTCGGTTTTCTACCACTCATACGCCTCCTATTTTTGTTCTTATATCAAAAGCGTATCAAAATATCTCGACTTTGCAATAGCAATGACGATAAGGCCAGCCACCTTTGCAATCGAAAACCTTACTTGAAAGAGTGCCTTGACGAAGCAAGGCTTGTCCTATCGGACGAGATAAGTCGAAAACACTGGCTCTAAGCCTTTTAAGTTGAGGACATGAAAAGCCCCATTACGGGGCTTCGATTAGAAGAAAAGTTTGAAGGCTATCAGCAGCAATGTGACACCGCCCATTGTGGCAAAGAACGCCATCGTAAGCGCATGCCTGATATACGCTTTCAGGTCAGCGCTTTGAGATTGCAAAATCTTCTTTTCCGCTTGCAAGCGTTTTACTTCGATGCCCGTCATCATTTCAATGACTTTGTTGTTTAGCGCTTCCAAGCTCTTGTCCGCTTCCACTTCATACGTCTTGGCAAACATTGCAACGCTATCTTTGAATGTGTTGTGTGCGTTTTTCAGTTCATCTTTTATCTTGAATGCCAGATTATCGACATGCTGACTGGCATCTATGAGTGCCTTGATGAGTCGCGTTTCGAACTCATCGACAAGCAAGTTTGACACAGCACGAAAGCGCGTAGTTAAGTGCGCTTCCATCTTGTCACCGGCGCTTATCGCGTCCTCAAGCACATTGACGCTTGCCATCATTCCGAGAAACGTCATGAGCACAGTCTTGTTGCTCAAGATTTCTTCACGTTCAAGGTAATACATCAAGCGTTCGCGCTTGTCGTCCTCGACCATAGCGAGGATATTCAAAAGCATGTTGCCGTTGCTCGCGGGCAAAAAGGTCAACACGCGATGAAGGCGCTGGCGCATTTCTTCCATCAAGTCTTCTGTCGTTAGTTTTTCGTTGTTCGACGTGAAGACAACCAGTCCTTGCGAGGTATCCACCTCAGGCTCAAAGCCATCGTCTTGCGCCGTGACGGTAGAAGCCCCCGCACTATCTAATTCATAAAATGTCAAGTCCTCCATAAACACTCCTATTGTTGTTATATCTCTTTACTATAAGACAATTAAAACCAAAAGCAAGGCTTCACCACGGGGAGGCCATTTGACTTAATGATTTCGTCTTGTATGCTTTGAATATAACAACAATAAAAATGGAGGCATCATGATAAGAGAATTCAACAATGACCAAGGATTTTCAGTAAAAATTGATAAAGCGGCCGACCGCGTGATTGTGACGACACCCAACGACTATGACGTGTTCAATTCACTTTACTTCAAGCTCGATAGAGCGAACAACATCAACTATGCAACGAAGATTGCGCAAGACAAAAACACTATTACTTTCGCCATCAATCAGCCTCTAAGCGAATTGAACGAGCCTGCAAATACAACCAAGTTCAATCAGCTATTCAGAGAAATGCTCAGCAGACACACGAACAAGCAGCGTGAGTTTGAGGAGTTGAAGAAATACGCAGATGACGTATCTCATCAAAAGTCATGGGATAGAGACGGTCAGCTCTTCTCGACTTTCTTTAATTGGGGTGTGCCAGTCGAAAAGCTACGTGATGCCAACGGCGCAGCCGTCATGGAAAACGGTAAGGCCAAAGTAAAGCCTTCATTTGTTGCGGGCGAAGTGGTCAAGGCGACTGAGTTCTATGTGCTCATGGGTGACGCCCGAAATCGTGATGACGTGCGCTACTTTCGCGCCATTCCAACGCAAAACCTCTTGGAAGCTAAAGAGTTGCGTAACCGTGCAGAACTCATCAAAGAGCGCTTTCCTGTGGGGGTTATGAAATTCCTCGGATTTGATAGCAAATACAAGCTGAGCAAGCTCACCGACTATCAACCCAAGCAGGCACCGCAGCCCCAAAAAGAAAACACGCTTGAAGCGGAACAGAGACAGCGCGACACATACGCTCAGAAGCTTCAAGAACGTGCGAAGGTCAAAATGCAGGAGAGAACGTCAGAGCGAGAAAAAACACTCTGACACAGAAGCCCTTTAATTAGGGCTTTTTCTTTTTCCGCAAGGCCGTTGTTATATTCACCTGCTATCAGATTGACAAAGCTCGATTTTAGGTTACGGTATAAGAACAACCACAAAAATAAAAGGAAAACCTATGAGGAACAGTTTTGATAGACATGATGAAGTAAAGAACCGCCGCAACGCTCACATTGTTCTTGGATTTTTGGCAGGGCTTTTTATCGCATACACGTTCTCGAACATTGCAGCGATGAACGAAGCAACAAGTATGCGTCAGCAGTTTGAACACTTGGCTTTTAATCAGCAGATTTTAAGTGCAGAAATAACACATCTTGCAAGAGAGCAACGCGATTTGCTACACGCCCACGGGTTCGCGGCAATTCAGCCAGTCAACATAGAGACGAACGCGAAGCACAAGTAATGAAAAAGCCCCACGACGGGGCTTTTATTTTACATCGCAAGAACGGCTTCTTTCTCGCTCGCCTTACCTTTCGATTTCGTTTTCGCTTGCTCTTTTTCTGCTACTTTCTTCACCGATTTTTCTTTCTCTAACATCTTTATGTATTCCGCTCTTGCTTGCAGTTGATATTCAGTAGCTCTTTGAGCATCGGATGCAGCTTTGAAGATGAACTTCTTGTCGTTTTGCAAGACCTTAATCCAGCTTTTGAGATATGCCGCGTTGTTGTCGTGCGTTGCAGGGTTATACGGCATCCCGAGGTGCGCGCCGGTATAAATGCTCGAAAGCTCGGCAACAAGCTCTTCATAAGCATAGCTCGGCGTGCCAAACGTGCCTTCCATCTTTCTCCCAAGACGTGAGGAATGCCCCGTTGCATGTCCCACTTCATGCAGCGCCGTTGAGTAGTAGTCTTCGATAGAGCGGAAGCCTTGCGCATGGGGAAGCTGGATACGGTCTTGCGAAGGACTGTAATAGGCTCTATTGCCACCGTGCTCAATCGGGATGCCCATTTGCTTGCGCGCTACATCGAGCATCATTTCGCCTTGCTCGTTGAGTCCGATAGGTGTCAGGGTCTTCTTGACGTATGGCTCCAAGCCTTCTATCTGAGAGCCGTTAAAGACCGTGCCTGCGTATGCCTGAACCCATATCTTCTTTGGCTCATCGCCATCCATCACCGGCACGAGTGCGCCGCTCGCGTCCTTCTCTTTGAGTTCAATCTGAACCGCTTTGTAGACTGCATTGCCCTTAGAGCCTTTGCGCAGCTTCAAGGGTAAGCCAGTGCGCTCAGCAAGTGCTTTAATGTTGTTGAACGTATAAAAGCGAGGGTCATCGAAGCCAGCGCTCGCAAGTGAGACGTAGTTTATGCCCTTGTAAAACGTGCCTGTTTCTGGATTGTATGGAGGAGGCATGTCGGGACTAATCCAAGGCTTATTCCATTTCTGAGCCTCTTCCATGCGAAGGATGACGAGTTTCGTTTGTTTCGTATATAAGTCTTCTTTTTCTTCTGCTGCCATAGGTATCTCCTATTGTTGTTGTTATCTAAATACGATACCAAAAAACGGCGGCATGTCAAAAGCAGGAGCACAAAAGAAAAAGCCCCGCACAGGGCGAGGCTTCAATCACTAACGAGGCAAGTAAAAGGATTATATGGCACGTCCCTTGTTAGCGGATTTCAGTAATGTCTTTGCTTCGTGCTTAGCAGTGTCTTTTCCCGTTGCAGTCTTGAATAGACCACGTAACGCAGCGAATGCACCGCCGAATGACGCTACAGAAAGAGCGCCAGTCATGTAAGGGGTATAGGGAGCCACCGCCCACATTTCGGGGTTGTTCTCAACGAGCAAACCGTGAGTAGCCAAAGCGAAGATGCCACCGAAGATGCAACCCATCCCGAGAGCAATGAAACGCCCCATAGTCTTAGGCGTCATTTGAACAACAGGGATGGTTAATTGAATGCTTGGAATTATCTTCATTTTTGGCTCCTTGATTAGCGATTTAATATCATATTTGCATATTGCAGTTTAAATGTCAAGATAAAACAGTGCTTTTTGCTTGCAAAACAATTTTATTTTGATACGCTTTTAGTATCAGAACAAAAACGGAGACAACATGACAACAGAAAAACAAAAAGCGGGCTTTCCAACTTTCGCAACATTAGATAAAACGGCAATTCTTTGTGCGCTGCCACCTTGGGGTGCACTCTACATTCAATATCACATATTTAATATGGTCTTTGGCTATATTCGAACCTTCCTTCTCGTTGAGCAAGGCAACGTGCAAATGAACCACACTATAAGCAAGTTCCCCTACGTATTGCTCGCCGTCATCCTCTCAATGGCTACTTGGCTCTTATTTCCACAAGATAGCGTGATAAATACCAGCACTTGGCTTGTGCAAGCAATTTATGCCGCATTTTGGAATACCCTTAACTTGCCATTATCATCATTTAATTTTGTGACGAACCCAATAGGCATATAAGACACGCAGTATCAACAATAACTACAACAAGGAGACACCATGAAACAACACACAATAACGATAAGACGTATCCGAGTTGTCTTGGAAGAGACGACGCAGACGGTAGAGGCGAAGAGTGAGCTTGAAGCTATTCAATCGGTTTTGATGACCCCGTTAGATGATAGCGACTGGCAAAGCGTAGTAAGCGAGGAAGTCGACAAAGGCAACGGCAGCAGATTCGCTATCGACCAGTTCCTTTCAACAGCAAAGAAGTCAATCTGAAAGGAGCACTATGAGATTATCAATTCGACTTACACATCACCCAAAAACCGCCAAGGCTATCTCTGGCGTAGCGCAGGTTTACTCTATCTCCAACACGAAGGCGATACAACTGATTGTTGCCTACGAACTCGGCTTGTATTCCGCGAAGCACCACGTCAAGAAATTTTCGAACCAAAGCCCGCCTAAGGTTTTATTTTTGGAGTTCAGTAAGGGCGAGCACAAGCGCGTTCAAACGCTTTTAAAAGACCGTGAACAGTGTTTTGCCAATCTTGCGAGAACAGCAGCGCACAGCTTCACAGAGAAGATGACAAACGGCATGCTCGACAATGCAAGCGAAGCCTTCAAGTTCTACACAAACGCTCAACAACTACAACAATAACGGAGACACTATGAGCACAGACATCAACCTTTTCACAATCAAGCTTGAAAAAGCGGAGGTCAAGGACTTCATCAACGCTGCAAGTCATGTTAAGTCATCGCTTAACGATAAAGCAAATCGCGTCAAATACGAGCAAATTACGCTTGCCGCAATCGAAGGGATCTGCTTGAAGTTTCGTAAAGGTGAAATATCGCTTGACGAGCTATTCATGCATATAACAAAACTCAGCACGCCTTACCTCTACGTTGCAAACCAAAAGCAGTAAAGAAAAAGCCCCAATCAAGGGGCTTTATTCATATCTTGCCGCGCCATCCACTTGTCTTCTTGACGTTCAATCCAACGTCCATGAAAGACCTTTCCAGCCTCACCCGAGCTTGATCTGCCAAGTCGCGCATTTCATCATAGTTCGCAGCTTGCTTATCCTCTTGACCAGCTTGTTCGCTCTCAACGCCGTCAATGCCTTCAAAAAGAGCAGTGAAAGCCTTGCGAGCTTCTTCCTTGATGATTGCGATAGAAAGAGCAGATTGAAACGCGAGAGTGATTTTTGCAAGACCAGCACCACGCGGACGCCCGCGCTTCTTCGGCACCACCACGGCACCTTCAAGCGGGTCTTTCTTGACTTCCTGCTTAGGGGTTATCTCACCATCCAGATAGCGCGCCATTTCAACCACAGACACCAAAATTTTGTCCGAAGTCTCTACGAGCCGAAAAGGCAGCTTCTTGGCGGAAGAGAGGTTGTAAATGTGCTTCTTGCTGACATGCAGAAGACTTGCAATGTCGTCCACATCGAGCAAGACTTTGCTCGGAAACATAGACGTGAGAATGGGAAGATGAGCGGACATAGCAAGCTTATTTTTAGGTCGCTGCTATGCTACCTCCACGCCACAAAAAGCGTTGCACTTTTCGCGTTAAAAGGCATGGGAAAATGGTGCGAGGGAGGGGACTTGAACCCCTACGCCATTACTGGCGTCTGGACCTAAACCAGGTGCGTCTACCAATTTCGCCACCCTCGCGGAACCACAAATTCTACCACGGCAAAGCCGTGTTTTGTCCCCAAAGTCCGGCGCGTCCCATCCCAAACCTTCCCAAACTCGCCCCAAACTGATGACGTGAAATTGCAGGAAACAGGATGAACTACGCTGAACTACGAGGGCTACTACTGCAAGCCGCAAGCACTTGATTTTCAGGCGTTTTCCGTCAAAACCCTCACCGCAGGCGGCTTGGCGAAAATGTGGCAAAAAGCAGACGATTTGGAACCTAAACCTGGTGCGTCTACCAATTTCGCCATCCTCGCAGCCCGTGGGTGCCGTGACCTGGGTAAGGTACGGCATCCCGGCATCGGGTTGACGTCGTGCATCCTGTCGGACATGAAAAGGGGCGACTTGTCGCCCCGTTGCACGCGTCAAAGCAGGCGAGCATTCTACACGAAGTGATTTTCACCGGCAAATTCCCCGGCAACCCGAGCCTGCCCGCGCACCCGGCCCGTCTTCTCGTCGCGCAATGCTAAAATTCGCACCAATTCATGGCAGTTGCCCCGACTGCGCGCCCGCGCACCGGCATCCGGGCACCTGACCAAACCGATACCCCATTCGCATGCAACCCCACGACAACGCCGAGAACGCCAACCAAAGCACCGGCACCCCTGCCAGCCCCGCTCAGGCCAACGATTACTGCCGGCAGAAAGCCGGCCCGCCAGGCTCCGCGCTCTACTACGCGCTCCTTCAGCTCCCGCCGTCCAAGCGCGATGCCGCCTACGCCGTCCACGCCTTCTGCCAGGAAATCGCCGACATTCATGCCGCCGTGCACGACCCCGGCGTCGCTCACGCCAAGCTCGACTGGTGGCGCCAGGAACTCGCCCGCCTCTTCTCCGGTGCCCCCGCCCATCCGGTCGCACGCGCACTCGCCCCCGTCATCGACAACGCAGGGCTCAACCGCGCCCAGTTCGAGGCCGTCCTGCATGGCGCCGAAATGGATCTCTCGCAGATGCGCTACCTCGACTTCGCCGGCCTGTCGCACTATTGCGATGCGGCAGGCGGCGCCCCGGCCGAACTCGCGTCGCACATCTACGGTTTCGACGACGACAGCACCCCCGCCCTCGCCCGCGCACTCGGCCACGCCATCACGCTCGGCCGACGCGTGACCGACGCAGGTGTCGACGCCCGTGCCGGCTACGTCTACTTCCCCATCGACGAACTGCAGCGCTTCGGCGTTACCGCCGCCGACCTGCAAAACGGCAGGTACTCCCCGGCATTCGTCGAACTGATGAAGTTCCAGCACGAGCGCGCCACTCAGGCGATCACCAACGCCGCCCGCGCCATTCCCCAAACGGATCGCCGCAAGCAAAAGCCCCTGCTGGCACTCGCATCCCTGCAACTGGCCCTCATGGATGAAGTCGCCACCAGCGACTACCAGATACTGCACCAGCGCATCGACCTCACACCCTTGCGCAAATTCTGGCGCGCCTGGCGCGCACGCTGAATCCGCCAGGTGCGCATGTCGCTCAGGCTCGCAATACGTCCAACGGCCGGAACACCCCTCCCAACACTGGCTGAGGATTCAACCCCCACCAGCGCTGCAACACCGTCGCGTACACGTCGCGGAAATCGACGGCGAACGGCAAATTGCCGTTGCCGTCGAGTCGATCCAGTCGCGGCGCTTCGCCGTAAAGACCACCACGAACACGACCGCCCGCGATAAAGTGCGGCGCCACCGTGCCGTGATCCGTACCGTTGCTCTGATTCTCGCGCGGCCGACGCCCGAACTCGGCATACGTCACGATCATCGTCGATTGCCAACGATTCAGCTCCATCAGCCCCGAGCGCAATGCCATCATCCCCTGCGACAACTGACGCAACAGATTTGCCTGCTGCCCCGGTTGATTCTGGTGCGTGTCGAATCCGTTGAGCGTCAACCTGAGCACAGCCACCCCGCGCCCCGACTGCGGCATGCCTGACGATGAGTCGGCGGCAGCCACGACCTGTAACGCTGTCTTCACCACATTGCCGAATGCCCCCGCAGGCATAGGGGTGCGCAAGATGTACTGGCCCTGACGAGGACGCAACCCATCCGCCGCCTTCACGATGTCGTTCTCCACCCGCAGTACATGCGCTAGCGCCGGATTGCTCACCCGCGCCGCATTCGCCGACGCGAGCCCCGCCTCCCTCAGGAATTGCACCGGATTCGTCAGCGTCACCGCACGCGCGCCCCCCCCCAGCGGTCCGAGCTCCGCGCTGCCGACGATGACCCCGTCCGCATCGAACCCGGTCGGCACGGGCCGCTCGGCGAACGCGCGCGACAACCAACCGTCACGCAAGTATTCGTCGGCGCGCGACGCCGTGTTCCAGATCTCGATGGAACGAAAATGCGAGAGATTCGGCTCCGGATACCCCACGCCCTGCACCACCGCCAATTCTTTCGCCTGCCACATCGGCAGCAGCGCGCGCAGCTCGGGATGCAGGCCGCTATGCGCGTCGAGTTGCACCACCTGGTCACGCTTGACGCCAATGTTCGGGCGAAGACTCGCGTATAACGGATCGGCATAGGGAATGACGGTATTCAAGCCGTCATTGCCGCCCTTGAGTTCAATGAGGATCAATAGATTGCCGTAATCGCCGCCTGCGCCGCCTGCGCCTGCCCCGCCGCCCGGCATCATCCCGGAGAGATCACGTGCCGCAGCATGTGCCGGCCACGGCGCGAGCCATGCCGCCCCAAGCCCCCCGGCGAAACTCAGAAAATCGCGTCGACGCATTTCACACCTCGCATTGCGTGCCATCCATTCGGCTGTCGGCATCGCCCACTGGCGATCTGCCATCGGTCATCAGCCATCGCCGTTACCCCCGCGCCCGACGTCTTGCCGCCAGGCCCGTCGTCTCACTTCAATTGATACGCCGGATCCATCAACAGCGCCTGTAGGTACGCCGCGCTGTTGTCACCGGGCGTCTGCGGCGCAGCGGGAGCCATCGGCAACACCGCCCGTTGCAGTGCCTCTCGGGCACGCGCGTCCGGTACATCCACCGGCCCCAACGCGTACGGTTGCAGCCAACGCGCCAGATCGAAACGCACGCCCGCCACCGTCCTCGGCATCGACGGGGCCATCGTCAACGCCGTGCGGCGCACGTCGGCACGCATGGACATCGACGGCACCATCGACGCGGCGCCGGCGTTCGCCTTCTCCGTTGCCCGGAACATGCGCTCGACGAATTGCTTGCGCGCAAGCAAGGTGCTGCTGTCGATCCAGGCGTCGCCGCCGGGCCACCCTTTCACATTCGGTGGACGAAACAGGGCCTGGCCGAGCACGCCCATCTGCCGCGCGAGCATCTGCGGATCGTCGTAGCCGATATCGAACGCTCGCACCGTGTCCGTCACGAACTCGGAAGGCGACTTCACGAGCATGCCACGCGTACCACGATCCCAGAACGACGGCGTGAGCAGCAAGGCACGCAGGGCGACACGGATATCGTAGCCACTCGCCCGAAATGCGTCCGCCACGCGCGCCGCCTGCTGTGGATCGGGTGTGGGCGACACGAACTCCCGCCATAACTTGCCCGTGATGAACGCGGCCGTCTCAGGACGCGCCAGCAAAATGTCGAGCACCTGGTCGCCATCGAAATCGCCGGTCCGACCCAGCACGGTCTTCGTGCCGGTATCGTGCAAGTTGGCACGCCAGACATAGGTCATCGTCGGACGGTCGATGCTCCATCCGGTATAGGCGCGTGCGGCCTCGCGCACATCCTGCTCCGTATAGTGACCTTCCCCGAGCGTGAACAGCTCCATCACCTCGCGCGCAAAATTCTCATTGGGACGCCCCTTCCGACTTCCCGCACCGTCGAGATAAATCAGCATCGCGGGATCTTTCGAGACGGCATGCAGCAAGGTGCCGAAGTTACCCAGCGCATTCGCGCGCAGCAGCACGTTCTGCCGGTACAGCACGACAGGTTCGCGCACCTTGTCGCTGCTCGACACGAAGTGGTTGTGCCAGAACATCGTCATGCGCTCGGTCAACGGCGACGGCGTGGTCGCCATCTCCTGTGCCCACCAGGCGGCAAGCGACGCCTGCATCCGGTTGCGCCGCTGGTTCAGGTCGCGCTTCTGCTCGGCGCTCATGCGCTTGACGCGCGCGTCGTAGAGCGGCGGATCCGCAGTCCACGGCGGCGGCTCAGTCACAGCGGTACGCCGCGTTTCATCGAGCAATCGGTCGACGGCCTGCGCCCGCGTGAGCCCGACGAACGGGGCAAGCTCACGGGCATCCGGGGAATACCCTGTACGCGTGAGCAGGTAGCGGGCGTCGCCTTCGGTAAGCGGGCGCGTCGACACATCGACGTTGCGCGCACTGGCGCGCGGCGCATGCGCGGCGGCGCCATGCTTCGCCCCGGCGGCAAACGCCACCGGCGTCGTGCTCAGCGCGGTGGCCACCAGTCCTGCAAGCAAGGCAAGGCGGCGCGGGACGCGGCGCGGCATCCGGCGATGCGTCGGCAATCCCGAGGGCGGTGGCGCGGGGGGCCTTGCGGATCGGCGCGCCAGCATCGACGCCCCGGGGGGCAGGCGGCGAGCACAAAAAAAGCCAGCGTCGGCAGAGGCTGGCGGATTTCGATTCGGCTTCATGGGACGCTCGCGTCAAAGTGACATCAGTGGCGTTTGGGTAAGAAGCGATGGGCGCATGTCGTCGGCGATGTGTCGGCGCACGCGCCGTCTGTCGGCTAGTGACTGTAGAGCTCGCGAACGGCGTCCTGAATATGCTGGCGTAGCAGACGGCGATCATCTGCCGA
The DNA here is from genome assembly GCF_902459575.1 of Pandoraea morbifera. Classification (NCBI taxonomy): domain Bacteria; kingdom Pseudomonadati; phylum Pseudomonadota; class Betaproteobacteria; order Burkholderiales; family Burkholderiaceae; genus Pandoraea; species Pandoraea morbifera. Next base: position 627,274 of record NZ_CABPSD010000001.1, read on the forward strand.
CATGTGGCCGTTGGGGCGACGGCCCGGCGGCGGGTTGGGCAGTTCATCCCCACGGCGCTCGGCGGCGGCGTCGCTCGCCGGGGCGGCCTTGCCGCCGTTGCGTTGGGCCGGCGCCGAGTGCTGCACCCGGGCCGCACTGCTGCCATGGGATTGCGCACTGAAATGGGGGACGGGACGGGCATACGTCACGCCCAGGTGTCCCCAGAGCATGATTCCCCCGAACAGTAGCGTCAACTCAGCAGCCCATCTCATCTTGTGCGTGTGTCCTTCATGCCGTACGACAGGTTTTCGCCCTGGCAGGCGTGCAAGTGTACCCATTGCCTATGGTCAGCGCACAAGCCGTAGGGTAAATTGTGTAACCCTTTGTAACCCGCTTTGGCGGCCTCCTCAGTTCGCAACATTTCGGGCTAAGATACGTGGCATGGAAAACAAAAACTCTCCCAAAATTCTGGTTGTCGACGACGATCCGCGCCTGCGCGACCTGCTGCGTCGTTACCTCGGGGAACAGGGTTTCAATGTCTTCGTGGCTGAAAATGCGACGGCCATGAACAAGCTTTGGGTGCGCGAGCGTTTCGATCTGCTCGTGCTGGACCTGATGCTCCCCGGTGAAGACGGTCTTTCGATTTGTCGCCGTCTGCGTGGCGCCAATGACCGCACGCCGATCATCATGTTAACGGCCAAAGGCGAGGATGTCGACCGTATCGTCGGACTCGAGATGGGCGCGGACGATTACCTGCCCAAACCCTTCAACCCGCGCGAACTCGTCGCCCGTATCCACGCCGTGCTGCGCCGCCAGGCGCCGCCCGAACTCCCCGGTGCGCCCAGCGAAACCATGGAGACGTTCGAGTTCGGCGACTTCGCCCTGAACCTGGCCACACGCACGCTCACCAAGAACGGACAGGAAATCGCCCTCACGACCGGCGAATTCTCGGTGCTGAAGGTTTTTGCGCGTCATCCGCGCCAGCCGCTCTCGCGCGAAAAACTCATGGAGCTCGCCCGCGGACGCGAATACGAAGTCTTTGATCGCAGCCTCGACGTGCAGATTTCCCGTCTGCGCAAACTCATCGAGCCGGACCCGGGCAGCCCGCGCTTCATTCAGACCGTTTGGGGTCTCGGGTACGTGTTCATTCCGGACGGCGGCGCGTGATCGTCCCCGCTCACGTCTCGCGCCGTAAAACAACGCCGGTCGCGAGTCTCGCGCGCACCGGCGTTGTGCATGGTCCAATGCCGGCCGATGACATGCCGCATCCGTCTCTCCCGGGCGCGCGCACGCACTTGTGCCGTCGCGCCCCCGGGAACTGTCGACAGGTCCGAATCACGCATTAGCGGAGCAACCCCATGCATCCGATCCGGATGGTACGCGGGCTGTTCGGCGGTCTGTTCTGGCGTACCTTTTTTCTCATCGCCCTGCTCATCGGCGTGAGCCTCGCCGCCTGGTATCAGAGCTTTCGCGTGATCGAGCGCGAGCCTCGCGCGCAGCGCGTCGCGCAACAGCTCGTGTCGATCGTCAAACTCACGCGCACCGCCCTCCTCTACTCCGAGCCCGATTTGCGCCGGGCGCTTCTACAGGATCTCGAGAGCAATGAGGGCATTCGCGTATATCCGCGCGAGCCCGCCGACAAGATCGAGAAGCAGCCCGGCGGCGTGGTGCAGGACCTGATCGTGCGCGACGTTCAGCGACGCCTGGGCACCGACACGGTCATCGCCGCGTCGGTCAATGAAATCCCCGCCATGTGGATCAGCTTCAAGATCGACGAGGATGACTATTGGGTCGCCATCGAGCAAGACCGGATCGACACGGCCACCGGACTTCAACTCTTCAGTTGGGGCACCTTTGCGCTTGCGCTTTCGCTCATTGGCGCGGCGTTCATCACGGCACTCGTGAACCGTCCGTTCGCGCGACTGGCGCACGCGGCGCGCGCCATCGGCGAGGGACACCGTCCGGACCCGCTGCCCGAGCGCGGCATGGGCGAGGCCGCCGAGGCCAATCGCAGCTTCAACCAGATGGTGCAGGAGCTCGAGCGCCTGGAAGCGGATCGCGCGCTGATGCTCGCCGGCATCTCGCACGACCTGCGAACGCCGCTGGCCCGACTGCGGCTGGAAACCGAAATGAGCCCGTCCGAGGAGTCCGTCAAACGAGACATGATCAGCGACATCGAACAGATGGACGAGATCATCGGCCGCTTCCTCGATTACGCACGCCCCGCCTCTCGCACGATGCAGTCGCTCGATTTGTCCGACATCGCCCGTGAGACGGCATCCGCCTTTGAAGGCCGCGAGGATCTGAGCCTGACCACCGATCTGGCCGACAGCGCCCCCGTGCTCGCCGAACGCACCGACCTCAAGCGCCTGCTCACGAACCTGATCGAGAACGCTCGAAAGTACGGACGCGATGAACAGACCGATATCGCCAACGTCCACATCTCCACGCGCGTAATCGGCGAGCGCGTCGAAATGCGCGTGCGCGACACCGGACCCGGGATTCCCGAGGAACAACTGGGGCTGGTGTTCCGTCCGTTCTATCGCGTGGACACCGCCCGCACGAAAGCCGACGGCACGGGGCTGGGCATGGCCATCGTCCAGCGCATCGCCAGCCGCTACAAGGGCCTCGCCACGCTGCGCAACGTCCGGCCGGGTACCGGCCTTGAAATCATCGTGTCATTTCCGCTTGCTAAATAGATGATGTCTTGCCGAAATTTGGCTATGCTCAAGGCTTGCCCCGCACGGGTCGCGCAAAATCCTGTCGACGGGATTTGATTTAACTATCCCCCGCATAAAAATTAACTATTGCGATCGATCCGTCGATAGCGTATACTGCTTTGGTTGACCGGAATCGTGAGATTCCGGTCAGTTGCCAGTTGCGATGTCCCCCGCGATATCTCGACATAAACCGCACTAATTTAGGAGTAATCGATGAAGACTGTCGGCGACAAACTCGAAGCGTTCTCGGTCGAAGCTGCCAAGCCCGGTTTCAACAACCACGAAGAAAACGGCGTGTCGGCTTTCGAAACGATCACCGAAGCCTCGTTCCCGGGCAAGTGGAAAGTCATTTACTTCTACCCGAAGGATTTCACGTTCGTTTGCCCGACCGAAATCGTTGAATTCGGCAAGCTCGCGAACGACTTCGCAGACCGCGACGCCGTGCTGATGGGCGGCTCGGGCGACAACGAATTCGTGAAGCTCGCATGGCGCCGTGAGCACAAGGATCTTAACAAGCTGAACCACTACTCGTTCGGCGACACGACCGGCTCGCTGATCGACCAGCTCGGCGTGCGCGACAAGACTGCCGGCGTGGCCCTGCGTGCAACGTTCATCGTTGACCCGGACAACGTCATCCAGCACGTTTCGGTGAACAACCTGAACGTCGGCCGCAACCCGGAAGAAGTGCTGCGTATTCTGGACGGTCTGCAAACGGACGAACTCTGCCCGTGCAACCGTGCCGTTGGCGGTGCAACGCTGTAAGCGTCGTCTTGAAGCCCGCGTGAGCGGGCTTTTTCAGCCCCAAGCAATAGGAGAAATTTATGGAATTCATCACCGCGATTAAGGCCCAGATCCCTGACTACGCCAAGGACATTCGCCTGAACCTCGACGGCACCATCGTCCGCTCCTCGCTGGAAGGCAACGACGCCGTGGGGGTGGCGCTCGCCGCCGCTTTCGCCGCCAAGAGCCAGCCGATCGTCAAGGCGATTCGCGAAGCCGGCGTGCTGGCCCCGGAAGAGCTCGAAGGCGCGTTGACCGCAGCCGCGCTCATGGGCATGAACAACACCTGGTATCCGTATCTCGAGATGGCCGACAACGCCGAGCTCAAGAACGAGAAGGCCCAACTGCGCATGAACGGCTATGCCACGCGCGGTGGCGTCGACCAGCGCCGTTTCGAAATGTACGCGCTGGCCGCGTCCATCGTCGGCAAGTGCCACTTCTGCGTGCAGTCGCACGCGGCGTTGCTCGTCAACGAGCACAAGATGAGCACCGCCCAGTTGCGCGACGTCGGTCGTATCGCCGCCGTCATCAACGCTGCGGCGCAGGTGCTCAGCGCCGAGGCTGCCTGATTTCCGGGCATTACCAAGGTCGTGCCGCGTCGTGTCGAGGACACGTCGACGGCCTGATCGTCTGACGGCCCGGGCCGTCAGACGCGGCGCAAAAAAAATCGGCGCTACCGGGAGCAGCCCGGTAGCGCCGTTTTCACATCTTGCGGATTATCACATCCCGACGTTGCGATCCACGGGACCGCGTGCCTCGGCATGAAGCCGGCGCGTTGCGCGATCATCACCTTCTGGCGTGTTCAACGCTCACGGTGCGATGAGCAATGCGGCCGCCTGCGCCTCGATCCCCTCCTGACGCCCCAGATACCCGAGCTTCTCGTTTGTCTTGGCCTTCACGTTGACCTGACCGACGGCAATGCCGAGCGCGTCGGCAATGGACTGCGTCATCGCAGCGATGTGCGGCGCGAGTTTCGGCGCCTGCGCGATGACCGTGCAATCGACGTTGACCAGTTCGTAACCGTGCTCGCGCACGCGCCGCATGGCTTCCTTGAGCAACACCACGCTGTTCGCGCCCTTGAATGTCGGATCGGTATCGGGGAAATGGCGGCCGATGTCGCCGAGCGCGGCGGCGCCCAGCACGGCATCGGTAATGGCGTGCAGCAGCACGTCGGCGTCCGAGTGGCCAAGCAGTCCGCGATCAAACGGAATCGTGACGCCGCCCATTACGAGCGGGCGGCCCGGCACAAGCGCATGAACGTCATAGCCCTGGCCGATGCGGAGTTTGGATAGCGCGCCGAGCGCGCCGAGCGCGGCGAGCGAGGAAGAGGAACCGGCTTGTTCAGTCATGGAGAGTCGCCAAATGCGAAAAATCGAGGTGTCGAATCGGAGGCGCTCAGGCCGACCGGACCGCGCCGAGAAATGCCTCGGCCAATGCGAAGTCTTCGGGATAAGTGACCTTGAAGTTGCGCAGGCTGCCGCGAACCAGCTTGGGTGCGTGGCCCATGCGCTCGATGGCGCTGGCTTCGTCGGTCACTTCCGCGCCGGCGGCAAGCGCGTCCTCGAGCGCGTGGCGCAGCATGCCCAGACGGAACATTTGCGGCGTTTGCGCCTGCCAGAGGCCATCGCGCGACTCGGTCGCCGCAACGGCCACCAGCTCGTCCTTCGCGCCGGACGCCACCTCGCGCTTGAGCGTATCGGCGACCGGCAGCGCGAGAATGCCACCAACGGGATCGTCGCGCAGCGCCTCGACCAGCGCGCGGATCAGCGCGGGCGTGATGCCCGGGCGCGCGGCATCGTGCACGAGCACCCAGTCGCTGTCCTGCGCCCCGAACTCCGTGAGCGCCTGAAGGCCGCCGAGCACCGACGCATGCCGCGACGGGCCTCCGCAGCGACGCACGGCAAAACGCAGCGGACCGAAGCGCCGCCCGTCGAAGTGATTGTCATCAGGCGCGAGCACCAGCACCGTCTGAGCGAACTCGGAACAGGCGTCGAACGCGGCGAGCGCATAGTGAAGCATCGCCCGTCCGCCAACGCTTCGGTATTGCTTGGGCACGTCGGCCCCGGCGCGCACGCCAGCCCCGGCACAGGGAATGACGGCAAAAAGTCGGTCGCTCACGATAAAACGCAGGTAAGGGTAAAGCAGGGATTTTATAATAGTCGCTGACTGTCACGGGGCCCCATGCGAATGGAGCCCCGTGCTTTGCCATTTCTGCAACGCTTTTCCTATGTCATCCGCCAACGCCCTAGCCCGTACTGTCGCGCCCGTGCCGCTCGTGAAAGCGGGACAGCGTTACGCCTTCGCCGGATCGCACGCGTCGAGCGACGCCCTGCTCATCGCCCGCTATTTCGAGGACAACCGCGAGCGCCTGCCGTTGCTGGCGGTGATCTGCGCACAGGCCACCGACGCCCTGCGCCTGCAGCAGGAACTCAAATGGTGCGCACCCGATCTGCGCGTACGCCTGCTGCCCGACTGGGAGACGCTACCGTACGACACGTTCTCGCCGCACCAGGACCTGGTCTCCGAGCGCCTCGCCACGCTGCACGACCTCGGGGAGAAGCGTTGCGACATCGTGCTCGTGCCCGCCACCACGGCGCTTTATCGCATGGCCCCGGCGAGCTTCATGGCGGCGTATACGTTCTTCTTCACGCAGGGCGAGCGACTCGACGAAGCACGGCTGAAGTCGCAACTCACGCTCGCGGGTTACGAGCACGTCAGTCAGGTGATGCGCCCAGGCGAATACTGCGTGCGCGGCGGCCTGATCGATCTCTTCCCGATGGGGTCCGCACTCCCCTACCGCCTCGACCTGTTCGACGACACCGTCGACAGCATCCGCGCCTTCGATCCCGACACGCAGCGCAGCCTGTATCCGGTCAAGGAAGTGCGCTTGCTGCCCGGGCGCGAGTTTCCGTTCGACGAACCGTCGCGTACCGCGTTTCGCGGTCGCTGGCGCGAGGTGTTCGAGGGCGATCCGAGCCGCAGTCCGATCTACAAGGACATCGGCAGCGGTGTGCCTTCCGCGGGCATCGAGTATTACCTGCCGCTGTTCTTCGACGAGACGGCCACCCTCTTTCACTATCTGCCGGCCGACGCGCAGCTCGTGTTCGTGGGCGACCTCGACGCGGCGATAACCCGCTTCTGGAACGACACACGACAGCGCTACAACTTTCTGTCGCACGATCGGGAGCGGCCGGTGCTGCCGCCCGAGCAACTGTTCCTGCTCGACCAGGACTTCTTCGCGCTCGCCAAGCCCTTCGCGCGCCTGACACTGCCCACGCCGGGCGACGGCAGTTGGGCCATGGCGCTGCCGCCGCTGGCGATCAACCGTCGCGCCGACGACCCGCTCGCCGCGCTGCGCGCGTATCTGGCTCGCACGCCCGCGCGCGTGCTGCTGTGCGCCGATTCGGCCGGGCGCCGGGAGACGCTGCTGCAACTGTTGCACGACCACGATCTGCGTCCCGTATCGGTCGAATCGCTTGAGGATTTTCTGACGTCCGACGCCCGCTTCGCCATCGGCGTCGCGCCGCTGGCCGCCGGCTTCCTGCTGCCGACCGAGGATCTCGCGTTCATCACCGAAAACGAGCTTTACGAAGGTCTCGCGCGCCGCGCCGGCAAGCGCCGTCAGGAGCAGGCGACGTCCGTCGACTCGATGGTGCGCGATCTCGCCGAGCTCAAGGTCGGCGACCCGGTAGTGCACAGCCAGCATGGCATCGGGCGCTACCAGGGCCTCGTGAGCATGGACCTCGGCGAAGGGGAGACCGAGTTCCTGCATCTCGAATACTCGGGCGAGAGCAAGCTGTACGTGCCCGTCTCGCAGCTGCATCTGATCTCGCGCTACAGCGGCGCCGATCCCGACACGGCGCCCTTGCATTCGCTCGGCTCGGGACAGTGGGAAAAGGCAAAGCGCAAGGCGGCGCAGCAGATTCGCGACACGGCGGCAGAACTGCTCAACCTGTATGCCCGTCGCGCGGCGCGCTCGGGCTACGCCTTCCAGCTCTCGCCGCGCGACTACGAGAAATTCGCCGACAGTTTCGGCTTCGAGGAAACGCCGGACCAGGCCGCTGCCATCGCGGCCGTGATGAGCGACATGACAAGCGGCCGACCGATGGATCGCCTGGTGTGCGGCGACGTGGGCTTCGGCAAGACCGAGGTGGCCTTGCGCGCGGCATTCATCGCCGTGCTCGACGGCAAGCAGGTCGCCCTGCTCGCGCCGACCACGCTGCTCGCCGAACAGCATGCGCAGACCTTCTCCGACCGATTTGCCGACTGGCCCGTGCGCATCGCGGAGCTCTCCCGGTTCAAGACGGCAAAGGAAGTCAACGCCAGCGTGAAGGCGATCAACGAAGGCCAGGTCGACATCGTGATCGGCACGCACAAGCTGCTCTCGAACGACATTCAGTTCCAGCGACTGGGGCTGGTCATCATCGATGAGGAACACCGGTTCGGCGTGCGCCAGAAGGAAGCGCTCAAGGCGCTGCGTGCCGAGGTCGACATGCTCACCCTCACCGCCACGCCGATCCCGCGCACGCTGGGCATGGCGCTCGAGGGTCTGCGCGACTTCTCCGTCATCGCCACCGCGCCGCAGAAGCGGCTCGCGATCAAGACGTTCGTGCGCCGCGAGGAAGACGGCGTCATTCGCGAAGCCATGCTGCGCGAGCTCAAGCGCGGCGGGCAGGTGTACTTCCTTCACAACGAGGTGGAGACGATCGAAAACCGCAAGGCCCAGCTCGAAGCCCTCGTGCCGGAAGCGCGCATCGTCGTCGCGCACGGCCAAATGCACGAGCGCGATCTCGAACGCGTGATGCGCGACTTCGTGACGCAACGGGCCAACGTGCTGCTGTGCACGACCATCATCGAGACCGGCATCGACGTACCGACCGCCAACACGATACTGATGCATCGCGCCGACAAATTCGGCCTCGCACAGCTGCACCAGCTTCGCGGACGCGTCGGACGCTCGCACCATCAGGCCTATGCCTATCTGCTCGTGCACGATCCGAAGTCGCTCACGAAACAGGCCCAGCGACGTCTCGAAGCGATTCAGCAAATGGAAGAGTTGGGCGCGGGCTTCTACCTCGCCATGCACGATCTGGAAATTCGCGGCGCGGGCGAAGTACTCGGCGACAAGCAGTCCGGCGAGATTCACGAGATCGGCTTCCAGCTCTACACCGACATGCTGGCCGACGCCGTGAGCGCGTTGAAGGCCGGGCGCGAACCCGACCTCACCGCGCCGCTGGCCGCCACCACCGAGATCAATCTGCACGTACCGGCCATTCTGCCTAGCGACTTCTGCGGCGACGTGCAGGAGCGCCTCTCGCTCTACAAGCGCCTGGCCAACGGAACGCAGCCCGACGCCATCGACACCATCCAGGAAGAGCTCGTCGACCGCTTCGGCAAGTTGCCGCAGCAGGCCCAGGCACTCATCGAGACGCACCGCCTCCGGCTGCTGGCCAAACCGCTCGGCATTCTCAAGATCGATGCGAGCGAGGAAGCCATCGCGCTGCAATTCGAGCCCACGCCCGCCGTCGATCCGATGCGCATCATCGAACTGGTCCAAAAGCATCGCCACATCAAGCTCGCCGGCCAGGACAAGCTGCGCATCGAGGTCAAGCACGCGCAACTGACCGATCGCGTACGTGCCATCAAGGAGACCTTGCGCGCGCTGGGCTCCCCCAGTGCAAGGGCCGCCTGACGGGCGCGATGACGACGAAAATCGCCGGCGCACCATACCGCGTTGTCGACCGGCCGCGTGCGCACCGACGTGTCGCTTCCGGCCGCGAAACGGTGTGCGCTGCAGCAATTTCACCGCCTTTCCTCTCAGGCGGGTCCGCACGACGTCCGTGTCGACCCGCCGATTCCCGCGAGGCAAGAATGGTTGTTCGCACAACCTTTTACCTCTAAATTATTTTTGAGTAAGATTTCCCGGTATCGATGCGCATTACGCGTGTTGCACGAAAGACTGGAAGATTCACGGAGATTCGAATGACAAGCGCTTCCCCCCAAGCCGTTGCGGCTCAGGCTACTCCCGAGACCGAACCGGCATCGCTCGACTGGATCAAGAAGCTGGTCAGTATCGACACCACCAGCCGCGAATCGAACCTCGGCCTGATCGAGACGGTACGCGACAGCCTCCAGCAGGCCGGCGTCGAGCCGTGGCTGTCGTACGACGCCACCCAGCGCAAGGCCAACCTGTTCGTCACGCTGCCTGCGGCCGATGGCAATACCCAGGGGGGCATTGTGCTCTCCGGCCACACCGACGTGGTGCCCGTCGACGGCCAGCCGTGGGACACGGATCCGTTCAAGCCAGTCGTGCGCGACGGCAACCTCTACGGTCGCGGCACCTGCGACATGAAGGGCTTCATCGGCTCGGTCATGACCCTGCTGCCCGAAATGCGCGACGCCAAACTCAAGACGCCGTTCCATTTCGCGTTTTCTTACGACGAGGAAATCGGCTGCGTGGGCGCACCGGTCATGCTTGCGGAATTGCGCGAGCGCGGCATTCGTCCGGACGGCTGCATCGTCGGCGAGCCGACGAGCATGCGGGTGATCGTCGCGCACAAGGGCATCAACGCCTATCAGTGCTGCGTGCGAGGCCACGCCGCGCACTCCTCGCTCACCCCGAAGGGTTCGAACGCCATCGAGTACGCCGCGCGCCTGATTTGCTACATCCGCGATCTGGCCGACCACTTCAAGCAGAACGGTCCGTTCGACGAGCTGTTCGACGTGCCGTTCACCACGGCGCAGACGGGCACGATCTCCGGCGGCATCGCCCTGAACACGATTCCGGCGCTGTGCGAATTCGTTTTCGAGTACCGCAACCTGCCGGGTGTCGACGCCGAAGGCATTTTCCAGCGCATCCAGCAATACGCGATGGACGAACTCGTGCCGAAGATGCAGAAGGAACACCCGAACGCCGGCATCGAGTTCAAGAAGATCGCCGCCGCGCCGGCGCTCGACGCCTCCGAGCAGGACGCCATCACGCAACTCGTGCGCGCCCTCACCAAGGACGCCGACAAGCGCAAGGTCGCCTACGGCACCGAGGCCGGTCAGTTCCAACGGGCCGGCGTGCCGTCGATCGTGTGCGGCCCGGGCAACATCGAACAGGCGCACAAGCCCAACGAATTCGTCTCGCTCGAACAAATCGCCCAGTGCGAGTCGTTCCTGCACAAGCTGATTCGAAGCAATACCGTCGGCGCCTGACACCTCGTGCGGCCGAGCGTGCGCATTGCACCGCCCGGCAGCACCCGCAGGCCCTACGTCGCGTACGTGTTGCCGGGCCGTATTCCGCTTGCGGGATGCGGCCCTTTCCCATGGCGGCACCGCTTCACGAGACAGGCATCACGCATCACGCACTACGCCCTACGCATCACGCACTACGCAGCACGTATCAGGCACCAGGCAAGGCAGTACCAGACGCCTCACGCAAAGGCGCACAGGACATCCATTCGCAGCATAACAATCACATAACAAGCACCTACGCCAGACAGGTATTGGAGATCTCGCCCATGAGCGCAAGCGCAGCCCCCAACGCGACGGCCTCGTCCGCCCGCACTTCCCCGCACGCATGGCGTGTGATCGTATCGGCCTCCATCGGTAACGCGCTCGAATGGTTCGACCTGGTGGTGTACGGCTTCTTTGCCGTCACGATCGCGAAGCTGTTCTTCCCGACCGGCAACGATACGATTTCACTGCTGCTCACCCTCGGCACGTTCGGTGTGTCGTTTTTCATGCGGCCGCTGGGCGCCATCGTGATCGGCGCATACGCCGACCGTGCGGGACGCAAGGCCGCCCTCACACTCTCGATTCTGCTGATGATGGTCGGCACGCTGCTCATCGCGGTGATGCCGACGTATGCGTCGATCGGCGTGCTCGCGCCGGTGGGCATCGTCATCGCCCGCATGGTGCAGGGCTTCTCGGCGGGTGGCGAATTCGGCAGCGCGACGGCGTTCCTGGCCGAGCACGCGCCGCAGCGCCGCGGCTTCTTCTCGAGCTGGCAGGTCGCCTCGCAGGGTCTCACCACGTTGCTTGCCGCCGGTTTCGGCGCGCTGCTGACCGGCAATCTGTCGGCCGAAGCAATGGCCTCGTGGGGATGGCGCGTGCCGTTCTTCTTCGGTTTGCTGATCGGACCGGTGGCGTACTACATTCGCCGCCGTCTGGACGAGACGCCCGAGTTCCTCGACATCGAGCCGACGCAGAGCCCGCTGCGCGACACCTTCGCCAGCCAGAAGGAGCGGCTGATGCTCGCCATCGGCGTGGTCGTGATGGCCACGGTGGCGACCTATCTGGTGCTTTACATGCCGACGTATGCCGTCAAGCAACTCGGCCTGCCGTCGTCGGCGGCGTTCTCGGCGGTGCTGCTCACCGGGGTGGTGCAGTTGATCGTCGCCCCGATCGTCGGCCACTGGTCGGACACGCACGGGCGCATCAAGCCCATGCTCAGCGCCGCCGTGGCGCTGCTCATTCTCGTCTACCCGATGTTCCACTATCTCGATGCGCATCCGACGTTCGGCTCGCTGATGGTGTTTCAGATCGTGCTCGGCCTGCTCATGACGACCTACTTCGGTGCCCTGCCCGCCTTGCTCACCGAGCTGTTCCCGGTGCAGGTGCGCACCACGGGTCTCTCGCTCGGGTACAACATCGCCGCGACCGTGTTCGGCGGCTTCGCACCGTTTATCATCACGTGGTTGATCGGTGCCACGGGCAACAAGCTCGCCCCCAGCTTCTACCTGATTTTCGCGGCCGTCATCAGCATTGCCGCGCTGCTGCGCAGCCGCTCGCTCGGCATGCGCTGACGCGCAATGCAGGCCGTCCCGGGCGGTATCCCCACCGCCCGGGCCTCACGACCTAGGAGACAGAACTCAAGTGACGCAATCGCCCCCCGAACTGCACGCCGAAACCATCGACGGCCAACCGGTGCCGACGAAGGACGCCATCGCCGCCCTGCACGAGCGGCTCAAGCCTTACGTGCGCACCACGCCCGTGTTCACCCGAAACGACTTCCCGACGCTCGGCGACACGCGTGTGACCTTCAAGTACGAGCTGCTACAGGCATCGGGCACGTTCAAGGCCCGCGGCGCATTCTCGAACCTGCTCGCGCTCGACGACGCGCAACGCAAGGCCGGGGTGACGTGCGTGTCCGCGGGCAACCACGCCGTGGCCGTGGCCTACGCCGCGCAGGCGATGGGCGTGGGCGCCAAGACCGTCATGCTCAAGACTGCCAGCCCGGCACGCTCCGCGCTGTGCCGCGACTACGGCGCCGACCTGATCCTCGCGGAAAACGTGCATGAGGCATTCGACATCGTCAAACGCGTCGAACAGGAGGAAGGCCGCTACTTCGTGCATCCGTTCAACGGCTACCGTACGGTACTCGGCACGGCCACGCTCGGCTACGAGTGGGCACAACAGGCGCCGGATCTCGACGCCGTGATCGTGCCGATCGGCGGCGGCGGACTGATCTCCGGCGTCGCAACCGCCTTCAAGCTGTTCGCTCCGCACGTGAAGGTGTACGGCGTGGAGCCGGCCGGCGCCGACGCCATGGCACAGAGCTTCGCCGCCAATGGCCCGGTGAAAATGGGGCCGATGACCGGCATCGCAGACAGTCTCATGGCGCCGCATACGGAGCTGTACAGCTACACGCTGTGCCGCCGTCACATCGACGAACTGGTCACCGTGACCGACGACGAAATGCGCGCCGGCATGCTGACGTTGTTCCGCCAGTTGAAGCTCGCCGTGGAACCGGCCTGCGCCGCGGCGACGGCCGCGCTCATGGGGCCGCTGCGCGATACGCTCAAGGGCAAACGCGTCGGGGTGCTGCTGTGCGGCACGAACACCGATACCATCACCTTCAACCGCCACATCGAAGCCGCACTCGCGGCGCAGGCCAACGGTTGAGCCACGGCGCCCCAAGCGCTGCACGACACCTGAGACGCGACCCGACGGTCGCGTCGTCGTTTGGCCACCCGCGAACGCCCGTTCACCCCGACCGCGCTTAAGGATCCCGCATGCCCGCCACATCCCCCTCCCCGGCCGTACTGCTCCTCGACGCCGCGCAAATCGCCGCACTCATGCCCGTGGCCGACGCCATTCCGGTCATGTCCGACATGTTCGCAGCGCTCGCGCGCGCCCAGATCCACTTGCCGCTACGCCAGATCATTCGCCCGCCCGAGGCCCTCGGTGCCAAAGGTATGCTCGGCATGATGCCCGCTTTCCTCGGCGCCGAGGCCTGCGGCATGCCTGTCTACGGCGCGAAGGTCGGCACGTTCTTTCCCGAGAACAGCCGCCTCGGCAAGGACCCTCACCAGGGATGTGTGCTGTTAATGAGCGGCGAAACGGGCGAACTGCTTGCCGTGATGAACGCGGCGCAGATCACCGGCATTCGCACCGCGGCCGTCACCGGGCTCGCCACGCACCTGCTCGCTCGCCCCGACGCCTCCCGGCTCGCGCTGATCGGCGCGGGCCATCAGGCGCACTGGCACCTCGCCGCACTCGCCGCCGCACGAGGGCTGACCCACGTGCGCGTGGCCAGCCGCTCGCTGGCGTCGGCGCAGGCCTTCGTCGATCGTGAGCAGCCGAATTACGCGTTCCGCCTCGAGGCAGTGGCTACTGTCGAGGCCGCGGTACACGACGCCGATATCGTCGTCACGGTTACCAACACGACCGAGCCGATCCTTCAGGCCGAATGGATCGCCCCGGGCGCGCACGTCAATCTGGTCGGCAGCAGCACGCCGCGCCATCGCGAAGCCCACACGGAACTCATGGCGCGCGCCGAATTGTTCGTCGATCGTCGCGAATCGACCGTCAACGAGTCCGGCGATTACCTGGCCGCCGCCGCCGAGGGCCGCATCGGTCCGGAAGACCTGCTCGCCGAACTCGGTGAACTCGTCATCGGCCAGCACGCCGGGCGCTCCGGCGCGACGGCCGTCACGCTGTTCAAATCGCTCGGCATGGGGGCGCAGGACGTCGCCCTGGCGGCCGCGCTGTACCGCCGGGCACAGGCGGAAGGCGCAGGTACGCACGCGTCAATCTGATACCGGTACTGCGCGAGGTGTCGACCGGGGTTCGGCAGTCCGACGTCTGATTTCGATGTCGGAATCCGTCCGGTTCTGGTCGCTTCAGGGGCTGTCGCACGCCGCGTCCAAGCCTTAGCATGGGGTCATTGCCACCCTGCCTGACGGAGCCACGCCATGTCGCACACCCCATCGTCCCGGACCGCCCTGCTCGTCATCGACGCCCAGGAATCCTTTCGTCAGCGCCCGTTCTGGCGCGAAGACGATCTCGCGCAGTATTTCGAGCGCCAGCAAGCGCTCATCGACGGTGCCGTCGCGCGCGGCGTGCCCGTCGTCCAGGTGTTTCACGTCAGCTCAGGCCCGTTCTCCCGAGACTCGGGCTATGTGCGCACGCTCGAAGAACTGCGCATCGCGCCGGACTTCACGCTCGACAAGGTCAAGCACAGTGCGCTCGCAGGCTCGACACTCGGCGCCTGGCTGGTGGAGCACGGCATCACGCGGCTGATCGTGTCGGGCATTCGCACGGAACAATGCTGCGAGACGACCACGCGCGCCGCATCGGACGCGGGCTACGTCGTCGATTTCGTGACCGAAGCCACACTCACCTTCCCGATGACGCATCCGGGCACCGGCCGCGAGCTGTCCGTCGCCGAGCTGAAGGAACGCACGGAAACGGTGCTGGTGAATCGCTTCGCGCGTATCGTCACGGTTGAGGAAGCCCTCGCCGCGGTGTAACGTCGAGGTCTGTCCGAATCCGTCCTCAGCGAGATTGCCCACGATGCCGCGCGAACAACCTGTCTACGTGCTTGTCACGCCCAACGCGTTGTTACTCGATATCGCCGCGCCGGCCGAGGCGTTGCGCATCGCCAATCATCAGCAGGACGCGGTTCGCTTCTCGCTGCGTTACGTTGGCGCACAGCGCTCGGCCACCACGTCCATCGGCCTGTGCGTCTCGCCGCTGGAGCCGTTCCCCGAGGCGCTGCCCGACGGGGCGTGGCTCGTTGTCACGGGGACGGTCTCAAAACCGCTGCCGATGGTTCTGCCGGAGGCCTCGGCCGCCCCGTCGCAAAGCGTCGAGACCGCGCAGGTGGTCGAAGCCCGGGCGGTCGACTGGCTGCGCCGCGTCGTGCGGCCGACGCATCAGCTCGCCTGCATCTGCACCGGCGCGCTGCTCGCCGCACGGGCGGGTTTGCTCGACGGGCGCGCATGCACGACCCATCATGGCAGTTGCGACGCGCTACGCATGCTCGCGCCCGGGGCCCGTGTGGCTGACAATCGTCTCTATGTTCACGACGGCAACGTGTGGACGAGCGCGGGCGTGACCACCGGCCTCGATCTGATGCTCACGCTCATCGCCGAGACCACCGACCCGTTGTGCGCGGCCGCGGTCGCGCGACAGATGGTCGTGTACGCGCGGCGTGCGGGCGCCGATCCACAACTCTCCCCCTGGCTCGAAGGACGCAACCATTTGCATCCCGCGCTGCATCGGGTGCAGGACGCGATTGCCGCCGACCCCGCGCGCGACTGGACGCTGGCCGGCATGGCGGAAATCGCGTGCGTGAGCGAGCGTCAGGTCACGCGGCTGTTTCGAGAGCATGCGGGCACCGCCCCCATCGACTACGTCCACCGGCTGCGCATCGCGCTGGTGCGCGAGCTGCTCGGCAACAGCCAACTGGATCTCGAGCACATTGCCGAGCGCGCGGGCTTCGGATCCAGTCGCCATTTGCGGCGCGTGTGGCAGAAATTCAGCCCGACGCCGCCGAGCGAGGCGCGCCGCGAGGCCCGCGCCGCATGACATGTCGCAGCCCTAGCGATCGTCAGGGTGCCATCCCGGCTGAGGAAAGCGCGTCCAGTCGGGGGCGTGCAGGAGCGTGCCGTCGCCTCGCTCGTCGTAGGGCGACACCCCCGGCTCGCTCTGGTACTCCAACGCGACGCTGACCGCCAGATCCGCGTGAATCGCCGTGCGGTACTTGATACAACGATTGCCCGCCCTGGCCACGTACATCTGTGCCCACGCATGCTCGCCCAGCACATTGCCGGCCGTCGAGACGCCCTCTTGCGCGCCCAGCACCCGCGATGCAAACAAGTCGACCACGACATTCCGGTCTCCATCGGTGTCGCCCTGCTTGCGGGGCGTGCGCCCGATTACCGCGAACGACATCGACGGCCTGAGCTGCGTGGGACGCGACCACGCCAGCACGATGCGGTAGCGGATCGACGTCACGCCGAACCGCGCCATGATCTGCTCGATCTTCCCGAGCACGTGCCGCTCGGCGCCTGTCAGCGCCCAATGCCCCATCGCCACGTTCTGCTGGATCGCCGCGCGGATCTGTGTGTCGTCGAGCAGGGCGCGAAGCATGTCCGCGGTGCCCAGCGTCGCGTCGCTCGCGGGTGGCGCGGGAAACTCGGCAAAGATGCCCGGCGTGCCGTTCTCCGCCCACAAGCGGATCGGTACGGCGCCATTGAGCCACCATCGCCCGTCCCTGAACCGTATCGGCGCGTTGCCGCGCGCCAGATCGACACAGTAGTAAGCGGTTGACTGCACCGCACCGTCGTCGTCGATGTGATGCATCGCCGCGCGGCCACTGCCCAGGCTCATGATGTCGACCTGTTCGAGGTCCCGATGTTCGTCGGCGGCCATGAGGAAGACACGATACCCCGACGGCACATTGCGAAACGCGTCCAGACTCATGATCTCAACACCCGAGGACAGGCGAAGGTCGCGACGTTCACACACCCGCCCGCCGGTCGGAATCCCGCGCCAGATCGATGGCAGCACGGCCCCGAAATGCCCGCTGCCTTCGTAGGCTCCCGCGTCGAGCAACGCGGCTCCGAACGCATGATTGCCGAGCCCCGAGCGCACCAGGTGTGCTGCATCGCGATGCGCGATGTGAGGGACATAGCACGCCCACACGCGTGCGATGTAGTCGTCGGCGAAGTCGACGAACCATCGACTATCGTGTTGGGCCGACAGCGGTGTCGAGGTTCCCATCACGAAATCTTCGATGGATTCGCCGAGGAAATGCGCGAACGGCAATCCCAGGCAGTATCCGGACTGTGCAAGCGAATCGTAATGACACGCGCCGGGACGCCAGAGCGGATGGGCTGCCGTCGCACAGGCGCGGCGGACTTCCGCAAGAAATCGGTCTCCCTGAGGCAGCGGCAGGTCACGCGCCGCATAGGCAATCGGATAAATCATGTCGCTCGCCGGGCGTCTGGGCAGGCCCGTCAGTTCGAGCGCCGAACCCACCTCCGAGAGCAGCCATTGCCGCAGGCCGCCTGCCACGTCTTCGTGACCGCGCCGGGCGAATGTCATGCGCAGCGCCGAGGCGGGCGCGCTTCCTTGTGCGGCATCGTTCAGCACGTTTTTCAGCCGTTCGGCGTCGAAACGCGTGACATGGGGCGCGAGAAAGGCCTGTAGCGCGGGGTTCCCCGGCACGTCCAGGCGCGTGCCGAGCAGGAGCGCTTCGCCCGTGACGAGCGACAGGAGCAAATGATCGAAGGCGCCGCGCAACGCCACGACACCGGCCACCCGGCACCCCGAGACCTCCACGATCGACAGCTCACCCGCCCCCGCGAGTCGATCGCGAATCAATGTCTGGTGGACCTGCGGAACTCGAGGCAGGTACCAGAACAGCAGGCCCGCTTCGATGCGGGCAAGCGTGCGGATGAGCGATGTCTGAAAACGCACGTCACTCCAAGCGGTTTCGATGTGCTGCCGGATGTCCAGCTCCGGCGCCTCGACGGCAGGGCTCGCGGCGGGCGGCATCATGACCGGTTCGCCGCTGCAGGGTTGCGTCCCTGACACATGCCCCGCTTTCCATTGATCGACGAAGTATGTCCATCGCGCAAAGGCGCGCTGCCGGCGTGTCTCGTAGGTGGGTTCGTTGAAGTCGGGTGTGGGCCGCGGGGTCGTGGGTCCCGGCGCTGCGGGCTTCGCCGGAGCCGGCATCGACGGCAAGGGGCGAAGGGTCGACGCCCCCGCGCGGGGGGAATCGATCGCAGCGGCACTCGCCGGCGTGCCGATGAGGATCTCGGGGATCAGATCCTTGAGCGGCTCGATAAAGACGTGAAAGATGCGGCCGTCGCTCTCGACGCGGCCGTTGTCCGTGAACTTCAACGCACTGTCATGCGCCGCGCCACCGACCATGCCGAATCCACCGTTCGGTAGTGTGGCAATGCTGTCGTCGGTACACGCGCCGGCGATGCGTCCCGCGCCACAAGTGACCCCCGCGAACAGCATGCGCCCCCGGGAATCGGCGAAAGCGATCAGGTAGCCGGCGGGCACGCGCATGAGTTGCGCCTCCGACTCGACGGGCATGCATGCCGGGCCTAGGAAATCATGCACGTTGTCCTGCCCCTCTCTCAGCGGCGGGCGACCTGCGCCGTCGCCACCGATGCGCAAGTCCGTACGGAACCGGCTCAGCACGCGCCACGGAGTGTCCGACACGGTGGAATGCCTGGAGAACTGCGTGAGCGCAGTCGCCAGATGGGTCAGCTCTTCGCGCGACGCATCGGGGACCGCGCCCGGATCGAGGATACGATCGACCAGCGTGAAGACGGGCGGCACATCGCTCAGATGCGTGAGCATGACGTTGACGGCGTCGGACAAGGACTGGTTGTCGGGGCGCCGGAAGAACATCCGCATGGCGTTGGCGAAAAGCATCTGGCGATGAATGCTGCGCAGCTCCGTGAGGTCCGCACCGGCCGAACGCTGCGAGAGCACGCCGTAGCCGGCCCCCATCATGCTCGCCGCACTCGCACCGTAGACCAACTCGGCCTTCCAGCCGAAGCTGCGCACCAGCACGCCGCATATGGCGATGGCCATGACCTTGAGTCCGTCGAAGGCGGATAGCCGCATCTGGTCCCAATGGCGGAGTTTGCGCCATGATTCGGTCACGATGTGCACGTCGATATTGAGTCGAATGTGACGCACCCGCGCCGACCACATCAGATCGTCGAGGCGATCGGGCACGATGAACCGGAAGTCCGGATACGGTCGCAGCGCCTCGTACAGCACATCGATCGTCGATGCGCGCGCGGGCGTGACATTTGCGCCGTGCGGCACCACGCGCGGGGTCGTCGTCGTATCGCTGGCCGACGCCGCGGCGATGCGAAACTTTCGTTGTTCCCAGAAGATCGGACTGTCGAGCTTCGACGCATCGACCATCGACATGTGGTCGCGCATGAAGGACTTGAACGCCTGCGTGTCTTCCGTGGCAGGACGCCACACGAAGTAGTCGCCTCGCTTGATCGAAATCAACAGGGCCAACTCGCCCTCGCGCACCACATAGGCCACAAGGTCGGCGATCACGTGATGTCGGAACGTGATCAGTTGTGTCCGGGCCTGCATCGCCTGATCGTCCTGTTCAAGCAGAAACCGATCAGCACCACAGCCGATGGCGCGCTCGGAAATCGCGCGGTACAACGTGCTGACGAACACCGCGCGCACGAGTTGCGCATGGGCCGTCGCCACCTCGCGGGAGCGCTCCAGCGTCTGCACGGCCGCCACATCGCTGTCATGCAGCGCCTGCCGAAAGGCGTCGTTGTCGACGGCAGCGAGCAAGCGCGCGGCGCGGGTGTCGCGGGTGGAAACCGAGGCCACCTCGCGCGATCCGCCAAGTTTCAGATACTCCTTGCGAAAGTGATGGCCCAGCGCGATCTGCGCCAAGGAGAACGTCTCGGACGTCACGAGCTGAGCGTTGGCACCGTGCCCCTGAAAGTGAAATCCCTGCTCGCGATAACGCACCTCGACGATGGCGTCCCAGGGCAAGGCGTCGTGTTGCGCGAAACCCAGCGCGGTACGGTCGCCGAGCACGCGCTCCATCAATGCGCTCGTATACGTCACCGTCTGACGCTCGTAGAACGTGAGATCGCGCAGCGCGTCGCGGACAGCCTCGCCACTTTCGTACAAGGTCAGCACCTGATCGAGCGACAGCACGTCGCGCGCGTCGAACCGCTTCTCCGATCGATCCGACGGATCCGCCGCGCGCCGTGCGTTCGCTTCGGGTGAGGCATGCCCCGCAGCGTCGCCGTCGTGCGACGCTTCGCCCAAAGGGCTCGCGGGCGTCTCGCCGAACGCCTGGCGATAGGTCACGACGCCCGCGAGCGCGGCGACCGGCAGCAACGTCGCCCCCGCAACGACCCGACGCGTTCGCGCCGGCCACTGCCCCCACAGCGTCGCCAGCGACGCACCCGCGCCGGCCAGCCGCGCCGCTCCACCCAGCAGCGGCTCCGCAACATCGCCGGAATTCGCGGGCGGCGGCGCGGAGGGCGGTGGCAACGGGGCGACCGATGATCGCGTCGTCGCGACGTGCGGCGCGGGTGTCGGATCGGGCGCGGCAGTCAGTTGCCTGACGGCGTTGGCCCGCGCGCGATCGTCGGCGTCCCATTGATCGCAGATCCGTGCCCACCGCCGCCGCTGCAATTGCCGGTGGGCCGCCGCCACGTGTTCGACGCCCCCCGACAGCGCGAACGCGCCGTGTTGATGCATCAGCGCGAGCAGCGCATCGAGCGCCTGAGCCGCCATGCACGGCTGCAGGCGAAATGCTCGCCGGGCGCTGTGGGCGGCCGCACGCACAAAGTCGCGCACCTTGAGTCCGGTGATGACATCGATTGGCGTCTGTCCCGGGCACCGGCTCTCGAGGCGGCGGCGAATCGCATTGGTGAGATGAAAGAAATCCAGTTGTGCGTGCACGTCCATGAACCTGGCCACCAGCGCACCGATTTCCGCGCACGTGAGCATCGGCAAGGCGAGCGCCAGCGCCGCCGAGTATCGCGCTCGCGCATGACCGTCGCTGCCCCGTGTCAACGCCGCTGCCGCGCGCGCCACGGCAGCGGCTTCGAGCGATGCGCCAGCCACGAGCCCCCACGTTGGCGAATCGGACAGGACGTAACCGGCAACGCCGGCGGCACCCAGCAGCACAGCGCTTTGCGCCAACCCATGCACCGGGCTCGGCTCCGTGACCGCGACGACGCCGCCGGCGTCGGTCATGCCAGCCATGACGCGCTCCCATGCCTGCATCGCCAGCGCGGGATGCCGCCTGACAAACGCGGGCAACCGCTCGCCGAGCCATTGCGCGTCGGCGGTGGCGACGTCACCGAGGCGGCACCCGCGCAAGGCGGCAAGAATCGCATCGCAAAGTCCACCGAACGGCAGGTCCGGCGCACCCCAGTCAGATTGGCCATCGCGCCACACACCAAAGCGGCAGCCGTCCTGACACAACGTCAATCCGCCTGTCGCGCCCGCTCGCGCCGAGCGCGCCCCGGCGCACTCGGACAGCAGCGCATGCAGCGACGTCTCGCCGAGCGTCCAGTGCGCCGCGGCGCCTGCGTCGCGCAAGACCTCCTGCCCGCCGAGCAGGCATCGCATCAGTTGCGCGGCGACCGGCCCCCAGCGTTCCGGGGAAACGGCGAATCGATACACGACCTGCACGCGCCAGTCCATCGTGCTCACCGGCGCGAGGTCCTGGGTTTGCCCACACCATTGCGCGCGTGTACGCGCCGCTGCCTCCCCCGGCGTCTCGGCGCCGTGAAGGCGCCACGGGCCGTGTTCCCCGCCGTTGATCCGCATGCGACCTCCTTGAACCGGTGTTCGCTGTTACGACGGCATCCCGCTGCCATCTTCGAGTCCACCGACAGGCACCACTGCCACGATTCGCTCATCGCCTACCGGACGGGCTTCCCGACGCACGCCCCGCAGGCGGCTCGACGCGCAACCCGGGTAGAATGACGGTCGCACGTATTCGCAAGACTTCCGATTCCACGATGAACCACGATCTCGTCATTCTGGGCACCCCTGCCTCCCCTTCGACTTCAGACGCGCTGCAATCCGCTATTCACGCGCTGGTGCCCGGCGCACCGGTGACCTTCGCCGGTAATGCGGCACGCATCGCCGACGTTGCCGACACGCCGGCATTGCGCGCGGCGGCAGCAGGCTTCGCGCAGCAGCATCAGGTCGATGCCGTGCTCGTGGACAGCGCGCGCCGCCTGACGGACTTCAAGGTGGTGGCGATGGACATGGACTCGACGCTGATCACGATCGAGTGCGTCGATGAAATCGCCGACTACTGCGGGCTGAAGGCGGAGGTCTCGGCAATTACCGAAGCCGCGATGCGCGGTGAGATCAAGGACTTCAATGAAAGCCTCACGCGTCGCGTGGCGTTGCTCAAGGGGCTCGACGCCTCCGCGCTCGAGAAGGTGTACGACGAGCGCCTGCGGCTCTCGCCTGGCGCAGAATCCATGCTGCGTGGCGTGCAGGCGCTCGGCATTCGCACGCTGCTAGTCTCGGGCGGCTTCACGTTTTTCACGGAACGGCTGAAGACTCGCCTGAACCTGGACGTTACCCGTGCGAACACGCTGGAGATCGTCGATGGCAAGCTCACCGGGCGAGTGCTCGGCGAGATCGTCAACGCGGAAGTCAAGGCCCGCACCGTCGCCGAAGTGACGGCCCGGTTCGGCGCCGCGCCCGAGCAGGCCATCGTCATGGGCGACGGCTCGAACGACCTGCAAATGATGGCCCTCGCCGGATTGTCCGTGGCGTTTCGCGCGAA
This sequence comes from Pandoraea morbifera, assembly GCF_902459575.1. Lineage (NCBI taxonomy): Bacteria > Pseudomonadati > Pseudomonadota > Betaproteobacteria > Burkholderiales > Burkholderiaceae > Pandoraea > Pandoraea morbifera. The sequence goes on from NZ_CABPSD010000001.1 coordinate 650,312, forward strand.
GCCGGTGGTGCGGGAAAAGGCGTCCGTCGCCTTCGACTACGTGGGACTCGACGGCCTGCTGTCGCTGTTCCGCAACGACTGAGACACCCTCAGCCCGACGGCCGCGCCCCCGTCGTCACGTGTCGCTCTCGCGCCCGCCAGACGATCCCGGCGTCGCCGCGAGACGGCACGACGCGAAACTCACCGGGTTGAGCAAGTGCGTCGTCGCGTCGTAGAGCAGATGGTCCGGGCGCAGATCCGGATGCGCCAGGCCCGCGGCACCCAACCTGCGCATCATGGCAGCCCGCGCGGCCGGATAGTCGTCCGGTATCGCCCCCAGTCCGCTGACCGGCACGCCCGGCACCCGCTGCATGCGAAGTAAATAGCAGCCGTTGCTCGTACGGATGAGTCTTGCCGTCCCGCTCCCGTAGTACCGCTCGAAGTGGCGCAACTCATTGACGGCACGTTGCAGCTCCCGCGGCCCCGTGTCGACGCCCGGTGCAAAATCCGTGAAGCTGAAGGAGAACAGCAACTTGTAGACGTACGCCGCATCCGCCGGATCGGCAAAGACCTCGCCGCACCGCGCCGCCATCCGGACGTAGGACTGCCAGTGCACGAGTTCGAAAAGTGGTGCATGCACTTCGCCCACTTCCGGCACATGGCTGTCCATCAGCGCAGACACGCGCGCCTGCAGCGAAACCACGTGCGAATCGTCCGATGCCAGCGGGCCAGGCGTTGGCGCGTCCGGCCCCATCCGCGACCAGGCAAATGCCGATGCGGCACCCAGGTCGACCGGCCAGAAGCGACGGGCCTGTGCGTCGAAATGCACGTTGGCGCTGTGAAGATCGCCATGCGTCACGCCCACCTCCATCAGTTGCGCCTGCATGGTGTCGAGCGCCTCCAGGATCTCTCGCTTCGACTCGCCGTACTCCGATGGCCAGACCTTGTTCATGGGCTTGCCCGGCACCCGGCGCATTCGCAGGCAGAGGTAATCGTCGCGCGTGAAAAATGCCTCGGCACTGCACGCGCCGTAGAGCCGGTTGAACATTTCCGCCTCATGCTCGGCGGCCGCCCGGATGAAATCGATGCCATCGACGCCATCAATGCCGCTCGCGCGCGGGCCGTGAAAAATCTTGATGACGAACTCGGGATCGCGAAGATCCTCGAATACCGCTCCGCCGTCGCCGCCACCGATTGGCCTGCGCTCGCCCGGTGCCCCCAGAAGATCGTCGCGCGTGCGGGGGTCGCGAATCATCGCGGAACACTCGCCGCTCGAATGCGACGGGATTGGCGCAAAGGTCTGGGGCGATATCGCGGATGGCGATACGACGCGAACTTCGGTGGGAGGCGGCATGAGAGACGTCGATGGCATGGGTGACATGAACCGGATGAAGAAATCGTCGCGGCAGCACGGCCCGAGCTTGCAGGAACGTGGCCGGTTTGGGTGCACGCGCGTGCGGCGCTCAGCCGCTGTGCCGGGCGTCCGCCCGCGCTTCCGGCACATCGGGGCTCGGCCACGCGTCGCCAAAGCTCAGCGGATTGAGTCGATCGGTCGCGGCATCGAACAGCACGCCGGAGTTCGCGAAATGCCCCGCGTGAAGGATGCCCCTCGCCAGCAAGCGCTCGTTCATTGCGAAGAGCAAGTCGTAGAGCCTGTCGGCATCGACCGTCTCGGCCGTCAGCGGTTTGCCCGCCATACGCCGCATGTGCAAAAGGATATCGCCGTCGCTGGTACGCACCAGTCGTGCGGACCCTTCGCCGTAGTACGCCTCGAACATTCGCTTCTCGCGTATCGCCCGCCCGAGCTTGGCAGGCCCTTCCGATGCGCCGGACCAGAAGTCAGGCAAATGAAAGCGGAACAGCAGCTTGTACACCCTGGACCCATCCCGAGGATCCGGGGTCACGTAGCCGCAGCGCGGACGAAGCGCCTGCGCGAAGTCCTCACCCAACAGATCGGCTCGCGTGGCGGTCGTTTCCGCGATCTCCGGCGACCGGCTGTCGATCAGCGCAAATAGTTGGTGTCGCGTGTATTCCAGCTGACACTCGTTGACGGCGAACAGCGAGTGGGACTTCATCGTGGTCACATACGCTTCCCGAAAGCCAACGGGAAGAAAGGCCCCTGCGTGATAAAGCAGGTTTTCCGCATGAAGACCGTGATGAATGACGCCGCACTCGATCAACTGCCGCCGGAGCATGTAAAGCGACTGGTTGACCTGCGCCTTCGAGCCGAGCGCCGACGGAAGCATGCCACGCACCGGCATGCCCGCGAGCAGACGCATGCGCACACAAAGCCGGGCGTCACACGTGACGAATACCTCCGCGCCGGCGGGACCGTACAGTGCATTGAAGCACGCCACCTCGTGGTTGGCGCGGGCCAGTCCTCGCTCGGGCCGGGCCGCGGTGTGCGTGTCGTCGTAGACCTTGATCGCGTATCCGGTGTTGCCGATCTCGTGAAAGACGCGCGAGCGCTCGCCGGGAACGACGCACTGTTGCTCGACGGGATAACCGATGAAAGCGTCCAACGGCCGCGAATCGTGGACGACGTTGAGCGTCGCATACGGGCTCGGGGAGTGGGCGGGAAGCGCATGGGCCGAGGCCCGGACCGGATCGTGCTCCGGTAATCGGATGCCGGCTTGCGTGCCCGGGCGAGCCGTGGAGGGCGGCGAGGGAAAAACGACAGGCGTCAGGACGATGGAGAACATGGCGGCGGCAGCGAGACGGCGCGCCCGCGACCGCGGGCGTCATCCTATCGCTGCGATTCGGAACGGAGGAGCCGCCAGCTTCCATCGTCCGCGCCGCGACGGCTTGCGAGATTCGCTCGCCGATCGTCGCGGCAACCGTTCAGGCGCCCAGGTGCGCCTTCAGGCTGGCTTCGATGTCGGCCTGCAGATCGCGCACATCCTCGAGCCCCACATAGAAACGCACGAGCGAGCCCTTGTGCGCCCACGGCGTCGCCGTGCGCATCGACGATACGCGATACGGCACGACCAGGCTGTGCGCACCGCCCCAACTGAATCCGATCTTGAACAGCCGCAGCCCCTCGATGAACGCGTCGATCTGCGCCTGAGAATAGCGCTCGTCGAACACCACCGAGAACAGGCCGCCCGCGCCGGTGAAATCGCGTCGGAAGCATGCATGTCCCGGACAGTCCTCGAACGCCGGGTGCAGCATCGCCGCGATCTCGTGACGCGAATCCAGCCACGTGGCCAGCGTCATGGCGGCGCGATCGTGCGCCTCGAAGCGCAAGCGCATGCTCGGCAGGCTGCGCAGCACCAGACTGCAATCGTCGGCCGACACCCCGACGCCCATGCGCATGCGCGCCTGTTTGAGACGGTGATGCAAATCGTCGTCGACGGTCACCACGGAGCCCATCAGGACGTCGCTGCCGCCCGACTGGTATTTCGTCAACGCCTGTACCGAGATGTCGACGCCATGATCGAACGGCCGGAACGCCAATCCGGCGGAGTACGTATTGTCGATGGCGGTGACAACGCCGCGCTCGCGGGCGACGCGCGCGATCGCGGGCACATCCTGCACTTCCATCGTCACCGAGCCCGGCGCCTCGAGCCAGATGAGCTTCGTTTCGGGTCGAATCAGCGCGCCGATGCCGTCGCCGACCATCGGGTCGTAATACCTTACCGTGATGCCGAACGATTCGGCCAGCCAGTCACCGTGCTCGCGGTTCGGGCCGTAGGCATTGTCCGGAATCAGTACGTCGTCGCCGTGCCTGAGCAGCCCGAAGTAGACATTCGAGATGGCCGCGAGCCCCGACGGGAACAGCAGGCAGTGCTTGCCGCCCTCGAGTGCCGCCAGACGGCGCATGAGCTCCATCGAGGTCGGTGTGGCGTGCAAACCGTAGCGCCACTGGCTGTCGTTCTTCCAGTCGAGCGAGCGCATTGCCGCCAGATCGGAAAAAACCACCGTCGAGGCACGTGCCACCGGCACCGGCATCGCGGAGAAGCCCGCCGGGAGTTGCGTGTCGGCGTGCAGGATGTTGGTCTGCCAGTGCCAGCCGTTGGCTTCCGGCGTATCGAGGGGCTTGCGGTTGTCTTGCGTCATCACGGCTCCGGAAAAGACTCGGGCCGGCAACGACGCCGGCCCCCGGGAGTAACTTACACGCGCTCGAACACGGCCGCAATGCCCTGGCCGCCGCCGATGCACATCGTCACCAGCGCGTACCGGCCGCCGATGCGTTGCAGTTCATGCAGCGCCTTGACGGTAATCAGTGCCCCCGTCGCGCCGATCGGATGGCCAAGCGAAATGCCCGAACCGTTCGGATTCACCCTGGCCGGATCGAAGCCGAGATCGCGCGTGACCGCACAGGCCTGGGCGGCAAAGGCTTCGTTCGCCTCCACGATATCGATGTCGCCGACCTGGAGTCCGGCGCGCTCGAGCGCCTTGCGCGAAGCCGGCACCGGACCGATGCCCATGTAATTGGGATCCACGCCCGCATGCGCGTAGCTCACCAGACGCGCCAGCGGCTTTGCGCCGCGGCGCTGCGCCTCGGCGCGCTCCATCAGAATCAACGCGGCCGCGGCATCGTTCAGGCCCGACGCATTCCCGGCCGTCACGGTGCCATCCTTCTCGAACACGGGACGCAGCTTCGCCATGTCTTCCAGACTCACTTCGGCCCGCACGTGCTCGTCGGTCGTGAACGCGATCTCGCCCTTCTTCGTCTTGATCGAGACCGGAACGATCTGGTCCTTGAAGTAACCCTCGGCAATCGCGCGCGCGGCGCGCTGGTGCGACTCGACGGCAAGACGATCCTGATCCTCGCGCGTGATGCCCCACTGCTTCGCGATGTTCTCCGCCGTCACGCCCATGTGGATGTTGGCGAACGGATCGTGCAGCGCACCGAGCATCATGTCGACGAGGCGCGATTCGCCCATGCGGGTGCCCCAGCGCGCGCCAGGCATCACGTACGGGGCACGGCTCATGCTCTCGGCGCCGCCTGCCATCGCCACGTCCGCGTCACCCAGCAGGATCGACTGCGCGGCCGAGACCACCGCCTGCAACCCCGAGCCGCACAGGCGGTTCACGGTCATGGCAGGCGCATGCTGGCTCACGCCAGCCTCGATCGAGGCGACGCGCGCCAGATACATGTCCTTGGGTTCGGTATGGATGACGTTGCCGAACACCACGTGTCCGACGTCGTCGCCGCCGATTTGTGCGCGAGCCATGGCTTCGCGGGCGACGATCGTACCGAGCTGCGTCGGCGCGAAATCCTTCAGGCTGCCCCCAAAATCACCGATCGCGGTACGAACCCCGCTGACGATCACGACTTCTCGCTGCATGTCTCTTCTCCGGGTGGATATCAGTTTGCAACGAGTATAGCGCCGTCGCGGGTTCCCGCGATGTAAGGGTCACTGGAGGGAAGCTTCGGTGGCTAGTTGGGCCAGCACGGCGTCCGCGCGCGGCACCGGAGCGACCGCGCCATAACCGGTCGTGGACAACGCGGCGCAAACGTTGGCATATCGCGCCGCCGCGAACGGATCGTCGCCCAGCGCCAGACGCGCCACGAACGCGCCGCCGAAACAGTCGCCGGCGCCGGTGGCGTCGACCGCCTGCACGGGATATGGCGCCACGATGCGCCGGTCGTGCGGCGTGGCGACGTAACACCCTTCCCGACCCAGCTTCAATGCCACAACCTTCACGCCATGAGAAAGAATCTCGTCGAGGATGGCGTCACGGTCATCAAGGCCGGTCACGGCGGTCACGTCGTCCCAGCTCGGCAGGCAGACGTCCGTCAGCCCGAACGCCTCGCGCATGGTGGCGCGAGCGCGCGCCAGCGGCCACAGTTTCAGGCGCAGATTCGTATCGAACGACACCTTGCCGCCCGCCTTTCGGACGCTCGACATGGCGTCGAACGCGGCGTCGCAGGCATTCACGCTGATCGCGAGGCTGATCCCGGACAGGTGCAGAAACGATGCGCCGGCGAGCGCATCGGCCGGCAACTGCTGCGCACGATAGCGGCTCGCCGCCGACCCCGCGCGCAGATAGTCGAAGTGATGACCGCTCTCGTCGTGGGATACGAAGTAGACGCCGGTTGGCGCCTGCGGGTCCACCGTCACGTAGCGGGTGTCGACCGCTTCGTCGCCCCACAGGTCGAGCAACATGCGGCCAAAGAGATCGTCGCCCACGGCGCTCACGAAGCCGGTCGTCACTCCCTGGCGACGCGCCGCAATGACGAAGTTCGACGTATCGCCGCCGAAGCCCTGCAGATACTGGCGGGCGTCGTTCGGCGACTGATTGAACTCGATCATCGCTTCGCCCATGGCCAGCACCTGGGGAACGGGTGCCGCCGCTTGCGGTTCCACGCGCGCCATCAGACGACCTCGCCCCACAGGTCGTGACCGTCCGCGCCGGTCACGGTCACGTTCACGAACTCGCCGACCTTCAGGCGCTTCGCGGCCTTTGCGGTGGGCTCGATGTATACGAGGCCGTCAATCTCCGGCGCATCGGCCGCGGAGCGGGCGACGCCGCCGTCCTGATTGATTTCGTCAACGATTACCTGGAGGGTCGTGCCGACCTTGCGCTGCTGGCGTTGCGCCGAAATCTCCTCGGCCACCTCCATGAAGCGCGCGCGACGCTCCTCGCGCACCTCGTCGGGCAAGGCACCCGGCAGTTCGTTCGCCTTGGCGCCCTCGACCGGCGAGTAGGCAAAGCAACCCACGCGATCGAGTTCGGCTTCGCGCAAAAAGTCCAGCAGGTATTCGAATTCGGCTTCCGTTTCGCCCGGGAACCCGGCGATGAATGTGCTGCGGATCGTGAGGTCCGGACACATCTTGCGCCACGCCTGGATGCGCTCGAGATTCTTCTCGCCCGACGCCGGGCGCTTCATGCGCTTGAGCACGTCGGGATGCGCGTGTTGAAGCGGCACGTCGAGATACGGCAGGATATGGCCTTCGGCCATCAGCGGAATGATTTCGTCGACGTGCGGGTACGGATAGACGTAGTGCAGACGCACCCACGCGCCGTACTGCCTGGCCAACTCGCCCAACGCCGTGACCAGTTCGGTCATGCGGGTCTTGAGCGGACGCCCCGCCCAGAATCCGGTACGGTACTTCACGTCGACGCCGTAGGCGCTGGTGTCCTGCGAAATCACCAGCAACTCCTTGACCCCGGCCTTGAACAGGTTTTCGGCCTCGAGCATCACCTCCGCGACCGGGCGGGAATCGAGATCGCCGCGCATCGACGGAATGATGCAGAACGTGCAGCGATGGTTGCAGCCTTCGGAAATCTTCAGATACGCATAATGACGCGGCGTGAGCTTGATGCCCGCCGGCGGCACGAGATCGGTGAACGGATCGTGCGGCTTGGGCAGGTGGGTGTGCACCGCGCTCATGACTTCGCCCACGGCGTGCGGGCCGGTCACGGCGAGCACTTTCGGGTGTACGGCGCTCACGATGTCCTGACCGGCGGCGTCCTTCTTGGCGCCCAGGCAACCGGTCACGATGACCTTGCCGTTTTCGGCGAGTGCCTCACCAATGGCGTCGAGGCTTTCCTGGACGGCGTCGTCGATGAAGCCGCAGGTGTTGACCACGACGAGGTCGGCACCGTCGTAGGTACCGGCAATGTCGTAGCCTTCAGCGCGCAATTGCGTCAGGATCTGCTCGGAATCGACCAGGGCCTTGGGGCAGCCGAGCGAAACGAAGCCGACCTTGGGGGTGCCGGCGGGCGATGGGCGGGACATGGGGCGGAATCCTGATCTAGTAAATACGGTAACGACTGCGCGAAGCCGCGTATTTTACCTTGTTCGCCCTCGGTCCGTTCCAACTATCGTTGCCGACCGCTCCCTGCCCTCGCTCACCTGACCGCGAGACAATCGGAGCGCCGCGCGCGCCCGCTGTCGCGGCACGGGGTCGTTCAGGGCTTCTTGTTCGGATCCTTGCCCGGCATGCCGCCAGGGGCGCCCGGCGCACCCGGGAAGGGGAACGTGCTGAACATGTTCTTGGCCTGGCTCTGCATCTGCTCCTGCATCTGCACGAACAGGTTCTTCGACTGCTCGATATAGTTGGTCATCATGCCCTGCATCATCGGCGCCTGCATGTTCATGAATTGCGCCCAGACGTCCGGGTTGAAGGCTGCGCCCTCATAGATGCCCTTCGACTGATCGGCCAGCTTGTTCTGAATTTCAATGAACGTCTGGATATTCTTCTCGAGGTACGTCCCCATCATCCCCTGCAGCGCATGGCCGTAGAAGCGGATGATCTGGGCGAGCATCGCGCTCGAGAACATCGGCACACCGCCGGTCTCTTCTTCCAGAATGATCTGCAGCAGAATGCTGCGGGTCAGGTCCTCGCCCGTCTTGGCGTCGACGACCTTGAACTCCTCGGTCTCGAGCACCAATTGCTTCACATCGGCAAGGGTGATGTACGTACTGGTTTGGGTATCGTACAGACGCCGGTTCGGATACTTTTTGATCAGGCGTTCGTCAGTCTTCTTGCTCGCGGCCATGCGGTGGGTTTCCTGCTTTTATGAAGGACTTCCCCGACCGGCGGTCGGGGTTAGTCACATATTATCGATTCTAGGACGTTTGCTGCTATGCGGCAAAGCCCTAACCCGCAACGGAGCGCGGCGCCTGCTCTCGGACCGCACCGGCCATCGCCCCGTTACCGCTTACCCCATGTGCAGACCGCCGTTCAGCGAGAAGTCCGCCCCCGTCGAGAAGCCCGAGTCGTCCGACGCGAGCCATGCCACGATGGACCCGATCTCGCCCGGCTCACCCAACCGCTTGACCGGAATCGTCGCCACGATCTTGTCGAGCACGTCCTGGCGGATAGAGCGCACCATGTCCGTGCCGATATACCCGGGCGACACGGTATTGACCGTCACGCCCTTGGTCGCCACTTCCTGCGCCAGCGCCATTGTGAAACCGTGAATGCCCGCCTTGGCCGTCGAGTAGTTCGTCTGACCGAACTGGCCCTTCTGTCCATTGACCGACGAGATATTGATGATGCGGCCCCAGCCGCGCTCGCACATTCCCTCGATCACCTGCTTGGTCACGTTGAACAGGCTCGTGAGGTTGGTGTCGATGACCGCGTCCCAATCTTCACGCGTCATTTTGCGGAACACCACGTCGCGCGTGATCCCGGCGTTGTTCACCAGCACGTCGACTTCGCCGACCTCGGCCTTCACCTTGTCGAACGCCGCCTTGGTGGAATCCCAGTCGCCGACATTCCCTTCGGATGCGACGAAATCGAAGCCCAACGCCTTCTGATCTTCGAGCCACTTCACGCGACGCGGCGAATTCGGACCGCAGCCCGCCACGACCTTGAAGCCATCCTTGTACAGCCGCTGACAAATGGACGTACCGATACCGCCCATCCCGCCTGTCACATATGCAATGCGTTGAGTCATGGAACGCTTCCCCCTAAATAACGGCAAATCTGCCGCCTGTTGCGACTGCCAATTGACCGACGCGCAGGCCGCGCGTTCCCGCGCATGCCTTTCGTCTCCTGACGACCCGCCATCGCCGGTGCGCATTGCACGCACACGGCCGTGGCGGTTCAGTGCTTTATGGTGGACTGTCCGAGTGGCGCTCGGCGCTTCAACGCCTCGCGCCCTCGAAGACTCAGACGCGTTCGACCGCCAGCGCCACGCCCATGCCGCCGCCGATACACAGCGATGCCAGACCGCGACGCGCGTCGCGACGTGCCATTTCATGCAACAACGTCACCAGAATACGGCAGCCCGACGCGCCAATCGGGTGACCGATGGCGATCGCGCCACCGTTCACGTTGATCTTGGACGTGTCCCAGCCCATCTGCTTGTTCACGGCCAACGCCTGCGCCGCGAACGCTTCGTTGATTTCCATCAGATCGAGATCGCTCGCCTTCCAGCCGGCACGCGACAGGCAGCGCTGCGAGGCCGGCACCGGGCCGATGCCCATCACCTTCGGATCCACGCCGGCGTTGGCATACGCGACGATGCGCGCAAGCGGCGTGAGCCCCAGCTGCTCCGCGCGCTTGGCCGACATCACCACCACGGCGGCGGCACCGTCGTTGATGCCCGACGCGTTGGCAGCGGTGACCGTGCCGTCCTTCGCGAACGCCGGCTTCAGACCGGCCAGCGCTTCGGCGGTCACGCCGTGACGCACGAATTCGTCGGTCTTGAATACCAGCGGGTCGCCCTTGCGCTGCGGAATCGAGACCGGCACGATCTCGTCGTCGAAGCGGCCCGCTTTCTGCGCAGCTTCCGCCTTGTTTTGCGAAGCGGCCGCAAAGGCGTCCTGCATCTCGCGCGTGATGCCGTATTCCTTGGCGACGTTCTCGGCAGTGATGCCCATGTGGTACTGGTTGTAGACGTCCCACAGGCCGTCGACGATCATCGTGTCGATCAGCTTGGCGTCGCCCATGCGGAAGCCGTCGCGCGAGCCCGGCAGCACGTGCGGCGCGGCGCTCATGTTTTCCTGGCCACCAGCCACGACGATGTCGGCGTCCCCGGCGCTGATCGCGTTGGCGGCCAGCATCACCGCTTTCAGGCCCGAGCCACACACCTTGTTGATCGTCATGGCCGGCACCATGGCGGGCAGGCCGGCCTTGATCGAAGCCTGACGCGCCACATTCTGGCCCGAGCCAGCCGTGAGCACCTGCCCCATGATGACTTCGCTGACGTCCTCGTCCTTGAGCTTCGCCCGCTTGAGGACCTCGTCGATCACGATAGCCCCCAGATCCGGCGCCGCCACCTTGGCCAGCGAGCCGCCAAACTTACCGACCGCAGTGCGCGCAGCCGACACAATCACGATATCCGACATGTCTCATTCCTCGTTTTCAAATGATTCGAACCGGGGGGGGTGCCCGCCCGGTGTCCGCGGACGCACCTCGGCGTCGCGCGGCACTTGCCGATCGCCGCCACGCTCAGGCCTTCGCCTTCACATAGCGGCCGGGCGCCGGTTCGATAGGGGTATAAGCAACATTACCATACGCCTTTGGCGCCTTGATGCGTTTGCCGGCGTAGCCCGCGAGCCACTCGCTCCAATCGGTCCACCAGCTTCCCGGGTGTTCCGTCGCGCCCGCAAGCCAGTCGCCGGCGTCCACGCCCGTGTCGTCGTTGCGCCAGTAGCTGCGCTTCTTCTTCGCCGGTGGATTGACCACGCCGGCAATGTGGCCAGACGCCCCAAGCACGAAGCGACGTTCGCCGCCGAGCAACGGCAGCGAGCGAAAAGCCGACGTCCACGGCACGATGTGATCCTCGCGCGAGCCAAAGACGTATGCCGGGGCGTCGATGGCCCCGAGATCCACCGGCACGCCGCACGTTTGCACCATGCCAGGCTGCTTCAATTCGTTCTGCAAGTAGAGATGGCGCAGATACCAGCAGAACATCGGCCCCGGCAGATTGGTGCCGTCGCCGTTCCAGTAGAGCAGGTCGAACGGCTGGGGCGCGTTGCCCTTCAGGTAGCTGTCGACCACGTAATTCCATACGAGATCGTTCGGACGCAGGAACGAGAACGTATTGGCCAGCTCCACGCCACGCATGAGCCCCGGAGGCTGACCGAGCCCGCCGCCGATCGTCTGCTCGCGAAACTGCACGTGCGGCTCGTCCACGAACACGTCGAGCACACCCGTATCGGAAAAGTCGAGCAATGTCGTGAGCAGGGTCACGCTCGCGACCGGCGATTTCGCGCCCCTGCTCCCCTTCGCCGCGAACACCGCCAGCGCCGCGGCCAGCAGCGTGCCACCGACACAGAAACCGAGCGCATTGATCTGCGGCTGTCCACTAATCTCGCGCACCACGTCGATCGCGGAGATCGGCCCCTCGCCCACGTAGTCGTCCCACGTCTTGTGCGCGAGCGACATGTCGGGGTTGCGCCAAGACACCACGAACACCGTATGCCCCTGCTCCACCGCGTAGCGGACCAGCGAGTTCTCGGGTTGCAGATCCAGGATGTAGTACTTGTTGATGCAGGGCGGTACGACCAGCAACGGCCGTTGATGCACGGTCGGCGTGAGTGGCTTGTACTGGATCAACTGGATGAGGTCGTTCTCGAAGACCACCGCGCCCTCGGTCGTCGCCACGTTGCGACCGACCTCGAAAGCCGCCTCGTCGGTCTGCGAAACCTTGCCCTTGCCCATGTCGACGAGCATGTTCTGCATGCCCGTGAGCAGGCTGTCGCCGTGCGTCTGCACGAGGCGCTGCTGCGCGTCGGGATTGGTAGCGATGAAATTGGCCGGGGAACTCGCCGCCACCCATTGCTCGACGGCGAAGCGAATCCGCTCGCGCGTCTTGGCGTCGGCGTCGATCAGCTCGGCCATGCGCATCAGGAAGCGGCCGTTGAGCAGATAGAGCGCCGCCGGCAGCGCGAAGAAGGGATTACGCCAGCCATCGCCGGCAAATCGACGGTCGCCCAACGTGGGCGCCGTGTCGAGCCCCGGCTGGTTGAAGCTGGCGACAAGTTCGGAAAATTCACGGGCATATTCGGACTGAAGCGCGTTCAGTCGCGCCGGATCGACACGCATCGGCGCCGGATGAGGCAGACTGCCCGCCTTGAACAGTTCGAAAAGTCCCGCGAACGGATTCGCGGCGCTGGCAGCCCCATGGGCGGCAGCGGACGACGGGCCGGCAGCCCCCGGCAATGCGCCGAACATTTGCTGGGCGGCACTGAACCACTGCGACATGTCCTGAGCGGAGAGCGAAGCGGAGGGAAACTGCTGGGCAAACGAGGCGGCAAACGAAGCCGGATCGAAGTTGGCACTGGCGCGATTCATGATAGCCTGAGTGTCACGTCCGTTGCGTTCACGGGCCGGCGCCCGAAACGCGGCGGCGTGCTTCGCCTTTTACAGCGATGCGCCCCACCTGTGAAGCATTCTTGCGTGCGCGCGCAGGCGTGTCAATGGCTTGCGGCGTACGTCCTCAGCGCATTGTCGCGTTGCAGCACCTTTTTTTGAATGCGCGTTTGCCCCGATGTTTATCGTCATTCTGGGTTGGCTTTATGTCATTGCGATGGTCGCCATCACCGCGCCGTCCGCATGGCTGGGGATCATGATGTTCCTCGGCGGTGGCGTGGCGCCCGTCGCCCTCTGGCTTTACATCGCGGGAAGCCGCATCCGGCGCTCCCGCGCGATGCGACGCTCTGACGCGGACGGTGGTGCACTCACGCCGTCCGCGTCCGACGCCGACGCCGTCCCGCCCGGAGCCCGCCCCACAGCGGGCACTTCGCCGGAGCGCGATCTCAGTTAGTACGCCAGACGAGCGCGGCCATGCGACCGGTCATGCGGTCGCGGCGATAGGAGTAGAAGCGAGACGGTTCCGCGACAGTGCACCATTTGCCACCCGACACGCTCGTGACGCCTTCGCGCGCGAGCCGCAGACGCGCCAGCGCGCAAAGATCCGCCATCGACTTGCCGATGCCCGGGTCGCCATGCGCAACGAAGGCGGCCCGAGTGGCCTCCCGCTCCTGAGGCGAAGCCGCGGCAAGGAACGCCTCGCGCACCTCGGGGCCCACCTCGAACGCGGCCGGGCCGATGCACGGCCCCAGCCACGCGATGACGGACGCGTCCGCATCGTCCCGCGGCAGGCGAGCGCGCAGTGCCCGCACCGTCTCCTCGATCACCCCAGCGCAAAGTCCACGCCAGCCTGCATGGGCGGCGGCGACAGCGCGTCCCTGGACATCGCACAGCAACACGGGCAGACAATCCGCCACCATCACGATACTGGCCAGACCGACGGCGCTCGTCGCGCTGGCATCCGCTTGCAACGGCTCGCCGGCGTTCAAGGCGTCGAGTGCAGCGCCGGCGTCGACCACGCGGGGACCGTGAACCTGCGCCACAAACGCCGACGGCACACCCGTGCGAGCGGCCAGCAACTCACGGTTGGTGCGCACGGCATCGGGATCGTCGTCCGCCTTGTAACCCAGGTTGAACGTGGCCTGCGGGCCCTGGCTCACTCCGCCCGCGCGGGTGGTGAATACGGCACGGACATTTGCGGGGGCCGGCCAGTCGGGCACGATCCAGTCCGCGGGCATCGGAGCTGGCTCAGTCGGGAAAGAAGTCATCGAGCGAGTCGGGGAGCGTTGAGAAGTCGAATTCGAGCCCGAGCGCGACCATGAGTTCACGCATGTCGTCGGGCAACGGCGCCTGCCAGTGCATGGCCCGTCCGTCTTCGGGGTGAATCAGTCCGAGCCGCCAGGCGTGCAGTGCCTGCCGAGCGAAACCGTCCGGCAAGGTCGGTCGCTTGTGGCGAGGCTTGTATAACGGGTCGCCCAGCAACGAATGCCCGAGGTGCGAGAGATGCACGCGAATCTGGTGCGTCCGCCCAGTGTCCAGCGAACAGAGCACGAGCGACACCGGGGAGCCGCCCCATTCGGTACTGGCAACGGTGACGACGCGGGTGCGCGCCGGTTTGCCGCCCTGCCCCTGCACGACCGCCATGCGGGTGCGCTCGCGAGGGTCGCGCCCGATGGGCGCGTCCACGACAGTGCGTTGCGGCGCGCGCCCCCACACCAGCGCGGCATAGTGACGCTTGACCGTGCGCGCCTGCAACTGCCGCACCAGATCGGTCTGTGCCACCAGCGTGCGGGCCACGACCATCAGGCCCGAGGTTTCCTTGTCCAGTCGATGCACGATTCCCGCGCGCGGCAGGTCCGCCGCCGCCTGGCCATAGCGATGCAGCAGGCCGTTGAGCAGCGTGCCAGACCAATTGCCCGCGGCCGGATGCACGACCAGCCCCGGCGGCTTGTCGAAGACCGCGAGCGTCGCGTCTTCGTACACTGCATCGAGCGGCACCGGCTCCGGCGCAAACGCGAGTTGTTCCGGCAACGCGGCGGGGGTGATGCAGACGGCTTCGCCGCCCGCCACCTTCTGGCGTACCTTCGCCGTCTCGCCGTCGAGCGTCACGCGGCCGCCTTCGACCCACGCCTGCAGGCGGCTTCGGGAATATTCAGGAAAGCACTGCGCGAGCGCCTTGTCGAGTCGCTCGCCGGCGACCGACTCGGGCAGGATGGCGCGCAGCGGCTCGCCGCACGGGGCGCCGCCGGGCATGGCTGTCCCCGGGGATTGTCCTGCGGCAAGGGTGGCATCGGGGGCGCCTGGAAAAGCGTCGGGAAGCGAGTCGAGGTCGTCATCAGACGAATCCTCCGCAATTTCCGTGGCAAATGAGGCGGTTACGCTATAATCCGGCAGAATTGATCGGGTCATCGAGAAGTGAAGCCAACGAGCATGCAAGCCCTGAAACTTGTCAAACAACTGATGCTGGCCGCAGTCGTGGTCGGCGGCGTGGCCGCCTGCGGCATTTTGCCGGAGAAAGTCGACGAAACGGCCGGCTGGTCGACGAACAAATTATACTCGGAAGCCAAGGACAGCTTCGATAGCGGCGACTACACGAAGGCCGCGAAATACTACGAGTTGCTCGAAGGCCGCGACCCGTTCGGCCCGCATGCCCAGCAAGCGCAAATCAACACGGCCTACTCCTATTACAAGGACAACGAGCCGGCACAGGCGCTCACCGCCGTCGATCGCTTCATCCGGTTGCATCCGGACAGCCCCTCGATCGATTACGCCTATTACCTCAAGGGTCTGATCAACTTCAACGACGACCTGGGTCTGTTCGGCCGCTTTTCCGGTCAGGATCTGAGCGAGCGCGACCCGAAGGCCCTGCGCGCGGCCTACGACAGCTTCAAGTATCTGGTCGAGCACTATCCGAACAGCAAGTACGCGAACGACGCGGCCCTGCGCATGCGCTATGCCGTCAATGCGATGGCAGCCCATGAGGTTCACGCCGCCGAGTACTACTATCGCCGCGGCGCCTATCTCGCCGCCGTGAACCGGGCGCAGAGCGCACTCAAGGAATACGACAAGGCACCGGCGCTCGAAGACGCGCTCGGCATCATGATCAAGTCGTACGACAAGCTCGGCATGACCGAACTGCGCGACGACGCCCGCCGCGTGATGGAGAAGACCTATCCGAACAGCGGCTACCTGACGGTCGGCCATCGCACCGACACGAGCGGCGACAAGAAATCCTGGTGGCAAATCTGGCGCTGAACAGGCGAGTGCCAGTACGCTGCTCAGAAAAAAGCCAGACCCTCGGGTCTGGCTTTTTTTATGCGCTATCGCGACGACTCAGCCGTTCGCGCCAGCGGCGATCTCGTCAAAGAATCCGCGCACGATCGGTAGCTCCCGGGTCCGCTTGAACGGCGGCAGACTTTGCCAGATTCGGCGCCCGTACGGCTTGTCGACCAGACGCGGATCACAAATCATCAACACGCCGCGATCCCCCTCGGAACGGATCAGTCGCCCCGCACCCTGCTTGAGCGTAATGACCGCCTGCGGCAACTGATGCACCGCGAACGGACTGAGCCCCTTCTTGGTCAACGCATCCAGACGCGCGGCCAGCACGGGATCGTCGGGGGGAGCGAAGGGCAGCTTGTCGATGATGACCAGCGACAATGCCTCGCCGCGCACGTCCACCCCCTCCCAGAAGCTCTGACTGCCGACGAGCACCGCGTTGCCGAGCGCGCGAAAACGATCGAGCAATTCGGTTCGGCTCGCGTCGCCCTGCACGAGCAACGGATACGTCCAGCCGCGCCGCTCGAATTCATCTCGCAGACGCTCCGCCGCACGATTCACGGCGCGCAGCGTCGTACACAGAACGAACGCGCGCCCACCGCTCACCTCGAGCACTGGCAAGGCAGCGTCGAGCACGGCGTCGGTAAAGCCGGGCGCGGACGGCTGTGGCAGGCCGCGCGGCACGTATAGCAGACTTTGGTTCGGATAGTCGAACGGACTGGCGAGCGTGAGCGATTTGCCTGCATCCAGCCCCAATTGCGCCGCATAGTGCATGAAATTGCCCTTCACCGACAACGTCGCCGACGTGAAGATCCACGCCCGCGGCGCGCCCGCGCGCTGCTTGGCGAAAATGGGAGCGATCGATAGCGGCGTCTGATGCAGTTGAACGGCCTGGGAAAACACCTCAATCCAGCGAACAGTTTCCGGGGGCGTATACGGCTTCGGCTCACCGCCCTCGCCTTGCCCCGCCTCAGCTTGCTGCGCTGCCTTCGCTTCGACAGCGACGCGAGCCGCCTCCGCCTCACGTGCCTTGGCGGCCTTCTCGCGTTTGCCGTCGGTCACGCGCGGCGCCTCGGGATCCAGCAGCGGCAACGGCGTGTCGCCTGGCGTGGGTGGCGTCACCCCCATCTGCCATCGCTCGAGTTGCTGATGCAGTTCCACGGCGCGGCGCGCGCATGCCCCCAGCGCTTCGGCCCGTTCGGCCTGGTGCTGGAGCGTCTCGATCATGTCCTGCAGGGCGAGATCCACCGCATCGAGCGCACCGAACAGTTCGTGATCGTCCGCAAGTTGCGCCACCGACATGCGCGCGTTGTCCTGCCCGAACGTCAGGCGCACGTCGCGCGCGGCACGCTCGAGACCGGCGCCGAGCTTGACCCAGTCGGCCGCGTCTCGTGCATGGATCAGGCCCTCGGCCACGCAGTCGCGGGCCAGCTCCAGCAACTGTCCCGTCGAAACCGTTTCTCCGAAGAAGAGCGTTGCGGTTTCGGGCAACTGGTGGGCTTCGTCGAAGATCACCGTGTTCGCGCTGGGCAACAACTCGGCCATCCCCGTGTCGCGCAGCATCACATCGGCGAAGAACAGGTGATGATTCACCACGACGATGTCCGCCTGCTGCGCTTCCTTGCGCGCCTGCATCACGAAGCAGTCCTTGTAGCGCGGACACTCCTGACCGAGGCAGTTGTCGCGTGTGGACGTGACCTGCGCCCAGATCGGAGAATTCTCCGGCACCGACGCCAGTTCGGCCTTGTCGCCGCTGTGCGTGATCTGCGCGAACGTGGTGATCTCACGCAGTTGCGCCGCTTCGTGACGTGACGCGAAACGGCCTTCCTGCTGCGCACGTTCCAGGTAATAGTGGCAGAGGTAATTCGCCCGCCCCTTGAGCATGGCCACGGTGACCGGCACGGCGAGCGCCTTGCGAACGGTCGGAATGTCGCGCGCGAAGATCTGATCCTGCAGGTGCTTGGTCCCGGTCGAGATGATCGTCTTGCCGCCCCACAACATGGCGGGCACGAGATAGGCATAGGTCTTTCCCGTGCCCGTGCCTGCCTCGGCAATCAGCGTATCGTGCGTGTCCATGGCGGCTGCGACAGCGCGCGCCATTTCGGTCTGCGGCTCACGCGGACGGTAGCCGTCGATCGCGCGCGCAAGCATGCCGCCCTCGCCGAATATCTCCTGCAACTCGCGCTCGCGCTTGGCGGCGAGCGGCTTGAGTCCATGAAAGTTGGGCGCGTCGGTGCTCGGAGAAACGTCAGGGGAATCGCTGGATGCGGCGGAATCGGTCAAAACGGCTCAAAAACTCAAAGGCGCCGCGAATCGCTACAGCGGGATTCGCGACGCCGGCAATGGAAAAAATGGCGCTAACGTCAGGGCAGTCGCCTCGAGCGCCGCACAGGCGCCCCGCTTACGCGGGTTGGTCCGGCATCTGCTGCACTTGCAGCAACGTGATCGTGTCCTTGATCTTCAGGCGTCGCTTCTTGAGCCGGGTGACCTGAAGTTCGTCGTACGCGGGCTCCGTCAGCAACTTGTCGATCAGGTAGTCCAGATCGCGGTGTTCGATCTGCAACTCGATGATGCGGCGTCCAATGGAGTGAAGATCGTGCTGCATCGTGGCAACTCTCCTGCAACTCTCGAATGATTCCCGTCATGGCCAATGACGTCATGCCCCGAAGGCCGGTCGGCAACCTCGCGCCGCCTTGCCGCGTCTGCGGCGTGGGGCGCCGGCGCCAACAGCTTACTGTCCTTGCAGCGCCTTCTGTGCCGGCGTACTTCCCGACTGCGACTCTTTGCGACGCTCGTCCGACTTCTTCTGACGCTCGATCGCTTCCTGTTGCTTCAGGTTGTACTTGCGCACGTTCTCTTCGCGCTCGGCCGCCTTTTGCGCCGCCGTCGCCTTGGCATCATCGAGCTTCTGCTGTTGCTCGGCCTGCTTGGCATTGTACTGCTCGGCGTTTGCCGCACGCTGCGGTGCCTGCCCCGTTCGCTCGGTCACGCGCTGCTGGTATTCGGCCTGCTTCGTCTGATAATCCTGGACGTTCTTCGCGCGCTCGGCCGCGCGTTGCGGCGCTTCGGCCTCCGTTTGTGCGCGCTTTTCGGCCAGACGGGCGTCGCGCTCCTCGGCGCGCGCCTTGCGCTCCTGGTCTTCGAGCACCAGACGCTGGCTGCGCAGCGCGCGGAGCGCCTCGCGTTGTTCGTCGCGCGCATTGTCGATGCAATAGTTCACGAAGAACTTCGAGGCGCATTCGTACTTCGCCTCGTCGAACCGGTAATCGATCCAGGCACGCTGGCGATCCAGCAAGGCGCGTCGACCGGCAAAATCATCGGCGGCGGGATGCAGGTCGAGTTGATCGTCGTAGGCTACCGGCTTGTCGTCTTCGGCCTGGGCCGCGGCCGCCTTGCTGGCCGACGCGGGCACGCGATCGGCGGTCGCATCGAACGGCACTTGCGGCACGCGCAGCTGCGACGACGTTCGCCCTGCGGCCTCG
Organism: Pandoraea morbifera; assembly: GCF_902459575.1. Lineage (NCBI taxonomy): Bacteria > Pseudomonadati > Pseudomonadota > Betaproteobacteria > Burkholderiales > Burkholderiaceae > Pandoraea > Pandoraea morbifera. The sequence continues at coordinate 669,777 of NZ_CABPSD010000001.1, forward strand.
GTGGCCGAAAGCCCTTGCGCTAACGACGCGCCAGGCACGACGGCCGCGGCCGCCACGAGGCCGAACACGGCGGCAACGACACGCGACGCGTGTCGCTCACGATGCGAAGTCAGGCGCGGAAACAATTTTGCGAAAGAAATCATGAGGTTGAGCAGAGTGATGCCAAATTTTAGCATTGCCCGCCCGGACGCGCCCGCGGTTTATGGCAAAATGCCCCGCTCCTGGCACTTGGGTAAATCGCAACACTCATGACGCAAAACGTAGCCCTTCAGATCGTTCAACGCATCGCCGACGAACTCAGCGTGCAGCCGCGTCAGGTCGCCGCCGCCGTGCAACTGCTGGACGAAGGCGCCACCGTGCCCTTCATTGCGCGCTACCGCAAGGAAGTGACCGGCAACCTAGACGACACGCAGTTGCGCACGCTGGAAGAGCGCCTGCTTTATCTGCGCGAGCTCGAGGAGCGCCGTGCGTCGATCCTCGCGAGCATCGACGAGCAAGGCAAGCTGACCGACGAACTGCGCACCGCCATCGAGGCGGCCGATACCAAGCAGACGCTCGAAGATCTCTATCTTCCCTACAAGCCGAAGCGCCGCACCCGGGCGCAGATCGCCCGCGAAGCCGGCCTCGAGCCGCTCGCCCAGGCCCTGCTCGCCGACCCGACGCTCGATCCGCAAGCCGAGGCTGCCAAATTCGTCGACGCCGAAAAGGGCGTGGCGGACGTCAAGGCCGCCCTCGACGGCGCCCGCGACATCCTCTCGGAGCAGTTCGGCGAGACGGCCGAACTGCTCGGCAAGCTGCGCGACTATCTGTGGAATCAGGGCGTCGTGTCCTCCAAGGTCGTCGAAGGCAAGGAGAGCGAGGAAGGCGAGAAATTCCGCGATTACTACGACTATGCAGAGCCGATTGCCGCCGTGCCATCGCACCGTGCGCTAGCACTTTTCCGTGGACGAAATCTCGGCATCCTGATGGTCAAGTTGGGCCTTGGCGAAGAACTCGATGCGCAGGTCCCGCACCCGTGCGAGGGCGTGATCGCCGGCCATTTCGGCATTCGCCAACAGAACCGCGCCGCCGACAAGTGGCTGGCCGACGTGTGCCGCTGGTGCTGGCGTGTGAAGGTGCAGCCGCACCTCGAATCGGAACTGCTCACGCAAATGCGCGAGACTGCCGAGAGCGAGGCCATTCGCGTGTTCGCGCGCAACCTCAAGGCGCTGCTGCTGGCCGCGCCGGCCGGCCAGAAGGGCGTGATCGGCCTCGACCCGGGCCTGCGCACCGGTGTGAAGGTGGCCGTGGTCGACGCGACCGGCAAGCTCCTCGGCACCGACACGATCTACCCGCATGAGCCGCGCCGGGATTGGGACGGCTCGCTTGCCCGCCTGTCGAAGATCGCCGCCGCGACCGGCGCCGAGCTCGTCAGCATCGGCAACGGCACGGCGTCGCGCGAGACCGACAAGCTGGCGCTGGAACTGATCAAGCGCCACCCCGAGCTCAAGCTGCAGAAGATCGTGGTCTCGGAAGCCGGGGCTTCGGTCTATTCCGCGTCCGAATTCGCCGCGAAGGAATTCCCGGAACTCGACGTGTCGCTGCGTGGCGCCGTGTCGATCGCTCGTCGCCTGCAAGATCCGCTGGCCGAGCTTGTGAAGATCGAGCCGAAGGCCATCGGCGTGGGGCAGTACCAGCACGACGTGAACCAGCGTGAACTGGCCCGTATGCTCGATGCCGTGGTGGAAGACTGCGTGAACGCCGTGGGCGTGGACGTGAACACCGCGTCGGTGCCCCTGCTCGCGCGCGTGTCGGGCCTGAACAGCACGCTCGCCAAGAATATCGTCGACTTCCGCGACAGCAACGGGCCGTTCCCGAACCGCGAGGCACTCAAGAAGGTGCCGCGCCTGGGCGACAAGACGTTCGAGCAGGCCGCCGGCTTCCTGCGCGTGAACGGCGGCGACAATCCGCTCGATCGCTCGTCGGTGCACCCGGAAGCCTACCCGGTCGTCGAGCGCATTCTCGCGAAGATCAAGAAGTCGATCGGCGACGTGATGGGCAACGGCTCGGTGGTGCGCAGCGTCTCGGCCAACGAGTTCGTCGATGAGCGCTTCGGCCTGCCGACCGTCAAGGACATCCTGACCGAACTCGAGAAGCCGGGTCGCGATCCGCGCCCCGAATTCAAGACGGCCACGTTCCAGGAGGGCGTCGAAAAGCTGACCGATCTCAAGCCCGGCATGCAGCTCGAAGGCGTGGTCACGAACGTGGCGGCCTTCGGCGCGTTCATCGACATCGGCGTGCATCAGGACGGCCTGGTACACGTGTCGGCAATGTCGACGAAGTTCATCAAGGACCCGCACGAGGTCGTCAAGGCAGGCGACATCGTGAAGGTGAAGGTGCTCGAAGTCGACCCGCGCCGTCAGCGCATCTCGCTCACCATGCGCCTGAACGACGACCTCCCGGTGGCTGGCGCGAGCGATCGCCCGGGCAACGGCGGCGGCGCACGCGGCGGTAATGGCGGCGGCGGCCATCGCGGCGGCGGTGGCGCGCGTCAGCGCGAGCCGGAAACGGTCAGCGCCATGGCAGCCGCTTTCGCCAAGCTCAAGCGCTGAGCCGTGTGACAAGCACGACGTGCGGCAGTCGATGCCGCACCACGAAGCAAGCACGAAAACCGCCGTCTCGCGACGGCGGTTTTTTTTCGTCGATTCCTTGCGCCCGAACCGAAGGTGCAAAAAAAAGCCGGCGGAGCCCTCGCTCCACCGGCGGCATTCGATGCTGCGCGCGGCGTATTACGCCGGCCGCATCCTTCGCATCAGATCTCGATCTTGGTGCCCAGCTCCACCACGCGGTTAGCCGGAATGCTGAAAAAGTCGGTCGGCTTGGCCGCATTCTGATGCATCCAGGCGAACAGGCGCTCGCGCCAGATGGACATTCCCGGCAGCTTCGTCGGCACCACGGTCTCGCGTGCAAGGAAGAACGACGTATCCATCAGCTCGAAATGCATGTCGGTCTTCTCTTCGAGCAGATGCAGCACCTCCTTCACGTCGGGGGTCTCGTTGAAGCCGAAGGTGGCAACCACGCTGAACAGCCCGCCGGTGTGGTCCTTGACCTCGATACGGGTCGAATCTTCCACGTACGGCACGTCGACGGTACGGAAGGTGAGGAAGATCGTGCGTTCGTGAAGGATCCGGTTGTGCTTGAGGTTATGGAGCAGGCTCACCGGCACGAGCGAATTGCCGCCGGTCAGGTAAATGGCCGTGCCTGCCACACGATGCGGCGGATGCGCCAGCAGACCCTGCAGGAACGGGCCGAGCGGGATACCGTCGGCGGCGGTGCGTTCGCGCAGCAACTGACGTCCCTTGTGCCACGTCATGAGCATGAAGAACAGGAACGCGCCCAGTGCCAGCGGCAACCATCCGCCCTCTTCCACCTTGATCAGGTTGGCGCCGAAGAACGCAAAGTCGACGACCAGGAAACCGGTGATGACCAGCGCGACGAGCAACTTGTTCCAGTTCCAGACCTTCACCATGACGACGCAGGCCAGCACGGTGGTGATCACCATGGTCGTGGTCACGGCGATACCGTAGGCCGCCGCCAGATTGCTCGACGACTTGAACGCCAGCACGATCCAGATGATGACCAGCAGCAGTGCCCAATTGATCACCGGCATGTAGATCTGCCCGATCTCGCGATCGGAAGTGTGCAGGATTTTCATGCGGGGCACATAACCGAGCTGAATGGCCTGGCTCGTGAGCGAGAACGCCCCGGAAATCACCGCCTGCGACGCAATCACGGTCGCCGCAGTCGCGACGATCACCAGCGGGATGAGCGCCCAGTCCGGCGCCATCAGAAAGAACGGATTCTCGATGGCCTTGGGGTTCGTCAGCAACAGCGCACCCTGACCGAAATAGTTCAATGCCAGCGCGGGAAACACCAGGAACGACCAGGCGAAGCGAATCGGACGAATGCCGAAGTGCCCCATGTCGGCGTACAGGGCTTCCGCGCCCGTGAGCACCAGGAACACGGAGCCGAGCACGATATACGCCTGCAGCGCGTGCGTGTGGATGAAATGAATGCCGTAGTACGGATTGATCGCCTTGATGATCTCCGGCGCGGCCGCGATGTGGTAGACGCCGAGCACGCCGAGAATCACGAACCACGTCACCATCACCGGCCCGAACAGGCGGCCGACCTTGGCCGTGCCGGACTTCTGCATCGAAAACAGGACGATCAGAATGACGATCGTGATGGGAAGCACAAAGCGCGAAAGCGACGGCGCGGCAATCTCCAGGCCTTCGACGGCCGACATCACCGAAATGGCGGGGGTAATCACCGCGTCCCCGTAGAACATGCAGGCGCCGAACATACCGAGCATCATGAGCACCGCGGCCCATTTGCTCCCCGCTCGCACACTGCGCAGGCTGAGTGCCATGAGGGCCAGCACGCCGCCTTCGCCACGGTTGTCCGCCCGCATCACGAACAGCACGTACTTCAGGGAGACGACGATCACCAGTGCCCAGAACAGCAGCGAGATGATGCCGAACACGGCTTGTTGATTAAACGGAATGCCGTGCTGCGGATCGAAACATTCCTTGAGCGCATAGAGCGGGCTGGTGCCGATATCGCCGAAGACCACGCCGATGGCCGCCACCATGAGCGCAGGCATGGCCTGGGGGCGGTGCCCCTGTCGTATGTTTTGCGTCATAAGGTTTGGGTAATCGCTTTATTGCGCTGCACAAAATGGGCGCTATTCTAACTGGGCGCCGGCTCCCTCGCCAGTCCGGACAGGTGCGGATTTCCGGAGGTATGGCGCGACATGCCCAGCTAGGATAATTCGCGCGGCGCCCCATGACCAGTGCGGCACGCCAAGGGTTTTACCGCGTCTCGGCGGCGCAGGACCGCGCGGGAAGTCCCGCTTTTCGAGTTGCAAATGCGCGACATATCCCAGGTATGCGCGATTCGTGTGTCGACAGTCCCCGCAAATGGGTGTACCGGACACGAAAAAGCCGCCCGAAGGCGGCGATTCTTTTGCTGCCACGCACCCATGCCCCGCCGGGCGGCTTCGTCAGCACGCCGCCTCAGGCGAAGCGGCGGCACCCCAGGGGAATCAGTGACAATCAGCGACGACGGGCCGGCTTGCGCGTACCGGCACCCTTGACCGAGCGCACGAGATCGGAATCGGCGCTGTTCTGGGCGGCTTCGAGCGAGCGGATCTGCCCCTGGAGGTCCGTCAGGCGAATGCGGGCCGCATTGCGTTCCGTTTCCAGCGCCGAGGCCTGCTCACGCACGGCCTGTTGATTCTGGGCCAGGGCCTGTTCCTGCTGGCGCTGAATGGCCAGATCGTTCTGCACGGCGTTCAGCCGCGCTTCGCTTTCGGCCAACTGGCGCTCCATCATGGCACGCTGCGCTTCGAGCTTGATGCGGCGGATTTCCACATCGGCGAGCACTTGCGTCTGGCGCACGAAGTCGGCGTAAAGCGATTCGGCCTTCTTCTCGTTGTTCAGCTTGACGGCACGCCAGAACTGCCCTTCGTGAAACAGGGCGACGTAGTAACCCATCGTCTGCGGATAGAACAACAGGCTTGCCCCGTAGCGGCCGTTGTAAGTGGTGCGAAGTTCGGTGACTTCCTTGTTCTGAATGCGGTCGCGCAATTCCTGAATGGTCCCGGATGCGGCGGCCGGCGCGGTGGTCTGCGAAGGCGCAGCGGCCGCAGCAGGCGCAGCCAGTTGCGAAGGCGTTGCGCCGGTGACATCCTTGACCGCTTCAGCGGCGCCTGCCGACGTTCCCCACGCTGCCAGGCATGCCACCCCCACGCCTAACCAAAACCGCCCCCGGCAATCACTGATTTTCATCTGATCTGTTTTCCTGTTATCGACTGGATCGTTGGTCGACCCTTATTCGTCGCATTCATTCGCCACCCCGGACTCCGTCCCGAGGATCTGAGACCTGCGTATTTGCTGAATGATAACCGCACGCCCGCAACAGCCGCCAATTCTATCCATTGCAGGGCGCTCTTCCAAGCAGGGAATGCTGAATTGTGCAGGTGCAATTTCAATTGTTGATACCGCGCAACTCCGGGGGCCGCGCGGGTTCCTGCGAGCGGAACCTGCTTGTCGGAAAAATCCCGTCACAAGCCGACATCTTGCGCACTTGCCCACGCAAGCCGCGGAAAACACCTCGTACCGCGCCCTGCCCGCCTACCCCTCGTACTCGCTGGCCAATTCCGAGTCGTTGCCGAGGATTTGATATTTGCGCATCTTTTCCCACAGTACCTTGCGACTGATGCCCAGCGCGTTGGCGGTGTCCTGACGGCGCCAGCCGTTGGCGTCGAGCGCCGCCACGATACGGGCGCGTTCGGCGGCGTCCCAGCGAGCGCGATCGGACAGCGCGCCGGCACGCGCCGTATCGTCGCCACGCGTGGCCGGGCTGATCGTCAGCGCATCGAAGATTGGCCGGATGCGACGCTCGTCCCAGCCGCCGAGTTGCCGGTAAATGATGCCGACGCGCTCGGCGATATTGCGCATCTCGCGCACGTTGCCGGGAAATACGCCGCCTTCGACCAGTTCGCGAAGCCACCCGGGCACCTGCGCCGCGACGTCGCCATCGCCATCGCCATCGCCGCCGAGCTTGCCGACGACCTTGTCCAGGTACGCCGTGAACACCGCCAGCTTGTCGATGGGGCCGCGCTCCTCGAGGCTCGGGATATGCAACTCGATTACCGCGAGCCGATAGAACAGATCGGCGCGGAACAGCTCGTCGCGCACCATCGACTTGAGATTCTTGTTGGTCGCCGCCACCAGACGGAAATCGAGCTTGACCGGCTGTGCGGAGCCCAGACGCGTGACGGCGCTGTCTTCAAGCACGCGCAAGAGCTTGACCTGCTGATAAAGCGGCAGGTCGCCGATTTCGTCGAGAAAGAGCGTGCCGTCGTTGGCCTGCTCGAAATAGCCCTTGTGCGAATAGAGCGCGCCGGTGAACGCGCCCTTGGCGTGGCCGAAGAAGTGCGACTCGAAGAGTCCGTCCGGGATCGCGCCACAGTTCACCGCCACGAACGGTCCCTGCCCATAGTGACTGTGCTTGTCGTGCAGCAGGCGCGCAATGCGCTCCTTGCCCACGCCGGTCTCGCCGTGAATGAGGACGTTGGAATCGCAATCGGCGAACGCATCGACCTCGGCGAGCAGTCCGAGCATGGCGCTCGATCGGGCGACGAGCGGATCGGTGGGCGCGGGTGCGCGGTCGGCCTCGGCAATGGCGCCCGAGAGCTTGAAGATGAGCGTGCGCAGCTCGGCGCCCGTGAAGTCGAGCGTGAGGATGTTGCTGTACTCGGGCGGATAAACGCGCGGATCGTTCTCGCGCGGCGACGTGGCTACCCAGATCACCGGCATGCCGTGACCGAGCTGCCACTCCTGCGGGTTGGTCGAGGCGCCCTCGATGACCGACACGCTGACCACGGCAATGGAAGGCCGCGCCTTGGTGCGCTCGCGCGACAGGTCGATCCCGTCTGCGCGAATGACTTCCATGTCGAAGCTCGCGAGGCAATGCGCCACCCGGTCGGCAATGTCCGACTTGCCTTCCCAAACATACACGTCGAGGTCTTCACGTACTGGCTTGCTTTTCATGCTGATCCGCGTTTTTCCGAACGCGCCCGGCGCCCGGCATGATGAAGTTCCGTAGTCCGGCCCGATGCCGAATCCGGGTCAGGGCAGCGTTCGTGATCCATCGGCCATTGTCGTCGCGCTGCCCTAGTACACGAGCTGAACCAGGCCGTTCTGACAGTTGATGCTGTCGACGGTCACCGTCGTGGTGCCGATCGTGATACCAAGCGCCGACAACGCGCTGTTGATCAGGTCGCTCAACGGCGAGAGCAGCGGGTTGAGCAGCGTGTAGAGCACGCTCGTCAGCACTGGCGTGAGGTTGCTCGTGCTGACGATGTTGTTGCTGTTGATGTACTGTGCGCGACAGCTCGTCGGGTTGCCGCTCAGGCTGCAACCGGTGTCGGCCAGCGTGGTGACGACGTTGCCGAGCAGCCCCCCCAGAAGACTCCCGACCGTATTGACCAAACCGGTGATCGTGCCACTCAGGCCGCCCACAATCGATCCGACATTCAGCGTGAGCACGCCGCCCAGCGTCGTGTTCAGGCTGTTGAGCGTCGCTTGCAGGTTCGACGCCGCCGTATTCAGGTAATTGTTCACGGTCGTGATGCCCAATCCTGCATTGGGGACGACGCCGAGCAGCCCGTTGGTGACATTGCTCAGACTGGCGCCCGGGGAATTGCCGATCGGCTGCGTGCCCACATCGACCGTGAGGCCACCGAGCAGCGCCCCCACGATCTGGCTCAGGTTCACCGTCGAGCCGACCGGCCCCCAGGTTTGCGGAAACGGGCCGGTAAAGGTCTTGGTCGGCGCCGGCGTGGTACTGGTCACGAGCGAGGCACTGACCTTGCCGTTGACCGTGATCGCCCCGAGCAGCGTGGCGATCGGCACACGGTTGCTCAGCACCGTCGTGCAACTGGCAGTGCTCGTGTTCTGCACGCTGCCGGACGCGTCCGACCCGACGCACAGATTCACGAGTCCCGAGGTCTCCTGAAGTGTTGCCGAAGGGGTTGCACCGCATTGCAGGGCCGTCACGGTCGCCGTCGACTGGGCGAGCTCGACCGTGAGCGGCAGGGTCAGGCTGGTGCCGGCGATATTGAGCACGCCGCCCAGCAAGCCGTTGGCCTGCGTATTGATCTGGAGAAACAGGCGCACCTGCGCCGTGCTCGCCGTGGCGCCCACGCCGCCGATGCCCAACTGCGGCGGCGAGATGATGCTGGCCTTCGCGCTCACGGTATTGGGTTTGCCGAGAATCGACAGGGACGGGATCGAGATCGCGCTCGTGCCACTGCCGCCGATGATCGCCGTCGAGATCAGATCCATCACATTCACGTTGGCCGTCAGCGCGTTGGCGGCGCTCACCCCCGCCATGTCGATGTTGGCGAACACACCCGGCGTGGTCGCGGTGCCGAAGAGATTCACCGGCAGGCTCAGCGCGTTCGAACCCGCCAGCGCGCTCACCACGCCATTGAGCGCCGTGACCGATGCCGAGAGCGCACCGCTTTGGGCGGCGAGCGCCGTTTGGGTGGCGCTGAGCAATGTACCCACCGTGAGATTCTTGACGGTCGCCAGCCCCTGCAGCGACGCGACCGTGACGTCGCCGGTAATCGGCACGCCCAGCGCCTGCAGCAGGCCACTCGGGGTGATCGTCGTGCCCACGAGCTGCTGTCCGTTGGCGATATAGGCCGAGGCATTCACGCCGAGCGACGTGAGCAACGGGCCGAGCACCGAGTTGCCCGTATTGAGCGCGAGCAAACCGGAGTCCACGGTGAACGTCACCACCGCCGGCGCCTTGCGCGCCGTTGCCGTGGCGGTGATCGTGCGGGTGCCGGCCAATTGGAAAAACGACGGCACCTGCTGGAATAACGTGACCGAGACCGCATTGCCGGTCGACGCGTTCGCCGACGTGGCCGTCACGAAGGTGCCCGGGCCGCTGGCCGTCGCCGCGGGCGAGGTCCAGAAACCGCACGCCGAGGTCACCTGCAAGTCGGTCGCGTTGCTCCCCATGTTGGCATTGACGTTGTTCTGCACGGCGGTGGCATACGACGTTGCGTTGTTGCACCCGGGCAGTGTCTGCGCGCCGGCCAGCGCGGCCATGTCGGCGGCGCGCTGCAGATCGCGTCGCTTCATGAACGCGAAGCCCGCGTCGATGGCGACCGCGAGAATCATCACCACGATCACGAAGACGAAGGCGAGGATCGGCACCGATCCGCGCTGCCGCCTGCCGGGCGGCACCGCACGATCCGTTGAGCGCACAGGCGCACGCACTGTCATGACAGCTCACTGGCTCGCGCCAGCCCCGGTCGCCGTTGCGGCCCCGCCACCGCCGCTCCCACCGCCGGCGCCGTTGTTTTGCACCACGGCCGAAAAGAACTCCGGAATCGGGTAGGCGAAGCTGTCGAGGTAACGCTTGTACGCCCGCGTGGTCGTCGCGCCGAGCATGGGTAAGCCGGGGCCAGCGGCCATGCCGCTCGCCTGCAATGCCAGCAAGGCCTGCGTTTCATCGCCAAGCATGCCGTCGGCAGCATGTTCGCCCACGCGCAGCGGGGTCGTGCGGCGAACGACATTGGCCGGGATGGGCGAAGGCTGCGACGCGGCGGCCGCGGCCGTCGTCGCGGCGCCTGGCATACCGGTCGTTGTCATTGTCGGCGCCGTCTGCGGCCGCGCGACCGGCGCAGGCTGCGCCTGAGCCGGCGCCACCGTGCGAGCGTCCACGCCGCCCATGGTCCCCGTAATCGGCGGATTGATTTGCGCGGCGGCAGCGCCCGCCCATAGCGCGAACATCGTCACCGCAATCCGCCTTGCCGGGGGCGGACGGATACCCGATGCGCATTGTGATGTCTGAACAGCCATGATCACGTCTCCCTGAATTCGCCTGATGCGTTTCTCCATCGCGTCGCTCGTCGCCTGGCGGGTAAGGGCGATTCGCCGCGTCATTGCGACCGCCCGAACCGATCGAGCATCGATGTCGGCATGTCGCTGCGCGAGACGTCAGCCGCGCGCGCGAGTTTTGCATCCCCACGACTCGTCGCGGTGGTGGCAGGCGGCATCGGCGCATGCGCCGGGCGCGACAGCCGAACGACCACCGGCGCCGCGTCGCCTGGCGCGGTGGCAACCGGCAACGCGCCCGGCGCAGGCATGCTCAACGACGCCGCCTCGTGCGCGGCAAGGCGCGCTGTATCGGCTGCGGCCGCGGCCCGCCTGGCCTTCGCATGCGCCTTGATATCGGCGGCAAGCTTGTTGATGGCTTCTCGCGTGGACGGCGGCATTTTCGCGCGCGTCATCATGTCTTCGGCGCGCGCACGCTCGCCGGTCACCACGAGATAGACCGCGAGATTGCTCAGGACCTTGCGGTTGTCGGGGCGTAATTCGGCCGCCTGCGCGAGCGGCACGCGCGCGGCGCTCGTCTCGCCGTTGCGCAACAGGGCGAAGCCGAGGTCGCTCAGATAGAACGCCTCGGTCGGCGCGCGCGTCACGGCCTCGCGCAACGCCTGCGCCGCGCTCGCGTAATCCTTGCGCTGCGCCGCCACCAGACCGAGACCGTGCCATGCCGCTGCCGACTCGGTTCCGCCCAGCAATGCCCGGTAAGCCTGCTCGGCCGCATCCGGTTGACCGGTCTCGCGCAACGCATCGGCACGAAGCAGATCGACATCCGGCGCGGCACCGTACTGAATGCGGAACTGGTCGATGTGCGCGAGCGACGCGAAGTAGGAACCGTGCTCCTGCAGCTGTCGAATCATGGAGAGGTACAACTCGCGCGTGTCGGGCCTGGCCGCCTTGGCCTTCTCTTCGTCGTTCTGCTGGGCTTGCATGAGCGCGGCGGCCGACGGCGCACCGTATCCGCCGATACTCGTGGCGCTGCATGCGGCGAGCATCGACAAACCAAGCGCGGCAAGCGAGACACCCGCGAATGCACGGGCGAGCACGCCGGCAGCGCGCCCGACGCGCTCCACGGGGTCGATGTCTTCAATACCTGCGATGTCGATCGACCGACGCACCTCACGGGCGCTCGGTCCTGATGTCGGAATGGGTCGATTCACTGCATGACCTCCATGGATTTGGTCAGCGAGAGCAACGCCGGCCCGGCGACCACCAGCATCAGCGCCGGCAGCAGGGTCAGCATCATCGCCAGAGTCATCTTCACGGTGAGCTTGCCGATACGCTCCTTCATCGTCTGGCGACGCTGTTCGCGCAGCCGGTCGCTGAACTGCTGCAAGGGCTCCTGCACGGCGCCGCCGTGCTGCTCGACCTGCACGATCAGGCGCACCAGCGCGCGCAGATCGTCGTTGTCGTACACCTCGCGCAAGCGGCCCATCGACGCCTCGCGTCCGCGCCCCGAGGCGTATTGCCGGTTGGCGTTCTCGAATTCCTTCGACAGGATCGGCAGCACTTCGCGGAAGTCCGACACCATCACGTACAGGCTCTGATCCATCGACAGCCCCACGCCCTGGAGCAGGCGCAGCAGGTCGATGAGCAGTGGCAGTTCCTCGATCAGGTCGCGACGGCGCGCGGCTGCCTTGCGCTGCACATAGAACTTCGGCGCAAGCAGGCCGACACCAACCGCGCCGAGCAGGCGCACGATCGTGCTCAGGCCGCCGCCTCCCGGAAACCAGAGCCACACGAGCAGCGGAAGCACCACGGCGAGCGCCACTCGGGAGAACAGGAACAGCGATTTGGCGCGCACGCTGTCCCAGCCGCACTGCGCCAGCAGCAGACGATCCTCGGCGGCGATCAGATGCTGTCCCAAACGCGTCTCCGACCACTGCTTGCCGAGTGCCGCCGCGCGGTCGAAGACGGCACGCCAGCCGCGTCGTACGCCCTCGCCCGCCTCACCGGGGTCCGCCGCGGCGGCGTCGTTTGCCACCCGATGACCGAGCGGCGCGCTGGCCGCACGCAGCGCGGCGAGCGCCTGTTGCTGGCGGCTCGCGAGGACCTGGTCGATCATTCGCTCGTTGCGGCCCTGGCGCAGGGCACGCAACAGGATGGCCGAGGCGGCCAGCAACAGCCCGGCGGCGACCATCAGCACACCGAGCGTCATCCACAGATGCGAATCGCCCGACAGGTTCGACAGGGACGAGAAGTTCATGAACGTCACCCTTGCCCGCTCACAGCGACTTGGCCAGCCGGTACAGCAAGAAGCCGCCCAGCACTTCCAGCCCAACGCCGACGGCCAGCAACTTCTGCCCGGAAGGCTCCTGGAACATCGGCTCGAAGAATCGCGGATTGAGCAGCATCAGCATCGCGCTCACGATGATCGGCAGCGCCGCGAGCACCCACGCGGACAACCGCGTCTCGGACGACAGCGCATACAGTTCGGCCTGTGCCTGCTCGCGATCGCGCATGAAGCCGGCCATGCGCGCAAGAATCTGATCGGCGCGCCCGCCGAAGCGCGTCGAGAGATCGACGACCGCCGCAAACAGGTAGATCTCCTCGACCTGGTACACGCGGGCGATCTGCTTGAGCGCCACATCCAAATCGACCCCCGCCTGCACCTGACGCACCGCCCGCTCGAGCAGTTCGCGCAGCGGCATGTCCGCATTGCCCGCCGCCGTCTGAAACGCGGCGGGCAAGCTGTTGCCGACCGTGAGCATGCGCACCATGCCGTCGAGAAACACCGGCAATTGCCGCACGATATTGCGATGGCGGCGCGCCGCCTTGAACCAGTAACGCAGTACAGTACCCACGGCATACATCACGAGAATGACGATCGCCGAGAGCGGCCCGTGCCAGAGCCAGAACCCCAGCACCAGCCCCAGCCCCGGCGCGATGAGCAGCGTGTAGAACGTCGGATCGGGCTGCACGCCCGCGCGCTCGAAGAAGAACTCCCATGGCAATGACTTGCGCCGGGGCGCACGTCTCGCGCCGTTCGCGCCGGCGTCACCGGGTGCGCCGGGGGTACCGAAGCGCGGGGCGGACTGGGCAAGCTGCCTCTCGATGAACGCGCTCGTCGCCTGCGCCCTGGCGCGCAGTTGGGTCCGGCGCCAAAGTTCGAGCCCCGCCGCCACCAGCAGCAGCGCGATGCATGCGGCCCACAGCACGACGGCATTCATCGCCGGCGCCCGAAGAATCCGCCGCCACCCGAATCGGGCGGCGGATTGCCCTGCGTCTGCGCGGCGGCGGCCGCCGTGTTGCGCGTGTGCTCCCTGTAGCGTTGCAGCTTCGGCGAATGAGGCTGCAGCCCCAGCGATATCCAGCGGTCCTTCTCTTCCCCGTCAGGCCCCACGACCGTCTCGTGGCGGTACAGCTCCTGTGTGGAAATCACCGTATCCGAAACACCGGTGACTTCGGTGATCGACAAAATGCGTCGCCGCCCGCTCGACAAACGCCCGATCTGCACGATGAAATCCAGTGCACTGGTGATTTGCCGTCGCAGGCTGCTTTCACTGCCCTGGAAACCCGCGAAGCCCGCGAGCATTTCGAGACGGTAGAGACATTCGCGCGGCGAGTTGGCGTGAATCGTCGCCATCGAGCCTTCGTGCCCCGTGTTCATCGCCTGCATCATTTCCAGCACTTCGGAGCCGCGCACTTCACCCACGATGATCCGGTCCGGGCGCATGCGCAGGCTGTTGCGGATCAGGTCGCGAATCGTCACTTCGCCGGAGCCGTCGAAGCCACCCTGGCGCGACTCGAGGCGCACCACGTGCGGGTGATTGAGCGAGAGCTCGGCCGTGTCCTCGACGGTCACGACCCGCTCGGTGGCCGGAATGAAACTGGCGAGCGCGTTGAGCAACGAGGTCTTGCCCGAGCTGGTGCCGCCGGACACGAGAATGTTGCAACGCGAACGCACGGCCGCTTCGAGCAGCGCGTAGATTTCCTCGTTGAAGCTGCCGAGCGCGAGCAGGTCCGAAGGCTTGAGCGGATCCTTGCGGAACTTGCGGATCGAGACCACTGGTCCGTCCACGGCAAGCGGCTCGATCACCACGTTCAGACGCCCCCCGTCGGGCAGGCGCGCATCGACCATCGGGTTCGACTCGTCCAGACGCCGGCCGATGGGCGCGAGAATGCGGCGCACGATGCGCAACAGATGCTGGTTGTCCGAGAAGCGCAGCGCTTCACGGGCCAGCACCCCCTTGCGCGACACGTACACGTCGTTGTAGCCGTTGATGAGAATGTCTTCGACGGCCGGATCGGCCAGCAGATCCTCGATGGGACCGAACCCTGCGAGTTCCTTGGTGAGTGCGTCGGAGATCTGGCGCAGTTCCGACTCGTTGATCGGAATGCGGCGCAGGCGCACGAAGCCGTCCATCTCGAGGTCGACGAATTGCTGGATCGCACCCCGGCTCCAGCGCCCGAACTCCGCGCCGAGCTCCTCGATGCGCGCGAGCAGATGTTCGTGCGCCGCGTTCTTGATGTCCTGGAATTGCTGCGAATTGGCGAACGCACGCTTGTCGTCGGCGAATTCGATGGAGTCGGTCATATCAGTGCTTTCCCATGAATCGACCCAACCAGCCCGACGGCTGGCGGTGCGCTGCGGTCTTCGCATGCTGCGCCGAGAGAAGCCGTTCGACGAGCGGTTGCAACGCGCGCACATAGGGATCGCCGCGCGCGGTGTCGAGAATCAGCTTGCCCTGGTTGGTCGCCGAGAGCATGGCCAGCGGGCGGTCGGGCAACGTGGCGAGCAGCGGCACGTCGAAGCGCTTCGCGATCTGATCGGCCGCCATGCCGTAGCGAGGGTCGTAGCGATTGAGCACCAGATGCAAATGGCCGCGGTCGACGCCCTTTTCCTCGAGATCGCGCAACATCGACGCGAGCGAGACGATTGCCCCCACGCTCTGGTCGACCACCAGCCAGACCTCGTCGGCCGCGCGCACGAGGCTCGCGACGAACGCCGGGTTCGAGAAGCCGCCCAGATCGGCGACGATCAGGTCGAAGAACGCGCGCAGACGGTCGGTGAGCGCAAGTGCGTCGGCGGCAGCCACGCTGCGCATGTCGCCCAGGTCGAGCGGCAACGGCAGCACCGCGAGTCCGCTGGGCGCATGCGAGACCGCGGTGTGCACGAGCGTCTCGTCGAAGCGCCGCAGGTTCTGCACCGCCTCGGCGAAACTGAACTGGCTTTGCGTGTTCAGGTACAGCAGCCCGTCGCCCGAGGGTAACCCGAGGTCGAGCAGCGCGACATGACCCAGCAACGACGTATCGAACTTGTCGTCCTTGGCGGCCGGCGCTTTCGCGAGCCTGGCGGGCTTGTCGTCGACGCTCCCCACCGACACCTCCTGCCCGAGTTGCGAGAGATGTGCCGCGAGCGTGCTGCAGCCCACGCCGATTCGTGCGCCCAGCAGCACGACGAAACGCCCATGGCGCTGTGCGGCGCCAGGTCCCGGCGGTGGCGATTGATCCACCACGCGGCGAACCACTTCGAGCGCCTCGTCATGCGTGGCGTGCACGTCGATAAAATCGTGCACGCCAGCGCGAATCGCCGCCTTCATGCCGTCGGCGCGAGCCATCGAGCCCACGGCCACGAGCGGCAGCTTGGGCGCCACGCGCTTGAGCATCTGCGCGAGCTCGACAGCCTGGGCAATGCCGCCGTCGGGCACTTCGTCGGCATGCCCGGTCGGCTCGCCCGAAAAATCGAGCAGCACGACCTGCGGATCGAGATCGCCAATGCGCTGCTGCAATTGCGCCGGGCGCCCCGCTTCCTGCAGCACCACGCCCTCGTCGCGCAGCGCTGCCGAGAGCCACTGACCGTGGCCCGCGTGCGCACTGCAAAAGAGGAAACGGTGCAACTCGGTCATGGTGTCCAGTATTCGTGTCGGTGCGTTCATATATGCACTCCTTACTGCTTGCGCGCAACGCTGCGGCTTCCGCTTCGCGCGGCCCCGTCGTGACGACGGTGTCGGCGCTACTTCGAGAATCCCGGCAGTTCGCTGTCGCTTGCCCCACCCATCAGATAGTCGCCCCATACCGGCCCCGGTCGCTTCTCGCGCGTATCTCCGGGCAACGGCATGGCCACATCCTTCGCCACCGGCTTCACCAGATGCGGCGTGACGACGATGACCAGCTCCTTTTCGGCGCTGCTGTACTTCAGATTCCGGAAAAATGCGCCGATGAGCGGCAGATCGCCGAGCAGCGGCACCTTGTCCACGGCGGCCGTCGTGGTGCGGGAAATCAGGCCGCCGATAACGAAACTCTCGCCGTCGCCCAGTTCGACGGTCGTGTCCGCGCGGCGCGTCGTGATTGCGGGGATCTGGATCGAACTGGTCACGATGGCGTTGGTGTAATCGATGTCGGACGCCTCGGGCGCGACCTTCAGCGCGATGCGATTGGGTGACAGGATGGTCGGCGTCACCGTGAGTCCCACGCCGAACGGCTTGTAAATAATGCTCGTGGTGCCGAGCCCACCCGCCTGCGGCACGGGGATCTCGCCGCCGGCGAGAAAGCTTGCACTCTGTCCCGAGAGGGCGACCAGCGTGGGCGCGGCCAGCACGCGCCCCAGACCGTTGGTCTGCAGCAGGTCGATTTCCGCGGCGAGATTGAATGCGCCGCGCGTGATCGTGCCGAAGAACGAGCCGAAATTCGGCACGGCACCGCTGCGAAACGCGGAGTTGAGCGTGGAGCCCACACCGAAGCTGCCCGAGCCCGAAGTGCGCGAGGCGCTGAAACTCGCCCCCAGCTGATTGAGGATGTTGCGATTGATCTCCACGATCTTCACGTCGACCTGCACCACCCCGGTGTCGCCCACCGTCGAGCGGTCGACCACCACCCCGCCCTTGCCCGACGCGTCGACGGCCGCCGATTGCAGGCCGCTGTGCTCGATCATCGTATTCGCATGGCCCTTGATGAGCGCCGCATTGCCGCGCGCATCGACGCTGGCGGTGCCTGTGTCGCCGAGCGCCCCTTGCAGATCCCCGGTGACATGCACTTCCCAGCGCACTGGCTCGCCGGCACGCGGCCACGCCGATATCTGCGTCGTGCCCGGCTTCTTGCCCACGACGAGCACCGAACCGCGCCGCCCGCCAGTGCCCTTCAGCACGACGATGTCGGCCACCGTGGGGTCGGCCACCGCAACACGCTCGAGCGAGCCCGGCACCGGCAACTCACGCTGCTCGCGAACGCCCATCGTCAGCGAGCGCGTTGCGGCGCTCACGCCCGAGTCGGCCGCATCGGCCAGGCGGACCCACACCGACGCCGAGCTCGCGAGCAACGCGGCGAAGCACAACAGCAGTCCCGTAACGCGTCTGGTCTCTCGTTTGGCGGTGCGAACCTGGCTTCTGGTCATGGCGTGGCTGTATCGGTCACTGTGTCGGTTGATGGGTGTGTCGGCGGCTTCGTGTGGCTCAATAAGCGGCCGTCGATCGTTCGGCGCCCCGCACCACCTCGATGGCACTACCCGCTCCGCCGCCCGGCGTGCCTGGACCACGCGAGGCCGTCGCCCGACGCGCCGGCTCTCCCGCAAGCCCGGTCGCGGCGATCCCGGCGTAGGCCTGGTTCTCTGGTGTGGCGAGCGCGGCGCGATCGTCGACCCGCAGGCCGGCCTTACCGGCCAATACCGGCGGCGGCGATGGGAACAGCGACGTGTCCGGCATGGCGTCATCGCTCGGGTTGCGAAGCGCGAGCATGATCTTTCCCTGCTGTGTGCCGAGCATCACGCGGTTGACGTCGGCCACCGGCACGGCCACCACGGCGGACGTCGCCGGCACCGGCGGCGGGTTGCTCGCCGGTTGCGGCGGCGGTGCCGTGGACGCCACGGCCTGCACCGTCGAGGCCACGCCGGGCGACGCCGGCGGCGGCGTCACGTCGTCGAGCGACGCATTGCCGTAGGTCAGCACCCGCACGCGCGATGCCAGCAGACGTGCCTGCGTGTCATCCGCCACGGCGCCGTTGGGTCCCGCCTGGTTGGTCTTGAGGGTGAAGAAGACGTCCACGTAATCGCCCGGGCGAATCCGGTTGCTCACCCCGACCGTTTCCGTGACGGGGATGGCGACCGCACGCTCGCCCGGCGCGAGTTGCAATGAGAGACCATGCGCGAGTGTGCCTTGCGTGAGCGCCACGCCGGGCGCCAGCGCCACGAGCGGCACGCGCCCCACCACATCGGCCGGGTTCGAGAAACCGCCCACCGTCTGGCTGTTGAACGCCTCGATCTTCACGTCGCCCGCGCCGATCGGCTGCCCCGGCGCGAGCGCCTTGGCCGCCACCACGGCCGGAAAGCGTTGCGTGAGCGTTTGCGTCACCGGCGACGGCGTGGCCGCAGGCGCAGGCGCATTCGACGTCCCCAGACGCAACGCGAAGAGCGCAAGCAGCACGCCTGCGACAACCAGCACGGCAGCAAGAATCTTGGTGGCTTTGTTCATGGCTTGGGGCCTTTCGGCCGTTCAGTCACTACCTGCGGGACGCCGGCACACCGGCGGCATGACAACCTGGCAAACCGCACATCGCTTGTTTCTAACCCGATACGCAAATCACGCGGCGACACGGCTAACTCCCACCGATCGTGGACGTATCGAGCGTGACCGCCGCCGCGCCCACGACACTGGCCGGCACAAGCGCTCCCAACCCCGGCCAGTTGACGGTCATGGGCTGCGTCAGTGTCAGCGTCACGTGAACGATGCATTGCGAACTGGTGGCCGAACCCGATGCCGGGCAGGGATAGGTGGCGTCAGCCGGGAAACTGGTACTCACGACCGACGGCGACGGCCAGGTCAGCGTGTTGGCGATCGCCGTCGTGGCGTAGCTCTGGCGCTGGGCCATCGTGCCCGCGCGCAGCATGGCGCGGCCGGCCTCGGAGGCGGCCTGCGTGAGCATCTGTCGGGCGAGAATATTGATGGAGAAAGCGACGGCGACGTAGAAGGCCGGCAGAAGGACCATCAGGATCAGCATGAATTCGAGAGCGGCGACGCCGCGCGAGCGCGCACCTCGCCGTCCCGGCCATGCCGATGCTGCCTGTGCCCCAAACCGCTTCATGAAGAAACTCCCCGTCGCGCACGGCGCTGTGCGGCCGTGTTTGGCGACGCGTTGGTGCTGCTCATTTGCGCGGCGTCGCCCGCGCCTCCCGTTTTAGCGGTGCCGCTTCGTGCAGCACTCGTTCCCCACACGCCACCGCGCCGGCATCTCGGACGGCGCCCTCACGCCGCACCGGCTTCGTCCCTACCGCCGACTTCCCATCGCCCGATTACCTCACGACGAGAGCCGCGGCTGCCAGATAGGCCCCGTAGGGCAATCCGATGCGTCCATCCCGCCAACGCAGAATGCCTTGCCACGCCCGCGACGACGCCAGGCGTTCACGCCACCGCGCCAGGCCCTTCACCCGCCCGGCCAACAACACCAGCGCATGCAGGCCGGCCGCCACGCTCGCCAGACACCAGACCGGCAGCAACGCGGGATACCCCGCCACCAACCCGATCAGCGCGAACAGCTTCACGTCACCGGCGCCCATCACGCCGCGCCACCAGAACGGCAGCAACGCGATCAGCCCGATGAGCGCACCCAGGCCATGCACCCACAACACCCGAGGCTCGCCGTGCCACGCACGCCACGCCATCCAGACCAGCGTGAGCGCACCGACGCACAACAGCCAAACGTTCGGAATACGGCGCGCAACCAGGTCGGTGACCACGATCGGCACGCACAACAGACTCAGCAATATCAGCACGCGATGTTCCGCCTCGATACGAGCAAAGCCGGGCAATGCGCTCCCCGCGCTAATGCGAGACCGCGGACGTCGCCGCCGACGACACCGTGCTGAAGGCCGTCGTCAACGCACTGCTCAGGTTCGTGTAGACGACCCCGCCGATGATGAGCGCCACGATCGCCGCCAGAATTCCGTACTCCAGTGCCGTGACGCCGCGTTGCCGCGAAAGACGGTGCCTTCGGTGTCTTGTTCCTGCTCGCATTGCTTTCATGATGCGCATCCCCGCGAATACAGCATCCGACTTCCCGCAACGGCGTCTCGATGACTGCGGCGCCTGTTGTCCTCATTGCTTGCGCTTCGGCAGCCGTGAGCAAGCTTGGCGCCCACCGGCCGACGTCAGTAAACGTCGGCGAGCGTCGGTGAGCGTCAGGCACCGACAGCCGTCACGGCAGAGGTTACTTTCGAGAAGACCGTCGAGAACGTGCCCGTGAGATTGGCGTAGATCGTGCCGCCGATGATCACGGCGACGATCGCGGCGAGAATGCCGTATTCCAGCGCCGTAACGCCTCGCTCGTCGCGAGCGAACAGTCGAATACGTTTGCCGAGTTTCATATCAGTCTCCTTCATGAAGGCGCGAGGCGCCCAATCGCCCACGGCAACGCCTCACCGGCCTGTCGGCCACGTGACGCATCCCGCCAAATCACTCATCAATTCTGGACTTCGGCCTCAGGTTCGTTGCGCAGCAAGGCTTTCGAACCTCTTTTACGTTGTACGCCACTAATTCTTTGCTTGTCGACACATCATTTGCGGTGGCGCGCTTATTTTTTCTGATCGTAATTTAAAGTAAATCGCAAAAACTAGAGTCTTGGTTCCAATCACCACCGAGAGTGTAAGAAATCGTTACATTAGTTGATCGAACAATACTCCAAAACCACGCAGTACAACGCTCGCGAGGGAAAACCATGATTTGTGCCACGCCACACACAACCGCGAATCCAATACACCATCCGTTTAAATAACTTTTCATTCATTTCCACGCCGCCGATCGCCCTGTCGAGCGCGACATCCGCCCTTTTTTCTTGCCGGGCTGGACGCACTGACGGCGCAGCGCGGCAACATGCCGCGTAGCGCGCATCGGAACCGCTTCGGTGCGCCAGCACAGACGAGTCAGACGCCCGGACTGTCCCCTCCTTTCCGTTCATCATGCGTTCCGAGCGCTGTCCCGCGCGCATGGGATTGATTCGTTATTCGATTCGAGTGCCTTATCGATATCGATAACCGCCCGTGCGACGCATGCCGTAACAAGCCGTTTCGACCGCGACGGCCATCCCATCTCGAATTCGAATTGAAGCCGACGTAACGCTATCGGGCGCTTCATTCTCTTAGACATCCCGAAGGATTTCCGGACAGTGGCGTTACGTAACGTTACCCGTAACGCCCGACGTAACGGGAACGGATTCTGGCCCGACACTCGCCATTTCCCGATCTCGTTAACCCTGATTTTCACCGGCTTCCAGCAAACCTCGATCTCTCGATTCGAAAGATTCTTGTTTTCCAAAACGCAAATAAATACAGGCTTTTCAGCCGCTTTACGGAAAAACTAGAGCGCTTATTCAACTTTGAAATCAATGATTGGCACACCTCTTGCGCTTACCCCTGCATCGCAACGCTGAAGATCACCGGGGGACACCATGATCATTGGCAATACCAAGCAACCGACGCAGCGCACCGAAGCCATCTCCGCGCAGCGTCAGAGCATCGGCGGCAACGAACGTAGAGGCGCAAGCCCAGGGAGGGGCGGTGAAGACGGCGGTGGCGTACGCGCCACCGCCACACCGTTCGATCCGGCCAACGGCCGCACCACGCATTCGGCGCATGCAATGACAGGCCCCGGCAGTGCCGCTGTCGACGCGCTCCTGTTCGCGCTTATCGCACAACGCATGAACAACCGTCTGGCGGCACAAGCCGTGCTCGCCTGATAACGACAACGACCAGAGGACACCATCATGAATAACCTTCAACGCAATCTGCTCGCTTCCGCCTGCCTTCTTGCCGTCATCACGATGACGGGCTGCGCCAGCTCCGGCTCCGGGGGCACCAGCGGCTCGCTCGGCGACGGTGGCGGCAGCGGTACCACGGCCGGCGCCGGCGGTGGCGGCGGCACGGGCGCCGGCACGGTCAGCGACGGTTCGGGCGCCGGCGGCTCGGGAACGGGTGGCAACGGCAACACAAATGGCAATGGCAATGGCAATGGCGACGGCGGAACCGGTACGAGCGCGACCACCAATCCGATCGGCACGGTCGCCGGTACGGCGAGCACGGGGGTCGTCACGCAAGTCGGCAAGACCGTCAGCGACGTGGGCACGACGCTCGCTGGCACGCAACTCCCCTTGCTGAGCACGCAAACGCAGTCGGGTCTCTCGGGCGCCGTCGTGTCCACCGGCACGGCCGTGCAGACGCTGGGTACGGGCCTGACCAACGGCATCGGCAAGCTCGGATCGGTCAGCGACCCGCTCAACCCGACGCTCGCCAGCGTGGGCGGGGCGGTGACGAACCTCGGCACGGCGGGCACGCAGTTGGGTAGCGCCGTCGCCGGTCTCGGTCAGACGGGCCCGCTCGGAAGCACGCCGATCAATGGCGTCACCACGCTGCTCGGCGGTGTCGTGACCTCGGTCGGCATGGCCGGGCAGTCGCTCGGCACCGGGCTCACGCAGACGGTCACGAGCGCGCCGGTGCAGCAACTGACCACGTCGCTCTCCTCCGCGATCACCCCGATCACGAACGTGGTGACGAACACGACGCAAACGGTTGGCAATACCACGGGCCTGGGAACGCCGGTTGCCGGCTTGCTGGCCACCGTGGGCGGCGGTCTGGCCGGCGTGGGCACGAAGATCGGCGGGCAACTCAACAACCCGGTCGCCGCGGACGTTGGCGGCATCGTCGCAGGCGTGGGCAACACGGTGGCAAGTCTCGGCGGCGTGGTGCACGGCACGCCCACCAGCGCCAATCCGCTCGCACCGCTCACCTCGGCATTGGGCGGACTGACCGGCGGTCTGGGCGGCCTGGGTGGCGGCACTGGCGCCGCTAACCCGCTCGCCCCGGTCACGAACCTGGTCTCGGGCCTGACCGGTGCGCTCGGCGGCGCCGCCGGTGGCACCTCGGGCGGCAACCCGCTTGCGCCGGTGACGACGCTCGTCTCCGGCTTGACGGGCGGTCTCGGCGGCGCCACGGGCGGCACCTCGGGCGGCAACCCGCTTGCGCCGGTCACCACGCTCGTCGCCAGCGTGACGGGGGCGCTCGGTGGCGCCGCCGGTGGTACGCCAGGCAGCAGCGCCCTCGCACCGGTCACGAATCTCGTCTCGGGTCTGACGGGCGGGCTCGGCGCTGTGGCCGGCGGTGCGACCGGCGGCACCGGGAGCACGACCGCAGGCGGCGCCCTCGCGCCGGTGACCAACCTGCTCGGCGCCGTCACGGGCGCGGTCGGCGGTGCAACCAGCGCGGGCGGTACCGGGAGCACCGGCCCGCTCGCCCCGGTAACCGGTCTGCTCGGCGGTCTGCTCGGCGCGAAGAAATAAGCGGCGATTCGCCACGAAACGCGCCCAAGCTCACCGACCATGACCCGCGCGATCCCTCCCCCGGCGTGCGACCGCCGCGATCCGGCCCTCGTCCCGACGCCCACGCATCGGGTCGGAAGGGACCGGGTCCGGCCAATCCCCGACGCGGCGCGCGCGCAGTCGCAGCGACATCGCAGCGCGCGGACCCGGTTTCTCAAGTGGAAGTAGTGGAACGCGGCGCCGGTGCCGTACCTGCCGGTCCAGCCTGACATCCAGCAGTCAAGCACACGGCGACTCGCCGAAACCGAACCGAAACATTCAGAACGACATAGGAGATAGACACCATGAACCTCGCACTTCAACGCTCCCTTCTCGCCTCGGCCGCCATCGCCGCCATCGCACTGACCGGCTGTTCCAGCGGCGGCGGCGGCAGCGGCGCCACCTCGGCTGGCACCACGGGCACGCCGAACGCCGTGGGCACTACCGCGACGAACGCCGGCGGCGTCGTGAGCTCCGCCGGCAATGTCGTGAGCGCGCTCGGCGATCAGGTCGCCAGCACGCAGTTGCCGCTCGTCTCGCCGCAGGCGTCACAGGGATTCGGCGGCGCGCTCAAGAGCACTGGCAATGCGGTCACCGATCTCGGCAACGGCGTGAGTGCCGGTCTCGGTCAAACCGGCACGTCGGCCGATTCCGTCGGCACCACGCTTGCCAGCACCGGCAACGTCGTGACCGACCTGGGCCAGGCAGGCGTCCAGCTGGGCAGTGGTGTGGCCGGCGTCGGCAAGAGTGGCCCGCTCGCCGGCACCCCGGTCGACGGACTGACGTCCGCCGTGGGCAATGTGGTGTCCACGGTCGGCCAGGGCGGCATCGCGGGGGGTGCGATTCTGAAGCAGGCTTTCACGGGCGGACCGGTCACCCAGGTGACTTCCACGCTCTCGAAGGCGATCAACCCGGTCACCAATGTCGTGTCCGACACCACTCGCACCGTGGGTACCACGACCGGCCTGGGCGGGCCGGTGCAGAACCTGCTCACCACGCTCGGCAATACGGTCGGCACGGTCGGCACCACGATGAAGGGCACCTCATCGAACGGCGTGGTGACGGCGCTCGGCAACACGGTCATCGCCACGGGCAATACGGTCGGCGGCGTCGGCTCGTTCCTGAACGGGTCCACCTCGACCGGCACGGCCAACCCGTTCGGCTCGCTGCTCGGCAACCTCGGCTCGACCGCGGCGGGCGGCAACGCGAATCCGCTCGGCTCGGTGACCGGTCTGCTGGGTGGACTCGGTGGCACCAGCGGCGGCAGCAGCCCGCTTGCGCCGGTCACGGGTCTGCTGGGCGGCCTGAGCGGTGCAGCCTCGGGATCGGGGGGCGGCAGCAGCCCGCTCGCGCCCGTGACGGGCCTGCTCTCGGGCGTGACGAGCGCGGCCGGCGGCAGCTCGGGCGGCGCAACGGGCGGCCTCGGCGGTCTGCTCGCACCCGTGACCACCCTGCTCGGCAGCGTTGCCAGCGTCGGCAAGTAAATCGCACGTGACACATGGCATTGCGCGCGCCGCCGACCTTGCGGCGCCGCGTATGCCGCAGGCAATTCATCGATAAGGAGATGCCATGGCCCGCTTCCTATCCGACACCGGCGTGCTGATGCGCGGTCTTGGCGAATCCGCCTCGCAATATGCCGACCCCGCGGCCATGCGCGAGAGCGCCGGCGGTGTCGGCGCCCGCCAGAGCCACAACACGTTCGGCGCCGATTCGGGCGCCGCTTCCGGGGCGACTTCCACTGCCTCCCCGCTCAACGCAACGCACGGCACCATGAGCGACCGACATACGAACCGAAACGATCTCGTCGCCGGCATCGTCCGCTCGCTCGGGCGCCGGCTCGCCGTGTACACCGCGCTCTATCACGCAGCGCTGGCTGAACAGCTCGGCCTGAACGTCACCGACCTCAACGCGCTCGACCTGATTCTCGAACTCGAATCGATCACCGCCGGTCAGTTGGCCGAGCTCATGGGCGTGAGCTCCGGCGGCATCACCACCGTCATCGACCGGCTCGAGCGCGCAGGCTTCGTCGAGCGCGAAAAGAATCCGCACGACCGTCGCATGGTGATGATCCATCCGATCGCCGAGCGCTGCGCGCAGATCGAGCAGTTCCTGTCGTCGGTCTCGCGCGAGCTCACCGCCGTGAGCGCCGCGTATGACCACAGCGAGCTCGCCGCGATTCACGACTTCCTGGTGCAAAGCATTCGCACCCTGAAGAGCGAAACCTTCCGTCTGCGCTTCGAGGCCGACCAGGACATCGCCGGTCTGGTCTCCAGTGCCCGAGGCCCAACGTCCAGGGCCTGACGGCCACCGGCGAGCCACGGCCCCCGGAAGCGCTCGTCCCTGTTCGAGGAGACATGTCATGTCGAAATGGCTTCACCCCACCTTGCTCGCCGCGCTCGTCGCAGCGCTCTTCGGCGTCACCGGCTGCTCCAGTTCGGGCGGCGGCAGTGGCGCGACGTCGAACACGCCGACAAACCCAAACAATCCCAACACACCGACCAATCCGAACGACCCCAATAATCCGACGAACCCGACAACGTCGAGCAACGGTGTGGTGAGCTCGGTCGGCTCCGTGGTCAGCGCCGTCGGAAACCAGGTGTCCGGCACGACGATTCCGGGCGTGTCGCCACAGGCCACGCAAGGTTTTGGCGGGGCTCTCACGCAGACGGGTAACGCCGTGACCGACCTGGGCTCCGGCGTGGGCAGCGGGCTTGGACAGTTGGGCAAAGCCGGCGCCGATCCGGTCGGCACCACGCTCGCGAGCACCGGCAACGTTGTGACCGATCTGGGCAACGCGGGCAAATCGCTCGGCAGCGGTATCGCGGGCATCGGCAAGAGCGGGCCGCTCGCGAACACCCCCGTCGACACGCTCACGGGCGTGCTCGGCAACGCGGTCGCCACCGTCGGTCAGGGGGGCGTGAGCGGCGGCGCAGCCCTTACGCAGACGCTCGGGAGCGCCCCCGTCGTGCAGGCGACCACGGCGCTCTCGTCCGCCATCTCGCCGATCACGAATACGGTGGTGAGCGCCACGCAGACCTTGGGGAACACGACCGGCGTGGGCACGCCGGTGGCGGGCCTGCTGGGCACACTGGGCGGCGCGCTGAATCAGGCGGGTGCCCAGGTGAAAAGCGCCGCGCCGAACGCCGTGGTCGCCAGCCTCGGCAATCCGCTCATGGCACTGGGTAACACCGCTACCAGCGCCGGCGGCCTGCTCTTCGGCAACACCAGCGCAACGCGCCCGAACGCACTGGGCAATGTGCTCGCCAACGTCGGCAATACGACGGTGACGCCCGGCACGGCCGGTGGCAACAATCCGCTGGGCGCCCTGACCGGCCTGCTCGGCGGTCTCGGCGGTCTCGGCGGGAACGCGGGCGGCGGCGCGTCGGGCACCAATCCGCTGGGCAGTCTCACCGGACTGCTCGGCAGCGCCACGGCCGTGACCGGCGGGACCGGTGGAATCGGTGGAAGTGGCAACGGCGCCACGAACCCGCTCGGCACCGTCACCACGTTGTTGAGCACCGTTACGACACCACTCACATCGCTCGCCAGCGCCGGCGCGGGCGGCGCGACCGGGTCCGGCAGTGCAGGCGGTGCCGGAGCGCTGCTGACGCCGGTCACAGGACTGTTGGGCGGACTGGCAAGGTAAGCGCGCCAGCGTCCGAGGATCGCGAGGGGGGAACGTCGGCGGCGTGCAGGCGCCAATGACGTCGGCAAACCCGGACAGTGAAGCGACACTGCCCGGGCTTTGTCGTGCCAGGGTGTTGACGCCCCCCCGCATTTCGTCGCGCCCCGACATTTGGGAAATGAGCCATTCCTGGTGTCCGGCAGCGTCGCGTGCGAGCAGAATCGCTCGCCGTTCCGCGTCGTCCTTGCCCGCGTCGTGTCCCGACGCCGGGCGACCCGCGCGCGGTTTCCCACGACGCCTCCTCTGACGCACCGATATCATGATTGGCCAAACAAGTCTGCGGCACGCCCCTGCCGCAACGTCCCACGTCGTCCTCGACGAAACGCCCGCCCCCACCGCGAACGCCGACGCGGGCCCCGAACCATCGCCGCCTTCTTCGGCATCCGAAACGTCAAGCCAGTGGTATGCGCTGACGCGTGAGCAACGCATCGCTGGCGCGAGATGGCGACGCAGCTTGCTCAGCATCCAGACGTCTGCCCGAACCGGCAATGCAACCGGTACGCACGACCCCCACGAGCGTCGCTCGCGGGCATTGACGCAGGCGTGGATCGACGCGACGCGCGAACTTTGCCGACGCTCGCCACCGGAGCGCCCGTCGGACCCGCAACAGGCGGCGGCGTTCGACAGCGTGCTCGCACAAATGACACCGCTCGTGAACGCCAGCGAGGCGCAAGCGTCGGCACATCAGACGTCTCGTCTCGTACCGGTCGCGCAACGCATCGATGACATCGACGCATGGATCGAGAGGCACGGCATCGACGCCATGCCTCGCGAGATGCTCGAACAACGTAACGTCATGACCGCAGCGCTTGTCGATCATGACGTCTACTTCGACCAGTCGATTCCGCAGATCCTGCCCGCCCGGGTGCAACGCATCGACACGCACGACGACAACGACCCTGGTGGTTCGGGCTTCTTCGGCGCGGTTTACGCCGACCCGGTCGGCGGCAACATCCTGGTCGCCAATCGCGGCACGGAGATGAACATCGCGGCACACGCTTACGTCGACTGGAAGCAGAACGTGTTGCAGGCGCTAGGCTTACCTTCACGGCAATACGAGGCGGCCATCGCCTGGGCGAAGACGCTGACGCAGCTGTATCCGGCGTCGCGGCTGGTGTTCACGGGGCACTCGCTGGGCGGCGGCCTCGCCTCGGCGCAGACCTCCGTGGTCGAGCGATCGCACGGCCTGACGTTCGACCCCGCCGGCCTGCACGAACGCACGGTGGCCCGCCATCATGCGACTCCGGCAGCCTCGCGCGTGGACGCGTACCACGTGCAGGGCGAAATTCTCTCGGTCGTTCAAAGCCTGGTGCGCAACGCCACGCGAATCGCCGGGCGCATTCCCCTGATCGGCGCCATGGTGGCCTGGCTGGCACGGTTATCGATGCCGCATCCGGTCGGCACGCGCATCGGACTCCCGCCGGCGGCATCGTCAGGCACGCAACGGGAGAGATCGGCGCCTGACCCGGCCGGCAGCGGCCTCTCCGAATCGATCGCGCGTCATTCGATGCCGCAGATGATTCGGTCGCTGTTCGCGCGTCTGGCGCGTGTGCCTACGATGACATCGGCAAACCGTAACGTCATATTGCTCAAGTGACGCGGGCGCGATGCCTCCAAGACCGGTCACGGAGCGCATCGGCGACGCGACACCCGCGGCGCGGCATGGTCCGGACCCTCGTGACGCCATGGCCGTGCATGAAAAAAAGCCCCGGACGTATCGTCCGGGGCCTTGCACCGCGCGTCGGAGATGGGACCGCGCCGGGGTCGATGCCCACGTCATGGCCGCCGCGCCCGCACTTGCACTTGCAATCGCGTCGGCGGCCGCACGTGTCACATTGCCTTACTGCTCGCGCTCCCAGGTCTGCGTGCGGCCCAGCAGCGAGATGCCGATGTAGCCACGCACGTCGAGCTTCTGGCCGTCGTCCTTCACGGTCATCTTGCACTTGTACACCTTGCCGTTCTCCGGATCGAGAATGGTGCCGCCGTCATAGGTATCGCCGTCCTTCTGCATGCCGCGAATGATCTGCATGCCGAGCATCTTCTGATCCTTGCGCTCGTCCGTGCACTTCGTGCAGATGCGCTCCGGATCGTCGTTCGGTCCCAGCCCCTTGGTAATCACGCCCACGAGCTGGCCATTCTGCTCCGAGATCGTGACGAGTGCCTTCGGCTTGCCGGTGTTGTCGTCGATCGTCTTCCATACGCCGACAGGTGAGGTGTTGTCGGCCGCCATGGCCGCTTTGGCAACGCCGCCGAGCAATGCCACCGCAACAAGCGCGTGAGCACCCAAACGTCGCCACGACGTTGCATTCGAGATCTGCTTCATGATTGTCATCCTCCCAGATACGGATTGATTGTCGTAGGACTCGCGATAGCGACGACCCGCCCGGCGCATGCACCGGTTCGCACGTGAGTCGCTTTGAAGATTACGCCAAAGGCGTGACGTCGTGCTGAGGAAGTCCTCTAGCCGAGGCTACGCCTTTGGCGTGGATCCACGTCAATCGATATCCTGGGAAAATCGGCTAAGGCTCGCGAATCCACGTTTGCGTACGGCCCAGCAGCGAGATGCCGAAATAGCCTCGAACTTCGAGCTTTTTTCCGCCATCCACCACGCGGATCTTGCAGCCATATTCGCTGCCGCTGTCCGGATCGAGAATCTTCCCACCGGTGTATTCGTCACCGTCCTTGCGCAGGCCGCGAATGATCTCCATGCCCTGAAGCTTCCTGCCCTTGCGATCGTCGGTGCAACCATCGCAGCGACGCTCGAGCGCGTCGCGTCGCCCGAGACTCTTGGCAAGCGCCCCGACATACTCGCCGTCGCGCTCGGAAATGACGATCAGCGCCTTCGGGTCGCCTGTCTCGTCGACAATGCGCCACACCCCGACCGGGGACAGCGTGTCCGCGAACGCCGGTGTCACGGTCGCGCTGATCACACTGATCACACTGATCACACGCAGCACGTGGAGCACGCACAGCGCCGCCGAGGTGCGTGGGTAACCGGCGGCGAACGGGCGCCGCCGGAACACGGCGTTCAATATCGCTCTCAAAAGCATCGTCCTGCGGTTGTGAAATGCGCCCCCGCCGATTACAGCGGCGGCAGCGCGATGGCGCTCAGGCGCCACTGCACGAGATTGCGCCGGGTGAGCGTAAACGTCACCACGCGCTCAGGCCGGTCGCTGCGCGACACATGGACGAGAAAGTGGTTGAAGTCCTGGAACTCCGTGCGCGTGATCGTGCGCGGCGAGGCGGTGTCCGCACCTTGCGGCTTCCCGTCATTGGACGGCGCGTTCGACGACGGCGGCGTCCCGGAGGATTGCTGCGGCGCCTGGGGGGCTTGGGGCGTCTGGGGCACCACCTGGTCCGGCGCCGGGGCACCTGGCGCCGGCGGCAGGCCAGTGCTGTCACCGCGCAGCATCGCGGCCACGGCCTCCGGCGTGAGCAACGCTTCGACCACGCGATCCGACACCCAGCCGCCAAGCGCCAGCGCCAGCGCCCCGAAAGGGTTGCTGCGCTGCTTGTCCATCTGACGCGCCATTTGATCGTGCAGGCTCGTCTTCAGGCTGTCGCGCACCGCGGGATAATCGACGTACGAGGAGAGCGTGTCGGCATCGCGGGCATTCGCAGCATCGCGCGCACGCCACAGCGTGTAATACGGCGTGCCGAAAAGCAGCCCCATCACCACAACCACGGTCACGACGCACGTCGTGACGATCGACAGCTTACGCATTTCCAAACTCCGACGTTCAAACAGCGCATGGTAGGTGACGCACGGCAGCCAGCGCCTTCCGGCTTACATTGCTTTACAAATCTTTACAGCACGCTGGCGTCCACCCTTTTACTCTCGAAGCGTAGCCGCAACGTTCGTCGCCCATGCTGCATCTCCCGCATCCGCATTCCGGCTGGCGCAACCCGGGTCCGACGCGCGGCAATCCAACCGACAAGGAGGTGGCACCATGCGTCACACCCGACTTGTCCGGATGATGGGTATCGTCATGCTGGCCGTCGCCGCGATGAGCGGAACGGCCCAGGCGTCGTCGGCCAGTCAGTTTTTCCAGGGCTGGTTCGCACAGGGTGCCGAGCGTCCCAACGGACGCGGCGATCATCATGGCGGCCCACGCCCCGGACCGTCACGGCCGCAGCCTCAGGAAATTCGGCCGCAGGGCGACCTGCGCGGCGACATCTACAACCACATCCGCGAGCAGCGCCAGCCGTCGGCGCCGCCCGCGCCGCCCCCATCCCGCAATCCCAACGGACGACAGCGCGGCGGACGCTGACGTCGCCCCCATCCGCATCGAGACGACACGCTCGGCCGGCGACACGCGCTGACCGAGTGCCGATGCAATGCCGCCTGGCATTTCTTGCGCCCTTGTGGCGACCGTGTCGCGGCCTCTCTTCTACCGACATTCGCCCTTCA
The DNA here is from genome assembly GCF_902459575.1 of Pandoraea morbifera. NCBI lineage: Bacteria > Pseudomonadati > Pseudomonadota > Betaproteobacteria > Burkholderiales > Burkholderiaceae > Pandoraea > Pandoraea morbifera. The sequence goes on from NZ_CABPSD010000001.1 coordinate 701,599, forward strand.
TTTGCCCTGCTTTCGCCCCTTCGTCTCCGACAAGCGTCGGCCAGGGACGCGAGGTTCGCGAACGATCAGGTCAGCGAAGTGTCCACCACGCGCCGCGGGGCCTCGAGATATTCGCGCGACTGCATTTCCACCAGACGCGACACCGTGCGCGTGAATTCGTTGGCCAGCGTACCTTCCGTGTAAAGTGCCTCGGGCGGCACTTCCGCAGAAATGAGCAACTTCACCTTGTGATCGTAGAACACGTCGACGAGCCACGTGAAGCGTCGCGCTTCCGACGCCATGCGAGGCGTCATGCGAGGCACGTCAGAGAGCACCACGGTGTGGAAGCGATTGGCCAGTTCAAGATAGTCGTTTTGCGAGCGCGGACCGCCGCACAGTGTGTGGAAATCGAACCACACCACGCCACCCGCGCGGCGCAGCGCCTTCAACTCGCGTTGCTCGATATGCAGTAGCGGGCTCTCGTCGGGCACGCCGGCAATTTCGCTGAACGCCGCGCGCAATGCGCGGTTCGCGTCGTTGCCGAGGGGGTGGTGATACACCTGCACCTGCGCCAGCGTACGACGACGGTAATCGATGCCGGCGTCCACGTTGAGCACGTCGAGCCTGTCTTCGAGCAACTTGATCGCCGGCAGCACTCGGTCGCGATGCAGTCCATCCGGATACAGCGTATCGGGACGGTAGTTGGACGTCATCACGAACTGCACCCCGTTCTTGAACAACTCGGCGAGCAACCGATGCAGGATCATGGCATCAGCCACGTCGGACACATGAAATTCGTCAAAGCAGATCAGGCGGTATCGCTTGGCGATGCGCCTGGCCAGTTCGTCGAGCGGATCGGGCAAGCCCTTGAGCGCCTGCAACTGGTGGTGCACTTCGCGCATGAACTCGTGAAAGTGCAGCCGCGTCTTACGCTGCAGCGGCACCACCGAGTAGAAGCTGTCCATCAGGAAGCTCTTTCCGCGCCCCACCCCGCCCCACAGGTAAACCCCCTTGGGCAGTTCCGGATGCACGAGCCACTTCTTGAGCGTATTCGAGCGACGGGACTTGTATGCCGCCCATTCGTCGTAGCATTGTTGCAGACGATCGACGGCGCGCTCCTGCGCCTCGTCGGGCTTGTAGCCGCGCGCGGCGAGCTCTTGTTGGTAGTATTCGCGAACGTTCATGCGGTACGGCGACGGGCCGGGGGGCAAGGGTCATCGGGAAAAAACAAAGGCGAGTCGCCTCGCCTTTGTTCCTGCAAGTCAGCGCGAATCCGCTTACTTGTTCAGTGCGCGCTTCTCGACATCGAGCGCCGCTTCACGCATCACTTCCGACAGCGACGGGTGCGGATGGCAGATACGGCCGATGTCTTCCGACGCGGCCTTGAACTCCATTGCCACCACGGCTTCGGCGATCAGATCCGAAGCGTTCAGGCCGATCACGTGCACGCCGAGGATCTCGTCGGTCTTGGCGTCCGCCAGCACCTTCACGAAACCGTCCGACGAGCCCATGCCCAGCGCACGGCCATTGGCCGCGAACGGGAACTGACCCGGCTTGAACTCGCGGCCCTCGGCCTTGAGCTGCTGCTCGGTCTTGCCCACCCATGCGATTTCCGGCGAGGTGTAGATGACCCACGGAATGCAGTTGTAGTCGATATGCGGCTTCTGGCCCGCGATGACTTCGGCGACCAGCACGCCTTCGTCTTCGGCCTTGTGGGCCAGCATCGGGCCGCGCACCACGTCGCCGATGGCGTACACGTTCGGCACCGACGTCTTGCAGTGATCGTCGACGGGGATGAACCCGCGTTGATCGGCCGCCAGACCGATGGCTTCCAGACCGAGGTTGTCGGTGTTCGGCACACGGCCGACCGACACGATCAGACGGTCGACTTCGAGCGTGTTCGCCTTGCCGTCCTTGTCCGTGTAATGGATCGTGACGTTGTTCTTGCCGGTCTTCACTTCGTCGACCTTCACGCCGACGTGAATGTCCAGACCCTGCTTCTTGAACTGCTTCGCGGCTTCCTTGGCCACGCCCGCGTCCGCGGCAGCCAGGAATTCCGGCATGGCTTCGAGCACGGTGACTTCGGCACCCAGACGGCGCCACACCGAACCCAGCTCCAGACCGATCACACCGGCGCCGATCACGCCCAGCTTCTTCGGCACGGTGTCGAACGAGAGCGCACCCTCGTTATCCGAGATGAGCTTGTTGTCGACCGGCATGCCCGGCAGATGACGGGCCTTCGAACCCGTGGCAATGATCACGTTCTTGGCGGTGACCGTCTCGACTTCGCCGTCCTGGGTCGGCGAAACCTCGATCTGCACACCGGCGTCGGTCTTGCCGACGAACTTGCCGTGACCCTTGAGCCACGTGATCTTGTTCTTCTTGAACAGGAACTCGATACCACCGGTCATCTTGTCGACGATGCCCTGCTTGCGCGCGAGCATCTTCGAGATGTCGATCTTGACATCCGACGTGGTGATACCGTGATCGGCCAGATGGTGACCGACCTTCTCGAATTCCTCAGACGAGGCGAGCAGCGCCTTCGACGGAATGCAGCCGACGTTCAGGCACGTACCACCCAGCACCATCTTGCCGGTCGGGTTGGTCCACTTCTCGACGCAAGCGACGGAGAAACCGAGTTGGGCGGCGCGGATCGCGGCGATGTAACCGCCGGGGCCGGCGCCGATGACGACGACATCAAATTCTTTGTTTGCCATTTTGAGACTCAGTGAAGGTTGACGGCAGGGGGAGGCGCGGTGCGCCGGCCACGCAGCGCATGGCCGGGCAATGCCGCGCAATGCGCGCTAACGCTTACAGGTCGAGCAGCAGGCGGGCCGGATCTTCCAGCGCTTCCTTCATCGCGACGAGGCTCAGCACGGCTTCACGGCCGTCGATGATACGGTGGTCGTAGCTCATGGCCAGATAGTTCATCGGGCGGATGACGATCTCGCCGTTTTCCACGACCGGGCGGTCCTTCGTGGCGTGCACACCCAGAATGGCCGACTGCGGCGGGTTGATGATCGGGGTCGAGAGCATCGAGCCGAACACACCACCGTTCGAGATCGAGAACGTACCGCCGGTCATTTCCTCGATCGAGAGCTTGCCGTCGGCAGCCTTCTTGCCGTATTCGGCGATCTTCTTCTCGATGTCGGCCAGGCTCATCTGGTCCGCGTTGCGCAGGATCGGTACCACCAGGCCACGCGGCGAGCCCACGGCGATACCGATGTCGAAGTAGCCGTGATAGACGATGTCGTTACCGTCGATCGAGGCGTTCACGGCCGGATACTTCTTCAGCGCATGGACGGCGGCCTTCACGAAGAACGACATGAAGCCCAGCTTCACGCCATGCTCCTTCTCGAACTTGTCCTTGTACTTGTTGCGCAGATCCATCACCGGCTTCATGTTGACCTCGTTGAACGTGGTCAGAATGGCGTTGGTCTGTTGCGACTGGAGCAGACGCTCCGCGATACGGGCACGCAGGCGCGACATCGGCACGCGCTGCTCCGGACGGCCTTCGAGCGACGTGTCGCGGCCCACCGGGGCCGACACCGCCGGCAGCGAGGCGCGCTGGGCCGGCGCCGGGATCGACGACGCGGCAGCGGCGGCCGGCTTGGCACCGGCGGCCAGGGCATCGCCCTTGGTCACGCGGCCGTCGCGGCCCGAGCCGGCCACATCCGTGGCCGACAGATTCTTCTCGGCGAGGACCTTGGCTGCGGCCGGGCTGGCGATGCCACCCGACGCGCCACCCGTTGCGGGGGCTGCGGCCGGCGCAGCGGCGGCGGCCGGTGCGGCGGCTTCGGCCGGCTTGGCGGCAACCGGAGCGGCGGCGCCTGCCTTGGCTTCGGTGTCGATCTTGGCGATGATCTGCTCGGACGTCACAGTGTCGCCCGCGGCCGCGCTCACTTCGACGAGCACGCCGGCTGCCGGCGCCGGCACTTCGAGCACGACCTTGTCGGTCTCGACTTCGATCACGGTTTCATCTTGCGCGAAAGCTTCGCCGACTTTCTTCTTCCAGTCGAGCAGCGTGCCTTCGGAAACCGACTCGGAAAACTGGGGGACTTTGACTTCAACAATGGCCATTTCTGGATCCTGGATTCGATAAACGTTCAATTCGGAAATACGGCAGCGGCCGTCCCTGGGGGAGGACGACCGCTGTAAGACCTGACCGGTTACTGCTTCACGGTCGCGCCCTTGAGGCGACCGAACGCGGTGTCGAGCAGCGACTTGAGCTGTTCGTAGTGCTTGGCGTAGTAACCCACGGCAGGCGAGGCCGAAGCCGCGCGACCCGCGTAAGCCAGCTTCTGACCAGCGCTCATCGCATCAATCAGGTGGTGTTCGATGTAGAACCACGGACCCTGGTTTTGCGGCTCATCCTGGGCCCACACCACTTCGGCGAGGTTTTCGTACTTCTTCAGTTCGTTCTCGAACGCCTTGTGCGGGAACGGATACAGCTGTTCCACGCGCACGATCGCGACGTCGCTCGACTTCTCTTCGCGACGACGGGCGATCAGGTCGTAGTAGAGGCGGCCCGAGCAGGCGACGACACGCTTGACCTTCTTGGCGTCGATCGAGGCATCGGTCTCGCCGATGACCGTCTGGAAGCCACCCTTGGCGAGTTCCGACAGGTCGCTCACGGCTTCCTTGTGACGCAGCAGCGACTTCGGCGTGAACACGATCAGCGGCTTGCGCAGCTGGCGGATCATCTGACGACGCAGCAGGTGGAAGATCTGTGCCGGCGTGGTCGGCTGGACCACCTGCATGTTCGTGTCGGCGCACAGTTGCAGGTAACGCTCGATACGTGCGGACGAGTGCTCCGGACCCTGGCCTTCATAGCCGTGCGGCAGCAACATCGTCAGGCCCGAGACGCGGCCCCACTTCACTTCGCCGCTCGAGATGAACTGGTCGATCACGACCTGGGCGCCGTTGGCGAAGTCACCGAACTGGCCTTCCCACAGCACCATCGTGTTCGGCTCGGCGGTGGAGTAACCATATTCGAAGCCCAGCACGGCTTCTTCGGACAGCACCGAGTCGATCACCGTGAAGTTGGCCTGACCGTCGGCCACGTGTTGCAGCGGCACGTACGTGCCGTCGTTCCAACGCTCGCGGTTCTGGTCGTGGAGCACGGCGTGGCGGTGCGTGAACGTACCGCGGCCCGAATCCTGGCCGGTCAGGCGCACGGCGAAGCCCGACGAGACCAGCGATGCGAACGCCAGATGCTCACCCATGCCCCAGTCGAGCGGCTGCTCGCCCTTGCCCATCTTCTCGCGGTCCTTGATGACCTTCTCGACGAGCGGGTGAACCTTGAAGTTCGCGGGAATCGTGGTGATGCGCTCGGCAAGACGCTTGAGCTCATTGAGCGGCACGGCGGTGTCGCCGGCGTCGGTCCACTTCTTGTTCAGGAACGGCACCCAGTCGACGGCGTACTTGCTCTTGTAGTTCGAGAGCACCGGGTCGATGGTGTGATGGCCGTCGTCCATGGCCTTGCGGTAGGCCTTGACGAAGCCGTCGCCCTCGTCGGCCGAGATCACGCCTTGCGTGACCAGCTTCTCGGCGTACAGCGCGCGCGTGCCCGGGTGCTGGGCGATCTTCTTGTACATCAGCGGCTGCGTGACCGCCGGGGTGTCCTGCTCGTTGTGGCCCAGTTTGCGGAAGCAAACGATGTCCACGACGGCGTCCTTCTTGAATTCCTGGCGGAACTCGAGGGCCAGTTGCATGGCCAGCACGACCGCTTCGGGATCGTCGCCGTTCACGTGCAGCACCGGCGCTTCGATCATCTTGACCACGTCCGAGCAGTACGTCGTCGAACGAGCGTCACGCGGATCCGACGTGGTGAAGCCGATCTGGTTGTTGATGACGATGTGCACCGTGCCGTGCGTGCCGTAGCCGCGCGTTTGCGCGAGGTTCAGCGTTTCCATCACGACGCCCTGGCCGGCGAATGCCGCGTCGCCGTGGACCTGCACCGGCAACACGCTGGCCGCGTCGGCTTCGCCGCGACGGTCCATACGCGCCTTGGCCGAGCCTTCGACCACCGGGTTCACGATTTCCAGGTGCGACGGGTTGAACGCCAGCGACAGGTGGACCGGACCACCGGCCGTCGAGACGTCGCTCGAGAACCCCTTGTGGTACTTCACGTCACCGGCAGGCAGATCGTCGACGTGCTTGCCTTCGAATTCGGCGAACAGGTCCGACGGCATCTTGCCCAGGGTGTTGACCAGCACGTTCAGACGGCCGCGGTGGGCCATGCCGATCACGATTTCCTGCACGCCCTTCGCACCGGCGTGGTGGACGAGCTCGTCCATCGCCACGATGAACGATTCGCCGCCTTCGAGCGAGAATCGCTTCTGGCCGACGAACTTGGTGTGCAGATAACGCTCCAGGCCTTCAGCGGCCGTGAGGCGTTCGAGGATGTGCTTCTTCTTGTCGGCGGTGAAGTTGGGCGTTGCACGCACCTTCTCCAGACGCTCCTGCCACCAGCGCTTTTGCACCGGATCGCTGATGTACATGTACTCGGCGCCGATCGAGCCGCAGTACGTGTCGCGCAATGCCTTGAGCAGATCGCGCAGGCTGGCTTGCTCGAAACCGAAGTACGTGTTCTCGGCCGAGTACACGCTGTCCATGTCGGCTTCGGTCAGGTCGTAGAACGCGGGTTCCAGTTCCGGAATGGCCGGGCGCTCCTGACGCTTGAGCGGGTCCAGATTGGCCCAGCGAGCGCCGAGGAATCGGTAGGCTGCCACGAGCGACTGCACGTGAACCTGCTTGCGGGCCACGGCCAGGTCGGATGCGCCGGCGTGCGACACGAAGGCATTGGCCTTGGCGCGCTGGGCGAACGACTCCACGATCGGGGCGTGAGCCACGTCGTTGGCGTTGGAACCATCAACAGCGGGAACGTTTTGCAGCGCGTCGAAATACTGGCGCCAGTTGTCCGGCACGGACGCCGGATTATCAAGATACGACTCGTACAGTTCTTCGACATAGGGGGCATTGCCGCCGAAGAGATACGAGTTCGCTTGGAATTGTTCCATCAAACTCATTTTGCGCTCACCTTTTCTACGAGTGTCTCGAGAAATAGCGGGTTACGAAACCTTCCGCGACACGGCCTGACCGATTAGCGGATTGCGAGAATCAAGTGGTGCTTGGAAGGACCTGATCAATCACGGCGAGGAGCATAGCACGTTTTACCGACAGCCATCCCCCCGGAAAGCCGTCACACGGGGACTTCCGGCGTGCCCGCCGCATGCGTCCCCGACGCCGCGCGGGCCCCGTTCGAACAGCCGTTTGCCATGGACGCATCGTGCCCACATCCGACCCCGAATGGGCGGCACTGCCATCGAACCCACCGCGAACATGCCGTTATCGCGCACATTGCCATCCCTCCGGCCCTCCCCACCGGGACGCCCCGTCCTTATGCTTATATGGAAAATAGATATATAAGAATTAAATTTTATTATTTTAATTTCTAAGTGCCAGCCGATAAGGTGTTGTGTATCCCCTTGCCGGTCCATCTGGGGGTGGCCTGACGGAATCGACCCGCCCTGGCGCCCATGCTGGTCCGGCCCCTGGAGCCAAGCACGACATGCAAGAGACGCCCCTTTCCTCCCAGCAGGCCCAGTGGCTCAGCCAACTGGTCGACGGACTCTCCACCGAGCAACTCGCCTGGGTGCGGGGTTTTCTGGCGGGCATCAATCACTCGGTGCGCCAGGCCGGCGCGCCTGCTGCCACGCAGGCCAATACCGGTGCCACCGCACCAGCGCTGACCATCCTTTACGGTTCCCAGACCGGCCACGCGCAGGGAGTGGCGGAGCAAGCCAAGGCGCGCGCCGTTGCCGCCGGCTTCAAGGTCGATCTGTTCGCGATGGGCGACTACAAGGCCTCGCGCCTGAAGAACGACAAGCTGTTGCTCGTGGCGGTTTCCACGCAGGGCGAGGGCGAACCGCCCGACGACGCGCGCGATTTCTACGAATTCCTCCACGGTGAGAAGGCCCCCAGGCTCGCGGGTACGCGCTTCGCCGTGCTCGGCCTGGGCGATTCGAGCTACGAGAAGTTCTGCCAGGCCGGCAAGGACTTCGACGCCCGACTCGCGGCACTCGGCGCGGAGCGTCTCGTGCCGCGCGTCGACAGCGACGTCGACTATGACGCTCCGGCCGAGCGCTGGATCGAAGACGCGGTGGAGGCGCTCTCGCGCGTGTCGGTGCCTGCCGGTACGGCAGGCACGACGGCAACGACGGCCGGCAATGCGAGCGCGGCGTCGCTCATCGACACCTTCACCCTCGCCGCCCTGGGCGGGAGCGCCACGTCGTCCACCGGCGCGGCGGCCAGTCAGTACAGCCGAAAGCATCCGTTCGACGCCGGCGTCATTGAGAACATCACGCTCTCGGGTCGCGGCTCGTCCAAGGAAGTGCACCACATCGAACTGTCGCTCGAAGGCTCGGACCTGACCTATGAGCCGGGCGACGCGCTTGGTGTGGTGGTCAAGAACGACGCGACGCTCGTCGACGAACTCATCGACACGCTCGCGCTCGATCCGCAGGCCACGACCACCACGCAGGACAGCACGCTGTCGCTGCGCGACGCGTTCCTGGGCGCGTACGACATCACCACGCTCTCGCGCGCCTTCCTCGAGAAGTACGCCGCGCTGGCTGAATCGAGCGAACTGAAGACCTTGCTCGCGGCGGGTAACGAAACGGCGTTGCGGGAGTATCTCCACGGCCGCGACGTGCTCGACGTCGTGCGTCAGTTCCCGGCGCGCCAGGTCAAGGCCGCCGAATTCGTCGGCACGCTGCGCACGCTCCAGCCGCGTCTGTATTCGATTGCGTCGAGTCTTGTCGCCAACCCGGAAGCGGTTCACATCACCGTGGGCGCCGTGCGCTTCGAGAGTCATGGCCGTGCGCGTCGCGGCGTGGCGTCGACCTATCTGGCGGACGTTGCGCGCGAAGGTGCGTCGGTGCCGGTGTACATCGAGGCAAACCGCAACTTCAAGCTGCCCGCGGACAGTAACGCACCGGTGATCATGATCGGCCCTGGCACCGGCATTGCGCCATTTCGCGCCTTCGTGGAGGAACGGCAGGCACTCGATGCGCCGGGCAGGAACTGGCTCTTCTTCGGCGATCGCAATTTCCGCACCGACTTCCTGTATCAGCGCGAATGGCAGCGCTACGTAAAGGACGGCGCGCTCACGCGCATCGATCTGGCGTTCTCGCGCGACACCGAAGACAAGGTCTACGTGCAGCATCGCATGCGCGAGCAGGGCAAGGCGCTGTATGCGTGGCTTCAGGAAGGCGCGCACCTGTATGTGTGCGGCGACGCCGAGCAAATGGCCCGCGACGTGAACACCGCGCTCGTGGACATCGTCGCGGAGCACGGCGGCCTTTCGCCCGATGCCGCAGCCGAGTACGTGAAGGCATTGCAGCGCGAGAAGCGCTACCAGCGCGACGTGTACTGAACGTGGCGCGCGCCACGCCCCTGACACGCAAGCGACACGCCACCGATGAGAACGCGATAAGCGTACGGTTCGTCCCCAATTCGCACATGAGGCGCGCCCGAGCACCCGCACCGCGCGCTCACAGAGACAGCAAGCCCACATGACGCAAACTACGCCTACCAGCGCCGCCCCGGCGCGCTCCGAAGTCGAGAAGATCAAAGACGCCAGCAACTACCTGCGCGGCACCATTGCGCAGGGGCTGGCCGATCCGCTCACGGGCGCGATCTTTGAGAAGGACGCGCAACTGCTCAAGTTCCACGGCTCCTACATGCAGGACGACCGCGACCTGCGCAGCGAGCGGCAGAAGCAGAAACTCGAACCCGCGTATCAATTCATGATCCGACTGCGCATGCCGGGCGGCGTGTGCACGCCGGCGCAGTGGCTCAAGCTCGACGAGCTCGCGCAGAAATATGGCGGCAACACGATCCGGCTGACCACCCGGCAGACGGTGCAGTATCACAACGTGCTCAAGCACCAGTTGCGCCCGCTGATCAAGGGCGTGGACGAAGTGGCCATGACGAGCATCGCCGCGTGCGGCGACGTCAATCGCAACACGCTCGTCTCGAACAATCCGCACCTCTCGCCGGCGCATGCCGAAGCGCTCGACTGGTGCCTGAAGATCGATCGCCATCTGCTGCCGCAGACCACCGCCTATCGCGAAATCTGGCTCGGCGACAAGCGCCTTGGGGCAGGCAAGGAAGATCACGAGCCGATTTACGGCAAGCACTACCTGCCGCGCAAGTTCAAGATCGCCATCGCCATTCCGCCGAACAACGACGTCGACGTCTACGCCAACGATCTGGGCTTCATCGCCATCGTGGGCACCGATGGCAAGCTCGAAGGCTTCAACGTCTCGGTGGGCGGCGGCATGGGCATGACGCACGGCGACGCCGCGACGTATCCGCGCACCGGCACCGTCATTGGTTACCTGCCGGCCGATCGCATCGTCGACGTGGCCGAAAAGGTGCTGCTCGTACAACGCGATTTCGGCGACCGCACCAATCGCAAGCATGCGCGCCTGAAGTACACCATCGACGACCGCGGCGTGGAGTGGTTCAAGGAAACACTCAACCAGTATCTCGGGTGGAATCTCGCACCGGCGCGCGACTTCCGGTTCACGACCAACGGCGACCAGTACGGCTGGCTCAAGGGCGCCGACGATCTGTGGCATCTCACGCTGTTCATTCAGAACGGTCGCGTGAAGGACTGGGAAGACTATCGCCTCATGTCCGGCTTGCGAGAGATCGCCAAAGTGCACGATGGCGACATTCGCATCACGGGCAACCAGAACCTGATCGTCGGGCGGGTGAGCGACGCGAAGAAGGCGCAGATCGAAGCGCTGGTCAGTCAGTACGGCCTGCTCGACGGCAAGCACCAGAGCGCCCTGCGCATCAACTCCATGGCGTGCGTGGGTTTCCCGACATGCGGCCTCGCGCTGGCGGAGAGCGAACGCGCCCTGCCCGGCCTCGTCACGCGGCTGGAGTCGGTGCTCGACGACGCAGGCCTCGCGGGCGAGCCGATCACCATTCGCACGACGGGCTGCCCGAACGGGTGCGCGCGACCGTACATCGCGGAGATCGGTCTGGTCGGCAAGTCAGCGGGCAAGTACAACCTGTATCTGGGCGCGGGCTTCCATGGCCAGCGCCTCAACAAGCTGTACAAGGAGTCGGTGAGCGAAGACCAGATCGTGGCCGAGCTCACGCCCCTTTTCCATCGCTACGCGAAGGAGCGCGACGCCGGCGAAAAATTCGGCGACTTCCTGGTGCGCCAGGGCGTAGTGAAGGAAGTGGTCGAGGCGCGCGAGGACTTTCACGGCTGAAAAAGGAAAAGCCCCGGCCACATCGTGCCGGGGCTTGCCGTCATGGAATTGCCGGCGTCGGGCTCAGTCGTTGCTGCCCGAGTAAGGCACCATGCAGCGCTTGACCGTATTTTCGAAATCGCGCGGCAGATGGCTGCCCGGCGTTTCGAAATACTGCAAGCGCGCGCCGAATCCGCCTTGCATGACGTCGACGTAGGGGTTGTAGATGGCGTTACCCTGCGCGTCCTGACCGCGATATACACGCACGCGGTCGGCCCCCGGACGGGCGTACGACGTCGAATCGACGTTCTGCGAAAGCTCGCTCCACCCGTGATAAATGCAGTTGAGCACCATGAAGCGGTCGGCCCCGGTCCCCTGGTCGAGCAGCCGACCCGTTGCCGGATCGGGCCGGCTCATCTGGTTGATCGGGCCGCAACCTGCCAGAACAGCCACGGCCACCGCCGCCATCAGCGCCATTCGCTTCATACTTCGACACCCTCAACTGAGCAAAAGATGGGCAATGTTACCCGGTTCGGCGCGCCGCCGCCATGAAGCTGCCCCGCTTTCGCCCGCACACCGGCGTGTCGCGCGCCCCCGCCTCAGGCCGCCAGCGACAGCGGCGACGCCCCCACGGCGTGCAGCGCCGGTCGCCGGGCGGCGCCGCTCGTGCCCCCCTCGTCGCCCAGGCGGAACCGCGCCATTTCCTCGCGCAGGGCGTTCGTCTGGTCTTCGAGCGACGCCGCGGCCGCCGCCGCCTGCTCAACGAGCGCCGCGTTCTGCTGCGTCACGGTGTCCATCTGGGTGACAGCCTGGTTCACCTGTTCGATACCGCCGCTTTGCTCGTCGGACGCCGCCGAGATTTCGCCCATGATGTCGGTCACGCGCTGCACCGCCTGAAGGATCTCGTCCATCGTGCGGCCGGCCTCGGTCACGAGCGTCGAGCCGTCGGCCACCTTCTGCACCGACGTCTCGATGAGCCCCTTGATCTCGCGCGCCGCCGTTGCACTGCGCTGCGCGAGCGTGCGCACCTCGCCTGCGACCACCGCGAAGCCCCGCCCCTGTTCGCCGGCGCGCGCCGCTTCCACGGCCGCGTTCAAGGCCAGGATGTTGGTCTGGAAGGCAATGCCGTCGATCACGGCGATGATGTCCACCACCTGCGAAGAACTCGTCGAGATACCCTGCATGGTGTCGACGACGCGCGCGACGACCTGACCGCCGCGCGCGGCAATATCCGACGCGTTGACCGCGAGCTGGCTCGCCTGCCGGGCGTTATCGGCATTCTGCTTCACGGTTGCGGTCAGTTGCTCCATCGACGACGCCGTCTCCTCGAGCGACGCGGCCTGTTGCTCGGTGCGCGCGGACAGGTCAGTATTGCCCGCGGAAATTTCGGCGGTGGCCGTGGCCATGGCGTCGCAACTGCGACGTACGCCGCGAATCGTGTCCGCCAGACGCGACTGCATGGCGTCAAGCCCGCGCATGAGCATCGACATCTCGTCCTTGCCGCGCACCTCCACCGGGTTGTCCAGGCGCCCTGCCGCGATCTGCTCGAAATGCGTCAGTGCCTCGCCGAGAGGACGCATGATCGCGCCGCGCAACGAAAAATAACAAGCGATGGCAATGAGCACGCCGAACACCGTCGCGCCGATGCTCAGCCAGCGAAACGCCGCGAGCTCGGTCATCGACGCCTCATAGGTGTCGTGTCCAAGCTTCAACTTGTACGCGGCCAGTGCGTCGCTCGCGGCGGTAAGCGCCGCATAGTACTTGGGCAGCGCATTCATCGTGAGATCGTCCATCGCCGTGCGGTCGCGCGCGTCGATCGCGGCGAGCATCGGATTCATGCCCTTGTCGAAGAACGTCGCGCGCTGGCGCGCGACCTCATCCGCGAGCCGCGCCTCCTGCGCCTCGCGCGGCAACGCCTGATATGTGGCCCATGCCGCATTCGCGTCCTTGATCATGCCGCGCGCGCGGGCGGCGATCTTGTCGCCATCGGGCGATTCGGGATGCAGCACCACGCGGTCGAGAATGGCCCGGGTGCGCGCGAGCGTCGCGTTGTCCTTGCCCAGCGCCACCGTAGCCGCAAGGTGATTGGCATACGTCTCTCGCAATGCGTCACCGGTGCGTGTCATGCCCGCGATGCCCAAGGCCCCTAAGAGAATCAACAATACCGCCAGCAGCGCCATGGTGATGCCAAGGCGTGCCTTGATCGAGAAGCTACGCAACATGCTGTCGTCTCCGTCTTACGTAATGGGTCACCACCCGTGGATCCGTGCCTCTGACGGGCCGTCATCACTTGTCACATCGGCGCGATGTGCACCAGACTTGAGCATCCTGCGGGTTTACGTGCCCATGCGCCACGACGGGTCGCGACGTTCAGTTGATGCAAGTCAAGTCGTCGACGCGTACGCAGTGGCGTCGTGCGTCTCGAACGCCGAAACCGAAAACGCCACGGCGAATGGCCGTGGCGCTGCCGGTGATCGGGGAAGCCTCGCAATCTTATTACGTTTTTTATATATTCATTACATATATACAAATCATGATCGAAGGACTCGAGAAACTGCTGGCCGGCGGCAAGGACAATGCGCTGCTGCGATTCGGCCTCGGCAAGGCCTATCTGGACGCCGGCAATTACCCGGTCGCGGCCACGCATCTGACGCAATGCGTCGCGTTCGATCCGGCCTACACCGCCGCGTGGAAGCTGCTGGGCAAGGCGCGACAGGGCGCCGGCGACGTGGACGGGGCGCGCGACGCCTGGACGCGCGGCATCGCGGCGGCACAGGCGCACGGCGACCGCCAGGCCGAAAAGGAAATGACCGTGTTTCTCAAACGGCTAGGCTGATTTCGCATCGCGTGACCGAGCGGTTCGGGCCAACCGGCGAACCCGGCGACACCGTGGTATCGTGCAGTTTGCCCATTTGAGACGCATCGAACATGCCTGCACTTTCGACCTGGCTGGCCTTCGCACTGGTCGCTATCGGTATGGCCCTCACGCCGGGGCCGAACATGATGTACCTGATTTCACGCTCCCTGTGCCAGGGACCGGCCGCGGGACTCGTTTCGCTGGGCGGTGTGGCGCTGGGCTTCGTTTTCTACATGCTGTGCGCGGCGTTTGGCATTACCGCCCTGCTCTTCGCGGTGCCCTTCGCCTACGACATACTGCGTTTCGGCGGCGCCCTCTACCTACTCTGGCTGGCCTGGCAGGCGCTCAAGCCCGGTGGCCGCTCTCCGTTCGAGGTTCGCGCCCTGGCGCGCGACGGCAACCGCCGCCTGTTCCTGATGGGCCTGTTCACGTCGGTGCTCAATCCGAAGATCGCCATGCTGTACCTGGCGCTGCTGCCGCAGTTCGTGCACCCCGAGCATGGCAGCGTGCTCACGCAGTCGCTGGCCCTCGGCGCCACGCAGATCGTGTGCAGCGTGATGGTCAACGCCGGTGTCGCCCTGTCGGCGGGGGGGATCGCGCGATTCCTCGGCCAGCGTCCGGCATGGCTGCGCATCCAGCGCTGGCTCATGGGCGGCGTGCTTGGGGCACTCGCCCTGCGCATGGCCACGGAGGCCCGTCGCTGACCCATACGCCGTATGTCTTCCGGGCGTCCCCCCCATTTTTTTGGAGGGTGACGCGCCGGGCGTGGCATACTGCTTCGATTTCGCCGCGCGGCGGGGATCCACGCAGCGCTAGGCCGGCCGGCCTGTTCCCATCCTGCAATTTTCGTTGGGTATGTCCTTGAAGCATTGTTTGCCGCCTCGCACGCCGTCTCATCCGGCGCGCCAACACCGCCAAATCCGCCAACACGCCCCCGCCATCGCATCCCAGGCGCCCGCTGCCTCGACCAGCCGCCACGGTCGTCAGCGCGGCTTCGGCACGCTTGCCGTCGTCCTGGCCACGCTCGCTGGCCTGGCGGTCGTCGGCGCCCTGATCGTCGGTTATGCGCTGATCGTCATGCGCCCCAACCTGCCGCCGCTCGACGTCATTACCGACTATCGCCCGAAGGTGCCGCTGCGCGTCTACACGTCCGATAACGTGCTGATCGGCGAATTCGGCGAGGAGCGCCGCAGTCTCGTCACGATCGACCAGATTCCGGACGTGATGAAGAAGGCCGTGCTCGCGATCGAGGACTACCGCTTCTACGATCATGGCGGCGTCGACTTCATCGGCATTCTGAGAGCCGGGGTGTCGGACGTACTGCACGGCGGCGCCGCTCAGGGTGCCAGCACGATCACCATGCAGGTCGCGCGCAACTTCTTCCTCTCGCGCGAGAAGACCGCCACGCGCAAGATCTACGAAATGCTGCTCGCCTACAAGATCGAGTCCGCGCTGTCGAAGGACAAGATTCTCGAGCTGTACATGAACCAGATCTATCTGGGCCAGCGCGCCTACGGCTTCGCGAGCGCCGCGCGCATTTACTTCGGCAAGGATCTCAAGGACATCACGCTTGGCGAGGCCGCCATGCTGGCCGGCCTGCCGAAGGCCCCGTCGGCCTACAATCCGATCGTCAATCCGAAGCGCGCGAAAATCCGTCAGGAATACATCCTCAAGCGCATGCTCGATCTGGGCTACATCACGCGCAACCAATACGAAGATGCGCTGCACGAACCGATCCGCACCCGGACGTCGGGCAACGAATACAACGTGCATGCCGAGTACGTGGCCGAAATGGTGCGTCAGGCCGTGTACGACGAGTACAAGGACGACGCGTACACGCGCGGCCTGACGGTCATCACGACGCTCGATTCGAAAAAGCAGCAAGCGGCCTACGACGCCGTTCGCATGGGCGTGCTCGATTACGAGCGTCGTCACGCGTACCGCGGACCGGAGGGATTCGTCGAGCTGCCCGCGGCAATGCCCGATCGACAGCAATTGATCGAGGACACGCTACTGGAACATCCGGACAACGGCGATCTCGTCGCGGCGGTCGTGGTCGCGGCCAGTTCGTCGCAGGTGACCGCGGTGCCGCTCTCGGGCGACGCCGTGGTGGTGAGCGGCGACGGCATCGGTTTCGCGTCGTCGGCACTTTCGTCCCGGGCGAGCGAGAAGCTGCGCATTCGCCCCGGCTCGATCATCCGAGTGATGAAGGACGCGCGCGGCAAGTGGCGCATCGCGCAGTTGCCGGAGGTGCAAGGCGCGCTGGTCTCGCTCTCGCCCGACGACGGGGCGATTCGTGCGCTCGTCGGCGGGTTCGATTTCAATCAGAGCAAGTTCAACCGCGCCACGCAGGCCTGGCGCCAGCCGGGCTCGACGTTCAAGCCCGTGGTCTATTCGGCAGCCATCGAGAAGGGGGTGAGCCCCGCCACGATGGTGATGGACGGCCCGCTCAACCTGCCGCCCTCGCAGACTGGCGGACAGGCCTGGGACCCGCACGACGACGACGCCTTCAGCGGTCCGATGACGGTACGCGAGGGTCTGCAGCGCTCGAAGAACCTGGTGGCGATTCGTCTGCTGCAATTCGCCGGCACGCAATACACACAGGAATACGCCACGCGCTTCGGCTTCGACGCCGACAAAGTGCCGCCGTATCTGCCGATGGCGCTCGGCGCGGGCCAGACCACGCCGCTGCAACTGGCAGGGGCTTATGCGGTGTTCGCCAACGGCGGCTATCGCGTCGCGCCCTACCTGATCAGCGAAATTCGCGACGCGCGCGGCAACGTGCTCAACAAGGCCACGCCGGTCATCGCGAATGTGAACGCCGCGCGCGCGATCTCGGCGCCGAACGCCTTCATCATGAACAGCCTGCTGCAATCGGTGGCGCAACGCGGCACGGGCGCCGGCACGAACGTGCTCAAGCGCACCGATCTGGCCGGCAAGACCGGCACCACGAACGACGCCCTCGACGGGTGGTTCGCCGGTTATCAGCACACGCTCGTGGCGGTGGCCTGGCTCGGCTTCGATCAGCCGAAGACGCTCGGCAGCCGCGAATTCGGCGCGCAATTGGCGTTGCCGGTCTGGACCAAATACATGAGCGTTGCCCTGAACGGCGTGCCGCAGCAGCAAATGGCCATGCCGCCGGGTGTGAGCGTGGTCAACGGCGAGCTGTATGAGTCCGACAAACTGCCCGGCAACGGCTTCGTGGCGAGTATCGGCATCGACGACAACAGCGGCGGCTTCTCGCTGCCGTTCTTCGGAAACAGCACGCCCGAGCCCGCGGCTCCGCCGCCGGCCGCCGCGCAGCCGCCCTCGCCCGGCGGCGTGGATGCTCGCGAGAAGGCGCGCATTCTCGATCTGTTCAAACATCCCTGAGCCGCGCCGGGCATCGTCCACGCACTGAGCGGCCACCCAGGCGGTGGCCGCTTTTTCATGAGCACGGGCCTTCGACCTCAAGCACGTCAAGCGCAAGAACGTACAAGCGCGTCGGCCCGGGCAGGCGCTAAGCTCCCGGCATTGGCGCGCGATCCTGCCCGCGCCGCTTCCATTGACCCGCATCGACTTCGGTCGACTTCTATCGAGGAACGTTTTTCCATGCCGGCTCCGTCCCGTGCGGCAAGCTTCGCCGCAGGCGCTCGCGACACCCTGCCGATGATCGTCGGCGCAGCACCGTTCGGCCTGATTTTCGGTGCGCTGGTTGCCACCACGCCGCTCGCGCCATGGCACGGGCAGCTCATGTCACTCACTGTCTTCGCCGGCTCGAGCCAGTTCATCGCCGCAGGCCTGTTCGCCACCGGCGTAGGTTACGCGGTGCTGTGGGCCACCACGTTGATCGTCAATCTGCGTCACATGCTTTACGCCGCGAACCTGTTGCCCCATGTGAAGCACCTGGATCTGCGGTGGCGCACGGTACTGGGATTCCTGCTCACGGACGAGACCTTCGCCGTCACCAGCGGTCACTTCCATCGTCACCCGGACGATCCGCTGGGGCAGTGGTACTTCCTCGGCTCGGGCCTGTCGATGTACCTCAACTGGCAGGTGTGGACGCTCGCGGGTCTGCTGTTCGGCGCCGCCTTCCCACGCCTGCAAACCCTGGGCCTGGATTTCGCCATGGTGGCCACGTTCATTGCGATCATCGTGCCCCAGATGGCCCGCGTGCCCTGGGCGGTGGCTACCGTGGTCGCCGGCGCGAGCGCCTACGCATGCCAGGGCTTGCCCTACAAGCTCGGCCTGCTCGCGGCCGTGGCGTTGGGCATCGCGGCCGGCATGATCATGCTGCATGCGAAGCGTCGCAACGGCGCGCGCCCGTCCCGCAAGAGCGGCGAAGACGATGCGCGCAAACCCGGTGGCATGGGCGCGTCTGGCAAGCCGGCGGGAGGTGCGCAATGAACTACGTTCTGGCGATTCTCGGCATGGCGGCCGTGACATTGGCGGTCAAGGCCGGCATCTTCGTGCTGGGCGACCGGGTGAGATTCCCGGAGTGGCTGCGCGAGGCGCTGTCGTTCGTGCCCGTCACCGTGCTCACGGCCATCATCGTGCCGATGACGCTCGCGCCCCACGGCAATGGACTGGAGCTGACCTGGCGCAATCCACAACTCGTGGCCGCTCTGGTGGCGATCGCCGTGTGCGCGGCCACGCGTCACCAATTGCTCACTATCGGCGCCGGGCTGGCGGTCTTCTTCGCCTGGCAACTCGGCGTGCTCGCCTGACGCCATGCCACGCTCGTAAAAAAAGCGCCCTGAGGGGCGCTTGTTTCGTAGAGCGGTTCGTTCGGCCTCAGACGCTGACCGTCCCGAGCGTGCCGGCGCGATAGGCAGCCACGAAGGCGTCGAAGTCGCCCACTTGCGTGCGTTCCAGTTCGGCCTGCGATGCCAGCGACTTCTGCGCGAGCGCCTCGAAATGCGCCTCGATCTTCGGATCGAGCGGCATGTCGCGCAACGTCTTTGCGTGACGCTTGCTCTGCTCGAGCGCGAATGCCTGGAATGCGCCGCCCTTCGTGCCACGCAGCGGTTCGAGCGCCGCCATCACGCGCGCCGACGGCGTGAGCGAGACGTCCTGCACCTTGGCGCGCTGCAGTGCCATCGAGTGCGCATAGTGGGCGCCGCCACGCTGGGCGTCGAAAGCCGCCGCCGTGCGATCGATGCGATCGAGCAACGCCTGCGCCCAGTCGAACAGCGTAATGGCTTCGCCGGCGCGATGCAGCACGAGGCCGGGCTTGCGGCCTTCCTTGACGACATGCGCGAAGTTGTCGCGATTTTCCATGTTCTCGGCATTCGAGCACGACGGGCTGTCTTCGAGTGCGCAGAACAGCAGGAACGCGTCGATGAAGCGTGCGGTGTCGACATCGATACCCACCGGCAGGAACGGATCGATGTCGATGCAGCGCACCTCCACGTACTGCACGCCACGCCGCGCGAGCGCCTGCACGGGGCGCTCGCCGCTGTACGTCACCCGCTTCGGGCGGATCGTGGCATAGAACTCGTTTTCGATTTGCAGCAGATTGGTCGAGAGCTGGATCCACTCGCCATTGCGCTTCGTGCCGAGCGCCTCGTACGCCGGGTGCGGCTGGCTCACCGCTTGCGTGAGCGCGTCGATGTAGCTGGGCAGACAGTCGTAGCACGGCGAGACTTCCGACTGCGCGCTGTTCTGATAGCCGAGATCGCTCATGCGCAGGCTCGTCGCGTAGGGCAGACCGAGCGTGCCTTCGTCGAATGCATCGAGGCCGTGTTCGCGTCCGCGCAGGAATTCGGCGTGCAACACCGGCGACGCGCCGAACAGATACATGAGCAGCCAGCTATAGCGGCGGAAGTTGCGGATGAGCGCAACATAGCGGGCCGACTGGTAATCGCGCGGCGACTCGGTGGCCCCCTCGCTCGCGCGAAGCAACTCCCATACCGGCTCGGCGAGCGAGAAATTGTAGTGAATCCCCGCGATGCACTGCATCGGCTTACCGTAGCGCAGCGCGAGACCGCGACGATACACGTGCTTGAGCATGCCGATGTGCGACGTGCCGTAGTCGGCGATGGGAATCACGTCTTCCGGCGGCAGCGCCGGCGGCATCGAATCGCTCCACAGCAACTCCGCGCCGAGCTTGCGATAGGCGAACTGATGGATCTCGTCGAGCCGGGCAATGACGTCGGCGGCGTCGTGCTGGGGTGGCGTGATGAACTCAAGCAGCGCTTCGGAGTAATCGGTGGTGATTTCGTCGTTGGTCAGCGCCGAACCGAGGGCGCGCGGATGCGGGGTCAGTGCGAGCGCGCCATCGGCCTGTACGCGCAGGGTCTCGCGTTCGATGCCGGACAGGCCGTCAGCGAGCAGCGCGCGGTGGGCGGGTTGCATGATGAGCGCCAGACGCCGGTCGAGCAGCCCGTGAGCAGCCTCCTGACCGGCGTGTGCGATGTGTTCGTGTTGACGATTCTGGTTTTCCAACTTCCATCCCTCTGGGCAGGCGCAATGCATTGGCATGGCTGTCGTCGCCGACGGCCCCTCATGACGACGGCCATGATCGGTGCGGGGGCGGTGACGGGGGTCTACGGGGTGCCGATGGCACCGGCGCGACCCCCGGAGCGGTAGCTCCGGGGGACGCGCCCGATGCGCGGCACGGCGTGAATTTGGCCTGAGCATAACTGAAAACGCCAAACTGCGTCGGACGCCTCCCGGGCGCATGCCGCGCCGGTCGCGCCAGCCTCAGCGTGCGCCTGAGTCCGCCTGCGTGAATGCCGCATTGGCGGCCCCGTGCGCGACGCCGATACTGGCGCCATGACGACGATCCAACACATGGCCCACCACATCCCCCTGCTCTCGCTGGGGCTCGTCACCTTTTTGCTTGCGGGCTTCGTCAAGGGGGTCATCGGGCTGGGCCTGCCGACGGTGGCCGTCGGCTTGCTCGGTCTGGCCATGCCGACCGCCGAAGCCGCGGCACTGCTGATCGTGCCGTCGCTCGTCACCAATGTCTGGCAACTGCTCGCCGGTCCGCGTTTCGCGGCTTTGGCCAGGCGCCTGTGGCCGATGCTGGTCGGCGTTTGCGTCGGCACATGGGCCGGTAGCGGATGGCTCGCCAACGGCGGCCACCTGGCAGGCATCGCACTGGGCGTGGCGCTGCTCGTGTACGCGGCGCTGGGGCTCGCGGCCGTGCGCCTGCATGTGCCAGGGCACTGGTCGCGGGCGAGGACCGGCGCGCTCGGGGGCGGTATCGGCGCGATCACGGGTCTGGTCACGGCGGCGACGGGCGTATTCGTCATCCCTGCCGTACCGTTTCTCCAGGCGCTCGACCTCGACAAGGACGATCTGGTTCAGGCGTTGGGGCTGTCGTTTACCGTGTCGACACTGGCACTTGCGGCGGGCCTGGCGCACGACGGCATCTTCCATGGACATGCGATCGGGGTTTCCCTGCTGGCGCTCGTCCCGGCGCTGGGCGGCATGTTCCTCGGCCAGTGGGTGCGCACCCGTGTGAGTGCGCCCGTCTTTCGCCGATGCTTCTTTGTCGGCCTGGCGATGCTCGGTGCGGAGCTGGTGATTCAGCACATCCGATGAGCACGGCGCCGCACGTCATTTGAGATCGGGAAAATCGACGTCCCAGAATTCCATCTCGCGCCGCAACTCCAGCGCACGCCCCTCCTCCGCCCGTCGCAATTCGACACGACGGATCTTGCCGGAGATCGTCTTCGGCAAGTCGCAAAACTCGATACGGCGAATCCGTTTGTATGGCGCGAGGTGGTCGCGGCAATAGCGCAGGATATCGAGAGCGAGTTTGTCGTCCGCCTGAAAGCCCGCGCGAAGCGACACGAAGGCTTTCGGCACCGCGAGGCGCACGGGATCGGGACTCGGCACGACGCCCGCCTCGGCCACCGCCGGGTGCTTGATCAGTTCGCTCTCGAGCTCGAAGGGGCTGATGCGGTAGTCGGACGCCTTGAAGACGTCGTCGGCCCGGCCCACGTACGTGAAATAGCCGCGCTCGTCACGCATCGCGACGTCGCCGGTGTGGTAATAGCCGTCGCGCATGACTTCGGCGGTCTTCTCCCTGTCATCCTCGTACCCCTGCATCAGTCCGGTTGGACGCGACGCCAGCGCGAGACAGATCTCCCCTTCGTCGGTCTCGTTGCCGTCGCGATCGAGCAGCACGACACGGTAGCCGGGCATGGGACGCCCCATCGCGCCCGCCTTGACCGGCTGACCAGGTGAATTGCCGATCTGGCAGCACGTCTCGGTCTGGCCGTAGCCGTCGCGGATAGTGATGTTCCAGGCGCGCCTGACCTGGTCGATCACTTCGGGATTGAGCGGCTCGCCAGCACCGATGAGTTCACGAAACTTCACCGGGTGCCGCGCGAGATCTTCCTGAATCATCATGCGCCAGACGGTGGGCGGAGCGCAGAGCGTGGTGACCTCGCAGCGTGCCGCAGTTTGCAGAGCGGTGCGGGCGTCGAAGCGCGAGAAGTTGTAGATGAAGATCGTGGCGCCGGCGTTCCACGGAGCGAAGAAGCAACTCCATGCGTGCTTGGCCCAACCGGGCGAGCTGATGTTCCAGTGAATGTCGCCGGGCTGCAGTCCTAGCCAGTACATGGTGGCGAGGTGTCCGACGGGGTAACTTTGATGCGTGTGCAGCACGAGCTTCGGACGCGATGTCGTGCCCGACGTGAAGTACAGCAACAGCGGATCGGTCGCCAGGGTCTCGCCATCGGGTACGAACCGATTGCTGGCCCGGTAGGCCGGGGCGAGCGACGTCCATCCTTCGGGCGGGGCCTCGCCCACGGCAAGGCGCTGGTAGTCGCCGGCGAGCGCGGTGAACTTGGCGGCCTCACGTGCGGTGGTGATCACGTGCCGCACGCGACCGCGCTCGAGTCGGTCGACGAGATCGCCGGCGGCGAGCAGCGTCGTGGCGGGAATCATGACGGCGCCGAGCTTCATGCACGCGAGCATGAGGTCCCAGAGTTCGACCTGATTGGGTAGCATGAGCAGCACACGGTCGCCGCGCGCGACGCCTCGCTGGCGCAGGAAATTGGCGACGCGATTGGAGCGCGCCGACATCTCGGCGAACGACAGACGCGTCTCGTGCCCATCCTCTTCGACGACCCAGAGGGCGGGCCGGTCGTTGCCTTGCGCTTGCGGATCGAAGAAGTCGAGCGCCCAGTTGAAGCGGGTCAGAACCGGCCAGCGGAAGTCACGGTACGCCACATCGTAGTGCGCGCGCTGTGCGAGCAGCAGATCGCGCGCGTCCTCGAAATTCAGGGTTTGCGGCATGGCTTGTCTCCGAGCCACAAGGGGGCAGGATGTCGGCAGAATTCCATTATCGTGAGCGCCTTCGAATTCGACATTCGGGATAACCATCACCGCGCTCGGAAGCGGAAATAGGTCGTCCTGGGCGCGCGAAAATTCGGGGTGAATCGATGCATGATGCGCGACGAACGCAGCGATGACGCCCCTCACGCAAAAAAATATGCGTCCGGCCTGCATAGCCCCTTTCAATCCCGCGAAAAGCTCTGCTATAATCGCGTTCTTTCGAGCGGTGCTTCTTCCAGATGCATCTCTCACGGGGCGTAGCGCAGCCTGGTAGCGTACCTGCATGGGGTGCAGGTGGTCGGAGGTTCAAATCCTCTCGCCCCGACCAGAATAGAAAAAACCCGCACAGTCATTGGCTGTGCGGGTTTTTTCGTTTGAGTCAATCTGTTGATTTGTACGGCGCGATATTAGGCAATTGCCTGATATCGCGTCATTGGCGTCTTAGCAAGGAAAGACATCGAGCATGGGCCGTGTGATCGTTTGCACCTCGTTGGCGGAAAAACAGCCCCTTGCCCACTCGGCACACATGGCACGCTATAGCGCATCGGCGCTATAGCAAACGCCCATGGGCTGCGGATGGTCGGAGGTTCAAATCTCTTCGTCACGGCGCTATATTTGCGCCACTGGAAGGAAGGTCGGCCTTACCCGGCGAAAGCAAAACGGTCTCCGTGTGCCCTCCCCGCCACTTCGTGACTTCGGCGTTGGCTGTCAACCTATTGGCTCGCAAAATCGGACGAGCCACGTCATATAACCGGTCAGTATCAGGGCCGTACATGTATAGATAGCCATCATTGCCATCGAGGTGCAATTCGCTTTCGCCCAGATCCCCTACCTGGGCACGTTTGATCGCTTTCCCGAGCCGCGCCTCAAGCTTCCTAAGGGTTGCGTCGTCCGTTCGATAGTAGTCAAAATGAACCATAACGGCCGGCCCGGAATGTCTCTCGGATTGATCAATCGCCAATGCATTGCTCGAGTTGCCGGCAAATGATGCGACGCAGAGAAGAAAGGCGATCGTTAAAGCTCGAGACATCGGCGATGCTTTCTGGGTAGGAAGTCCACGATTGTGCTTGACGTTGGCGATGCCGTCGATACCCTCCGAGCGCCGAACAGCCGATGTTGGATTGACGCCGATGACCTACGCGCGGAAACCGGAAGACAAGCAGCTACATTAATCCTCGGACGCCAAAACCTAGCCCCACTGAAGACGGGGTGACGTTGGGCGAATCGCTTCTGATGACGGCAAACGGCCACAAACGAATCCAGAGACCCCGACTGCCATACGCGCGAGCTACCGGGCTGGCACGTGTCGCGAAGTGGCAAGGCCTGCATTGCCGTCAGCGCCCTGGAACACGCCCTGATCGCTCGCTTCGGCACGCCTGGTCGCGTGCCCGCTCCGTTTTTGCTGCGCTCGGATAACGGCCAGGTGTTTACCTCGCGAAGCGACACCACGCTGGTACGCCGCTACGGATTGCGCGAAGCGTTCATCACGCCGCATTGCCCACAACAGAACGGCATGGCTGAGCGCGTCATCCGTACGTTGAAAGCGCAATGCGCGCATCGGCAACACTTTGCGACGATCTGGCATGCCGCTCGCGTGATCGGTGGCTGGATACGCTTTTACATCCACCGGCGCCTACACCAGGCGCTCGGGATGAGGACCCCGGCTGAGGCATTCGCATCAGCCGCTTGATCTGAGCAGGTTCCGCTGGGTCATTACAGCCGCGCGCCCGACTTTCAGGCAACCTGAGCGCCCCCGGACGTCGCGTCGCGGGCAAGTGCACTTACACAATATTCATTGTGTTAGGTACCCAACCCGCGTATAAGTGATCTATCGAACATCAAGTCTGACGTTTATCGATCAAGCGTCGATCTCATCGATCTTTGCGAGACACTTCCGATCTCTGAATTTCTTGTTTGTCCGCCACTGGCGCCCAGTCACGCATTCCGCGTTGGCGGCTCGCCGGGAAAACCAGGAGTTCACATGAGCACCGGAATCGTCAAATGGTTCAACGACAGCAAAGGCTTCGGCTTCATCAAGCCGGATGACGGCAGCGACGATCTGTTCGCGCATTTTTCCGAGATTCAGCCGCAGGGACGCACAGAGTTCCGCACCCTGCAAGAGAATCAGCACGTCACGTTCGACGTCAAACGCGGCCCCAAGGGCTTGCAGGCCTCGAACATCAAGCCAGCCTGATCCTTTCGCACGCCGCCTTCCCGATCACCTCAAGCATGCACGGTGACGCGGATCCGCTCACCTCGTCGGAGGAAATATGTCCCACATAACCCCGTCGTATCGCGGCTTTCGCCTCGAAACATTGGTGTTTCACGACCCTGCCGGCGATCCGAACGGGCGCAAGCATGAAAGACTACTCGCCGTCTCGGTACGCATCAGCCCGGTCGACGCGGAAGACCGGGCGCCGTCGGACGACTCGCGCGTCTTTCGGCTCGAAAGCGTGCTGTTCGATTCGATCGGTGATGCGCGCCGCGCCGGCGATGAGTACGGCCGCTCGCTCGTCGACGGCTTTTTCGACCGAAGCGCGGCGCAG
Organism: Pandoraea morbifera; assembly: GCF_902459575.1. Taxonomy (NCBI): domain Bacteria; kingdom Pseudomonadati; phylum Pseudomonadota; class Betaproteobacteria; order Burkholderiales; family Burkholderiaceae; genus Pandoraea; species Pandoraea morbifera. Next base: position 727,530 of record NZ_CABPSD010000001.1, read on the forward strand.
GCTTAGCGCCAACATGTCGCCCATGACCGCATCCGCCCGTTGGTTCCCGTTTCCGCGCCATGCGCCGTTGGGCCGGGCAAGACGCCTTTCGGTCGCATCGATCGCTGACGCCATGAAACTCAGCCCGAAAACACTTCCTGCGACACGATGCCGACACGGTCGCGTTCGAAAATGGACTCGGTTACGCGCTTCACCGACCGTCCACGCCGTTCAAGGCCCCTACTGAGCGTCTCCATCGAAACGCAGTCCCGAGGGTTTCCAACAAATCCAACAGGAGCACATCATGCTCGCCCTTTCAGCGCAAGCCATTACCACCGCGCTCCAGCGCATCGCGGAAAAAAGCCCTCTGCAGCCGTCGGATGCGGTGATCAACGCGTTGCTCGCGCGAGACCTGATACGCCCCGTCGGCCAGCACTACGAGCCGACCGAGTTTGGTCGCGCCTATTTCCGGCACGCGTACACGATCCGGCCGACGTGGTAAGCGCGTAGCCGTCGGCGACGGCCACCCCGCAGCCGAACCGTGCACCGACTCAGACAGTGGTGCCGAACACGGCCCCCACGCCTGCCGTCACCGCCATGGCGAGAGTGCCCCAGAAGGCCACGCGCAACGCGCTTCTGAACAATGGCGTTCCGCCCACGGCGGCGGCGGCGATACCGAGCAGTGCAAGGAAGACAATCGCCGTTGCCACCACCCAATAGAGCAGACTCTGCTCGGGTGCCAGCAGCACCACCGCCAGCGGCATGGCCGCCCCGACGGCGAAGCTCCCGGCGGAAGCCAGCGCGGCTTGCAGAGGACGCGCGCTCAACGCCTCCGAGATCCCCAACTCGTCGCGCGCATGCGCGCCCAGCGCATCGTGCGCCATCAGTTGCGTGGCGACCTGGTCCGCGAGCTGGTGATCCAGACCACGCCGCACATAGATGGCGGCCAGCTCACGATGCTCCGCATCGGGGCTGTTCTTCAGCTCCTCGCGCTCGCGCGTCAAATCCGCCTTTTCCGTGTCGGCCTGCGAATAAACCGATACGAACTCGCCAGCCGCCATCGACATGGCCCCGGCCACCAGTCCCGCGACCGCCGTGGTCGTAATGCTGGCATGACTCGCCTGGGCCGCGGCGACACCTGCGACCAGACTGGCCGTGGAAATGATGCCGTCGTTGGCCCCCAGGACGGCGGCACGCAACCAGCCGATGTGTTCGGTGCGATGACGCTCCGGATGAGCGCGGCGTTGAAACGTTGTCATTGCAGATTCCGATCCGTGTGAAACAGCATTGGGCAGTCTGTTCATGCGCGACACCCCGCCACGCATGCGACGCAGTATGCGCCCGCGCAGCACCCGGGTGAAGCCACCGCACAAAATTCAGTGCGACGACACATAGGGCGTATCGGCAAACTCCGCCGGAATCGCGAAGCTCTCGCGCATCCGCCTGGCTTCCGTCGCAGGCGTCGAACCGAACAGACGCCTGAACTCTCGACTGAACTGCGACGCACTCCCATACCCCACGGCAAGACCCGCGGCCTCCGCCGTCATCCCCCGACGCACCATCAACAGACGCGCCTGATGCAGCCGTGTCGACTTCAGATACTGCATCGGGGAGACCCGCGTAATCGCCTTGAAATGACTGTGAAAACTCGGCACGCTCATGCCCGCTTCCCGAGCCAGTTGGCGCACGTCGAGACGCTGTGCATAGTTCGCGTGAATCAATTGCAGCGCGCGGCCAATCCGGCCGAACTGCCCGCGCATGGCCAACGCTTCGCGCATCGCGCCACCCTGCGCGCCGGTGAGCACGCGGAAATACAGCTCTCTGAGCAGTCCCTGCCCCAACACCGCCGCCTCCAGCGGCCGATGCAGCGCCTCGAGCAGGCGCAGCACGGACGCTCGCATCGCGCCCTCCATCGGCGTCGACATCATGCTCTGCGGCGAAGCTCCCGATGCTACGCCCCCTTCGCGGGCAATCCGCTCCGCAAGTTCGGCCGCCAACGCGAAATCCAGATGCAGGTACAGCGCGAGCAACGGACGATCCTCGGTGGCATCCGTCTCCATGCTGAACGGCACGGGGACCGATACGGCCAGGTAATGCTGCTCGTCGTAGAGATAGCGCCGATCACCGAAATAGCCTCGTTTGGCACCCTGGCAGACGATGACGATGCCCGGATCGTACAGAACGGGGGTGCGCGACAAAGAACGATTCGAACGCAGGACGCGAACGCTCGGCAGTGCCGTCAGGTTGTAACCCTCTTCCGGCGCCAGGGCTTCCAGCAAGGCGACCATGCGCTTCCGCCCTCGCGGGGACGGCGCGGACAGCAAATCTGTGGTCCGTCCGATGTTCATAGCTTTATGCAAGAAAATTCGCGGAATTTGGATTAATTTCGCGATATCGCAAGCCTAACATGCAATCTTCCATCGACATTTGGGAGATGCATCCATGACACTCGCCAAGACACTTCTCATCACCGGCGTCAGCAGCGGCTTCGGACGCGCGCTCGCACGCGAAGCCCTGGCGGCGGGACACAAGGTCGTCGGTACGGTGCGAAGCGAAGCGGCAAAGCGAGCGTTCGAGTCCCTCTCGGCAAGCGCCGCCTGGGGACGTGTGCTCGACGTCACCGACTTCGACGGCATCGACGGCGCCGTAAGCGCCATCGAAGCCGACGCAGGGCCGATCGACGTGCTGGTCAACAACGCCGGCTATGGGCACGAAGGTATCCTGGAGGAATCGCCGATCTCGGAAATGCGCCGACAGTTCGACGTGAACGTTTTCGGCGCGGTCGCCATGATGAAGGCCGTGCTGCCGTCCATGCGCGCGCGCCGCCGCGGCCACATTCTGAACATCACGTCGATGGGCGGCTACATCACGATGCCGGGGATCGCCTATTACTGCGGGAGCAAATTCGCCCTGGAAGGCATCTCCGAGGCGCTTGGCAAGGAGGTTGCGCCGTTCGGTATCACGGTGACGGCGGTGGCGCCGGGCTCATTTCGCACCGATTGGGCGGGCCGCTCGATGGCGCGAACGCCCCGCTCGATCGCCGACTATGACGAGACGTTCAACCCCGTGCGTCGTGCCCGCGAGGAAAAAAGCGGCAAACAACCGGGAGACCCGGTGCGAGCCGCGCGCGCCATATTGACCGCGATTGCGGCCGACCGCCCGCCAGCGCATCTGCTGCTCGGCAGCGATGCACTCGGGCTCGTTCGCGCGAAGCTGTCCGCGTTGAACGAAGAATTCAACGCGTGGGAAGCGCTCACGGTTTCCACCGACGGTTGAAACGCATCGACGAGGCGCGCACCCGCGCCGGGGGGATCAGGCCGTCAGGCGCGCGAGCAGCGTGCGCGGGCGGGCGGCGCGCCCGGCAGCGGCTTGTGCAGCTTCGTGCCAGCGAGCGGTCGGCACGTCCGAGGGCGAGAGCAGGCTGTCGAAGCCGCAGGCCCACAGCATCGCCAACTGGTCCGGCAGCAACGGACCGGCAGCACGGATGGCGCCTTCGAAACCCCATTTGTCGCGCAGTACCTTGGCAAGGGTGAAGCCCCGTCCATCCCGCGTCTTCGGAAACTCGATCACGACGAGCTCGAGTTGCGCCAGCCACGGCGCGATGCGTTCCGGGTCGTCGTGGCCCTGCACGCGCACACCGGCGGGCGCCGCGCCTTGCGCGTTCGCGGCCAGCCAGGCGTCGAGCGGCAGCACGGCCTTGCTGCGCGCACCCGACGCGCCCGAAGCATCGTCGCCGAGATAGGTCCAGACGTCTGCGGCCGGCAGCCCGTTTCGATCAATCAACATTCAAAGCTCCCTTGAACGGTTCCGCGCCCACGCGAGCGAGCGTATCGATGAAGCGCTCGCCCTCGTGCCTGAGCGAGCGATATCGATCGAGAATGTTCTCGATCACTTGCGGCACGTCGTCGTAGCTCACGCCGGGGCCGAGAATCTTGCCCACCGCAGCGTTGTCGTCCGCCGAGCCGCCCAGCGTGATCTGATAGTTTTCCTTGCCCGCCTTGTCGACGCCGAGAATGCCGATGTGCGCGACGTGATGGTGCGCGCACGCGTTGATGCAGCCCGACACGTTGAGCGTGATCGGCCCGATGTCGCGTTGCTGCTCCGGCGTGAAACGCAGGGCGATACGCTGGGCCACAGGCACGGAGCGGGCGTTGGCGAGCGCGCAGTAATCGAGGCCCGGGCACGCGATCGCGTCGGAGATCAGACCGATGTTGGGCGTCGCCAGTCCGGCCGCCTTCAGGCGCGTCCACAAGGCATGCAGCTCGTCGCGCTTGACGTGCGGCAACACCAGATTCTGCTCGTGGGTCACGCGCAATTCGTTGTGCGAGTATCGCTCGGCCAGGTCCGCAAGCAACAGCATTTCCTGCGAACTCGCATCGCCCGGGATACCGCCGGCGGGCTTGAGCGACACGACCGCGCTGATGTAGCCGGGCACCTTGTGCTCATGCGTGCAGGTGTCGACCCAGCGACGAAAATCGATGTCGCTCGCGTAAGACTGATCGAAAGCCGCGGATGCCTGCGGCAGTGTCGCGAATTCCGGCACGATGAATCGCTCGCGAATCGCGGCGATGACGTCGTCGGGCAACGGCCGATGCGTCTGCGCGATACGCTCGAATTCTTCCTCGATCATCTCGATGAACTTCGCAGGCTGCATTTCCTTGATGAGGATCTTGATGCGCGCCTTGTAGATGTTGTCGCGACGGCCCAGTGCGTTGTACACGCGCAGGATGGCCTCGACGAAGCGCAGCAGGTCGCCCTCGGGCAGCCAGTCCCGTACCAGCGTGGCAACGATCGGTGTGCGCCCCAGACCACCACCGGCATAGATCTGGAAGCCCACTTCGCCGCGTTCGTTGGTGCGCGCAAGAATGCCGATATCGTGAAAGCGCACCGCCGCACGGTCAGTCTGGCCGCCCGTGATCGCAATCTTGAACTTGCGCGGCAGATAGGTGAATTCGGGATGGTCCGTCGACCATTGACGCAGAATCTCGGCATACACGCGCGGATCCACGATTTCGTCGCGAGCGGCGCCGGCGAACTGGTCGGTCGTGACGTTGCGAATGCAGTTACCGCTGGTCTGGATGGCGTGCAGGTCGACGTCCGCGAGTTTGGACAGGATCTCGGGGGCGTCGGTCAGGGTCGGCCAGTTGAATTGCAGGTTCTGACGCGTGGTGAAGTGGCCGTAACCCTTGTCGTAGCGGTTGGCCACAAACGCCAACTGCCGCAACTGAATCGCGCTCAGCGTGCCGTACGGAATCGCCACGCGCAACATGTAGCCATGCAGTTGCAGGTACAGGCCGTTCATCAGGCGATAAACCTTGAAGTCGTCTTCGCGCAACTCGCCGCTCAGGCGACGCGCCACCTGCTTGCCGAACTCGTTGGCACGTTCCTTGAGGAATTCGCGCTCCGACGGATCGTAGCGGTAGATGCCCGCATGTTCCGGTGCGACCGTCAGTGCGGGCGCGTCGGCGAGCGCGGCCTGGACGGCGGCGTCCGATGCCTGCTTGCCCAGGTCCGCACGCACCGACGGACCGCGCGAGCGCAGCTGCTCGCGGAAATCCACCGGCACCGGGCCGGTCGGCCCGATCTGTGCCGGGCGCGGCATCGGATCGACGATCCGATTGGCCGCCAACGCCGCCTGCGCGGCCGCCTGGGCCGACGCCAGACCATGCTCGTCGAACACTTCCGCCTTCGCAAGGTCGTCGACCCAGTCGTGATGCTTGTCCAGCCAGACGACCAAGCCGTCGTCGAGCCGGTTCGCCGAAATCAGATTGCCTGCATTCATTCCACGCTCTCAATGCCTGTTGTTTTGTGGTCGCACGTCGCGAGTCGACCGGCAGGCTATCAAGCTGAGCGGAAATAGACGACCATTAAGAAGTTATTTAGACATTACGCGATGTTGTTTGGGCATCGCGCCGCCCCGCCGAGCCCTGTCCGGCGGGGTTGTGGTGGGGTTGTGGCGCAGGAGCGGCAGGCCTGTGGCCGGCGCGTGCGCGCCTAGTCGGAGATCGGAATATACGCGCGCAGTGCAAATTTCGCGTCGGGCATGACCACCAGGCGGGCCTCCACGACGCGGGTGCCGTCGACCTTCGTGAATACCGGCATCACGTACACACAGTCGAACACCCGCTGGATCGTGGGTTCGGCGCCCGATTCCACGGCATGCAGGCGCATGCAGCGCAAACGGTCGAGCAGGAAGCCCCGGATGTCCTGATCGGACGGCGATTCCACGCCGATGGACCGGGCGAACTCGTCATGGGCGAACTTGCGCACCAGATCGACCGTCTCGTCGAGATTGGCTTGCACGGCAACGACTTTCATTTCTTCCCCGTGTACGATGGTCTGCATCCAACATGTCGAGACGAACTCCCCGAGCCCGTCCGTCGGCGATGCGCACGCCCGCCGCCGACGACGCGACATCTTAGCAGGCACGCGCCTCGGGCCAGAAGGCCTCGTCGCCCCGGAAGACGCGCGGGCTTCCATCCCCGAAAAATACCTGTATTTTTATACAGTAGTCATGCTACATTTCCGCTCATCACTCCCATCATCGCGAGAGACATCATGAGCGACACCAAATCTATCAGGTTCATCGTCGTGCCGTACCGCAAGAACAAGGACGGCGTGTTGCAACCGGGCGAGTTGCGTCAGGCGAGCACGGAATTCGGCGCGGTGCGCATCGCACAATCGATGGCGGCCGGCTTCGCGGGTATCGCCGCCTACGAGGTGCTCGTCGACGAGGAAGACGGCACGATGGACGCGCCACGCGTGCTTTTCCAGGAGGGCGCCATTCCCGCGATGGCCGAGTAGCGCGGCATTGCAGCGCATGCGCGTCCGATCACTGCGCCCGTGTGGGCCGGGCGATGGCGTCGAACGAGCGGGTCTGACGGGGGTGCTGGAGGTCGCGCGTGTCGAGCGCGCGCTCTCGTGCCGAAATTGCCTGTTCGTTCGATGCCGGCGCCGCGCCGTTGCGCTCGCTGACCGTGCGGTTGATGGTGGCGCTGGCGCTTTGGGCGTCCGTCACGGCGATGGACGGTGCACCGACTGCCGTGACCGCCGGGCTTCGGGCCGGCGACTGGTTGGCCTGACGGATGCTGCCAAGATCTCCCGCCCCCAGATAGGACTGCGCGCCGGCCTGACCGGACAGCAATGCGCCCGCGAGACTCAGACAGACGACGATGAATTTGCCGTGGTTCACAATGGCTCCCCGTTGGTTGGCCCGGTTGTAACACCCGGTTGTAACACCCGGTTGTAACACCCGGTTGTAACACCCGATGGTAACGCCCGGTCTCCGTGCCCCCGCGCTTTCGCGCCGCCTCGCGTCAGACCGGATCCCGACATGGCTCGCATTGTCGCAGCGACGCGACACATTGTCGCCTGCATAAATCACAGTAGACGTCCCTATCAATTTCGACAGCCCGCTCTGCTACACTTCGCAAAAAAAGCGAGTCAACGGCTCGGCAATAAGCGATAACGGGGGGTCCCATGTCGGACGATGTCAGTTTTCGACGAGCATCGGAAGCGGTGCGGGCCGTGGGCGCCGGCCAGGCAGACTGGCTGGATGTCGTGCAGACGGCGCGCGAATTTCTTGGCGCGGACGCGGCCACGCTGCTCTGCCACGACAAGCAAAGCCACGCGGTGCGTTTCGTCGAACAATCGGGGCACGAGGCCGGCCTGATCGAGGAATACTCGCAGCGCTTCTATCAGTATGACGATTCGACGCGGCGCTTCTGGGATGCGCCGGCGGGCACCTGGTTCGACTCCTCCATCGCGCTGAAGCACGAATCGGCGAACGATCGCGTGTTCTGGAACGAATTCATGCGGCCGCACCAGCTCCAGCAGCTCGTGGGCGTGGTGATCTGCAACGACGATGACGCCCTCACGGCACTGAGCATCCAGCGCATGCATGTGGTCGAGCCGTCCTTTGCGCATGCGGCTCGAATCGCGGAGTACGAACGACAGCTTGCCGCCGCCTTCGCAACGCGACGCGCCGCCACGCGCGCCAGCCTCGACATTCTCGGCCAGATGCTCGACCCCGAGCGCGAGGGGTTCGCCATCGCCTCCCCTGACGCCTGGATCCTCGCCTCGGCGCCGGGACTCGACTCGCTGCTCGGCGCCAATGACAGCCAACTGCTGATCCGGCAGCGCAAGCTCATGCACCGCCAGTCCGAGTGGCAGACCCGCCTGACGCAGGCGCTGCAACGGGTTGGCGCCTCACGCGAACCCGCCTCGCTCGTGGTGCCAGACTCCTGGGGCAGCGCGTTTCGCGTAACGATGCGCGCCGTGGGACACGAAATGAACCACGGGCTGCGCTCCGCGGTCGGGATTCGCTTCGAACGCCGCAGCATTTTCAATGTGCCCACCGAAGCGGCGCTGCGCCATCATTTCGCGCTCACGCAGGCCGAAGCGCGCCTGTTCCACCACCTTGTGGCGGGGCTGACCATCGGGGAGTGCAGCGAGGTGCTGCAACTGAGCGCCAGCACGTTGCGCACGCAGCTCTCCTCCATTCTGCGCAAGACCGGCTGCCATCGCCAGGGGGAACTGTTGCGGCTTGCCGCGATGCTCTCGCCGTGACGGACTCAGGGGCCGGGGCCGGGCCCGCTCAGGCCGTCGTGGCCCGCGCTTTCCCTGCTCACCACGACCGCACTGACCCGGTTGCGCCCGGCCTGCTTGGCAAGCCGGCACTGCGCTTCGGCCGCCTTCAGGAGGGCTTCGGCACTGCCGCACTCGCCGGGTACGCCGGTCGCCACGCCCACGCTGACCGTGAGCGTCCCCGTCGCGCTGCCCTCGTGCGCGATATGCAGGCGCTCGACGTCGCGACGAAATTGCTCCGCCATGACCACCGCCGCTGCCGCATCGGTCTCGGGCAACACCACCGCCATCACATCGCTACCGTAGCGTGCCGCCAGGTCGGTGTCCCGACGCATGTGTCCACCGATATTCGAGGCGACCGCGCGCAAGACATCGTCGGCCACGGCGTGCCCATAGGTGTCGTTGAAGTGCCTGAAGTCATCGATATCGGCAATCAGGACCGATAGCGGATTGCCGGAACGCTGCGCGCGACGCCACGCATCGGCCAGCTTCGCGTCGAACGCACGACGATTGCCCTGCCCCGTCAGGCCGTCCGTTGCCGAGAGACGTTCGCGTTGCGCGACGGTCGCCGCCCTAGCCCGCATGGCCGTCACCAGCAACCAGGCCCCGGCGATCATTGTGGCCGCGCATGTGGCGGCGATCGCCCCCAGCAGCGCGGCATTACGCCGCCATTCGTGCATCGCGGCTTGCATCGACGGCGTGACCACCACGTACATCGAAGCCCCCGGCACGCGCACGGAGCGATACTCTCGCGCCCGTACGCCCAACGGGAAGGACAGTGCCTCGGTGAGGTTGCGCTCGCGCGTGGCGTTTCCAGGCAGCGGTACGAGCGCCCCCAGACGTGTTCCGGCGCACGGATCACAGGCGAGCACGGCGCCCTTCTCCTCGACGATGTCGATCGTCCGAATATCGGCCGAATCGATGTCTTTGACCAGCGCGCCGAGATGGTCCAGGCGCAACGCAATGACGGCGACACCATTGAACGAATGATCCGGCGACGCAATCCGGCGCGTGAGTGCCACGGACACCGTCCCCCGGTGGTTGCGCGACGCGTAGGGTTGCGAAATATAGAGACCGAGCGACGGGTTGATTTCGTGCGAGCGGAAGTAATCGCGATCCGCCACGTTCTCGGGCGACGCGCCTGCGGCATCGAGCGGCGCCACGATGATGCCGTTCTTGTCGACGATGTAGGCATCATCGAGAAAATCGCGGACGAGCGCCTGACCGAAACGAACACGGTCGCGCACGCGCGCGGGAAACATGGGGGTGGCCGGGTCTTCCGCCTCACGCACCATCTCCTTGAGCAACGCGTCGTAGACTGCGAAATTGGCGCCAAGACTCGCTGCGACCACGGATGACACGCCCTGCGCCCGCTCCAGCACCAAACTCTCTCGGGTCTGCAGGTCCATTCGCAACAACACGCCAACGCCAACGAAGATCCCAAGCGCCAGCCCGGTGCCGGCCCACCCCACCGCCGACGGACGGGCATCGATCATTTCCGACAGGGCTCGCAGCCTTGCCGACCATTTCTTTCGCGTGAGTACTCCCGAGCGTTGGGTCATATCGAATGGCCTTGCGGGATGACAACGGAGGGTTGCGATGTTCCGCGCCAGGGTCGCACCGCGGCACGACCGCGATGCCGTTCATACCAGAGCACAGCACATCGAGTATTCTAATGTGTGCGTACGCTTGGCCGGTGCGTTTCGTCGACATCCATGCGCCCAGTCGTTCGGATGCCTTTTGCGCGCGCGTTCGCGTGGATTGTCTTTGGGGACACCAAAATTGTTAGAGTGCTACGCGTATGTCAGCCGTGCCCTGCCCGATCTCGATCCGCTGGAACTTTCGAGAATCATCGTGAATTCCCGCGGGTTCAATGCGGCGCACGGCGTCACCGGCGTATTGCTTTACGACGGGGCAATGTTTTATCAGTACATCGAGGGGCCTCATGAAGCGATCGCGGATGCTCGCGGGCGCATCGAGGCGTCGCGCCATCATATCGACGTCGACGTCCTGATCGACGGCACGCCACGCACGAGCGGCGCGTTCTCGACGTGGAGCCTGGGCTATCTGTTGCTCGACGAACCGCCGCATTTCCTGCGCGCCTTCGTCATGCCGGCAGACCACGCGGCGCTGGTGACGGCTTTCGGCGCGCTCGCGGCGAAAGCCGACGCCATGTAACCCCGTCCGAAATCGCGTCTGAAATCGCTCCGTAAGAAAAAGCCGGACCCCTCTCGGGTATCCGGCGTTTTTTGCCACGACGGCCTCGCGCGTGTGAGCGGCTCACGCGCAAGGACATCCCCTTCGGCGCTTATTGCTCGATCTGTCGATTCCAGCGTTGATCCCACTGTGCGCGGCGCTGGTTGATGGCGTCCCAGTCCACCGTCTTGAGGTTCTTGACCAGGTCATCGATCTTGCCCAGGCGCTTTTGCATTGCGGGCGGCATGGTGGCCTGCGTATTCGTCGGGATGTACGCGCCCGCCGCGGCGGCCAGCGTCTGCCCGCGTGCCGAGAGCAGGTACTGCGCGAGCTTCTGCGCCATCGCATTGTCCGGGCTGTTCTTCACCACGCAAAGATCCACGAGCAATTGCACCGCGCCTTCCTTGGGCGCGACGTACGCGACCGGGATGCCCTTTTCCTGGAGTTCGCTCACGGCCGTGGGCGTGAGCGGGAAGATCGCGGCCTCGCCGGTCTGGATCATTTCCGAGAGCTTGGCCGAGTTCGGGATGTACTCGACGACATTCGGCCCCACGGTGGTCGCCCATTTGCTGAAGCCCGGCTCGACGTTCGTCTCGCTGCCGCCCCAGATCCGGTTCAGCGCGAGGAAGCCGTGCAGGCCGAACGTGCTGCTCGACGCCGACTGGAACACCACCTTGCCCTTGTACTTCGGATCGGCGAAGTCCGTCCACGACGTCGGCGCAGCCCAGCCCTTCTCCTTGAAGATCTTGGTGTTGTAGCCGATGCCGGTCATGCCCAGTTGCACCCCCGCGGCCATGTCATCCTTCACGCGGGCGGACGGCATGAGCTCCTTGAGCACCGGCGAGTCGTCGAGCTTCTGGCAAACGCCCATGGCGATAGCGCGCGCCATCACGCCGTCGTCGAGAAACACGACATGCAGTTGCGGGCTGTTCCGGTTGGCAAGCAGCTTGGCGAGCACATCGGACGACGTGCCGGGCACGACCACGACCTTCACGTTGTTGGCTTTCTCGAATTCCGGAAAGACCTGACTCGTGTAAGCCTTTTCCATCGACCCGCCGTTCATGCCGACGTAAAGCGTTTTGGACTGCGACCAGGCCGCGCTACTCGCGCCCAATGCCAGCGCCGCAGCGCACATGACGACCTTTCGGGATAGCTTCATCGTGGTTCTCCTTGCGTTTTCAGGGTGTAGGACTGTGGGTTGGGACAGACTCGGAACCAGGGTTCGCGCGTGGCGCATCAGGCGGCCTCGCTCACGGCGGCGAAGCGGTCGACGGCGAACGCGCCGATCGGTGTGTCGGTCTCGCCGTGAGTAACAAGGTCGGCCAGCACTTCGCCGACGCCGGGCGCGAGCAGAAACCCGCCGCCCGAAAAGCCGAAGGCGTGCACGAGCCGGGGCGTGGTGCGGCTCATGCCGATGATCGGGTTGTTGTCCGGGGTCTCGCCCTCCACGCCGCTCCAGGTGCGGATGAGCAGCGCGTTGCGCAACGCCGGCAACAACGCGCACGCCTCGCGCATGACCGCGCGGGTGGTGTCGGCCGATGGTTGTGCGTACTCGCCGTTACCCGTGCCGCGCCCGCCGCCGATCACGCAGTTGCCGCGCTCGACCTGACGCGCATAGACGCCGCCACCGTACACGCCGAGGTTGTGGCCGATGAACCTCGGCAATGGCTCGGTCACCCACATGTTCGGATAGATGGCGTGCATCGGCACGCGCTCGCCGAAGGCACCCGCGATGTGATTGGCCCAGGCGCCCGACGTATTGAGCAGCCAGTCGGCGCTCACGTCCAGGGGCTCGCCCGTCTCGGGCTGCGCCTTGAGCTGAAAGCGCACGCCATCGTGCGCGATCGCCGCGATCGGCGTGCGCTCGTGGACCTCGGCGCCGAGCGCGCGTGCCGCTCGCGCAAACGCGGGCGACACGAGCCGTGGATTCGCGTGGCCGTCGCTCATGCACAGCGAACCGCCCACCGCGCCCTCGCCCAGCCACGGAAAACGCTTGCGAAATTCCGCGCCGCGCAACACGGTGGTGGCCAGACCGTAACCCGCCGCCATCTCGGACCACGCGTCGAGCGGCACAAGATCGCTCTCCCTGCGCGCCAGACGCAAGTGCCCGGAGCGCACGAACTCACCGTCAATGCCGATGAGTTCCGGCAGCCGGTCCCAGAGCCGGCGCGCGCGCATGGCAAGCGGAAGCTGCTCTTCCGGTCGCCCCTGGCAACGCACGCCGCCATAGTTCACGCCGCTGGCCTGCGCGCCGCAGTAGCGGCGCTCGAACAACGCGACGCGCATGCCACGCTCGGCCAGCGCGCGCGCAGCCGACGCGCCGACGAGTCCGCCGCCGGCCACCACGACGTCGTAATGCCGGGTGTGCGGCGTATGACGGGTATTGAGCGCGTTACTCATCGCGGGCCTCCTCGGGAATCGCCGCGACGTTCTCGTCGAACAGCATGGGGGCGATCGGAATCGGTTTCACAGGCGCCTGCGCACGCAAACGCCCCACCTGTGCGAGGGTTTGTCCGCTCGCCTCGGCCAGCAGATGGCACGCTGCCTCGCCGCACATGCGGCCCTGGCAGCGGCCCATGCCGACGCGTGTGAGCGCCTTGAGGCGATTGATCTCGGTCACGCCGTCGTGCCGCACGCAGTCGCGAAGCGTGCGCGCGTCGATTTCCTCGCAACGGCACACGAGCATGTCGTCGGGCCAGTCGGCGGAGGGGTCGCGCGGCAGGGCGAACGCCTGTTCGATGCCCTCTCGAAAACGCCGGATGCTCGCGAGCTTGCGCTCGAGCGTGAGCGCGTCCGGCCCGTCGGTCGCCATCGCGGTAGCCGGTGTCGTGATACCGATATCCTCGAGCACGGCGAGCGCCGCGCGCCGACCGGCCAGCTCGGCCGCGTCGGCCCCCACGATGCCCGCGCCGTCGCCCGCCAGATAGATCCCGGATTGCGAGCTCCGCCCAGCCGCGTCGCGCTCGGGCAACCAGCACTGGTTGAGTGTGTCGAAGACGAAGCGGCAGCCCGCCAGATCGGCCAGTTGCGTCTCGGGACGCAGGCCGAAGCCCAACCCGATCGCGCTGCACGCAAGCGTGTGCCTGCGCCCGTCGCGACGCCAGTGAATCGCCTGCACGCCGGCACTCTCCCCGCCCTGTCCGCCGCCCTCGATCCCGTCGAGCGTGACGCCGTGCTCCACGCGAACGCCGCGCGCACGCAATGCGCCGACATAGTAAAGGCCCTTGGCCAGCGTGGCGGGTTGATTCAGCAGACGCGGCGCGGCCATGACCTGACGGACGAACGTGTTCGTGTCGAGCACAGCCACCACGTTCGCACCGGCCTTCGCGTACTGATACGCCACCAGATACAGTAGTGGCCCCGTACCCGCGAACACCACGCGCTCGCCGATGGCACAGCCCTGGGCCTTGAGCGCGACCTGCGCCCCCCCTAGCGTGTACACGCCCGGCAGCGTCCAGCCCGGTACCGGCAGCACGCGGTCGGTGGCACCGCTGGCGATGATCAGATGCGTGAACGAGACGGGCGTCTCGCGACCGCCGTGCATGGTGTGGAGCTGCTTCGGATCGCACGCCCATACGAGCGTCTCGGGCCGGTAGTCGACCCGAGGCAGCAACTCGGCCATGGTGCGATGAATCGCTTCGGCCTTCGCCGCCTCGAACCCATAAAGCGCTTTCGGGGAGCGCGAGAATCCAGCATGCGCAGGCGGCTGCCGATAGATCTGCCCGCCCCAGCGAGGGTTTTCGTCGAGTACCACCGGACGGAGTCCGGCGGCCACGAGCGTCTGCGCGGCACGCACGCCGGCGGGACCGGCGCCGACGATCACGATCTTGGCGGGCTCAGCCATGCGTGCCTCCCTGGTCGTCACCGGCATGGGGGGCGCCGGGCGCATCGGTCAGGATACGCATGCCGGCCTGTACCGTCGTGGAGCAGGCGCGCACGCGGGTGCGCTGTGCGTCGCCCGTGACCTCGCCCAATGTCTCGCAGCGCACCCAGCAATCCTGGCATGCGCCGATCAGGCAAAAGCCCGCGCGCGGCGCGCCGCTGAACTCACTGAACCGAACGTGCCGTTGGTGCGTGAGGATCGCAGTGAGCAACGTGTCGCCCGCGAGCGCCTGCACCGGCGCGCCGTCGAGATAGAACGTGACGGGCGTGCGCGCCGTCTCGGCCAGGCGCGTCAACTGGGGTTGCGCCGACGCGCGCGGCACGCTCTCGTCTGGCAGGAAATGGGAAGTGCGGGACATGAATGTCGTTCCGGAACGCGAGCTCAATGCTGGCCGATCAAAATGCGGTTCAGGCCATAGACGCGATCGAGCAGCAGCATCGCCCCCAACGTCACGGCGATCACCAGCGCCGAGACCGACGCCATCATCGGATCGATCGACTCGGTCGCGTACATGTACATGCGCACGGGCAACGTGACCGTCTGCGGCGAAGTGATGAAGACCGACATCGTCAGCTCGTCGAAACTGTTGATGAAGGCGAGCAACCACCCTCCGGTGATGCCGGGCAGAATCATCGGCATCGTGACGCGCCGAAAGGTCGTCCACGACCCGGCGCCGAGCGAGGCCGCGGCGTGCTCGACGCTGCGGTCGAGGCCGCTGATCGACGCGAGCACCAGACGCATGATGAACGGCGTAACGACGATCATGTGCGCGAACGTGAGCGCGGCAAACGAGCCGGTCACACCGAGCATCGCGAAGAATCGCAACAGCGCGATGCCGAGCACGAGGCCCGGGATGACCAGCGGCGAGAGCAGCAGGCCGTTGAGAAAGTTGCGCCCGGGAAAGCGCGAGCGCCCGATCGCCAGCGCCGCGGGCAGCGCGATCGCCAGCGAAAGCGTGGCCGACAGGAAGGCGAGCTTCAGGCTGGTGAAGAACGACGCGATGAAGTCGGGGTAGTCGAGAATCGCGCGGAACCAGCGTAGCGAGAGACCGCGCGTTGGCAGCGACAGCGTTTGCTCCGGCGTGAACGCGACGAGCACCACGATGATCATCGGGGCAAGCACGAAGAGGATGACGAGCGCGTGGAACGCGAGCGCCAGGGGACTGTTTTTGCGCATGATGGCCAATGGATTCTGTTCTGCGGAAAACGTGGCGCCTCAGCCCATGCTGCGCGAATAGCGGCGCTCGAGCAGGCGGTAATACGTCAGCATCACGATCAGGTTCGCCACCAGCAGGAGCACGGCGATGGTCGCGCCCAGCGGCCAGTTCAGCGAACTCAGGAACTGGTCGTACACGGCGGTCGCGGCGACCTTGAGGCGTCGCCCGCCCAGAAGGCTCGGAATCGCGAACGCGCTCGCCGACAGGCCGAACACCATCAGACTGCCCGACAGGATGCCCGGCACCAGTTGCGGCAGCACGATGCGACGCAGCGTGGTCGCCTGCGAGGCCATGAGCGACAGTGCCGCGTTCTCCGTCTGCGGATCGAGCCGTTGCAGCGATGTCCATACCGGAATCACCATGAACGGAAGCATCACGTGCACAAGCGCGATCACAATCGCGAAATTCGTGTATTCGAGCTTGAACGGTCCCATCCCGAGCAGGCCGAACGTCTGGTTGACCAGCCCCCCCGAGCCGAGCAGCATGCTCCAGCCAAAAGCGCGCACCACGATGGACACGAGCAGCGGCGAGAGAATGATCAGCAGGAACAGCGAGCGCCACGGGTCGCCCATGCGCGAGAGCACATAGGCCTCGAACGTGCCGACCACGGCACACACGGCCGTGACCGTAAGTGAGATGCCGAACGTGCGCAGAAAGATCGTATGGAAGTACGGGTCGAACAGGACTTCCCGATAGTTGTCGAACTGGAACGCCGCAATCGGACCACTCGCGGGATCGAACTGGTAGAACGTGAGCGCAAGCGTCATCAGCAACGGAATGAGCACCAGCGCCACGAACAGCAGCATGGCCGGCGCGCTCATGAGCCACATCGGCAGATACGCGTGCCAGGGGGCGCGTGTGGCGGTCGAGGCCTCGGCGCGCATGACTTGCAGCGTCTCAGACATGGGCGCGCTCTCCCATATTCACCGGCCCTTGCGAGATGAAGCGCACGGCTTCGGACTGCCAGTCGAGACCGACCGGCGCCCCTTCGTCGAGCGGCTCGCCACCCTCGTTCTGACAGCACACGAGCACTTCACCCAGGGCGCTGTCCACACGATAGAGCCATTGGCTGCCCAGGAAAAAGCGACTCGTCACAGTCGCCGGCAAACGGCCTGCCGCAGGGGCGCACAACCGGACCTTCTCGGGGCGCAGGCACAGCGTGATCGCGTCGCCCACGGCCAGGCCGCGCTCGCGCGGCGAGAGTTCGGCCAGCGACGCGCGTTGCGTGAGCTGCGCGCCCAGCTCGACATGCAGATGTTCGCCGTCGCGTGCCGCCACCCGGCCGGCGAGCATGTTCGCCTTGCCGATGAATTGCGAGACGAACGGGGTTTCCGGACGCTCATACGCGCGATATGGCGTGTCGACCTGGGTGATGCGCCCGGCCTCCATCACAACCACGCGATCGCTGATCGAGAGTGCCTCGGACTGGTCGTGCGTGACCATGATGGTGGTCGTGCCGATCTTGCGCTGGATGGCACGCAGTTCGAACTGCA
This sequence comes from Pandoraea morbifera, assembly GCF_902459575.1. NCBI lineage: Bacteria > Pseudomonadati > Pseudomonadota > Betaproteobacteria > Burkholderiales > Burkholderiaceae > Pandoraea > Pandoraea morbifera. Next base: position 744,883 of record NZ_CABPSD010000001.1, read on the forward strand.
TGTCCTCGCGCAGCTTGGCATCGAGGTTGGACATCGGCTCGTCGAGCAGCAGCACGGGCGGCGCGATCACGACGGCGCGCGCGATCGCCACACGCTGACGCTGACCGCCGGAGAGTTCGCGCGGATAACGATGGCCCAGCGCATCGAGCCGCACCAGGGCGAGCGCCTCGCGAACGCGCGCCTGACGCTCCGCCTTGTCGACGCCGCGCATCTCCAGGCCAAAGCCCACGTTGTCGGCAACGGTCATGTGCGGAAAGAGCGCGTAGCTCTGGAACACGATGCCCAGACCGCGTTTGTTCGGACGCATGTGCGTGATGTCGCGCCCGTCGAGCGTAATGCGCCCAGTCGTGGTTTCGACGAATCCCGCGATCATCTGCAAGGTGGTGGTCTTGCCACAGCCCGACGGGCCGAGCAGCGAGACAAACTCGCCCTTCTCCACCGAGAGATTGACGTTCGAGGCGGCATTGAGCTCGCCGAACGTCTTGGAAACATCCGTCAAAGTCAGGAAAGACATGGTCCCCACCTTCGGGCGCAGTGCGCCGCTAGAAATGCAATTGCATCGAACAGTAGCGAGCCAAATTGCTTGCCGCAAGCCAACGATTCCGCGAAATGAGATAAATTTTCAGATTATTTCGATTGACGGAATATTTACCCAACACAGTGATCAATTCGTTTCGCTTCAACGCCTCGGGATAATCCCTAAGTTATGATGAATATTGGCCATTTTTTGGAAAATCGACGTGGTGCGATGGTTTTCAAGCATCGCAGGCTTACGCTAGTATTTCGTTTGACGGAATAATTGAGGCACAAATGACCACCGCCGATTCACCTCGCACGACGCCGCCGGATGCTGCCGGCACAGGCATTTTGCAGCGCACGTTTGCCGTGATTCGCGCGTTGGGCGATGCCAAACCCGAAGGGGAGCGCGTCACCCACATCGCCAAGGCCGTCGGGCTGAGTCAGGCGACCGTGCACCGGATCCTGCACGCGCTCATGGCCGAGCACGTGGTGGAGCAGGACGAAACGTCGAAGATGTATCGACTGAGCATCGACTTCTTCGCGATGGCCGCGCAGGCCGGCAATCCGAGCGGCATGCGCACGCTATGCCGGCCGTCACTGCTGCGGTTGTGCGCCAGCCTGGGCGACACCATCTTCCTGCTCGTGCGCAGCAGCTTTGACGCCGTGTGTCTCGACATGTGCGAGGGGCCCTTCCCGATCCGGTCGTTTACGGGCGACATTGGCGGACGGGTCGCGCTCGGCGTCGGCCAGGGCAGCCTGGCGATTCTGGCGTTCCTGCCCGAAGCCGAGCGCGAAGAGATCATTCGCTTCAACGTGCCGCGGCTGCGCGGTTATGGTGTGCTCGACGAGGTCTATCTGCGTACCGAGATCGAACGCGTGCGGCAATTGGGATACGCCGGCAGCAACAGTGGCGTGCTCGACGGCATGGCCGGCGTGGCCGTGCCGGTGTTCGACCGCACCGGGCACGCCGTTGCCGCACTGAGCGTGGGCACACTCGCCGCACGGCTGTCGCAGGATCGATTGCCGATGGTGGTGGAATTGCTGCGTCGCCAGGCCGAGCTGATCGGACCGCAGACCAATCCGTTCGACGTGGCCATGCGCCGCCCGATGCACGGCCTCACGCGCGCGTTGACGACCGAGCCGCTGGCATGACGCCGGCCCGACGCTCGGCGCCGGTCCTCGTGACGTTCTGATGATTTGATGGCCGAAAATGGCCAGCGCAGCGCGCGCCTCCCTGCGAGAATGCCGCACGGTCCGGCAGCCTCCTGGCGCGCTTGCGGAAGATCGCGCATCCCGCGCACGGTTGTGCAAGCGTCGCGCCAGACCGCTTTCCACCCCTACGGCTGCGCACACACGCAGCGGAGACACGTCATGGCATCAGGCGAACATCAGTATCGAGTCAGCATCGAGTGGATCGGCAATCAGGGCAGCGGCACCTCCGGATATCGCGACTACGGTCGCAATCACGAGATTCGCGCCGAGGGCAAGCCCACGATTTCCGGCTCTTCCGACCCGGCCTTTCGTGGCGATCCGGCGCGCTGGAATCCCGAAGACCTGCTCGTGGCGTCGGCCAGCGCCTGCCACAAGCTCTGGTATCTGCATCTGTGCTCGGAGGCGGGCATTGTGGTGGAGGCATACGTCGACCACGCGGTCGGCACGATGATCGACACGGCCACGCAGGGCTGCTTCACGAAGATCGTGCTCCACCCGCGCGTGACGATTCGCGCGGGCGGCGACGTTGCGCTGGCCGAGCGTCTGCACCACGACGCCCATGAGAAATGCTACGTGGCCAACTCGGTCAATTTCCCGATCGAGTGCGAGCCCGTCATCGAGACGATCGAGCGTTGACCCAGGCGCGGCGGACGAAGGCGGCCCATGCGTGCACCTCGCTCACCCCGACAGTTGCCGCGCGAACTCGGCATCGCGCGCGAGCGCGCGAACCACGCTTTCGCGCTCACGAAAGCGGGTGACGTAGGCCGTGATCGCGGGGGTCTGCGGAATCAGTTTGAAGTGGGTGAGGAAGTGCATCGCATTGCCCCACAGCGCGTCGGCCGCCGTGAACGATTCGCCAAGCCACCACGGCCCCGGGTTCTGCGCCCAGTGCCGATCGATCGTCCAGATCACCGACTCGTAGTCGCCATACGGCGAACGTGAGCGCTCGGCGCCCTCGCGCCCGAGCGACTTGTCCACCACCGCCGGCTCGACGCACGAGCCGTAGTAGACCATCCACCGCAGATACGGCCCCCGCCGGGGATCGCCAGGCGCCGGCGCCAGCGATTTCTCCGGATACAGTTCCGCCAAATACATATATACGGCAGCCTGCTCGGTGATGACGGCGTCGCCATGGCGAATCGCCGGCACCTTGCCCATCGGATTGACCTCCAGATAGTCGGAGCCGCGCTGCTCGCCGGTGGCAAAGCGCAGCAGATGCAGATCGTAATCGGCTTGCAACTCCTCGAGCAGCACAAGCACACCGGACGAACGGGTGTTGGGCGCATGAAAGAAGGTTACGCGGCGGTCGATCGCCATGGTGTCGTCTCCATGATTTCAATGTCGAAACGTCAAAACGCATGCTTCGGCTGGCGAAACATCTTACTGCATCGCGTTGTCGCCCAGCAGACGCATCAGGGTCGTCGCATTTCGCTGCCCCTGATCCTCGTAGTTGTTGTTGAACACGACGTACACGCGCGCGACCTCCCTGGCGATCACGCGAATCGGGTCGACCAGCGCGGCCAGTTCCGCGTCGCGATAGTCGTAGTTGAAGCGATCCGACGCCGCCACGCTCTCGCGTACGTTCCACGTGGCCTGATTGCGGCCATGCAGACGGACCACGGCGGCGAGCGGCGTGGTGGCCTGCCAGACCTGGGGAATACTGTTCGCGAAGCCCTGCGGCTCATCCACGATCGTGTTGACCCAACCGAGCGAGCGCAGCCAGGCCAGCGTCTCGCCGGCGCGCGCCCCGTCGAACCAGCCGCGGGAACGGAACTCGGCGGCCACGCCGTAGCCGGCCATACGTTGCGCGCATGCCTCCACGTGCGCGCGGCTCGCCCGATCGCCGGTGAGCCAGGGCGGAAACTGGAAGTGCACCAACCCCAACTTGCCGGCCAGACGCAACGGGGCAAGGGCCTCGAGATAGCGCCGCCAGATCTCGTCCCTGAGCGCGTCGGGCATGTCCTTGTAGTAGACGTTGACGCTGGTGCCCGGCGGCAGTTCGGGCTGCAGGTCCTTCGGGAACGCGATGCGCGGCGTCTGATGGCCGGTCAGCAGGCGGAACGCCTTGATGTTGAACACGAATGGCGCGGGCGTTCGCTCCACCCAGAGCCGTGCGTTGACGGCCGACGGCATGGCGTAATAACTGCTGTCGACCTCGACCATCGGAAAGCGGCTGGCGTAGTAGCGCAAACGCGCCTCGGCCGACGTATGCCCGGGCGGATAGAAGCGCTTGCAGGCAATGAGCGATTTGTCGGTCCATGACGCCGTGCCGACGTAGACATTGGCGCCGGCGCGCGCCATCGTGCGCGCCGGCCCGGCATGCTGCGCGACGTTTGCGTCATCAGGCATGTCGCCCGTGAGCAAATCGCGCTGCCCCGTGCCCGACGACTGAGATCGGCGCATACCCCGCCCTCCCGTTGGCAATGACAACCGTTGGCGTGTTCCCCGAGGCCGCGGCCAGACGCGTGCTCCGGACATGCGCCTCAGTATAGGACGCGCGGGACGAGAGGGACGAGATGGACGATGCCACCTCCCACGCGCATGGGGACTGGACTGGGACGAACGCATGAAATACTGCGAGCACATCTGATCCGGCACGCGCTCCCCGCACCGTGCCGTTTGTACGGCCCGCAGCTCACCCTGCGGGCCGCCTTTTTCGGATGTCAGTCGTCGCGTCAAGCACCGCCGGCAGCGTGCCGATGCGCGCTATCATGGGCCGCCTGATCCTTTACTCCGCCTGCCGAGCGTCCATCATGACCGACCGTCTGCCCGTCGCACTCCCCAAAGCCTACCGACTGCTCAATCACGGCCCGACCGTGCTCGTGGGCAGCGCCCACGCCGGGCGCAGAAACGTGATGGCTGCTGCCTGGTCGATGCCGGTGGACTTTTCCCCACCGAAGGTCGCCGTCGTCATCGATCGCAATACGCTCACGCGTGAGCTGGTCGACGCCTCGGGCGAGTTCTCACTGAACGTGCCGACACGCGCCATCGCACGCGAGACGCTCGCGGTCGGCTCGATTTCCGGGCGCGATACCGACAAGTTCGCCCCGGGCACCGGGGTGCGGGCGTTCGAAGGTTCTCAGATAGGGGCACCACTCATCGAGGGCTGCCTGGCGTGGCTGGAATGCCGCGTGATTCCGGAGCCGCACAATCAGGAGCGCTACGACCTGTTTCTCGGCGAAGTCGTGGCGGCCTGGGCCGATCCGCGCGCCTTTCGCGACGGACACTGGCAGTTCGGGACCGCCGAGACCCGTGAATCCGCCGGATCGGGCGGATCGCGAAGCCTGCACTACATTGCCGGCGGCAACTTCTTCGAGACCGGCGAAGCGTTCGAAGTCAAACCATGACACTCGCCCTTTGTACCCCGGCCGACGCCGGGCGTGTGCACCGCTTCCCCGGCGACGTGCGGCTGGCCGCTCAGGCGCTGTGGCAGACAAGTCATGTGCCCGGCGCCGCACGACCGGCGGCACCGCAATTGCCAAGCGAGGGCTGGCGCGGCAGAATTGATGGGGTCTCGGAGGCTACCGATCGAGTGTCGACATTGAGAGATCCCCTGAATTTCCAATCCCATCCCGACGAGGCCGCGCGCCTTGCCGCCTTGCGTCGTTACGAGATTCTCGACACCCCGCCCGAACCCGCGTTCGACCGCATCGTGCGGCTGGCGTCGTACGTGCTCGGTGCGCCGATCTCGCTCGTCTCGCTGATTGACGAGTCGCGCCAGTGGTTCAAGGCCCGTCAGGGCATGGAAGCCGAGCAGACCCCGCGCTCCATGGCGTTTTGCGCCCACGCGATTCTCGACGACGAAGTCCTGGTGGTGCCCGACGCCCGCGCCGACCGGCGCTTCGCGGACAACCCGCTGGTCGTGGGTGAGCCGAACATCCGCTTCTACGCGGGTGCCCCGCTGCGTACGCCGGAGGGGCATCGCCTTGGCACGCTGTGCGTGATCGACCGCAAGCCGCGCACGCTCGACGACGAGAAGCGCGCATTGCTTGCCGACCTGTCGGCCCTGGTCGTCGACGAGCTGGAGCTGCGCCGGGTCAATCACGTGCTCGGCGACATGGCCATGCGCGACGCGCTCACCGGCGCGCTGAACCGCCGCGCGTTTCTCCTGCAGGCCGAGCGCCAGTTCGCGGCGGCCCGGGCGCAGCAGCGCCGCCTGGCCGTGCTGATGCTCGACCTCGATCATTTCAAGGCGATCAACGACACCTGGGGGCATGCCGTCGGCGACCTCGTCATTGTCGAACTGACGGTGGTATTGCGCGCCACACTGCGCAAGGACACTGTGATCGGGCGTCTCGGGGGCGAGGAATTCGCGGTGCTGCTCCCCGACGCCGATGCCGAACGCGCCATGCAGGCAGCCGAGCGCTTGCTCGCGGCCGTTGGCGGCGCGAGCGTGCCCGGCCCCAACGCACCGATACGCTTCTCCGCGAGCATCGGCGTGGGTGGCCTCGCGCCCGACGACGCCGACTTCGGCGCTGTACTCCAACGCGCCGACCGCGCGCTCTATGCCGCCAAGCAGGCCGGGCGCAACCGCGTGGCCGCGCTGTAACCCTGACGCTGTAACGCTGTAACCCTGATTATCGACCTGGAAGAACCTGGACACGCATGGGCAAAAGCCGACTGGAAGCCTTTAGCGATGGCGTAATCGCCATCATCATCACGATCATGGTGCTCGAGATGAAAGCACCGCATGGCAGCGAGCTGGCCGATCTGCTGCCGATCGCGCCGACGTTTCTCACCTATATCCTGAGTTACGTCTACGTAGGACTGTACTGGAACAACCATCACCACCTTTTTCACGTCGTGCAGCGTGTCTCGGGTGGCGTGCTCTGGGCCAATCTACACCTGCTGTTCTGGCTCTCGCTGATCCCGTTCGTCACCCACTAGCTGGGCGAGAATCATTTCACCGCCTGGCCGACGGCGCTCTACGGCGTGGTCCTGTTCATGGCGGCCGTTGCGTACTTCATCCTCACGCGTGCATTGCTTGCGGTGCATGGCGAGGGCGGCAACACCAAGCTGGCCGCCGCGCTGGGCCGCGACTTCAAGGGCAAGACGTCGGTACTCGTCTATGCCGCGGCCATTGGACTGGCGTTCGTGATACCGGAAGTTTCCCTGGCGCTGTATGCGCTGGTCGCCGCGGTGTGGCTGATTCCGGACCGTCGGATCGAGCATGTCCTCGAGCGGTAGGTGCGGCCGCCCGCGCCATTTCAGCGGGGCCCGGACGGTGCGCGGCGGCGGTCGACGCGCATTGGGTTTTTACGAAGTATCCGCACCATCATGCAAAACGTTACTTTTGAATTGACCGGCGAATTCGTCGCGCTGAACGACCTTCTCAAACTCACCGGCATCGTGGATTCCGGCGGTGCGGGCAAGGTCATGGTGGCCAATGGCGCGGTGAGCGTCGATGGCCAGATCGAGACCCGCAAGACCTGCAAGATCCGCGCCGGCCAGACCGTTTCGGTGGAGGGGGTGCGCATTCGCGTCAAGGGCGCCTGAGGCCGCTCCGACCCGCCCGCGTTCGTTCGAGACATTGTTTCCGAGTTTGTCCATGGCCGTTCAAGGCCGTCGGACCCGCTGAAAACGTGCCAAACGTGCAAATCGGCGCTCCCATGCGCCGATCGCCCGCTGCCCGGGGCGGTGTCACCTTCGTGACGCTCCCGGTTTCTCCCACGTGAGCCTGCCGTTGCAGGTCGCTATACTTGAAAGCGTTTTTTGGCGTGTCAGCCCCAGTCATATCCGACAATGTCCACAGGACGTCCGAGGAGGTCCTTTCGATGGTCGTGCGCGGTTCACCGTCCACCGCCGACGTCAATCCGACGCCCGGGCGCGAGGCATTGCTCGCGGCGCTCGATCACTCGCTGGGCATGCTCACGTTGACGCCGGACGGCATTATCGTCGGCGTCAACGACAAGCTGCTCGGCGAATTCGGCTACACCCGCGACGAACTCCTCGGTCAACCCCATACGCTGCTGTGCGCACCGGACGACCCGACCTGCGGCGACTCCCTCGCGCAAGTCCTGCGGACGGGGCGCTCCCATACCGGTCAGGTCCGCCGCCGTCGGCGCGATGGCCAGCCCATCTGGCTCGAGGCCACCTACAACCCCGTGTTCGACGACGCCGGCGAGCTTGCCTTCGTCATCAAGCTGACCGTCGACGTGACGGCACGCGTGGCGCGCCAGGCGGCCGATGACGCGCGTATGCATCTGCTCTCGCTCGGGGTCGACGAGACCGACAACGCGGTGCTGATCACAGACGCGCAAGGCGCCGTTTGCTATGTCAATGCCGGCTTCACGCGCATGTTCGGCTACGCGGCCGACGACGTCGTGGGCCAGTCGGTCGGTAGTTCGTTCGGCGCGATGTCGGCTGACGAGCCGCCCGACGGTGCGGCGGCCATGGACGTCAAGCAGGCGCTGGTCGGGTGCATGCGCTCTGCCCGCGATGGCCGGAGTTGCCATTGCGAAGTGCTCGTGCGCACGGCCCAGCATCAGCCGCTTTGGGTGTCGATGGTGACGAACCGGATTCTCGATGCGAACGGCGAACTCGCGAATTCGGTGGTGCTGTTCACGGACATCACGCAATCGAAGATCCAGGAAGTGCTTCAGCACAAGGCGCTGGCCGCCATGGTGCGCGATGCGCCGCTCGTGGAAGTGCTCACGCTCGTTTGCCGCGAGCTCGAACAGATCGCCCCGGAAGTCATGGCCTCGGTCGTTCGGGTCGACGCCGAGGGCCGGTTGCGTCCGCAAGCGGGACCGAGCTTGCCTGCGCGTTACCACCAGATGATCGACGGTCTGGCCATTGGCCCGAACGTGGGCACCTGCGGCACCGCGGCATTTCAGGCGCGGCCGGTCGTCGTGACCGACATCGCGACCGATCCGCGCTGGGCCGATTTCCGGGACATGGCCGCCGAGTTCGGGCTGGCGGCGTCGTGGTCCATGCCGATCATCGCTAACGACGGACGCGTGCTCGGGGTACTCGCCTTCTATTACCGTACGCCACGCGGTCCCGACGCGCTGCACGAGCGCCTCGTCGACGTGTGCGTGCACCTATGCAAGCTGGCCTTCGAGCGCGACGAGTCGCGCACGCGCATCCGCCAGTTGGCGTTTTCCGACAGCCTCACCGGCCTGCCCAATCGCAGCATGCTGAGCGTGCTCGCGGCGCAGGCCATTGCCAGCGCAACGGAATTGAGCACGCGCATGGCCGTCATCTTCATCGATCTCGACCGATTCAAGCAGGTCAACGACTCGCTGGGTCATCAGGCGGGCGACGTTCTGCTGCGCACGATCGCGCAGCGTCTGCGTCGCGCGCTGCGCGGCGCGGATATCGTGGCGCGCCTGTCGGGCGACGAATTCGTGGCCGTGCTCACCGAATGCGACCCCGAGCGCCTGGACATCGCCATCGAGCGCATGCGCGGCGCGGTCAACGCGCCCTGTCAGGTCGACGGGGTGACGCTGGCACCGTCAGGCAGCTTCGGTATCAGCCTGTACCCGAACCACGGCAGGGAGTTCGACATCCTGCTGCAGCGCGCGGACATGGCGATGTATCAGGCGAAGATGACCAGCCCCGGCAGCGTCCGGTTCTTCAGCGAGGACATGAAGATTCTCGCGCAGGAGCGGCTCGAACTGGAAACCGCCATGCGCGACGCCCTTCGCCGCGGAACACTGCAACTGTTCTACCAACCCCAGATCAACCTGCTCGACGAGACGGTGTATGGTGCCGAGGCGCTGACGCGCTGGGCTCATCCCCAATACGGCGACGTGCCGCCGTCACGCTTCATCGCGCTGGCCGAGGAGTGCGGACTGATCGGAGAACTCGGTACGTGGACGCTGCGCGAGTCTTGCCGGCAACTGGCCGATTGGCGCCGGCGCGGCGTGGGCATCGCGAACGTGTCGGTCAATCTCTCGCCCACCAACTTCCACGATCACGACCTGCCGCGCACCATTGCGCAGGCATTGGCCGATCACGGATTGCCGCCGTCGTGCCTGGCCATCGAAGTCACGGAAAGCGTGCTGATGAACCACAACCCGAGCACGCTACGTATCATCGACGAAGTCCACGCGATGGGCGTGCGCATGTCGATGGACGACTTCGGCACCGGGTATTCGAGTCTGGGCTATCTGCGACGTCTGCCGGTGTCGGAACTCAAGCTCGACCGCAGCTTCGTGCATGACATCACGCGCGACGAAACGGTGCGCGCATTGACCAGCGCCATCATCGGCATCGGCCACAGCCTGCACCTGACCGTGGTGGCCGAGGGGGTCGAAGACGAGGCCCAGCGCGATGTCCTCGTCGAACAAGGCTACCGCGTCGGACAGGGGTATCTGTTCTCGCCGGCCCTGTCGGCCGGGGATCTGGAGCGCTGGCTGGAGCGCTGGTCCATGCGGCTCGCGTCGGACCCCCTTTCGTCATGACGGCCAGGACGGTCGTGACGCTCCTGTCTGGCGTTCGTGCGTCCGTGCCTCACCCTGATCAGGGCGCGAGACGCAGCTCCATCTGGTGCAGGGCCGTCTCGAGGGCCTGACTCTGCTCGGCATTGAGCGATTCGGCCGCAACGCTCGTCGCCCGCCGGTAGATCATCTCGCCGTAGACGTTGGCGAGCGCGCGGGCCGACTTGCACAAGGACAAGTTGCTGTCCGCCGCCTGGTGGCTCGTCCAATAGTTGATCGCCTGCTCGATGTCGGCGATGGAGTAATTGGCTTTCATGTGAGGTTCTGTCTCGCCGTGGATGGAATACTGTAATTATATACAGTATCCGACAAATCGGAGCATGCCAGTTCGTACGAATGGCGGTTGGGTCGATTCTCGGCTGCACGTTTCGGAACTGCAACATCTGCCGGGGGCCAATCCGCAAATGCGCGCCGGACAACAAAAAATTCCCCGAGAAATCATGCACCTGGGCACTCCGGCATGAAATTGGCTTGCGAATGGGCGAACACGCGGCGTCCTCTCTCGCGAGGCGCGACGTCGCGATTGCCAACGTCCGCCCCCCGACGGAGCGAGCCATGCCGCCGAGACACCCCGAGCATTCCCCGTGCCAACACGTTCGTCATGCCGCCGATGCCCACCGCGCCAGCGTCGCGCGCTTCGGCGTCATGATCGGAGGCCTGATACTCGCGCTAGGTTCCGCGAGTGTGCGGGCCCAATCGGTACCCGCCGGCCCGACCCCGGCCGACGCCTTTCATCAGCCCTGCGTTGCCGTGCACATGCCGTCCGGCGTCGCCGCCGGGGCGCTCGTCTTGCCACGCCTCCTGAATGCGACGGACCTTCGGGACGCCCGGGACCCGCGAGACCTCAGGCACTACGTCGATCTGGACAATCGCTGCGCCACGCCTCCCGCGTTCGCACCGACCCGTATCAGCGATCCCACCTCGGTCTGGCATGTCCATGCGCCAGCGAGAGAGACGCGCTCCGCCGCCGTCGCTTCCGCCGCCCTCCGTCCCCCGTCGCCGCCAGACTTTCCCGGGCCTGCCTCCTGAGCGTGGGGCCCTCACGTTTGCTATGCTGCGGCTTTCGCGAGACACCCCCGTCACGCGCGCTTTTCCGGAATCCCGATGCCCGACAAACGCCCCGACTTGCCCGAGAATACGAACCCGGCCACCCTGCGAACGCAGGCCAAACCGGCCCCCGTCACTCCGCCGCCACCGGGCGCTTTGCCGCTGGCGTGGGTCGGGTTGCTGGCTGCCGCCGCCTGGGTACTGAAGCACCCGAACCCGACCTGGGCCGTGGGCGTACTCTGTCTCTGCGCCGGGCTGATCTCGTCATTCGGCGCCCGTCGCCGCGGTCGTGCGCCGTGGCCCGCGTTCTTTACCGGCCTGCTGCCGGTGGGTGTCGCGTTGTTCTTCGCCTTGCTCATGTTGCGTCCGCTGCTTCGCTGACGTAACGCCCCGTCGGGCAGGATGACGTGTCATGCGAACGTCATCGCATCCACACGGTCGACGCCTGGCGCGCAGACGGCGAGTTACCCACAACTTCTGTGGATAACCCACTGGATAACCCGCCACCCTGCTCTCGAAACGCCCACAGACACAGGCTGTCAAGAGGATTGCCCGTTTCGGCATCAACCTTGGATAAATTTTTTGCGCTTGACGTACGACCCGGCTTCTGTGCCGCCGCGTCACGGCTTTGACACGACACAGACCGGTCAGGCAACGATGTGCGGCGGGGTGTCGCTCCCCGCAATCGCAGGGTTCGCAGCGCACGGGATTCGGCCTATGATGGAGACAGGCGATACCTCGCCATGCGCGACGCGAGAGCCTCGCCGGCTCTCACATGCTGCGTCGTCTCGCTTTCCAGTGACTTTCGGGAGACCGCCTCGTATGACCCAATCCGACAAGCCGTCCGTGTCTGCTGCAACGCCTGATCCGTCGTCGGCGACGACCGGGACGGAAGCGGAACGCTTGCATCTCGACGATCTGCTGGCACACCACTCGGTCACGGAAACCGTTGACCGCGCGTCCGTCATCGATCTGATCAAGGAACTGCGTTCGCCCGACGTGAAAACCGCTGAAGATCGCGACCGAGTCGTCAAGGAAAGCCGGTTGTGGAAGGAAGTGTCCCATCGCGACACCGCCATGTCGCTGCTCAATTCACTTGCCCAAATGGCACCGATCTTCCTCAATCAGATTCACTGGTGAGCGGCAGCACCGCATGCGCGCGTCGGCGCCGTCCGGCGCGTGCCAGCCTGCCGCTTTGTCTTCCCGTGCTCCGCCCGACTACCTCGACCGCATTAACCTCGTTAGCCTCACCAACCCCCGCAGCGATTTCACGCGGCCTCGACAGGTAGCGTCCAGCGCCGCCCAGCGCCATCGCACCGCCACGCCTTGATCTGGATTAAATTCGCCGGTGCCCGGCCGGGTGCCGGGCGGGACGTCATGCGGCGCGTGCCTTACAATGCGGGTCGCGAAAGTTTTCCCCGTTGACCCGACATCATGACCACCACGCTGGACACTCCCACCGAATTCAAGCGCTGGATCTGCCTGATCTGCGGCTGGATCTACAACGAAGCCGAAGGCGCGCCGAACGACGGCCTCGTGCCCGGCACCCGCTGGAGCGACGTGCCCGGCGACTGGCGGTGCCCGGAATGCGACGTCTCCAAGGCGGACTTCGTGCTGTCGGAGTTCTGATCGCGGCGGCGCACGCTTGCGTTGCGCCGCGGCTTCGTCTGTTACGATTTTCTTGCCGACGCGGCGACGTACGTCACCGCTGTCAATGACGCCAGCCCCAGCCGCGCCCGCCGCGTCCCCGCCAGCCACGGTCGTAATCGCCACCGTAATAACTTCCCGAGACGCCGAATGTCACCACCGGGGCCGGTGCCACGGCATAGCCCGGCGCATAGCCATAGTTGTCGTAATAGGCATTGCCATAGGCCGGCGCCCCATAAGGCACGGCCACGCAGCCGGCCATCGTCATGGCGACGGCGGCCCCGCCCGCCAGCATGAGTAAACGTTTCACGATAAAGTCTCCCGTGGATTGATGTCGAGCCTTGCACGGCGACCGTCGACGGCAAGTCGATCGTCACCGGGCGGCTTGACCCATTAGACACGGAAGTTCCGCTGAAATGCGCGGGAGGGCGCCGCGCTTTGGTTACCAAACGTGACATTGGTAACCGTGCGGAATTCGCGATCGCAGCGGCGCCGGGAAGCGAGGCAACCCGGACACGGCTCGCGCCGGTGCAACGCACGCGCCCCGGGCAGGCGCAGACTTCAGAACACCCAGCAACGGTCGCGCCCGGCGCGTTTGGCGCGATACAACGCCATGTCGGCGCGCTCGACCATGTTCATTGGCGAGTCTTCGTCCTGCCACTCGGTGATGCCGAAGCTCGACGAAAAACGCAGCGGCGGTTCGCTGCCTTCGACAGACTCGCGTTTGCAGCGCTCGCGAATCCGATCGGCAACGCGCAACGCATCGCGCTCGCTCGCCCCGGGCAGCAGGATCGCAAACTCTTCGCCACCGATCCGACCGATCAGATCGTCGCCACGCAGCATCGACGAACACACCAGCACGAACCGACACAGCACCTGGTCGCCGATCGAGTGACCGTACGTGTCGTTGATCGATTTGAAGTGGTCGAGATCGGCCACGATGAGGCTCATCGGCTCGTTTTTGCGCTGCGCCGCCTCCAGCAATTGCTCGAAGCGATGGAAGAAGTAACGGCGCGTCAGGCTACCGGTCAGTTCGTCGTAACTGGCCTCGAATGCCAGTTGATGATTCGCGGCACGCAACGCTTCGTTGGATTGGCGCACCTGACGATGTTGAACTCGCTCGCGCCAGTAGATCCATCCGCCGAGCGCGAGGATCACAGCGCCGCCCAGGTACAGCAGGAAACACAGCGCCAGGTCCTTCGCGTGCTGGCGCGTAAGCGCCTCCCAGGCATCGACGCCCTCCACCGCGTAGACGATCAGGTCGTTGCTCGAACTCGGCCGGGATGCGATCACGAACGGCCTGGACTGGTCGTCGAACGCCGACATGCGCTCGAGCAGCGACTGAGGCACCCAGGCGTTCGCACGACCGGGAGCGCGCCGGAACGGTGAAATCGGCATGCCGGCGAACGCCTGGCGCTGGTACAGTGCCAGGCGCTCGCTTTCGGTCAGCGAACCGAGCTTGCCGTCAAGCACGAAGCGATTTTCGAAGCGCGGCTCGTGGCTCATGATGACCACGCCATTGCCGTCGGTAATGAACGATTCGCCGCTGCCGACCCAGTGACGCAAACGCAGGAGTCCGATCTTCGTCATCACCACACCGATCAGCTCGCCGTCACGGTACACGGGGGCACTGAAATAGAGACCGGGCGACCGGGGCTCCCAACCCGCGGCGTACCCCTCGTAACGCCCGCCGAGCAATGCGCGGGTCACGTACGGCATTCCCGCTACCGATCGGCCGACCGGCGACGGCGCATCGCGGAAGTTACTGGCCGCCACGCAAACGCCACGCGTGTCGATCACCCAGATGCGGTCCACGCCAAAGTAGCCCTGTGCGCCGCGCAGAAACTCGTTGGCGCGCGCGACCGTATCGGGCGACGGGACGCCGTCCTGCGATGCACGCAGGACGTCGCGCAGCAGATCCACCTCGGCGAAGGTCGCGGGAATGGCCCGCACCATCGCCAGATCCGTATTGATCGCGTGAACCATGCCGTCGGCAACCCGATCGGCCACCATCTGACCCGCGTCGACACTCTGTGCAAGCTTGTCGCCGACCAGCGACGTGGCGGTCCGGTCCGCCGCGACCCAGCAGGCGACCAGCACGCCAGCCGAGAGACAGGCGGCATAAAGCCAATGCCTTATCCTCATTCCGAAAATCAAACGCTCGTTCTATTATTTTTCAGTTGTTACTTTGACAATGCCATCGCCTCTTTCGAGTCGCGTTTCTGCCATCTTCCCCGGACGGCATCACTGGTCGCGACCGGCATTCGTGTTGCCGGCGTATGTTTGCCAATTCTGGTCTGCGCGTCGAACCCTTTTCCTCGTTCCCGATCCCCGGCTTGTCGCGCCCCGCGCCTTCGGATCCTGACTGCCCTGCCATTGTCCACCCCGACAATTGCAGGCTGTTGACACCCCGCCACGCCCGGTTTCGCCGTGATTCGTCCCGCTTCGTCCAATTTCGTCCGGTTTGACGCGGGTGCACATGCGTGGCGATGACCTCGTGATTCTATAGCACTCCGACGGTCGATCCTCACGAAAAACCGGCAAGCAACCGATTTATTCTGAATCCCTATTTAATCTATTAACCGGGCGAATATGTGGTATTTGAATTTCAACTGTTTATTGGCAAATCCCAAAACGCTCGATTACCGAATCCATTTGCCCGATTTCCACCGGCCGGGAGAATAAATAGCCTTGTGCACAGAGCGGAACGAAATGGCGCAACCAATCCAATTGGCGGTCATTTTCCACGCCCTCGACAATCAGTTCGATCCCGAGCGATCGCGCAATATTGACGATATTGGAAATCATGAGACACGAGCGTGACGAATCGGGAATCGACTCCACGAACGAGCGATCGACCTTGAGCGTATCGACAGGGAAGCGCGTCAGATAGGACAACGATGAATATCCCGTGCCGAAATCGTCGAGTGCGATGCGCACGCCCGCCCGCTTGAATTGCTGGATCTTCATTTCCACGAGCGCCGGGTTCTTGATCATCACCGATTCGGTAATTTCCAGTTCGAGACGATTCGGCTCGATCTCGTAGGTCTTGATCAGCCCCTCCACCAGCTCGCCGATGTCACCCCGCCAGAATTGTACGGACGACACGTTGACCGCCAGCTTCAGCGACGCCATCGGTGTGCCGCGCCAGGCCGCCAGTTGACGGCACGCCTGCGTGAGCGCGAACTCGCCGATCGCCACGATCTGCCCGGTGGTCTCGGCCAGCGGGATGAAATCGCCCGCCGCAAGCACACCGCGCTCGGGATGGCGCCAGCGGATCAGCGCCTCCATGCCGCAGACGCAATCGGCGCCAAGCGCGATGATGGGCTGGTACGCGAGGAAGAACTCGTTGTTGGCCAGCGCCTGTTCCATCTGACGTTCCCACACGACCAGTTGGTGTGCCGGATACGTCATCTGCTGGGTGTAGACGTGCACCGCGCTCTTGCCGGCCTCCTTCGCCGAGTACATCGCCAGATCCGCCTTCTTGATGAGGTCGGCTTCGGTCTCGTCGGGTTTCGACCAGAATGCGACGCCGATACTCGCGTGCAGCGCGAACGACGTGCCGTCGGCGACCATCGGCGTCTTGAGCGAAGCGAGCAAGGTATTGCCGAGCGGCTCGGCTTGCGCGGGCGCATCGTCGCCCTCGAGCAGCACCATGAACTCGTCGCCCGCGAAGCGCGCGAGCATGGCCTCGGCAGGCATGCGCGGCGCAAACCGCTCGGCCACCTGACGGATGATGTCGTCGCCCTGCGCATGACCGAGCGTATCGTTCACGCTCTTGAAGTTGTCGAGATCGATGTGGAGCAGCGCAACCTTGCCCACCTGCGCAGTCGTGGCCAGCGCCCGACGCAGCGATTCCATCAGCGCATATCGATTCGGCAGTCCGGTGAGGGCATCGTACGAGATCAGTCGGGTGAGTTGTTGATCCCGGCCAATGAGGCGCTGCATGAGATACGCGATCATCCCGAAGAAAACCACGAGCGCGACCGATACGAACGTCGCCATCGTCAGATAGACCCGCTCGACATGACGGTACTCCGCCAGTTCCTCGTCCATCGACAATCCCACCTGTACGGCCAACGGATAGTCGCGCAGGTGACGGTACGCCACGACGCGCTCGATGCCGTCGATGGGGTCGCGCTGCACACCCGACATCCGCTGCTGCGCCGTGAACGGCGGAAGCTCGCCCGTGCTCGTGATCGCGACGCTCGCGCCCGTGCTGCGCGCAAGCAACGCACCGTCGTCGGCGATCACGGCGATCTGCCCGTATTGGCCGAGCACGGCGTTGGTGTAGAAATCGCTGGTGAAGTAGCTCGGTTCCTGCGACACGACGACCACACCCGCGAACGAGCCGTCCGGGAGGTTCAGTCGCCGGGTGAACTGGAGCACCCATTTGCGCGATACGCGACCGAACACGGGATGACTGATGAACAGGCCATCGCTCGCGCTCTGCAAATGCACCCGGAAATGCTCGCGATCGGCGATGTTGACCCGTGCCGCATCCGGCAGGGTGGTGGCGAACACATCGCCATTGGCATCCGCCAGACTCACGAGCACCATGAACCGGTCGGCAACGATGCCCTCGCTGAGCGTTCGATGCAGATCGAATTCGCCGTGACGGTGCTCGTACTCATACTTCACGAAGCGGGTGATCTGGTCGACCTGACGGATCGCGCGCAGCGTTTGCTGCTCGAGCGCGGACGCCACGGTCGAGGCCGACGCCGCCGCGTCGCGAAGAATGGCCTTGTACTCGATGGAGACACGCCAAAGCACCGCCGTCCAAAGCAGGATCAGGATCAGCAAACCGAAAATCAGGATCGCGACGATCGAGCGATAGGACGTCGCCCAACGACCTTGTCGCATTTCCGCCGTGCTCGGTTCCGCCATAGGTGGAGATCCTTTCAGCCTTCGCGCCCCCGCGCAAAAGCGGTCGGTGATGGCCCGGTTGTCATGAGGATCCGGAAAGGCATCGCTGACAGGTGCCCTTGTTTCCGGCAAGTGTAAGGCAATCGCCGCGCCCCCGGAAGTCGTCTCCGCACTTCCCGAGCGAAGGAATCATCGGGCTCATCCGAACGGACGAGCGCCAGCCCGCCGCGCGGCGTGTCATATCTCGGATTACGGACGGTTCGGCGAGCGCCGCATTGGGAGAATCCCGGGGTTCGGGACACGGAAAGGCCGCCGACCGGTTGGCGGCGGCTCAGGACTTGAGCAGATCGATGATCGATTCGAGACGCCGGCGCAAGTCGCCAACGTCGAGAGCGGACTCGCCCGTCGCGGTGTCGAGGGCCGACTCCCCCTGCCCCGTCGCACCGGCCACACCTGACGCTCGCGCACCGCGCGGTAAATCGGCCTCCAGCCGGTTGCGAGCGCCATTGATGGTGAACCCCTGCTCGTAGAGCAACTCCCGGATACGCCGGATGAGCAGGACTTCGTGATGTTGGTAGTACCGTCGGTTACCGCGCCGCTTGACTGGACGCAGCTGCGTGAACTCCTGCTCCCAATAGCGCAGGACGTGAGGCTTGACGCCACACAGTTCGCTCACCTCACCAATGGTGAAGTATCGCTTGGCGGGAATCGGCGGCAAGGCAACGTGATCCATCGCAGCGTGAGCAGAATGGGACGACGGTTAAATTGCGGACGAAAAACCGGCGGCCGCCACAGAATGCGGCGGCCGGGATTTACTTGCTCAGAACGCCAGACTCCACCATCGACTTGAGCTTCTGACTGGCGTGAAAGGTGACGACGCGACGCGCGGCGATCGGGATGGCCTCGCCGGTCTTCGGATTCCGGCCCGGCCGTTGCGGCTTGTCGCGCAACTGGAAGTTACCGAAGCCGGAAAGCTTGACGCTGTCCCCCGATTCAAGCGCGTCGCGAATCGATTCGAAGAACGCCTCGACCATATCCTTCGCTTCACGCTTGTTCAGACCGACGTGTTCGAACAGCAACTCCGCCAGTTCGGCCTTCGTCAGCGTCGGCGCTTCGGTCGAGACCTCGTTGACTTCGCTGCGGCCCATCGCGATGCGCTGCGCTGCGAGCATGGCTTCAAATTCACCAGGATTCATTTCGTTCATACGTCCCACGCGATGGCGATGACAGTGCGATAACCCACTCGCAACCGGATTTCTACCGAGTTTCAGCCGCGCAAGCGCGCGCCGAACCCTTCTACCCGTTTTACCAGTGCGTTAATGGCGCCCTGGACCGTCTCGTCCTGCAACGTACCCGAGGGGTCTTGCAGAGTAACACGAAACGCCACGCTTTTGTCCTGCGCGCCCAGCGACCCCGACGGAGCACCGGCCTTGGGCCGGAATTCGTCGAACAGCCGCACCGTTTGCACGATGCCGCATGCCGGATCGTCCTGGCGTGCCGCGAGCATGGCGTCGAGCAATCCCTGCACCGGCTGCGACTGGTCGACGACCAGCGCAATGTCGCGGGTCACCGGCGGGAACTTCGAGATTTCCTCGTAGCTCGCGACGTCGCGGGCAAACAGTGCCTCGGCCTCGATCTCGAACAGCACCGGCGCATGCGGCAGATCGTATTTCTGCTGCCAACGCGGATGCAGCTCGCCAATGAAGCCGACGCGCTTACCGTTCACTTCAATGGCAGCGCTGCGTCCCGGGTGCAACGCCGGGTGTTCGGCCTTCACGAAACGCGCCGTGCGCGGGGCCAGCAATGCCTCGAGGTCGCCCTTCACGTCGAAGAAGTCCACCTGACGCGAGGGGGCGCCCCACTGCTCCTCGAGCACCGGGCCATACGCGAGCGCGGCGACGGTGAGCGGCTGACGGTAGCCGCCAACGCTCAGTTCGCCCGACGCCACCGTATTGTCGCGATGATAGGTACGACCGATCTCGAACACCCGCACGCGTGAGGCCTTGCGATTCAGGTTGTAGCGCGCGGTCGCGATCAGGCTGCCGATCAGCGTGGAGCGCATCACCGCGAGGTGGCTGGCGATCGGGTTGAGCAGCTTGATCGGATTGTCGTTGCCGGCGAAATCAGCCTCCCACTCCACGTCGACAAAGCTGAAGCCGACCGTCTCGTGATAATCGCGCGCCGCCACGGCATGGCGCACGGCATGCTGCGAGCGGCGCCCCTCGTTCGTCGGGCGCATTTCACTCGCGGCCACCGGCGGATTGGCCGGAATACGGTCGAAGCCGTAAATGCGCGCGATTTCCTCGATCAGGTCTTCCTCGATCTCGATGTCGAAACGATACGAGGGGGGCGTAACCTCGAACACACCATTTTCCAGCGTGAACGACAGGCCAAGGCGCGTGAAGATGGCGCTCATCTCCTGCTCCGGGACCGGCACTCCCAGAATCTTGACGGCACGTGCGACGCGCATCTTCACCGGTGCGCGCTCGGGCAACTGCGCCACCAGGTCTTCCAGCGGACCGGCCTGGCCACCGCAGATCTCGAGCACCAATTGCGTGGCACGTTCGAGCGCACGCACGTTGCCGGCGAAGTCTACGCCGCGCTCGAAGCGGTGCGACGCATCGCTGGTGAAGTTGTACTTGCGCGCACGGCCCTGAATGGCGTGCGGGAAGAAGAAAGCCCCTTCGAGGAAGATGTTCTGGGTCTCCAGACCGGCCTTGGTCGAATCGCCCCCCATGATACCGGCCAGGCCGATCGGGCCGCTGGCGTCGGTGATGGCAAGCACGCTCTCGTCGAGCGTCACGGTCTGTTCATTGAGCAGCTTGAGCGTTTCGCCCGAACGCCCGAAGCGCACGTCGATTCCGCCTTGCAGCCGGTTCAGATCGTAGACGTGCAGCGGCTGGCCCAGTTCGAGCATCACGTAGTTGGTGATGTCCACCAGCGCCGAGATGCTGCGTTGACCCGCGCGCTCGAGACGCTCGACCATCCAGCGCGGCGACGGCGCGGCGGCATTCACGTTGCGGATGATGCGGCCACCGAAGCGTCCGCAGCCCTGCGGCGAGCTGATGCGCACCGGCAGCGTATCGGCGATCGTGGCGGGCTCCGCCCCTTGCCCCGGCAGATCCTTGAGCGGCGCCCCCGTGATGGCGGCAACTTCACGCGCGACACCGAGCAGCGACAGGCAATCCGCCTTGTTGGGGGTGAGCTTGACCACGAACACCGTGTCGTCGAGATCGAGGTATTCGCGGATGTTCATGCCCACCGGCGCGTCTTCCGGCAGGATCATCAGGCCGGCGTGGTCGTCGGAGAGCTTGAGCTCGCGCGCCGAGCACAGCATGCCGAAGCTCTGCACGCCGCGCAGCTTGCCGACCTTGATCTGGAAAGGCGCGTCACCGGCTTGCGCCGGCGGCAGCGCCGCACCTACCGTGGCGCACGGCACCTTGATGCCCGGCGCCACGTTCGGCGCACCGCACACAATGGTGAGCGTCTCGCCGGTACCGGCATCGACCTGGCAAACGTTCAGGCGGTCGGCATCCGGATGACGCGCCACTTCGAGCACCTTGGCCACCACCACACCGGTAAACGGCGGGGCGACGGGATTGGTTTCCTCGACTTCGAGCCCGGACATCGTCAGGGCATGCGCCAACGCGTCCGTCGACAAATCCGGGTCGACCAGGGTACGCAGCCACGATTCAGAGAATTGCATGGATCAGTTCGCTCGCAGTTAAGACTTCACTTCCGAGAGCCCGGCGGCAGCGATCTGGCGCGCCAGCCCGGGGCTTCGGCATCGATTACATGAATTGGCGCAGGAAGCGCAGATCGTTCTCGTAGAACAGGCGCAAATCCTGCACGCCGTAACGCAGCATCGTCAGACGCTCCAGGCCCGAGCCGAATGCGAAGCCGATAAAGCGCTCCGGGTCGAGGCCCATGTTGCGGATCACGGTCGGGTGCACCTGACCCGAACCGGAGATCTCCAGCCATTTGCCGGCATTCTTGCCGGTCTCGAACTGCATGTCGATCTCGGCGGACGGTTCGGTGAACGGGAAGTAAGACGGGCGGAAACGTACCTGAATGTCGTCGCGCTCGAAGAACTTGCGCAGGAAGTCGGTGTACACCCCCTTGAGGTCGGCAAAGCTGATGTCTTCGGCAATCCACAGGCCTTCGACCTGATGGAACATCGGCGAATGCGTGGCATCCGAGTCGACGCGATACGTGCGGCCCGGCGCGATGACCTTGATGGGGGGCTTGTTCATGCGCGCGTAGCGCACCTGCATCGGGCTGGTGTGCGTGCGCAACAACAGCGGCTTGCCGGCGTCGTCGTTGCCCTCGACGTAGAAGGTGTCCTGCATCGAGCGGGCCGGGTGGTTTTCCGGGCTGTTCAGTGCAGTGAAGTTGAACCAGTCGGTTTCGATCTCGGGGCCGTCGGCCACGTCGAAACCGATGGAACGGAAAATCTGTTCGACGCGCTCCCAGGTAGTGAGCACGGGGTGCAGGCTACCGGCGCCCAGGCCGCGGCCGGGCAGGGTAACGTCGATGGCCTCGGCGGACAGTCGCGCGTCGAGCAGCGCATCGGCCATGGCCTGACGGCGCGCCTGCAGCGCGCCTTCGATCTGTTGCTTGGCCGCATTGATCCGCGCACCTTCGGTCTTGCGTGCTTCGGGATCGAGCTTGCCGAGGCCCTTGAGCAACTCGGTCAGTTGGCCGGTCTTGCCAAGAAAGCGAGCTTTCTCGTTTTCCAGCGCGGCGGCGTCGGGAGCGGCGGCGAACGCACGCTGCGCTTCGCTGACGATAAGTTCCAGATCCATATGCTACAGACTCAAGTTAGGCGGTCGAATGGCCGCATGTTCAAGCAAAAAAGCGTGCGAAAAAGGCAGGCGGCAGGCGAAAAACAAAAGGGGGCTCCGATGAGAGCCCCCTCCTGGCGAATGGCGCGCGGTAAAACGCGCTATACGCTAACTACAGCTTAGGCTGCGACGGCGGCTTTCACCTGAGCGACAATCGCGGCAAATGCCGGCTTGTCGTTGATGGCCATGTCGGACAGCACCTTGCGGTCGAGTTCGATCGAGGCCTTCTTCAGACCAGCGATGAACACACTGTAGGTCATACCGTGCTGACGCACACCTGCATTGATACGCGCAATCCACAAGGCACGGAAAACGCGCTTCTTGTTGCGGCGATCGCGATAGGCGTATTGCCCGGCGCGCATGACCGCTTGCTTGGCGATGCGGAAGACGTTATTGCGACGGCCGCGGAAACCCTTGGCTGCAGCGATGACTTTCTTATGGCGGGCCCGTGCGGTGACCCCACGTTTGACTCGAGGCATGTTTCTCTCCTATCTAAGTCGGGGTTTAAGCGAAGGGCAGCATTGCGCGTACGGAGTTCAGATCAGACTCATGAACGCCGACGGCACCGCGCAGGTGACGCTTATTCTTGGTGGTCTTCTTCGTCAGAATGTGACGCTTGAAGGCCTGACCACGCTTGACGGTACCGCCAGGACGCACGCGAAAGCGCTTCTTGGCACCGCTCTTGGTTTTCATCTTGGGCATGAAAAACTCCGGGGTTTTTAACATGATCACAGGTGTGACGCCAATTTCGCGCCCCTTGTAGAACCCGGGATCACTTATTTTCAGGGTCGGACAGCACCCTGTATCGCTGCGACCTCTCTTGCGGGAGGTCACGGCAATTCCTGCGATCCGGCGGTGTCGCTCGACACCGCCACGACCTTATTTCTTCTTCGGCGCAATGACCATGATCATCTGACGGCCTTCCATCTTCGGCATCTGTTCCGGCTGGCCGAACTCTTCGAGATCGGTCTTCAGACGTTCCAGCATACGAGCGCCGATTTCCTGGTGAGCCATCTCACGTCCGCGGAAACGCAGCGTGATCTTGGTCTTGTCGCCCTCTTCGAGGAACCGCTTCAGATTGCGCAACTTGACGTTGTAGTCACCGTCATCGGTGCCAGGTCGGAATTTGACTTCCTTGATCTGAACAACCTTCTGCTTCAGCTTGTTCTCGTGCGCTTTCTTCTGTTCCTGATACTTGAACTTGCCATAGTCCATCAGGCGGCACACCGGCGGCTGCGCTTGCGGCGCGATTTCCACCAGATCGACGTCAGCTTCTTCGGACAGACGGAAAGCCTCGGCGAGTTTCATGATGCCGAGCTGCTCACCGTCAACGCCAGTTAGACGCACTTCGGGCGCGGTGATTTCGCCGTTGATGCGATGCGACTTATCGGTAGCGATGTTGCTTATCCTCGAAAAAAGTCAAAAATTTAGCCGCGCTGTCCGACAGGCGTTATTGGAACGTTGCGCACGCTTGCGCAAGACGTTCGATGAGCGCATCAACGGGCATGACACCCAGATCCACGCCGCCACGGGCACGCACGGCTACCGTATTACCCTCTTGCTCCTTGTCCCCCACTACCACGAGATAGGGAACTTTCTGCAACGAGTGCTCGCGTATTTTATAGCTAATTTTCTCGTTGCGCAAATCGCTCCGAGCCCTAAGCCCTTGTTCTTTCAACTTTTTCGTCACTTCCTGGGCATAATCGGCCGTTTTTTCCGACACATTCATCACGATCACCTGCTCCGGCGCCAGCCAGACCGGCATTGCACCAGCATGGTGCTCGATCAGAATGCCGATAAAGCGTTCCAGCGAACCCAGGATCGCGCGGTGAAGCATGACCGGGCGCTTGCGGCTGTTGTCTTCGGCCACGTACTCGGCATCAAGGCGCTCCGGCATCGAGAAATCGACCTGCATCGTGCCGCACTGCCACTGGCGACCGAGCGCATCCTTGAGCGTGTACTCGATCTTCGGGCCGTAGAACGCCCCATCCCCCTCGGCGATCACGAACTCGCAGCCCGAGCGACGCAGCGACTCCATCAACGCGAACTCCGCCTTGTCCCAGTTTTCGTCGGAACCCACCCGATGCTCGGGACGCGTTGCGACCTTGTAGATCATGTCCGTGAAGCCGAAGTCCTTGTACACCGCGTGCAGCAGCGCCGTGTAATTCACGCACTCCTCGAGAATCTGGTCTTCCGTACAGAAAATATGACCGTCGTCCTGGGTGAAGCCACGCACGCGCATCAGCCCATGCAGGCCGCCCGACGGCTCGTTGCGGTGGCATTGGCCGAACTCGCCGTAGCGCAGCGGCAGATCGCGGTAGCTGTGCAGCGACGAGTTGAAGATCAGGACGTGCCCCGGACAGTTCATCGGCTTGAGCGCATAGGCGCGGTTCTCCGATTCCGTCGTGAACATGTTGTCCTTGTAGTTCTCCCAGTGCCCCGACTTTTCCCAGAGCGAGCGGTCGAGAATCTGCGGCCCCTTCACTTCCTGGTAACCGTTGTTGCGGTAGACGCGGCGCATGTACTGCTCGACCTGCTGCCAGAGCGTCCAGCCCTTGGGGTGCCAGAAGACCAGGCCGGGCGCCTCTTCCTGCATGTGGAAGAAGTCCAGCGCACGACCGAGTTTGCGGTGATCGCGCTTTTCCGCCTCTTCGAGCATGTGCAGATACGCATCCTGATCTTCCTTCTTCGTCCAGGCCGTACCGTAAATGCGCTGCAATTGCTCATTCTTGGCGTCGCCGCGCCAATAGGCGCCGGCGACCTTCATCAACTTGAAGACCTTGAGCTTGCCCGTCGACGGCACGTGCGGGCCGCGACAAAGGTCGACAAACTTGCCTTCGCGGTACAGGCCGATCGGTTCCGTGGCGGGGATCGATTCGATGATCTCGGCCTTGTACTTTTCGCCCATCGACATGAACAGACGCACGGCATCGTCACGCGAGAGCACCTCGCGCGTGACCGGCTCGTCCTTCTTCGCGAGCTCGTGCATCTTCTTCTCGATTGCCTCGAGATCTTCCGGCGTGAAGGCGCGATGGAAGGCAAAGTCGTAGTAAAAACCGTTCTCGATGACCGGGCCGATGGTCACCTGCGCCTCCGGGAACAGTTCCTTGACGGCATAGGCCAGCAAGTGCGCCGTCGAGTGGCGGATGATGTCGAGACCGTCGGCATCCTTGTCGGTCACGATGGCAAGACTCACGTCGCGATCGATCAGATAGGACGTATCGACCAGCTTGCCGTCGACGCGGCCGGCCAGGGCAGCCTTGGCCAGGCCCGCACCGATCGAGCCGGCGACTTGCGCCACCGTAAGCGGGGCCTCGTACTCGCGTTGCGAACCGTCAGGCAAACGTACCGAAATCATGTCGCACTCCCATGCGCAAAAACGTCACGCGCAGCCCACGCCACGCGGCAAAACCACGAAAAAAAACGGCCTCGACTGTTCGTCGAGGCCGTCTCTTCATTCCTTGCATCCAGACGAAAAACACCCTCGACTTAGCGTCGCACCTTCACCACTGTGAAAGTTCGGGCGGTCTTCAACATGAGTGTTTTCCAGCGCCTGTGTCTGCGGGGTCTCGCGGACTGTCATGCATCAAATATTCGTTGGTAGGCTCGATTGGACTCGAACCAACGACCCCCACCATGTCAAGGTGGTGCTCTAACCAGCTGAGCTACGAGCCTACTGCAAGAGAACGAGATTCTAGCAATCTTTCGACCAATCGCCAAGCGATTATTGTGCCTGCCGACGAAAAACCGCGCCAATCAAGGCTTTGGCGCGGCACCCCCGCCTCACCGACGCTTGGACGACACCACGCCGGCGACGCCCGTGAGTTGTGCCAGCGCGCGTTGCAACTGCCCGCCGTCGCGAACCTCGACGGTAAATTGCATGAACGCCTGGGACCCTCGCGACTGCGTGCTGACCCCCGTCACATTGAGCTTTTCCCGGGAAAAAACTTCCGAGATGTCTCGCAACAGGCCCTGCCGGTCCGTCGCCTCGATCTGGATGTCGACCGGGTAGGCCGCGACACCGCGACCTTCGAGCACGTCCGCCGACCAGGCGGTCTGAATCACCCGCTCTGGCGCGCGCGCCTTCATGGCCTGAAAGCTGGCGCAGTCCTGGCGGTGGATCGACACCCCCTTGCCTCGCGTGACAAACCCGACGATGGGGTCGGGCGGCGCCGGGCGGCAGCATTTGGCCAACTGCGTCAGCAGTGCGCCAACCCCCACGACCAGCACACCGCTCTTGGCCCCCTGCGTCACGCTGGTATCGAGACTCTTCTTCGCTACCAGCGTGTCTTCGTCGCGCGGCTCCGGCCCAGGCAGATTGCCCGACAGCGCCTGTTCGACATGGCGCAGACTGAACTCGTCCTTCGCCACCGAGGCATAGAGATCATCCGGCGTCCGGAATCCCAGGCGCGCAGCCAGTTCCTCCAGATTGACCGACGTCTTGCCCTCGCGCTGCAACGTCTTGTCGATGAGCGTGCGCCCATGCGCGATCGTCTCTTCGAGGTCGATGGCGTTGAACCACTGCCGCACCTTCTGGCGCGCCCGATGGCTCTGCAAATACCCCAACTGCGGGTTGAGCCAATCGCGCGACGGCCCGCCCTGCTTGACCGTCACGATTTCGACCGTCTGCCCGTTCTGCAGCGGCGTATTGAGCGGCACCATCGCCCCGTCGACCCTTGCGCCGCGGCAGCGATGCCCCAACTCCGAATGCAGATGGTACGCAAAGTCGACCGGAGTGGCGCCCTGCGGCAACGAAATCACACGGGCCTGAGGCGTGAGCACGTAAATGTGATCGTCGATCGTTGCGCGCTTGAGTTGCTCCCATGGCTGCGCGGCACCCTCAACACCAACCGTGTCGGACACATCGTCCTTCCATGCGAGCAACTGACGCAGCCACGCGATCTTCTCGTCGTAAGCGTCGCCGGCCGAAAACGCGCCGCCGTAGCCGCGCTGGCCGGCCTCCTTGTACCGCCAGTGCGCCGCGATGCCGTACTCGGCGAAGTGATGCATTTCGTGCGTTCGGATCTGCACCTCGAACGCGCGCCCGTCGTCGCCAATCACCACCGTGTGCAGCGATTTGTAACCATTGGGCTTCGGACGCGAAATGTAGTCGTCGAACTCTTTCGGAATCGGTTGCCACAGGTTGTGGACGATGCCCAGCACCGTGTAGCAATCCTTGATGTCGTCGACGATCACGCGAAACGCCCGCACGTCGTAGAGCTCCGCGAAGTCGACGGCCTTGCCGCGCATCTTCTTCCAGATACTGTAGATATGCTTCGGGCGACCCGACACCTCCGCCTTGACACCCGCGCGCGCGAGTTCATCCTGAAGCCGCCGGATGGCGCCCTCGATGAACGTCTGGCGCTCGACGCGCTTCTCCTCGAGGAGCTTGGCGATCTGCTTGTAGGTGACAGGCTCGAGAAACCGGAATGCGAGATCCTCCAGCTCCCACTTGAGTTGCCAGATGCCCAGACGGTTCGCCAGCGGTGCGTAGATCTCGAGCACCTCGTGGGGCATGTCCTCGGGCGGCGCGATCTTCTGCGCGGCATACCAGCGCAACGACTGCAGGCGCGACGCGAGGCGGATCATCACCACGCGGATGTCCTGCGCAAATGCGAGCAGCATCTTGCGCAGCCCTTCGACCTGCGACTTGCGCTCGGCCGAGGCATCGCGATCGCGCCCGTCGTTGGGCATGGCCTGCGCGGCACGCGCGCCAGCGCCCGAGAGCCGCTGGAGCTTGCGCACGTCGATGACGAGCGCCGCCACCTCGGCGCCGAACTTCTGGGTCAGCGTCGCTTGCGGATCCGGTAAAAACTCGACGGCACAGAACAAGGCGGCCGCCTGATGCGTCGCCTCGTCCACACGCAGCGTGTCGAGAATCGCGAGCATGCCGCGCGCGTGCGCCATGATCGGCTCGCCGGACGAGAGCAATTGCTCGCCGCACAGCGCCTCGGCAAACGCAAGGGCGTCGTCGAGCGTAGCGGGCAGGTGTGCATCACCCGCCCCCGAGGCCGTGGCCGGATTGACGGTGTCCGTTGACGCCGGGGCATTCGGTCCGGTGGGTGCCGGTCCTTGATGTTGGTTCATGTCGGAACGCGGGGCGGCAAGCGCCCCGATGGTGCGGGTCGCGCGCTCAGCTCTCGCGCTGAGCCGCCACGACCACGATTTCAACGAGCATGGCAGGGTCGGCGAGCAACGCCTGCACCGTGGCACGCGGGGGCGCATTGCCTGCCGGCACCCACTCGTCCCAAACCTGATTCATTTCACCGAAGTACTTCATGTCGGAGATGAAGATCTGACAGGAAAGGATCAGCGACTTGTCGCTGTTGGCCTCCGCGAGCAGACGATCGATGTGCGCGAGCACCTGACGCGTCTGCCCGGCCATGTCCTGCGAGCGATCGTCAGGCGTTTGCCCGGCCAGATAAACGGTGCCGTTATGCACGGCCATGTCCGACCAGCGCTTTTCGACGTAGAAACGTTGTACCGCCATGATGTAAGACTCCTCGTGTTCTTGTGTCTTCGGATTCGCCGCCGCTCCACCGCTCGGGCGGGCGTCAATCGGCATATCCCTCAAAAAACCGGCGTGCGATCTCGATCTGGTCCGCATGCACGAACGTGGGCGCATGACCGACACCGGCGATTTCCACGGCGCGCGCGTGCTGCGCGTGCGCCAACATCTGTTCGAGCGTTGCGCGAGAGAGCAGGTCCGATGTCTCGCCGCGCACGATCAGCGTGCGTCCGGGAAACGCCGCGAGCGACGCCCAAAGCATGGCTTCGCCTGCGGCGATCGCCTCGGCCGGTATCGCCGAGAAGGCTGCGCCGATCGACGGATCATAGCGAAGCACGTAGCCGTCGCCTTCCGCCTTGAGCAGCGGTTCGCACAATGCGCGCCACTCCTCACGGGTGTGGGCACCGAACGCCGACGAGATCGACCACAGGTACGCTGCGCCCTCCTCGATCGACGCGAAACGCTTCGGAATGCCGACATACTTGCCGATGCGCTCGAGCGCCGGCGCATCGATATGCGGCCCGACGTCGTTGAGCAGCATGTTGCGAATCGGCGTGTCCGGCAGCCCCGCCAAGCCCATGCCGATCAACCCGCCCATTGATGTGCCGAACCAGTCGACCGACGCAACGCCCAACCGCGCGATCAGCGTGACCATGTCGGCAACATACTGTGGCACCACGTAACCAGCGGGGTTGGTGAGCCATGACGACTGGCCACGCCCGACCACATCAGGACATACCACGCGGTAGTCGTCGGCGAAGGCTTTTGCCAGCGCATCGAAATCGCGCCCGCAACGCGTCAGGCCATGCACGCAGACCAGGACCCGGGGATTCGCGGGATCCCCCCACTCCGTATACGCCATGCGATGCAATCCGGACGGACTCAGGCATTGAACGCTCGACAAACGCGGCACTTGGCTCGGCATGGCTGACTCGTTGGATGGATTTCCAGATCCGAATTCTACCGCGCTTGTCTCGAACCGTAAGCTAGAATGAGGTCACTCAAGGGCCGCATCGATCGACGACAGGCACGCCGCATCGAGACTGCCTCTGCCTCATCCCCACGCATCGATCGGAGTCAACGCCATGCTCAACGGAAAAATCGCCCTCGTGACCGGCTCCACCAGCGGCATCGGCCTGGGACTCGCACAGGCGCTCGCCGCGCAGGGCGCGACCCTGATCACGAACGGCTTCGGCGACGCCGATGCGGCGCGCAAGGCCATTGCCGACGCGGCTGCCCGCGCCGGTCACCCCGTCGCCCAGATCGGTTACCACGGCGCCGATATGAGCCGCGCTAGCGAGATCGAGGCGATGATGCAGTACGCCGAATCGACCTTCGGCGGCGTCGATATCCTGGTCAACAATGCAGGGATTCAGTACGTTGCCGAGATTCAGGATTTTCCGACGGACAAATGGGATTCGATCATCGCGATCAACCTCACGTCGGCCTTCCATACCACGCGACTGGCGCTGCCGGGCATGCGCAGGCGCGACTGGGGGCGCATCATCAACATTGCGTCGGTGCATGGCCTGGTGGGCTCGGTCGGCAAGTCGGCGTACGTTGCCGCCAAGCATGGCATCGTCGGACTGACGAAGGTCACCGCGCTCGAGAATGCGCAATCGGGTGTGACCGCCAATGCAATCTGTCCGGGCTTCGTGCTCACGCCCCTCGTGCAGAAGCAAGTCGACGACCGCGCCGCGCGCGATCATCTCTCGGGTGAGGAGGCCAAGCGGTCGCTGCTGGGCGAGAAGCAACCGTCCGGCGAATTCGTGACGCCCGAGCAACTCGGCGCGCTTGCCGTCTTTCTGTGTAGCGACGCGGGCGCACAGGTGCGTGGCGCCGCCTGGAACATGGACGGGGGCTGGGCCGCCCAGTAACGCTGGCCGGACCTCGGGCGCACCGCGCAGGGTACGCGCCTCAAAACAAAGCGGGCGGGGATCCCCCCGCCCGCTTCGCCTTCCACCGATCGCCGGGTTCAACGGCCCGACGATCCTCAGCAAGGCTGTGTGTCGAGCGCTACGTGCCGGGAATGGCACGGTGCGACCGACACGTCGCCAAAGTGTCAGACAGCGCTCGTGTCGAGCGGTGCCCCGGTCTTCTGCGAAATTTCCTCCTTCGTGACGCCCGGCGCCAATTCCACCACCTTCAGGCCGTCCGGCGTCACGTCGATCACACCGAGATCGGTAATGATGCGGTTGACCACGCCCACGCCGGTGAGCGGCAGGTCGCAGTTCTTGAGGATCTTGTGGGCGTCGCCCTTGGCGACGTGCTCCATGAGCACGACCACACGACCGACCCCTGCCACCAGGTCCATCGCACCGCCCATGCCCTTGATCATCTTGCCCGGGATCATCCAGTTCGCGAGGTCGCCCTTTTCGCTGACCTGCATCGCCCCGAGGATGGCCAGGTTGATGTGACCGCCGCGGATCATCGCGAACGAATCGGCCGAGGAGAATATCGATGAGCCCGGCAGCGTCGTCACAGTCTGCTTGCCAGCGTTGATCATGTCGGCGTCGACTTCGTCTTCCGTCGGGAACGGGCCGATACCGAGCAGGCCGTTCTCAGATTGCAACCACACTTCCATGCCTTCGGGCACATGGTTTGCCACGAGCGTGGGCAGACCGATGCCGAGGTTCACGTAGAAGCCGTCTTCGAGCTCGCGCGCCGCGCGTGCGGCCATTTCATCACGATTCCATGCCATGGTTATCTCCTTGATCTCGGCGCTTACTTGGCACGTACCGTGCGCTGTTCGATGCGTTTTTCCGGATGCGCGTTCAACACGATGCGCTGAACGAAGATGCCGGGCAGATGCACATCGTCCGGATCGATCGAACCGGTCTCCACCAATTCCTCGACTTCGACGATAGTGATCTTGCCGGCCATGGCGGCCACCGGGTTGAAGTTGCGGGCCGTGCGGTTGAAGACCAGATTACCGGCGCGATCGGCCTTGGCGGCCTTGACCAGCGCCACGTCGGCACGCAGCGAGCGCTCCATGACGTACGTCTCGCCATCGAACTCGCGCGTTTCCTTGCCTTCGGCAACCACGGTGCCCACACCGGTCTTGGTGAAGAACGCCGGAATCCCGGCGCCACCGGCGCGCAGCTTTTCGGCGAGCGTGCCCTGCGGCGTGAATTCCAGCTCGAGCTCGCCCGCAAGATACTGGCGTTCGAACTCCTTGTTCTCTCCGACGTACGAGGAAATCATCTTCTTGATCTGGCGCGTCTCGAGCAGCAGCCCCAGACCGAAGCCGTCGACCCCGGCGTTGTTGCTGATGCAGGTGAGCCCCTTGACGCCCGAGTCGCGCAACGCAGCGATCAGGGCCTCCGGAATGCCACACAGGCCGAAGCCACCGACGGCGAGCGTTTGCCCGTCTGCGACGACACCGGCGAGCGCCTCCTTGGCGCTGGCGTATACCTTGTTCATCGTTTGTCCCTTTCCCTCGGTTGAGAATTGAAATTATGCCGCGCTCGCGCACGTTGCGAGGCTTGTGCCGCCCCGTGGAAACCCCGTGAGTGCACCCCTCATGCAATCATAGAGCTTACTGTGGGCCGCAAATGGGGCACAATACGTCAAATTACATATCTTCCCGCGCGGCGCGCCGCAGCGCACGACCCGACCGGATCCGTATTGCCCCCATGCCGACGTTCGACTACCAGACTGCCTTTCACATTGCGCCTGTCGGCCTGGTCATATCGCGCCAGCGCATCATCGAAGACTGCAATCGTCAGCTCGGCAAGATCTTCGGCTACGAACCCGAAGCGCTCATCGGCCAGTCGTTTCAGGTCCTGTACCCTTCGCCGAAAGAGTTCGAGCGCATCGGCGAGCGCATTCCCCCGATCATGACCGCTCAGGGCGTGTATTCGGACGAGCGCATCATGCGCCGCGCGAGCGGCGAATTGTTCTGGTGCCACGTCACCGGACGCTCGCTCGACGTCAACGACCCTCACGCCGCCGGCCTCTGGACGTTCGAGGACATTTCCGCGACACGTCGGGTCGCCGTCGCCCTCACCGCCCGTGAACGAGAAATCGCGGCGCAACTCGTTCAGGGAAAGACCAGCAAGCAAATCGGCAAGATTCTCGACATCAGCCCGCGCACGGTAGACATCTATCGCGCGCGCCTCATGCAGAAGTACGGCGCTGGCACTGCCACCGAGCTCGTGCAGCGCCTGCTCGGCAACTGACCGAAAGCGAAGGGGCAGGACGCGCGACGCCCTGCCCGGCCGTTTCAGCCGATCAGCGCACGGACCTCGTCGGGCAGCGGCACCGACTTCTCTTCCCTGTAGTTCACCCAGACGATCTTCGCCCCGCCCTGCGCCACGAGCACGTCCGGCGTGTCGGCGCGTCGCAGCTCGAAGCGAGTATCGACGCTGCTGCGCCCCGGCGTGCCGATGAACATGCGGCAATCGATATCGCCGGGATAGCGCAGTTGGCGCAGGAAGGTCATGTTCGCGTTGATGATCACCGGCCCCTCGCCCGTCGAGCTCTCCTCCGAGGCGATGTCCAGCGACTCAAGCCACGAAATCCGCACCTGCTCCATGTAACGGAAGTAGACCGTATTGTTCACGTGGCCGAACGCGTCCATATCGCCCCAGCGAATGGGCATGCTCATGCGAAAGACTTCTTTGTATTCTGACGACACAACAAATTCCCCATGTTGAAAATCGACGCCCTGCCGTGAATCGACAGGGCGCCATGGGAACGAAGTGTAGCGCTTCGGATGGGGCGGCGTGCGCCAGGCGGCGGTCTCAGCCCACGCAAGTCCGCATTTTCGGAATGTCGGCACCCCGGCTCGAGACAAGTCCGAGTCGGGACGCCGACCCTATTTGCGCGCGCCGACGGCCACGCCGTCGTCCCTGACCGCTGCCTCGGCTTTCTCGACCAGATCTCGGCCCACGAGCGACTTCCATTTCGCGTAGACGGGACGCGTGGCATCGACGAAGCGCTGGCGCTGCTCCGGCGTGAGCCGGGTCACCTTCACGCCGCGGGCGTCCAGGTCGTCCCATGTGCCGCGCCCGTTGCCGAGCAGGTCTTCACGGGCGAGCGTGATCTCGAAACGCGCCGCCTCGATCGCCGCATCGCGCACGATGTCGCGGTCCTGCGGCGACCAGCTGTCCCAGACCTGGCGATTCACCACGAACAGGATCGGGTCCGCCACGTAGTCCCAGACGGTCACGTAGCGCTGCCCCAGCGTGTCGAGTCGTACATAGTTGTAGACCGTGATCGGGTTCTCCTGGCCGTCGATGCTGCGCGACTTGAGCGCGCGCAGCGCTTCGTTCCAGGTCAGTTGCGTGGGCACCGCCCCCAGCGACGTGAAGATGTCGTTGAACAACAGGGAACCGACCACGCGAAACCGCAATCCGCGCATGTCCTCAGGGGTGCGAATGGCGCGACGCGAATTGCTCAGTTGCCGGAATCCGTTTTCCCCCCAGGCGAGCGGCACGACGCCCTGCTCTTCCACGCGGCGGAACAGTTCGCGGCCCACCTCGCCTTGCGTGAGGGCGTCGAGCGACCGGTAGCCGCGCAGCAGGAACGGCAGCGAGAAAACGTTGAACTCCGGAATCGCCGACGACCAGTTGATCGTCGACCCGACGGCCATGTCGATCACGCCCTGGCGCAGTGCCGTGAACTCGCGCGTTTGATCCCCGCCCACGAGCGCCGCGCCCGGATGCAGTCGAATGTTGATGCGTCCGCGCGTGCGCTCGCGCACCATGTCGACCCAGAGCTGCGTGCCTTTGGCCCAGGGCGTGCCGGCATCGGGCACGATGGAAAGCGAATATTCCGACTTGTAAGGTTGCGCGCCGACCGGCAACGCGATTGCGGCGAGGGCAAGCGCGACTCCAACGAGCCCCCGCCAGCCTTGATTACGCATGGTGTCCTCGAGATGATTCGGGATCCGACGTCAACACGACGCCCTTTGCGATCCCGTGAGCGTCGTGAAATTATGCGCTCGAGGTCATCTGGCTGGCTGCCTCGGACAATCCCCGATTGCCGCAATGCAGCGAGCCTGCGCAATCGGCAAACGCGCGCCGAACGCGCCACCACGGCGCTCAGCCGACCGCCAGTCCGTCGTCGACCGTCATGATCGAGCCATTGATAAATCGGGAATCGTCCGACGCAAGCAGCAGGATCAATCCGTCGAGATCGCTGGGCTGACCGACGCGCTGGCGCGGCAACATCTGCACCAGCTTGCGACCGGCATCGGTCTGCCAGTGCTCGTGGTTGATCTCGGTATCGATATAGCCGGGGCAAAGGGCGTTCACGTTGATGTTGAAACGCCCCCACTCGAGCGCCATCGCGCGCGTCATGTGGATGACCGCCGCCTTGCTCACGCAGTACACGCCGAGCATGGAAATCGCACGCTGTCCCGCGACCGACGCCACATTGATGATCCGATGCTGACGCAGCGGATCGCCCTTGGCACGCCGGATCATGCGTTTGGCGACTTCCTGCGCGACGAAGAATGCGCCGCGCGTATTCGTATCGAGTACGTAGTCGTACTCCTGCGGCGTGACGTCGACCAGCCGCTGCTGCGTCGAAACCCCGGAGTTGTTGATGAGGATGTCGATCGCGCCTGCTTCGGTCTCGGCGTGTGCCACGCCCGCCCGAATGCTGTCGTAGTCGGTCACGTCCAGCGGCACCACATGCGCAGCGCCGCCTTGCGACTCGATTTCCGCACGTAGTTCCTTGAGCCGCTCCACGCGGCGACTGGCCAGCACGACCTTCGCACCGGCCTGCGCGAGGACCTTGGCAAACTGCATGCCGAGTCCGCTCGACGCGCCGGTGACCATCGCCACCTTGCCTTCCAGATTCAGCGAACGCCCCATCGTCTTCTCCCTCGGACCCGGATCGCCATTGAATGACGGCGCTGCCGCGAGGCACGCCGCTAGAGCTTCCTACCTACCATACCGAACGATCGTGCTATTAATATGCGGTTGCGAGGTGTTCCCCATTCCCGGAAAATGGCCGCACCCACGAATTCTAACGTTTATAACAGGAGCATCAATGGATCCGAAGCTGCTTGAGCAGTACGGCCCGAGGGAGTCGATGGAATATGACGTCGTCGTTGTCGGCGGCGGTCCGGCCGGCCTGTCCACGGCTATCCGTTTGAAGCAACGCGCCCAGGAAGCCGGCAAGGAGATTTCCGTTTGCGTGCTCGAGAAGGGCTCGGAAATCGGCGCCCACATCCTCTCTGGCGCCGTCATGGACCCCCGCGCCCTGACTGAGCTGATCCCCAACTGGAAGGAGCTTGGCGCACCGCTCGACACACCCGTCGTCGAAGACCGCTTCCTGTTCCTCAACGAGACGGGCGCGACCTCCACCCCGTCGTGGCTGCTGCCGGCATGCTTCCAGAATCATGGCAACTATGTCATCAGCTTGGGCAACGTTGTGCGCTGGCTCGGCCAGCAGGCCGAGGCACTCGGCGTCGAGATCTTCCCGGGTTTCCCCGCCGCGGAAATCCTGTACGACGAGAACGGCGCCGTCATGGGTGTGGCGACGGGCAACATGGGCGTGGGCAAGGACGGCGAGCCGACGGAAAACTTCCAGCTCGGCATGGAATTGCACGCCAAGTACACGATCTTCTCGGAGGGCGCGCGCGGCAATCTTGGCCGTCAGTTGATGCGCAAGTTCAACCTCGACGAAGGACGCGATCCGCAGGCCTATGGACTCGGCATCAAGGAATTGTGGGAGATCGATCCGTCCAAGCACAAGGAAGGTCTGGTCATTCACACGGCCGGCTGGCCGCTCAACGCACAAACGTATGGCGGCTCGTTCCTTTATCACCTGCCGAATCATCAGGTTGCGGTCGGCTTCATCGTCGGCCTCGACTACAGCAATCCGTACCTGTCGCCGTTCGAGGAATTCCAGCGATACAAGACGCACCCGTCGATTCGCCATTTCCTGGAAGGTGGCAAACGCGTTTCCTATGGCGCGCGCGCGATCACGGCCGGGGGTCTGCTGGCGCTGCCGAAGCTCGTTTTCAAGGGTGGCGCGCTGGTCGGCTGCGAGGCGGGGTTCCTCAATGTGAGCCGCATCAAGGGCAGTCACGCCGCGATCAAGAGCGGGATGCTGGCGGCCGACGCCGCCTTCGACGCCCTGGCCGCGGAGCGTCAACGTGACGAACTCACGGCCTACCCGGCAGCCTTCGAGCAGTCGTGGCTGCACGAAGAGCTGAACAAGGCGCGCAACTTCAAGCAGTGGTTCAAGAAGGGCCTCACGGTCGCCACGCTCATGACCGGCATCGAGCAGAAGCTGTTGGGCGGCAAGATGCCTTGGACCATCCACCGCAAGAAGGCGGATCACGAATGCCTGCTGCCGGCGGCGCAATGCCAACCGATCGTCTACCCGAAGCCGGATGGCAAGCTCACGTTCGATCGCCTGTCGTCGGTCTTCATCTCGAACACCAACCATGAAGAGAACCAGCCGGCGCATTTGACGCTCAAGGATCCGAGCGTGCCGGTCGGTATCAACCTGGCCGAGTTCGCAGGGCCTGAGCAACGCTATTGCCCGGCTGGCGTGTACG
This sequence comes from Pandoraea morbifera, assembly GCF_902459575.1. Lineage (NCBI taxonomy): Bacteria > Pseudomonadati > Pseudomonadota > Betaproteobacteria > Burkholderiales > Burkholderiaceae > Pandoraea > Pandoraea morbifera. The sequence continues at coordinate 782,491 of NZ_CABPSD010000001.1, forward strand.
AGTTCGTGAGGAACGAAGACGATTCCGAGCGTCTGCAGATCAATGCGCAGAACTGCGTGCATTGCAAGACGTGCGACATCAAGGACCCGACACAGAACATCGTGTGGGTAACGCCGGAGGGGGGGGGCGGACCGAACTACCCGAACATGTAAAACGTGAGTTGCCGCCGGTTCGCCCGGCGGTATTCGTTTGCCGGATCGGGTTCGCGGCGGGGCGACAGGTTCGCGCTTGGCGTCGCACACGCCATCGTGCCTGCAACCGATGCGCCCGCACGGCAGTCTCACGGATTCCGAACCCACGCCAATGGCGAGGAGGCATGATGTCGAGAACTTCCGTATGGCGCTCGGGCACCGCCTTGGCAGGCGCACTCGCGCTGAGCTGTGGTGCGGTCCAGGCGAAGTCAGTGTCCTACCTGTGCGACAACCAGCACGTCGCGTTGGTCGTCTACGACGATCAACATCTCGGTGGCGATGTCACGTTGTACTGGATGGGCAAACGCGAGGTGCTCAAGCCGGCGCGTGCCGCGAGCGGAGAAAAGCACGTGGGCCGCACGCTGGTGTGGTGGAGCAAAGGTCCCGAGGGCACCCTGTACACCGCCGGGAACGAGCGCCCGATCACGCAATGTCGAGAGTAAGCGCGCTTGCATGAAAAAACGCCAGACAATCGGTCTGGCGTTTTGCGCTGACGGCCACGCTCGAGCTCGGTCTTGAGCCGTGCCTTCGGCACGGCCCGCTCTCGCGTCACACCACCATCACTCTGGCGCTCGTGCCGCGATGACTGGCGTGTTCACATGCACGTCGCCGCATTGCGCGCGGTGGCGAAGCGCATGATCGATCAGCACGAGGGCCAGCAGCGCTTCTGCGATCGGCGTTGCGCGAATCCCCACGCAGGGATCGTGGCGACCGAATGTCTCCACCGTCGACGGCTGTCCGTCCACATCGATCGAGCGACGCGGCGAACGAATGCTCGAGGTCGGCTTGATCGCGATGGAAACATCGATGTCCTGCCCCGTCGAGATCCCGCCGAGAATACCGCCCGCGTTGTTGCCGACGAACCCTTGCGGTGTCAGTTCGTCGCCGTGTTCGGAGCCCTTCTGGGTCACGCTGCGAAAGCCCGCGCCGATCTCGACGCCCTTGACCGCATTCAACCCCATCATCGCGTGAGCGATGTCAGCATCGAGACGGTCGAACAACGGCTCGCCCAGCCCAACCGGCACCCCCGTTGCCACCACACGAAGTCGCGCGCCGACCGAGTCGCCCGCTTTGCGCAAGTCGTCCATATACGCTTCAAGTCGCGGGACGACACTCGCGTCCGCGGCAAAAAACGGATTCTGCGACACCTGCGACCAGTCGGTCTGCGGAATCTCGATGTCGCCCAGTTGCGTCATACAGCCATGCACCTGCACGCCAAACCGTTCGGCGAGCCACTTCTTGGCCACCGCGCCCGCCGCCACGACCGGCGCGGTGAGGCGCGCCGAGGAGCGCCCGCCGCCGCGATAGTCGCGCACGCCGTACTTTTGCAGGTAGGTGTAGTCGGCATGCCCCGGACGAAACGTCTGGACGATATTGCCGTAGTCCTTGCTGCGCTGATCGGTATTACGTATCAGCAGCGCGATGGGCGTGCCCGTCGTCACCCCCTCGAACACGCCGGACAGAATCTCGACGGCATCCGGCTCATTGCGCTGCGTGACATGACGCGACGTACCCGGGCGGCGGCGATCGAGTTCGTGCTGAATGTCGGCTTCCGCAAGCGCCATTCCCGGCGGGCAGCCATCGATCACACAGCCGATGGCCGGGCCATGCGATTCGCCGAAAGTGGTGACGGTAAACAGGGTACCAAGCGTATTGCCAGACATACGGAATCAGGTCGGGTGGGACGGGAAAGCCCTATTATGCCAGCGATCCCGCCGCATCGCCCCGCCCCTTGCGGCATAACGTGACGCCAATCGGACAAACGACGGCATATTGAGAACCATCCGATGGCCGAACCGGCGCATTCGTAGTGCGCCGTACCCCGCCGGTCAGACCGGCCAGGGGCCGCGAAGCTCGAGAACCCTGTCGCGCAGCGCCTCGGGAGACGCCTGGGCCGGTTCAACCGGCTCGCCGATCACCAGCTCCAGGCGGTTGAGCACGCCGCGTTTGAACGGGCGCGTCATGGCGGCCCCACCGTGCCGCGAGAAGAAACTGCCCCACAGGCCGCGCAGCGCCATGGGCACCACAGGCACCGGCGTGCGCTCGATGATGCGGCGCACACCTTGCCGGAACACCTGCAGATCCCCCGAGGCAGTCAGCTTGCCTTCGGGGAAGATGCAAACCACCTCCCCCGCTTCCAGCGCCGCAGCGATCTGTTCGTAAGCGCGTTCCAACCCCTCGGCATCCTCGTGCGCGGGCGCGATCGGAATCGCCTTTACGGTGCGGAAAAACCACGACAACACCGGAATGCGGAAGATTCGGTGATCCATCACGAAACGGACTGGACGCCGGATCGAGGCGCCGATGACCACCGCATCGGCAAAGCTCACGTGGTTGCACACCAGCACGCACGGGCCTTCGTGCGGAATCTTGTCCGCCCCCTTGACCTCGATGCGGTAGACCGTGTGCAACAACAGCCACATGACGAAACGGATCAGGAATTCGGGCAGCAGCGTATAGAGATAGACCGCGACCAGCGCGTTGAGGATGCCCGTGACGAGATACAACTGATCGACGGTGAAGCCCGCCTTGGTCAGCGCCATTGCCATGAGCGCGGACACGACCATGAACAGCGCGTTGAGAATGTTGTTCGCGGCAATGATGCGTGCGCGATGCGACGGCGCGCTTCGACTCTGGATCAATGCGTACAGCGGCACGCTGTAGAACCCGCCGAACATCGCGAGCAGGAACAGATCGGCAAGAATGCGCCAGTGCGCTGGTTGCGCAACAAACTGGCCCACGGACTGGAGCGCGCCGCCCGGCGTGCCGCCCCGGCTCGCGAAGTACAGATCGACGGCGAACACCGTCATGCCGATCGAACCGAAAGGCACCAGCCCGATCTCCACTTTCCCGCCCGAGAGTCGTTCGCACAGCAGCGACCCCACGCCGATGCCCACGGAGAACATCGCGAGCAACAGCGTCACGACGCTTGGGTCGGCACCGAGCACGTCGTGCGCGAAATTGAAGAACGAGGCGAGAAACGTGGCACCGAGGAACCAGAGCCAGGAGATGCCGAGCAGGCTTTGAAAAACGGCCCGATCCGTACGCGCAATGCGGAGGTTGCGCCACGTTTCCGTGAACGGGTTCCAGTTGATGCGCAGATCCGGCTGCGCTGCTGGCGTTTGCGGCACCCAGGTCGACACCAAACGCCCGAGCACCGCCAGCATCAGGCACACGCCGCCGATCCACGGCAACGCCCCCGCCCCCGTGCCGGCCAGCTCGCCGCCCACGATCGTGCCGATCAGAATGGCGACGAACGTGCCCATCTCCACCAGTCCGTTGCCACCGACCAGCTCATGATTGGCCAGATGCTGGGGAAGATACGCGTACTTCACCGGCCCGAAAAGCGTGGAATGCAGGCCCATCAGGAACGTGCAAAGGTACAGCAGCGGTGCACTTGTCCAGAGAAATCCGGCAGCGCCCACAGCCATGATGCCGATCTCGAGCGTCTTGACGAAGCGAATCAGGCGCGCCTTGTCCCACTTGTCGGCGATCTGACCGCTCGTGGCCGAGAACAGCAGAAACGGTGCGATGAAGATCGCCGAGATCAGAAACGCCGCGGTCTTTCCGTCGACGTCCTGAAACAGCGATGCGTGATAGGTGACGAGCGACGTGAACGCGATCTTGAACACGTTGTCGTTCATTGCACCCAGGAACTGCGTCCAGAAAAACGGCGCGAAGCGCCGTTGTTTCAACAGTCGTGATTGGTGGCCCTCGCCGCGTGCCCCGCGCTGGCTGGCCTCGCTCACTTGGCGCTTTCCGCTTCCTCGGCAGGCCAGTCACGAATGTACGCCTTGAGCATGCGGTTCTCGAACGACTGCTCCTCGACGACCGCCCGAGCCACGTCGTAGAAGGAAATCACGCCCATGAGCGTGCGGTTGTCCATCACCGGCAGGTAACGGGCATGGCGCTCGAGCATCATGCGACGGACTTCGTTCACATCCGTCTCCGGCGTGCACGTGAGCGGATGATCGTCCATGACCTTGCGGATCGTGGAGCCACCGACGGTGCCGCCGTTCTTGCTGATCGTGTTGATGATTTCCCGGAACGTGAGCATGCCCACGAGATCGCCGTACTCCATGACGACCAGCGAACCGATGTCGTGCTCTGCCATCGTGTCGACGGCGTCGGCAAGCGGCGTCTCCGGTGTCACGGTGAACAGGGTGTTGCCCTTTACTTTCAGGATGTCAGACACACGCATGGCACACACTCCTCATTGTGTTGCTCGGGCAATCGTGGCGAAACGCTGCCGCGCAACGTATTGCCGGACTTCGCCCAGACTTCGGCTTGCGAGACGGAGCGCCGGCGCGAACGCCGCTGTCTCCGTATGAATAATGGTTGGAACCTGTTCAATGGATGCTATCGGAAAGCGTCTGAAAAGGAAAGGCAATTGGCGCGCACATGACCGTGCGACGCGGGTTTTCGGCCGGTGCCGGGGCATGGTTCGGACATCGCCGCATGTGCGGCATCGGACAACACCGCAATTTCCCTGATCCAAGCCGCAAAGCGTGCCGCCGCCGACGAAGGGGATGCTAGGATTGCCGTATACGTAAAGTCCACGTCAAGCGTCAACGTCAGGTCAACGTCAAGCCAACCGCGAGGCCCTCTTCGACATGTCCGTACCGCACTTCGACACGCTCGCCCTGCACGCCGGGGCCGCGCCCGACCCCGCCACGGGGGCGCGCGCCACGCCGATCTACCAGACCACCTCGTTCGTCTTCTCGGATGCCGACCAGGCTGCGGCACTGTTCAACATGGAGCGCGCCGGCCATGTCTATTCGCGCATCTCGAATCCGACCAACGCCGTGTTCGAGGAGCGCATGGCCGCGCTGGAGAATGGGGTCGGCGCCATTTCGACGGCAAGCGGGCAAGCGGCGCTGCATCTCGCCATCGCCACGCTGATGGGTGCGGGATCGCACATCGTGGCGTCGAGCGCGCTGTATGGCGGCTCGCACAACCTGCTGCACTACACGATGCGGCGCTTCGGCATCGAGACGACGTTCGTGCGACCCGGCGACATCGATGGCTGGCGCGCCGCCGTCCGAGCGCAGACCCGGTTGTTTTTCGGCGAGACCCTCGGCAATCCGGGCCTCGACGTCCTGGATATCCCACGCGTCGCGCAGATCGCGCACGACGCCGGCGTGCCGCTGCTCGTCGACAGCACCTTCACCACTCCCTGGCTCATCCGACCGTTCGATCATGGCGCCGATCTCGTCTACCATTCCGCCACCAAGTTTCTGGGCGGTCACGGGACCACGATCGGCGGCGTGCTGATCGACGCAGGCACCTTCGATTTCGACAAAAGCGGCAAATTTCCCGAGCTGACGCAACCGTACGACGGCTTTCACGGCATGGTTTTCGCCGAAGAGAACTCCGTCGCGCCCTTCCTGCTGCGCGCGCGACGGGAGGGCCTGCGCGATTTCGGCGCCTGCCTGCATCCGCAGGCGGCCTGGCAACTGCTGCAAGGCATCGAGACGTTACCGTTGCGAATGGCGCGGCACGTCGAGAATGCCCGTCGTGTCGTGGAATTCCTTGCCGGCCACGACGCGGTGGCGAGCGTGGCCTACCCGGAGTTGCCATCGCATCCGGATTACGCGCTCGCCAAGCAATTGTTGCCGCGCGGCGCGGGCGCCGTCTTCAGCTTCAATCTGAAGGGCGATCGCGAAGCCGGACGCCGTTTCATCGAGTCGCTGCAGCTGTTCTCGCATCTCGCCAACGTTGGCGACGCGCGCTCGCTCGTGATACATCCCGCCTCGACCACGCACTTCCGCATGGACACTGCGGCGTTGGCGGCGGCGGGCATCGGCGAGGGGACTGTACGGCTGTCGATCGGCCTCGAAGACCCCGACGACCTGATTCAGGATCTCAACCGCGGCCTGAAGGCGGCCGTCAAATCCGCTTCCCGGGGGCATGCCCGATGAACTTCGAGATCGCAGGAAGCAACGTCTACGCCTACACGGCAGGCAAGCCGATCCAGCCCGGGCAACCCACCGTGGTGTTCCTGCATGGCGCGCAGCACGATCACAGCGTCTGGGGGCTACAGAGCCGCTATCTCGCCAATCACGGCATGAACGTGCTCGCGCTGGATCTGCCCGGCCACCACCGAAGCAACGGCGCGCCGCTGCGCACGATCGGCGAGATGGCCGATCACGTCGTCGCCGTACTCGATGCCGCCGGCGTTCGCGAGGCGACCTGGGTGGGACACAGCATGGGATCGTTGATCGCGCTCGATGCCGCCGCCCGGCATCCGGCGCGGGTGACGCGCATCGCCCTGGTGGGAACGGCCTATCCGATGAAGGTGGCCGACGCGTTGCTGGACGCCGCCGCGCATCGGGAGCCGGAGGCCATCGCGCTCGTCAACGCCTGGTCGCACGGCACGCTGGCCGCCAAGCCGTCGGCGCCGGGGCCCGGCTTCTGGACCCGGGGCGTCAATCAGCGTTTGATGGAGCGCGTCGCGCAGCGCAATCCTGCGAAAGTCTTCCTCACCGACTTTGAGGCTTGCAATCGATACGATCAAGGCGCCGACGCCGCCGCGCGCGTGACGTGCCCGGTACTTGCCGTGCTGGGCAAACGCGACCAGATGACGCCTCCGCGCGCCGCGCAGGGGCTGCTCGACGCGCTGCGCGCGGCCGGGGCGCCGGTGAGCGTCACCGTCGTCGACGCGGGGCATGCCATCATGACCGAACAGCCCGATGCCCTGCTCGATGCGCTCCGGCAATTCGTGCGACACTGAACGCGTCGTCCTCACAAGGAAGCGAGGAGGTTCGCCATGCGAAATACCCACGACAGTGCACCAGCGTTTCCCCGGTTCGCGGACTTCTATCCGTTTTATCTCGGCGAGCATCGCAATCCCGTCTGCCGCCGGCTGCACTTCGCCGGTTCGTGGGGGGTGATCGCCTTTGTCGTGGCGTTCGCCGTGACCGGCAACATGGGGTGGCTGGCCGGGGCCATCGTGTGCGGCTACGCGTTCGCCTGGATCGGGCACTTCTTCTTCGAGAAGAACCGCCCCGCCACCTTTCGTCACCCGATCTACAGCCTGATGGGCGATTGGGTCATGTTCCGGGACATCTGTCTCGGGCGAATCAAGCTTTAGCGCCCCGCATTACCCACGCCGCGCATCCCGTTCGCGGTATCGGTACCGGCATCGCCGCATTGCGCGGCGTCGTCTTCCGAGGCGATGTCGCACGGTAGCGCGTCGGCGAGCGGCACATCCCAGTTGCCCTCGCGAAGCATCGCGGCGACCTGCGCGCCATCGAGCGCATGGCGCTCCAGTTGCCGCGCCAGTTCGTCGACGTTGAGCGCCAACTGCGCGACAAGTGGCGCCAGCGTGGTTTTGCGAGGGTTCGCCAACAGCAGCCAGCGCTCGGCGGGCGGCTGCATCGACAGCCGGCCCACCCAGCTCATTCGCTCGAGACGCGTCAACAGGTCGTTGGCGTGCTCGAGACTGGTGCGCATCGCGCGCGCAAGTTGCTGGGTCGTCAGCCCGCCGCGGCCCGCTTCACGGTCCTGGTTGAGCAAGTGGATGAGCGTCAGGCCGTCAAGCAAGTCGCTGCCGGGAAACCGCGGATACTGGAAATGCCCCAGACGCAACGCCGGCAGCACCGACGTGATCGTGGCGCCAAGCAGCGCCACCAGCCACGACAGATACACCCACAGCAGAAAAATCGGCACCGCGGCAAATGCGCCGTACACCGCCGTGTAGGTCGGGAACCGGCGAATGTACATGCCGAAGCCGCGCTTGGTCAGATCGAACGCAATGGCGGCGACGATGCCGCCCACGAGCGCGTCGCGCCACTCCACCTTGCAATTCGGCATGTACAGGTACATCAGCATGAACGCCACACTCGTGAGTGCTGGCGGGATCAGGCTGAGCAACGAAGCCACCGAGGGAGGCAAGGTGCTCACCAACGACATCGACTGCGTGAAGATGTACGAACTGATCGACAGACTCACGCCGAACAGCAGCGGTCCCAACGTGAGCAGACTCCAGTAGATGATCAGGCGTTGCGCAAGCGGGCGCGGTCGCGGCACCCGCCAGATGACATTGAACGCCGACTCGATCGTCATCAACGTCAGCACGGCCGTCACCAGTAAACCGACCAGACCGAACGCCGTCAGGCCCGTCGCCTTCGAGGCGAACTGGTTCAGGTATTTGAAGATCTGCGCGTTGACGCTCTCGGGCATCAGGTGCTCGAGCAGGAACCCCTGCAACGCGTCGCGGAACGAGTTGAAGATCGGAAAGGCCGTGAACAGCGCGAATGTCACGGCAAACAGCGGCACGATCGACAGAATCGAGGTGAACGTGAGACTTCCCGCCACTTGCGGAATCCGGTCGTCCTGCGCTCGCGCCAATGCGTATCGCAGCAGTTGTCGAACGTTGTTCCAGTTGACGCGGGGTACCTTGGGCAAATCGGGCTCCTCGAAGAAATACGGCGACGCACAACAGGCCTGAGCACAGGGCGACAAACAGAGGGTGTGGGGGCGCAGGACAGGCCGGGACGCCGGCCCGGAAATCATTCGCTGTGCCCGATCCGTTACCACACCGGGAACGCCCTATAATACCCGCACTTTTCGTCCGCTTTTCACTCAAGCCCCAGGTTTACGGGCGGTTTACCGGCACGCCGTCGAGCGCGCGCGCGCGGCGTGCCACGGCGTTGCCCATTGCGCGAGCCCCAATCGACTTCATGACCGAAATCCTCGTCCTGTACTACAGCCGCCACGGCACCACGGCACAACTCGCGCAGTGTATCGCCGCCGGCATCGACAGCGTGCCCGGCGCTCAGGCGCGGGTGCGTACCGTTCCCGCCGTGTCGACCGTCTGCGAAGCCACCGCGCCGGACATTCCCGACAGCGGTCCGCCCTATGTCGAATTGCGTGATCTTGAAGAATGCGCCGGGCTCGCCCTCGGCTCGCCCACGCGCTTCGGCAACATGGCCGCCGCGCTGAAGTATTTCCTCGATGGCACCACGCCCCAATGGCTTTCCGGCGCACTTTCCGGCAAACCGGCCTGCGTGTTCACCTCCAGCGCAAGTTTGCACGGCGGCCAGGAGAGCACCTTGCTCTCGATGATGATTCCGCTGCTGCATCACGGCATGCTGCTCCTGGGATTGCCGTACACCGAACCGGCGCTCTCGAGCACGCGCACCGGCGGGTCCCCCTATGGAGCCACGCACTTCGCGCACGATGGCAACCCGCTGTCCGCGGACGAGCGTCAACTGGCGTCGGCGTTGGGTGCACGACTCGCACGCGCCGCCCGCAAGCTGGCAGAATGAGGCAGTGCGCCTGACGCTTGCGTCGAGGCGCGCAGCCGCATTTCCGATCAAGCGCCAGGCATTGCCGACATGCCGCCCCGTCGCAACACGCGCCATTCGCACCGCAGCGCCGGCCCAAGGGACCCATCGATGACTGTCATGCCGCCCGACCCGACCACAAACCCCTCAGCGACGAGCGCGTCATCGGGCGCCTCGCCCTTGCTGCGCCGGGTCAGCATCGCGAGCCTGCTGGCATTGATCGCATTGTCTGTCGCATGGGAGCTGTGGCTTGCACCGCTGCGCCCGGGGGGATCGTGGCTGGTGCTCAAGGCCCTGCTCTTGCTGCTGCCGCTGCGCGGCGTGCTGCGAGGCAACCTGTATACGCTCCAGTGGTCGAGCATGTTCATTCTGCTTTTCCTCGCCGAAGGCGTGGTGCGCGGCATGTCCGACACCGGAGCGTCCGCCACGCTCGCGTGGATCGAAACGGCGCTGTGCGTGATTTTCTTTTTCGCGACCGTCTTCTACCTGCGCCCCTTCAAGCGCGCGGCAAAGGCGCGTGCCGCCGTTACTCGATAGCCGTCGCGAGATGTTCACCGCACGCCCACCCGCGCCCCCGCGTGACGTTTGCGCAGCGCCTCGCCTGTCATGAACCACGCTCGCTTCCTCATCGCCTGTCGAGACCTGCTCGGCCACGACCACGTGCTGACCGACGCCACGGACACCAGCGCCTACCTGACCGATCAACGCAAACGCTACACGGGACGTGCACTGGCAGTCGTTCGCCCCGCAAACGCCGAACAAGTCGCCGCCATTGTCCGGTTGTGTCACGCACATCGCGTGCCCATGGTGCCGCAGGGGGGCAATACCGGCCTCGCCGGCGGCGCGACCCCCGATGGCAGTGGCCACCAGGTCGTGATCAGCTTGCGCCGCCTCGACCGCATTCGCGAGGTCGACGCTGCGAACATGACACTGATCGCCGAAGCCGGTTGTCTGCTCGCCAACGTCCAGGCTGCGGCGGCCGACGTGCAGCGGCTTTTCCCGTTGAGCCTGGCCGCCGAAGGCAGTTGCACGATCGGCGGCAACCTCGCCACGAACGCGGGCGGCACCGCCGTACTGCGTTACGGCAACGCCCGCGAACTGTGTCTCGGTCTGGAGGTCGTCACGCCGCAAGGCGAACTGTGGGATGGCCTGCGCGGGCTGCGCAAGGACAATACCGGTTACGATCTGCGCGACCTGTTCGTTGGCGCCGAGGGCACGCTCGGGCTGATCACCGCCGCGACGCTCAAACTCTTTGCGCAACCCGCCGCCCGCATGACGGCGCTCGCCGCGCTCGATAGCCCGGCGCAGGCGCTGGCCTTGCTCGATCTGGCGCAGCGCATGGCCGGCCCACTGCTCACCGGCTTCGAGCTGATGTCCGACTTCTGCCTGCGACTCGTGACGCAGGTCTTCCCTCAGCAGCGTTATCCTTTCACGCAATCGCACCCCCAGGCCGTGTTGCTCGAACTCTCCGACATCGAGAGCGAGGCCCATGCCCGTGACCTGTTGGAGCGCTTGCTGAACGCCGCCTCGGACGACGGCATCGTGCGCGACGCCATCGTCGCGAACAACCTCGCCCAATCGAATGCGCTCTGGCACCTGCGGGAGAGCATTCCCCTCGCGCAGTCCGCCTCCGGGCTCAATATCAAGCACGACATCGCCGTGCCCGTGTCTCAGGTCCCGGCGTTTCTCGACGCGACCGACCCGATCGTGCAACGCATTGCGCCCGGCGCGCGCATGGTCACCTTCGGCCATCTGGGCGACGGCAATCTGCATTACAACGTGATGGCACCTCCCGGGGTCGATCCCGCACGCTTTCTGGCTCAGTATCAGGCATCGGTGAGCGCCGCCGTCCATGACAGCGTGCACGCGCATCGCGGCACGATCAGCGCCGAACACGGCCTCGGACAGTACAAGCGCGACGCATCGGCGCAATACAAGTCTGCCGTCGAAATGGCATTGATGCGCCGGCTGAAAGCCGCCTTCGATCCGGACGGGCTCATGAATCCCGGCAAGGTGCTGCCGGATTGAGTCCGTGCAGGGGCCGAGCGGGCGATCGCGTCGCGGGTACCCCCTTGCCTATCAGGGAAAAACCAAAGCGCCGATTCAAAATTCGCCGAAATACCATCAAAATTGCGGCAAATGACCGCAAAACCCCCTCAATTGCTTTACAGATGCGTGACACCCCTCTAAAATTGCATCTTTCTCATCATGACGGAGTTTTCCGTGGGCAGTTGCTCCAGTAGCACGCAAGCGTCGGCAATGACCGGCGAGGCGTTGGCCCGGTAACCCGCAGTCGTCTCCGACTGCCGCTGCCGGGCCCGACGCCGCAGCGGTAGTGCATCGATCGCATGGATGGACCGACCGGGAGGTCGGCCGCAGCCGCACCGGCGATCCCGTATTTCCCGCACCCCTGACCGCAATTCAGCGTTTGACGGACATGTCCGCATGTCCGGCACGACACACGCTTGGCGCGCCTGCGGCGGCCCGACATCGCACTGTCGGCCCGGTCTGCAAGCGCACGAAGCTTGCCAACGCTTGCGCAGAATTCACGCATCGCACAGCGCGACGCGCCGGCTCGTCACGCCGCACCGTGACACCGTTGGCGCGACACGCATCGCCATGCCCCACCATGCCCCGGCATCCGCCGTCTCAGGCCCTTGAATCAGGAGGACACCATGACGCTGCAAATGCTCATCCCCACGCTGCTCGATCGCGCACGTGCCCGGCTCGCGCCCCCTTGCGCCACCCCTTCCGCGGCCACCCGCCCTGCGAGCAACGCGTCGCCGCAATACCGCGTCGTGGTGCTCGCGCTCGCCACGAAAGCCCACGCCATCGATGCCCAGGTGCGACACGCGCTCCGCGCCGAGAGACTCCCCCCGGGGCACGCCAGCCGCACCGAGCGTTCGGGGGGCTACCTGCTCGAACTCGAATACGTGTTGCGCTGCGAACGCAGCCGTCGCGCGGCACTCGTGCACCTCGTCTCCAGACTCGGCGACACGCCGGGCGTTCGCGCGGTTCGCTGGGAAACGGCGCCAGAGCTTGCACAGCGCTGAGCGCACACTGTGGCATGCGCTCGGACCCCACGTCGGCGCCGTGACGAAACGCGCCGATGCAGCGCGAGGCCACGCGATCCATGCGGCAAACCGCAAGCGGCTAAATTAGAATCGAGGCGCCATCGGCGTGACATCGGCTCGCGGCCCTCCGCACGACGCAACGTCATAACGCAACTTCGGCTCCACCCGCCATGCTCAAGACCCTGCTTGCTCGCCTGAGGCGCTCGCCCCGCCGCCCCGAAATCGACGATGCCGTGTGGCAGGAAGTGGTGGCCGCCCTGCCGTTCCTGGCGCGCCGCAGCGCCACCGACCTCGACAAGTTGCGTCATCTGGCGACCGACTTCCTCGCCAGCAAGCATTTCTCGACCGCGCACGACCTGGTGCTGACCGAAGCCATGTGCGTTTCGGTAGCCGCCCAGGCCTGTCTGCCGATTCTTCATCTGCCAAGCGCGCTTTATCGCGGGTGGACCGGCATCGTGCTCTATCCGGGCGAATTCCTGATTCGCAAAACGGTACAGGACGACGCTGGCGTGGTTCACGACATCGAACAGGAGGCGAGCGGCGAAGCCTGGGAGGGCGGCCCCGTGCTGCTCTCATGGCAAGACGTGCAAGCGAGCGACGTGCTCGCGTACAACGTGGTGATTCACGAATTTGTCCACAAGATCGACATGGAAGGCGGCGAAGCGGACGGTGTGCCGCCGATGTTGCGCCGTTTGCACGGCGACCTGACGACGCAGGCATGGTGCGACGTGTTCGACCCGGCCTACGAAGCGTTTTGCCACCATGTGGCGAACGTGCCGGACGATCGCTGGGAGGCGTTTTGCGCCGCGTCGCTCCTCGACCCCTATGCCACGGAGCATGAGTCGGAGTTTTTTGCCGTGTGCGCCGAGGCGTTTTTTGTGGCCCCGGAAGCGTTTCGCGACGAATACCCGGCCCTGTACATCTTGTTTTCGCGCTACTTCCTGCAAGATCCCGCCGCCCCGGCCGACGATGGCGGCGAGGCGCATGGCACGCCGTCGCCACGGCCCGGCGCAACCCCATGAAAACTTTGCGAAAGTCGTTGTTTTCATGGCATAATGCGCGTTTTACTCACCCGGAAAGTGGTTGGCGCCCTCCCAGTCGCAGGACAGCGATGGCGTGATGGCGTTAGCGGGCCAAGGGGCTCGCGCAGACTGGCTACCGATCTAACCCAAGGTACATCATGAAAGAAGGCATCCACCCGGTTTACCGCGAAGTCCTGTTCCGCGACATGACGCCCGGCGTCGACTTCGAGTTCATCACCCGCTCGACGATCCAGACCAAGGAAACGGCTGAGAAGGATGGCAAGACCTATCCGCTCGTGAAGATGGATACGTCGTCGGCTTCGCACAACTTCTACACGGGCGAACAGCGCATCATGGACACGGCCGGCCGCGTCGACAAGTTCCGTCAGAAGTTCGGCAATCGCGCCGGCGGCAAGATCGCCTGAGTTTCATCGGCGACGCGCCAGACGACGTAGTGCCTGTGGCCCGACAGCAGTCAGCGGGCCGAGGCTTGCGGGACACCTCCGCAGCGTTATGAAAGGCACTGGAAAGGGGCAGCTCAGGCTGCCCTTTTTTCTTGGTTCTGGCCTGCGCCGAAATGCCGGTTACTGTCATACTGTCGGCTTTCGCAATACACCCGAGTTTTCCCTTGGTCGCACCCTGAGCATCACCCAGGTTTCACCCCCGGGCCGGTTCCGGCTCATCTCCTGAGTTTTCCCATCCGGCCGGTGCGCCGGGCTTGCCGTATCGCCTATGAAACGAGTTCGCATCACTGCCTCCGCCACCAGCGCGCTACCCCGCTCGCTGCTCATTGCCATTTGCGTCATCTATGTGCTGGCGGGGTTGTTCGGTCGCGACCCGTGGAAGAACGAGGATGCGGCGGGCTTCGGCGTGATGTGGACGATGGCGCACGGCCACTTGTCGGACTGGCTGTTGCCCAACATCGCCGGCAAACCCATTTATGACAGCGGGCCGCTGGTCTCATGGCTCGGTGCGCTCGCCATTCGCGCCTTCTCGTGGCTCGACGCGCCCGACGCCGCCCGCGTCGTCACCGGCCTTTGCTTTTACGCGACCTGCACCTTCATCTGGTACGGCACCTACTTGCTGGGCCGTCGCCCCGAAGTCCAGCCGTTCAAGTATGCCTTCGGCGGAGAACCCGAGCCGCGCGACTACGGACGCACCCTCGCCGACGGTGCCCTGCTGATTCTGCTCGCCTGTTTCGGTCTGGCCGAACGCGGCCACGAAACGACGTCTACCGTCGGCCAGCTCACGCTGATTTCCATGGCCATCTACGGTCTGGTGCGCAGTCTCGACAAGCCGCGCCAGGGCGCCATGTGGTTCGGTCTTGCACTCGGCGGCATGGCGCTCGCCTCGTCGCCGATGATGGTGCTCTCGCTGTGGATCGCCGGCATCGCAGCCGCGATCGTGTGTCGCCCTCTGCCGCTGCGCATGCTCCTGCTGGTGTCCACCCCCATCGCCCTGCTCATCGCCTGCACATGGCCGCTCGCCGCGTTGAAACTGGCCGATGGCGCGCGCCAATGGCTCGGCGAGTGGGCTGACATCGGCGTCGATACCTTCAGTGGCCCTTCGCTCGTGTCGCTGAGCTACATCGCAAAAAACCTCGCACTATTCGCCTGGCCGGCGTGGCCGCTCGCCGCCTGGTCCCTGTACTCATGGCGCGGCATGCGACGCGCACCGCATATCGCAATCGCGCTGGCCTTCGCCATCGTGATCCTGGTGCTGATCGTGCTTCAGGCGCATCAGGGCAACCAGCTCTTCATGCTCACGCTGCCGGCACTGTCGATCATCGCCGCCTTCGGCCTGCCCACGCTCAAACGCGGCACGGTCAACGCCATCGACTGGTTCGCCGTGTTGTCCTTTACCGTGCTGGCCGGCTTCGTCTGGATCGTGTGGCTCGCCGGCATTACCGGATTTCCGGCGTCCACGGCACGCAACCTGCGCCGTCTGGTGCCGGGCTTTCAGCCCGAGTTCAGCTGGATCACGCTGATAAGTGCGCTGATCGTGACTGGCGCCTGGGTCGCACTGGTGGCCTGGCGCGTGTCGCGCAGCCCCAAGGTGCTGTGGCGCAGCGTCGTGCTGTCCTCGGGAGGCACCACGCTCATGTGGGTGCTGCTCATGACGCTGTGGCTGCCGGTCGTGAACTACGGCCGGACGTATCGCGACGTCGCCGCACAGATCGCCGCGCATCTTCCCGCCGATTACACCTGCATTCGCACCGCGCGCGTGGGTGATGCGCAGTTGGCGTCGTTCGCCTACTTCGGCAAGATGCGCTTCGGCTCGGCCGAAGACGACTGCGACGTGCTGCTGCGCCAGGACTCGCAAGATTACAGCGAACCGCTCTCGCTCGCGCCTTACGAGTGGCGCCAGTTGTGGGAAGGCCGTCGCGCGGCCGACCGCGACGAGCGCTTCCGTCTCTACGTGCTGCAGGAGCGTCCGTGGCGTCGTGCCGCGCGGCCACGCTGACCGGGGCCGATGCGCAACAGCATGTGGCATGACATCAAACGCATTGCCGGGCTGGCCTGGCCGGTGCTGATCGGCCAATTGGCGGTCATCGCCTTTGGCGTGATCGACACCGCGATGGTCGGCCGCGCCTCTGCATTCGATCTCGCATCGCTGGCACTCGGCGGCTCCATTTACATTTCCGTGTACGTTGGGCTGATGGGCATCCTGGTGGCGCTCTCGCCGATCGTCGCGCAGTTGTTCGGCGGCGGCGCGCGCGACGCCATCGGCGAGGAAGTGCGTCAGGGTTTCTGGCTGGCCCTGTTCCTCGCGGTGCCGGGCGTACTTGTCCTGTCGCATCCGCAGTTCATCCTGCAGCTCTCCGAAGCTACCCCCGAACTCGAGGCGAGAGCGAGCGCCTATCTGCAGACGCTCGCCTTCGGCCTGCCCGCCGCACTGCTCTTTCGCCTGTACTCGTCCCTGTCGACGGCGGTCGGTCTGCCGCGCATCGTCATGGCAATTCAGGTGACGGGACTTGCACTGAAAGTCCCGCTGAATCTCGCACTGATCTACGGCGTCGAGCGTCTGGGCATCCCGGCGCTCGGCAGTACCGGTTGCGCCATTGCCACGACCGCCATCAATTGGGTGTCATGCGCACTGGGACTCACGCTCATGGCGCGTCACGCCAAGTTACGCGAGTTCGGCATCTTCGCGCGATTCTGCTGGCCGAACTGGCACGCCATTCGCGCTCTGCTCAAACTCGGTGTGCCGATGGGCCTGAGCTACCTGATCGAGGTCACGGCGTTCTCCTTCATGGCGATCTTCATTGCGCGCCTGGGCGACGTTACGCTCGCCGGACATCAGATTGCCGCCAACCTCGGCGCCCTCATGTACATGCTGCCGATGTCGATCGGCATCGCGACCTCGACGCTCACCGCGCAGGCGATCGGCTCGCGCGACTTCACGCTGGCTCGCCGGGTCGGACGCCGTGGCGTAGAGTTTGCCGGCATGTTGGGCGTACTGCTCGCAACGCTCATGTGGATCGGCCGGCCATTGATCCTCGCGGCCTACACCGCCGACCCGCTCGTGGCGGCGGTCACGACCCCGCTGCTCGCGATCGTAGCCCTCTACCACGTGTTCGATGCACTGCAAGTGACAGCAGTCTTCGTGCTCCGCGCCTGGAAGGTCGCCGTGGTACCCACGGTCATTTACGCCCTGTCGCTCTGGGGCGTTGGCCTGGGGGGCGGTTATGCATTGGGTTTCGACGTCGGAGGAATGTCGCCGGCATGGCTTCACGGCGCCGCCGGGTTCTGGTTCGCGAACAGTGCAAGCCTGGGCGTCGCCGCCCTCGGTCTGCTCCTTTACCTGCGCTGGGTCGTACGCATCAAAGGCTGACGACCCAGGCGCCAGCGCCGTTGCCTCGCACGCCGGACGGCAGCCCCGCCGCGCTCGCATCTCGGCGATTCCCGCGTTGTACGACAACACAGGAATACGCGTACCGATGCCGGGATGGTACGCCGTTACGATCTCACCATCCCATCGCCTTGTAAAACCCCTGGCAAATGGGGTATACCCCCAAAGGCATTTCAATGGGCTTTCCCTAGAATGTTGTCTGACGACATACAACAAGCCTCGCACCGTTATCGACCTTCCTGCCTACCCGCACACCCACCATGAGCCGAACCCCGATCGTTACCGACCTTCGCGTCATTCCCGTTGCCGGCCGCGACAGCATGTTGCTGAACCTGAGCGGCGCCCATGGACCGTTCTTCACTCGCAATCTCGTCATCCTGCAAGACAGCGCTGGGCATATGGGGGTTGGCGAAGTCCCTGGCGGCGAAGCGATACGACAGACACTCGAGGATTCGCGCCCCTATGTCGTGGGCCAGTCGATTGCCAATATTCAGGCCATTCTCGGCCAGACGCGGCGTATTTTCGCCGACCGCGACGCCGCAGGCCGAGGCTTGCAGACCTTTGACTTGCGCACGACGATTCATGCCGTCACGGCGCTGGAAGCCGCCCTTCTCGACCTGCTTGGACAACATCTCGAAGTGCCGGTCGCCGCGCTGCTGGGTGACGGGCAACAGCGAAGTGAAGTCGCGATGCTCGGCTATCTGTTCTTCATCGGCGATCGCCATGCCAGCGATCTCCCCTATGCCGACAATCGCGCCGCGCGCGATGAGTGGGAGCGAGTCCGCACGGAAGTCGCGATGACGCCCGATGCCGTCGTGCGGCTGGCGGAGGCTGCACACGCGCGTTACGGGTTCCAGGACTTCAAGCTCAAGGGTGGCGTACTCGAAGGAGATGCCGAAATCGAAGCCGTGACCGCGCTTGCCAAACGCTTCCCGAAGGCGCGCGTGACACTCGATCCGAATGGCGCATGGTCGCTAGCCGAGGCGGTGCGTCTGTGTCGCGACAAGCACGACGTGCTGGCTTATGCCGAAGATCCGTGTGGTGCGGAGAATGGCTATTCAGGCCGCGAAGTGATGGCGGAATTCCGTCGCATCACCGGGCTGCCGACGGCGACCAATATGATCGCAACGGATTGGCGTCAGATGGGGCATGCGATTCAGCTGCAATCCGTCGACATCCCGTTGGCCGATCCGCATTTCTGGACGATGCAGGGCTCGGTGAGAGTCGCGCAAATGTGCCACGACTGGGGCCTGACCTGGGGATCGCACTCGAACAACCACTTCGACGTCTCGCTCGCGATGTTCACGCACGTCGCCGCAGCAGCGCCCGGAAAGATTACCGCGATCGACACGCACTGGATCTGGCAGGATGGGCAGTGCCTCACCACGCATCCGCTGCAAATCGTCGACGGCACCGTCAAGGTGCCGACCGCACCGGGACTCGGCGTCAGTCTCGACATGGAAGCCGTGCAGGCGGCGCATGCGCTGTACCTCGAGTACGGGCTGGGGGCTCGGGACGACAGCATCGCCATGCAATCGATCATTCCGAACTGGAAATTCGACCCGAAACGACCGTGTCTGGTCCGCTGAAACGCGCGGCCGGGAAAGATCGCGACGCGAGGGTTCGCCGCTCAGGCCCCTTGCGGCACCTCGATGCGCAAGTTTTGCGAGTTCAGCGAGATTGACGCGAAAATTCCGCGAAGGCTCTGGCCGGCGGATGAACGCAGGAAAATTTGCTCCGAGAACATCCGAAAGGCGCAGTGCAAACCTTCGACTGCAGCGGCAAGAAGCGAACGATAGAGAAAAAAAAGCCCAGGCGTTAGCCTGGGCTTTCTTCGTTTGGCGGAGCGGACGGGGCTCGAACCCGCGACCCCCGGCGTGACAGGCCGGTATTCTAACCAACTGAACTACCGCT